>JANQEO010000288.1 GCA_028278325.1 Candidatus Binatia bacterium
CCCAGCAGCTCGGTAGACAACAAGAACAGCACCGGTGCCGGCGGCCACGCACCGCTCGCAATCGGGATCAGCCGCGCCAGCCCTCCGACGAACATGAAGGCGCACAGAATCCTGAACACGGCCGCAAGCGCGCGGAGATTACTCGCGCTCGAGTACATCAATACTCCGTAACACATGAAGATCGCGCCGTAGAAGCGGTTCTGGCTGTCGAGTACGGGCTCTCTCGTCAGGTTGGCCGGGAGTTCGGCACCCAGCAGAACATCAGCCTCCGGACCTATCACGACATGTAGGAGACCAACCAGCGCCGACACGACACCGACCGCCCTGACCACCACTACAAAGGCTGTCTTCGACATTCTTGCCCTCCTCCGGTTCCTACGCAGTAGGCCGAGCCCGCCCGAGACTGCCTATCGCGACGCGCGCCGCCCCTCCCCGGCTGGTCAATTTCTGCGCCCCGTGCTAGTTGCGACCCACGACCAAATGTCGTCATCATCCAGCTCATCCACCCATAGACGCGCGCTCTCGACGTTTTGTCTGGCCAACGCCGTCATCGCCGTTCTCATCGGCCACGGGTTCATCGCGTCCATGGCATCGCAGACCAGTGCGCTGGGCTGGGTATACCTTCATTCCGCCCTCGTGGCACAGATAGGGCTCCTCTGCGTTCTGCTCACCCTGCCACTTGCCCTGCTTGCATACACCAGAGCCGGGCGCACGGCGATCCTGGTCCTCGGCCCTCTGCTATTCACGTCCTTCCACATCTTCGTCTACATCGACCGCATGACCTACGCGATGTTCCGGTTTCACATCAACGGGCTCGCTTACAACGTGCTGACGACGCCGGGAGGCTTCGATTCGTTGCGGCTGTCGCAGGGCGATTTCGTACTCTTCGCTGTGGTTTGCATCGGCGGGCTCGCGGCCGAGTTCTGGCTCCTGCGCGGGCTGCTCCGGCGGGCTGACGAGATCGCGGCGGTCGGCGCTCGACTTCCGCGCAGCCGCCTGATCGCCGTGGCCGCGGCTGCTCTGGTCGTCTGCATCCTCGCCGATAAGGCCATATACGCGTCGGCTGACCTGCGGGGCGTGGACTCCATAACCAGACTCGCTCGCGCCATCCCCCTGTACCAGCCGCTCACAGTAAAGCGATTGGCTCATCGTTTCGTCAACATCGAGCCGGTGGAACGAGCCAAAGTCGACATCATCGGTCACCCCTCGTCACTGGCCTACCCCTCCCATCCGCTCGAGTTTCGTGAGCCCGACCAACGTCCCAACATCCTGTGGATAATCCTCGACAGCTGGCGCTTCGACGCTTTCACGCCCGAGGTAACCCCCAACATCTGGGAATTCAGCCGCCGCGCTCAGGTTTTCGAGAATCACCTCGCCACCGGCAACGCCACCCGCTTCGGTGTCTTCGGGATGTTCTACGGGCTGCACGGTTCCTACTGGCATCACATGCTCGCCGAGCAGCGCGGCCCCGTTTTGATGTCCCGGCTCAAGGAACTCGGATACGGCTTCAAGATCATCACGCCGAGCCCGCTGACTTTCCCGGAGTTCAGGCGCACGGTGTTCGTCGAGTTGCGCGACCGGCTCGATGACAACATGCCGGGCGAGACTCTCCTCGAACGTCACGTCGAGACCGTCGAGATGTTCGAGTCCTTCGCCGCATCCGAAGATGCGCAAAACCCGTTCTTCTCCTTCATCTTTTTCGACTCTTCTCACGCGCCCTACGACTTCCCGCCGGATCACGCGCCCTTCAAGCCCTACATAGAAGCCGTGAGCTACAGCAGCATGTCGAGACTGGCAGCCAAGAGAGACCAGATCATCAACCGTTACTGGAATTCCCTGCACTACCTCGACTTGCTGACCGAGCGCGTGCTCGATGCTTTGCGCAGCAACGGCCTGCTCGAGAACACCATCATCCTCATCGCAGGCGACCATGGGGATGAATTCAACGAGCATGGTTTCTGGGGACACAACAGTGCGTTCACGCGAGAGCAGATCCATGTACCCCTGATCCTGTTCCTCCCGGATAGGGAGCCGAGACGCATCCCTTGGGTGACGAGCAACCAGGACCTCGTGCCCACCTTCATGCCCTTGCTGGGGACGACCAATCCGGCGGAGCACTACAGCAACGGCCAATCCCTTTTCGATCCCGTCCGGCGCACCAGGATCGTGGCCTGCGGCTGGGACGAGTGCTCATGGATCAGCGACGACGGCCACATAATATTCGGCACTCAGACTCACCGCGCCTGGGGACTCGACATTCTCAGCCACGACTACAAGCCCCACCCTGAAGCAGAGGATGTATTGGCACGGCGCTCTCCCGAGTTGGGATCGCTGGCACGAGACCTCAGCGCCTTCTTGAAGAGATAGGACGAGCTGAAACCCGACCCACCGAACGGCTGCCTAAACTCGCGGCGGCCCCTGTTTGATCCGAGCCAGGGCGGCATCGTAGGGCGCGAGATCGTCGTGCACCTGCTCCAGCCACCACGTCGCGCCGGCTTCTTTGAAAGCGGCAACCGTAGCAGCATCGTCGGGCGACGCCGTGAAGCCGTACGTCACCAGGTCGTAGGCTCCGTTACCGTCACGCTGTTCGCCGATGTAGTCGCGCACGGACTCGAACTCCCCCAACTCGATCCACATGCCGCTGCCCATGGGAATCACCCCATCCCATCTTGCCGCGCGCCTTTGCGGCCGTCTGGCCGTACACGTTGCGGCGACCCACACGGGGATGCGCTCCTGAACCGGCTTGGGTCCGAAGTGTACATTGGTAAGCTTGAAATGTTCGCCCTCGAAGTTCAGCGGATCCCCGCTGAGCAACCGAGTGATGATGTCGAGCCCTTCATCCAGTTTGTCGGCACGTGTGCGAGCATCAGGGTTTTCGCCGAAGGCTTCGAATTCGCCCTCGACCGGCAAGCCGAGGCCGGCTCCGAATATGACCCTGCCGCCGGAAAGATGGTCCAGGGTGACGAGTTCTCGTGCCACCTTCCACGGCCGCCGCCTGGCGATGGGCGTAACCAACGGCCCCAGCCGCAGGCGTTCGGTCGCTGTTGCCATCGCGGCCAGTGCTACCCACGGATCTGCAGTCGGTTGTCCCGGTTCCAACCCGAGGGAAGCAAAAACGTGATCCCAGATGAAGATTCCGTCCCACCCGGCCGACTCGGCTTCGCGCGCCAGCTCGATAAGGCGATGCGGATCAGCATAAGAACGAAAGTTGGGGACATACACACCGAATTGCATGTGAGGCGTCTACTCAGCAGTCGGCCCTGACGCAACCCGCTCGCTCGAGACGTGCGGCCTCCGGCGGCTTCTTACCCGCTAGGCGGATGCCGTCGCCGCACGTAGAGACCTGCGTTGACCGAGAGCTTCCAGCTCCTCGAGGGCGGCTCCGAGTAGCGTAGAGATCTCATGAGGATCGGGGATCGCTTCCGGGTCCGTGTCGATGCCGACATCCATGCGGCCGTCGTAAGACAGCAATGCGATTCCCAGCGGCGTGCCCTCGACTACACTCACGAAAGGATAGATGGCTTCCACTTTCGCGCCTGCCATGTAGCGGGTGTCGGGCAGCCCCGGCACGTTGGTACAGGCGACATTGATGCGGCCAAGACTGTTTCTGGCCAGCCACTTGAAGGCCGCGCCCGGTACGACGGTCAACGCTTGCATAAGGAATGGGTAAAGGGCGCCGCGCTGGTCGGTCTTGGCTGCGCGAGTCTGCGCGATAATGTTCTTGAGGCGAAGCCGCGGACTCTTCTCGCCCACCGGCAGAGCGATATTGATCATGCCGACGCGGTTGCCAAGGTTGTCTTTCTCGTCGCGGTTTCTCAGGTTCATCGGGACCAGGCAGTTGAGCACTTTCACACTCGCGTGGTGCTTTCGATGGTAGGCGCCGAGCGCACCGGCCAACGCGGCCAATACGACATCGTTGATCGTGGCCCCGAGAGGTTGCTTGATAGCCTTGAGCCTCTCGATCGGGATGTCCATCGTATCCAGGCGCCGCGACAAGCCCGAACAGGACTTGGCCAGAGGATCTTCGACGACCGGCCGCGAAGCGTCCTCGATGACACCGCGGACCCCGCGCGCGAGACGGCCGATCTCTTCTGTCGTACCGCGCGGATCCCTTATCCATCCCAGAGGAGCACGCGCGGCGCGCAGGGCCAGGTCTGCTGAAGCGCGGGCGTTGTCGACCGCCATGGCCGCGAGCCGAGACGCGATGTCTTTCGATACCTGCTGAGCCTTGCGACGCCGACCTACCGAAGCCCTCCGCCGTGAGTTGCGGCTAGGCTGCGTCAGGCCGTTGAGGATCCGCAAGGAGCCCACTCCGTCCACGACGCAATGATGCATCTTCAAGAAGAAAGCGCTTCGTCCACCCTCCAGGCCGTCGATCCAATACGCCTCCCACAGCGGCCGCTCACGGTCGAGCGGTGTCGCCAACAGCGTCGCCGCCAAGTCGAGAAGATCTCTCATCCCACCGGGCGCCGCGACTCCCACGTGACGCAGATGGTACTCCTTGTCGAAGTGTTCGTCGTCTTCCCATTCGGGAAGGCCAAGATGCAACGGAGCCTCCACGACTCGCTGCCTCAACCTGGGCACAAGATCGATCACGGCGTCGCAAGCAGCCTCGATTCCTCCCGGTTTCGGGTGGCCGTCGAGCACGTAGAGCCCGGCGATGATCGGGCGGAAGATCGGCAACGCCGTCTCCGCGTACCAGAACAAAGCGTCAGACGGCGTCATCCTCCGCGGCAAGTCGGCCAGGCTCGTAGATGTGTCCTTCATGTTGCTCCTCGATTCCTAGTTACGCCTGGACGGCCGCGCATAGGATGAACCCTCCGAGCGCCAACGCGGCAACCGACCAGAGCCGGACGACGATGTCGGGTTGCGCGGCCCACCATTCGACCAGGGCGTTGAGCCGGTGCCGGCCGACCAGAGGGATAAAAGCCGCCGTCAGCAGAAACAGCACGCCCAGTAGGCCGATCACGGTCGGATAGTGAGACCGAGGCGCTGCCGCGACAAGAATCGCCCCCGAGACCAGCCTGAAGCCGACGGCGAGATACAAGGCGTCGGGCCGCTGCCAAAAAACCTCTACCACTCGCTTGAGCGTGTCGGGCTTGAGCAGGCACACCGCACCCATCCCGGTGATTATCGCGCCCAACAATACGAGAAGAACCAGCACCGTCGTCCCCGTTTAATGTGCTATTCGATGGCGCGGGCGAGTCAAGCCGGCCATCGTGATAAGAGACCGCGGCGGGCAGGCTTGCTATTGTGGACAGCGGGCGCTGCCGCCCAGCGCCTTCGCGCTACTCGACGCCATGCCTCACACCGGTAACAGCGAACTACGTCGCGCTCTGGGCGTCTGGAGCGCCGGCTCCCTGGTGGTCGGCGCGATGGTCGGGACGGGGATCTTCTTCTTCGTCGCACCGGTTGCCGCTCAACTCGGCAGCGGCCCGGCGATCCTGTCAGCCTGGCTCGTGGGTGTTCTGATAGCCTCTTGCGGCGCGCTGTGTATGGCCGAGCTGGCATCGGCGTATCCACAGACCGGTGGTATCTATGTCTTCCTGCGCCGAGCTTACGGACCCTACGCTTCGTTCTTGTATGCCTGGACCGCGTTTCTGGTCCTGCGCGTCGGCACCCTCTCCATATTCGCGATCGCGTTTGCGACTTTCACGAGCGACTTCCTGAGGCTCGACGATCGATCCGCGGCTGCGGCATCCGTACCCATCGCGCTCATCGCCGTGTTGTCGGTATCGACGGTCAACATCATCGGCGTGCGTCAGGGCGCGGGAATACAGAATCTCTTGACGGCTACCAAACTGATATGCCTGCTGGCCATGGTGGCCGTCGGAGCCTGGTTTGCGATGGGACTGCTGCCGGCCCACGAAACCCAGATCATCGCGATTCCGACTGCGCAGGGGAGCACGCTCGCGCGCTTCGCCCTGGCATTGGTGCCTATCATGTGGACCTTGGGCGGTTGGGACGAGTCGCCTTTCGTGGCCGAGGAAGTGCACAGTCCGCAGCGTAACCTGCCGCTCTCCATTCTCGGAGGACTCTGGATCGTCGGCGCTCTATACATCGCGACGAACTTCGCCTACCTGGGCATCCTCACTCCGGCCGAAGTGGCCGGCTCCGGCGAACGCACGGCCACCCTCGCTATGCATCGGGCTCTGGGGCCTTCGGCCAACGCCGCGTTGAGCTTCGCGTTGATGGTATCGACTCTGGGGGCGGCCAACGGGATGACGCTTACCGGCGCCCGCATCGCATACGCCACCGGGCGGGATCATCCGCTGTTCGGTTGGTTGGCAACCGTCAACCGCACGACCAAGACACCTATACGCGCCCTGCTTACCCAGGCCGCACTCGTCTGCCTGGTCATCGTCGCGATCCCCGAACCTTACTTGCTACTCTTGTACACGGGCGTTGCCTACTGGACCTTCGCGGGCCTGACCGCACTTGCCCTAGTGGTGCTGCGCATCCGTGAGCCCACGAAGCCGAGACCGTTCAGGGCTTGGGCCTACCCTCTGCCACCCATCGTTTTCACACTGGCGACCGCTGGAATGGTGGTTGCCGTAAGCCTGGAAGGGGTCGAGTACGCGGGCGCTACCGCGATGATCTTCGTTGCGGGATCCCTCGCCTTTCTCTTGCAGCGGATCCTGGAACGCCGAGACTTGAGCAAGCCGGGGCAGAGCAATATCCAATCAACGTGAGCCTCTCCCCTGACAACGGCACACGGCCGGATCCATGGCACAGCATGGCGGCCGGCGAAGCGTGTTCACGCACCGGCGTCGACTCGGCGCGCGGCCTGACTCAGGAGGAAGCTAGCCGTCGGCTGGAGATACACGGGCCGAACACGCTGCCGGAAGCCGAAAAACGCCCGCTGTGGCACGTCATAGTACGGCAGTTCGCCAGCCCGCTTATCTACATCCTCTTCGTCGCCGCAGTCATCGCATTTGCGATGGGCCACCGCGGCGATTCGGCCGTCATTCTCGTCGTCGTGGTGCTCAACGCGGTGATCGGCGCCGTGCAGGAGGGCCGCGCCGAACGGTCGATGGAAGCCCTACGTCGCTTGGCCGCACTGCGGGTACGTGTGCTGCGGGATGAGCATGAAGAAGACATCGAAGCCCAGGACCTGGTACCCGGCGACCTCGTGCTTCTGTCTGCAGGGGATGCTGTGGGTGCGGACGCACGCCTCTTGGAGGCAGCCGCACTCGAAGCCTCCGAGGCGACACTAACCGGCGAATCACTGCCGGTAGCCAAGCATGCCGAGCCGCTACCACAGGACACGCCCCTGGCCGACCGCGGCAACATGGTCTACTGCGGCACGCACATCGTCGCCGGGCGCGGCAGGGCCGTCGTCGTCGCCACCGGCCTCGCAACAGAAGTAGGTAGACTTGCCGAGCTCACCTCCCGCGCCGAAGAGCCAAAGACACCTCTGGAACTGCGCATCGCACAGTTCGGGCGCTACGTTCTAGGCGCAGCCGCAGTTCTGTTCACCGTCGTGATGAGCCTCGGATTCGTCCGGGGACTGCCGCTGGTCGAGATCTTGATGGTCGCCATCAGCCAGTTGGTCTCCATGGTGCCAGAGGGCCTGCCCGTGGCCATGACGATCATGTTGGCGGTCGGGATGCAGCGAATGGCCAGACGGGGAGCGATCGTTCGTCGGCTGGCCGCTGTCGAGACCCTCGGTTCCACCAGCGTGATATGCAGCGACAAGACCGGCACGCTGACCAAGAACGAAATGACCGTGACCATGCTTTGGCTCCCGGGCGATCGCCGGATTCAGGTCACCGGGGCGGGCTATTCTCCGGAAGGTAAGCTGATCGAGGGAGGACGCGAAGTTACCGCCAACGGCGATTCCGAGTTGCGCTCGCTACTGGAAGCAGTGGCCCTCTGCAACGACTCCCAGCTCGTCCCGCCCGATCAGAACGACCCGCGGTGGCGTGCGCTGGGCGATCCGACTGAAGCCGCGCTGCTCACGCTGGCGCTCAAAGGCTGCGTGGAGCTCGGGGCGCTGCGCCAGCAAATGCCACGCCGCACCGAGATTCCCTTCGATGCCGCCGCCAAGATGATGGCAACTCAGCACGGTCCGGGATCGCGTGGACGCATCTTCATCAAAGGCGCGCCGGAAGTCGTCCTCGACCTTTGCTCGCCCGCCCGCCGAACCGGCGAGCATGACCCGTCAGGCGAGTCGCTGCGCCAGGGCGTGGAAACTGCCTGTGGTGAAATGGGCGCCCACGCCCTACGCGTGCTGGCGGTGGCCGAGGTAGACGACTGGGCTCTGGATGAAACTGATGGTTTCGCGCAGTTCAACGGCCGCGCCACGTTGCTTGGGCTCGTGGGGGAGATGGACCCACCTCGCGGTGAAGTTAAATCGGCCGTGTCCGAGTGCTGCGAGGCCGGCATCCGGCCGATCATGGTCACCGGCGACCACAAGATAACCGGCTTTGCCATCGCTCGAGAACTGGGCATCGCTCGCGACGGGGACACGGCGGTGGACGGCCGCGAGCTGGACGAAATGCCGGAACAGGAGCTGCGTACCCGCCTCGACCGCATATCCGTATTCGCGCGGGTACATCCCGCTCAGAAGCTCCGCATCGTCAAAGCATTCCAATCGCAGAAGAAAGTCGTGGCGATGACGGGCGACGGCGTCAACGACGCGCCGGCGCTGGCCAGTGCGGACGTGGGCGTCGCCATGGGAATCACCGGAACTGATGTCGCCAAAGGCGCAGCGAAGATTGTCATCACCGATGACAACTTCGCAACCATCGTCCACGCCGTCGAGGAAGGCCGCCTGGTCTATCGGAATCTGAAGAAGGTGATTCTCTACCTCGTCGCGACGTCGATGGCGGAAGTTGCGGTGCTCTTGAGCGCACTGTTCCTCGGCTACCCATTGCCGTTGGCCGCCGTTCAGATTCTTTGGATCAACATCGTTACCGAGGGGACGGTCACGGTGAATCTCATCATGGAACAACCGGAGGGCGACGAGATGAATCGTCCTCCCATCGAGCAAAGCGAGGCGCTGATCGATAGCACGATGCTCAAGCGGATCGCGTTCATGACACCTGCGATGGTGCTCTCGACTTTCGGCTACTTTGTGTGGAGGCTCTCGACGGATGTCTCCTACGAGCTGGCCAGGAGTGAAGTGTTCACGGTATTGGCGGTTTGCCAATGGTTCAACGTGCTCAACTGCCGTAGCGAACAGCGATCGGCTCTTAACCTGAGCATACTCAAGAACTACTGGCTGCTCGGCGGGCTAGCGTTGGGCAACGTGCTGCACTTCCTCGTCATCTACACCGAGCCGATGAACAGAGTGTTCCACACCGTGCCGATTCCGGTAACGGATTTCTTTCTCATCGGCATCGTCGCCAGCCTGGTGTTGTGGGTGGAGGAAATACGCAAGCTTTTCGCCCGTAGCCGCCATAGCGCGCACTGAGCCGTAGCCTGCAGCAGGAGGTCGGAGTCTCTTTACAAGCTTCCGGCTTGGTAGGTCAGGACCAGCCCGGCCACATAGACGAATAGCATGACTACCGGGCCCAACTCGACGACCCAGAAGTGCCGCTCGGACTTGTTGAGAACGTCGAGCATAGCCAGGGCCGTGAGCAAGCAGGCGAACAGGCCGCCCAGCGCGAGACTAGGTTCGACGCTGGCCAGTAGCGACTCACCTCCGTGGGCAAGGTCGAGGGGAATCATCGCCGCCATGTTGAAGCAGTTGCTGCCCAGAAGGTTTCCTACACACAAGGCATAGGCACCCGAGCGGATGCTGCCGTAAGACACCGCGGCCTCTGGCAACGAGGTGGTCAGCGCCAGCAGGAGCATCCCGGCGAAGCCTTGTGAGATCCCCAGTTGATCGGCGAGAGCCGACGAGGACGACGCCAGGTAGGGAGCAGCCACCAGAATGGCGATCGTGGCCACACCGAATACGATCACCGCCGACTGCATCTTCTCCTTCGGGACCCGGGCCTTGCTTACCTCCGACGGCGACTGGAACGGCGGCCCCTCGCGGTTGTGGTGAATCAGACGCATGCCGGCGACGTAGGCCACCGCTATGGCAGCAGTCGGCCATCCCAAACCCATGAACGAGTAGTCGCCGCCGACCATGACTCCGATGACGGCGATTATGGTCAGACTGATTCCCAGCGTGCCGACCAACACTTGGTTGACGGCCACGCGTGACAACATGCGCGACTCTCTGGTGAGAAGATCGGCAACGGCCAGGATCATCATGTTGGCCATGCACGACCCGAAAAGATCTCCGACCGCCAACCCGGGGTGGTGTTGGAGCACGGCAGCCAGGTCGGTAGCTAGTTCCGGCAAAGAGGTGACTGCGGCGATCAGGAGGGCTCCGACCCAGAGACCGCCCAATCCCGTCCCTTCTCCTATGGTGTCGCCGGCGGTAGCGAGCTTGGTCCCGGCCACCGCGACCGCACCCGCGCTCAATGCAAAGATCAACCAGGCTGGCAAGAGGGCGGCTCCTTAACTGACGACCGGCACAACGGGACGGCACTCGAGGCACGCATGCCGCTATCGATGGGTGTCAACTCGAGGACGGGGCGCGCTCCATGAGCGCTTTTGCCGCCTCATCGTCGAGGCGCTCGGCCTCGCTGATGAGCATTACCGGTATGCCGTCATCGATACGGTACTTGAGCTTTGAGTCGGGGCAGAAGAGGAAGTTCTCGCTCTCGAAGTAAACCAGGGGCTTCTTGGACTCCGGGCAGACCAAGACTTCCAGCAGCTTCTTGTCGAGCCCCATGGTTCAGACCACCGGAAAAGGACGGGCCTCAGCCGGCTCGCTTGGGATAGCGGCAGCCTTCCTCTTTGCACGTCTTGTCCGGCTGCCAAAACATGCCCTTTCGGCCGTAGCCGGCGTACATGACAACACGAAGCTCTTCGCCGCACTGCTCGCAGGTGTGCTCCTGTGCCGCCCCCCTAGTCTGTGCGGTTTTCGCCTTTTTCCCCGTTGCCATGTCGTAATCTTCCTCCGGAGCGGTTCGCTAAGCCAATGCGAACCAGCTTCGTCTAGCACCAACATCTTCGTCTATACGGTGACGGCTACGGCGGCAACCCCCATTGTAGTCACGGCCCCGACCATGAGCGGGCACTGCCGGCCCCCTGAAAGGGTTCCGGACGCACCCCGCAGGCCCGTTTTACCTTGACACGTTGAGCCCCGTTGGGCTGTAATCGGCGCGATATTCACCAGTGTTCGGGGGCGCCAACAGCCAGCGGGACCACCCCGTCAGGAGGGCAATTCCATGATCTCTGTTCCACGAATCGCGATCGCACTGACCATCATCGTTTCGCTGTCGCTACCGACCGCGTCCTTGGCCGCCGAGGCCACGGATGTGCCGGTCACCGAGACGCTGACCCTGGCCGGGCTCACCGAGCCGGTCGACATCGTTCGCGATCAGTGGGGCATCCCTCACGTATACGCGTCGAATCTCGACGATGGGGCTTTCGCCCTGGGCTACGTCATGGCGGTCGACCGCATGTTCCAGATGGACATCTTCCGGCGCATCCCGAGTGGTACCGTTTCTGCCCTGCTGGGATTTCCCGATTTCAACATAGGTGAGGATTTTCCCACCGATCCGCCCTTCCCAGGCAACATAAGCAACGTCGAGCAGGACCTGTTCTTCAAGACCCTGGGGCTCCGTCGCGCCGCCGAGGATTCCTTTCTCGCTCTTTCCCCCGACGTCCAGAGCGCGCTCCAGTCTTTCGCAGACGGCGTCAACGAGTACATTGCCTTCGCCAACTCCACGGGGAATCTGCCACCCGAGTACCCTCTGTTGAATATCTCGGCCATCGAACCCTGGGTCCCGGTAGACAGTGTGGTGTTCGGTAAGCTGCAGGCCTTCCAGCTGTCTTTCGACTTCGACGACGGCCTCACGGACGAGGTCGATAATGTACTAGGCGCACTCGGTTCGCCTACCGGCGACATCGCCTTCTTCGACGATCTCGATCGGTCTCAGCCGGTCAACAACGCTTTCACGGTGCCGGACGCCAACAACACTCCGATGGTGCTCACGTCGAAAGCCGCAGAGAAGAACATTGCGGTGGCAAGCGCCGATACAAAGTCCGAGGACGCTAGTGCCGGTGCCGAGGAATCGGAAGCCGACAAAAAGAAGCGCATGCTCACGGACGCTCAACGTCGCACCGTCAAGAAAGCCCGTGAGTACATCGTCAAGTTGATGAAGCAACCCATCATGCAGGAGATGGTCGCAGCGGAGACGGCCATCGGCTCGAACGAATGGGCAGTCGCAGGCACCCACACCGACACAGGCAACCCGATAGTAGCCAACGATCCCCACCTCGGCCTCGGCAGCCCGTCGACCTTCTATGAGCTGCACCTCAACACCAAGGACCGTGGCGGCAACATCAACGTCACCGGTATCGGCTTCGCCGGCGCGCCGGGTGTGGTTCTCGGCCACAACGAGGATATCTCGTGGGGCGCGACCACCAACCCCACCGACGTGACGGATTGGTACCTCGAAGACATCTCGAGTGACGGTGCCGGCAACCTGTTCAGTACATACAACGCCGCCCAGGAGCCGATCACGCGCCTCCCCATCACGGTCGACGTCAACCTCGAAAACGGCAACTTGGTGGGACAAGAGCGTGGGGTACTCGCGCTGGCACTCGGAATCCCGAACACGGAGACACAGGGCGTAGTCGACGTAGCAGCACTGTTGGCCAACTTCACGCCGGCCGAAATACTCATCGTCGACCGCCACGGCCCCATATTCCCGACTACATTGAGCCCCTTCCCCTTCCCGCCCAACACTACCGGTGGGTCGGCTTTGTCGGTGCAGTACACGGGCCTGTTCCCGACTCGGGAACTCGAGACCTTCTTCATATGGAACCGTGCAACCAACCTGACCGAGTTCAAGAGCGGATTGGCCGCTTTCGACTTCGGTTCACAAAACTGGGCCTACGCTGACGTGACGGGCAACATAGCCTACTTCGCCAGCGGCGAGTTCCCGATCCGCGAAGACATCGACGCGGGCGCAGTCGTTGGCAACCCGCCGTATCTGATTCGTGACGGCACCGGCGGCAACGAGTGGAAGGGCTTGGGCGGCCCGCAGCCAGCCGATCAGGCTGTGCCCTACGAAGTTGTCGACCCGGCGGACGTCCCTCAGATCGAGAATCCTGCCGCCGGCTGGTTCGTCAACGGCAACAACGATCCCGTCGGAAACACGGCGGACAACAATCCTCTAGACGAAGCTTTGGCCGGCACCGGCCCGTATCTCAACAGAACCTATTCCGACTTCCGTGCGGGGAGGATCACCGAGCTTGTTCGAGCCGAACTGAATTTGATCGCCACACCGCCGGGGACCCCAGCCGGCGACGGCACGATTTCCTTCGCCGACATGCAGAGGATGCAGGCGGACGTGAACCAGATCGAAGGACGGATGATCGCTCCGCACTTCGTGACGGCCGTAGATAACGCCCTCGACATCGGCGCGCCGCCGGAGCTTTCGAGCTTGATCAACAGCCGCATCCTCGATGCGCGCGATAGACTGAATGATTGGACCTACAATACGCCGGCCGGCTTCGACACTACCGGCGATCCCGGCATTCCCACTGCGCAGGAACTCATCGACAGCGTGGCCACCACCATCTACAACGTCGCCGTCGGCCAGCTCGTCGAGAACACCTTCGACGCCACACTTGCTGCCAGCGGCGTAGGGTATCGCCAAGGCAGTGATGCGGCACGACGCGGCTTGCTGCGGCTGCTCAACGCCCCGACCTTCACCGGCGTCGGCGACTCCGGCATCAACTTCTTCGACGACCCGGGTGTGTCACTGACCACCGAAGAGGAAAGGGACATACTGTTGGTCACCAGCCTTCAGGACGCCCTGGATCTTCTGGCCGGCCCGACCTTCGACGATGCTTTCGCCGGCTCACTGCTCGTTGATGACTACCTCTGGGGTCTCGTGCACTACGTGGTGTTCGAGAGCAACCTCGACGGTGACCTGAACAACACGAAGATCTCCGGCGGAGGCGCTCTGAGTATTCCGGTGCAACCGGCTGTCGGCTTCCCGCCCGGGGAGCCTAGCGACGGCGCCCGCGGCACCGTCGACGTTGCCAGTTACGGCATCCGGCCGACCAGCGACACGGGCCTCGACTTCGGAAGCGGCCCCAACCGTAGAAGCGTAGTGGAAATGATCCCGGGCGCCATCGTCGCCAAGAACGTCATCCCAGGCGGAACCAGCGGTGTGGTGGGAGACCCCCACTACGGCGACCAGATCGACCTGTGGCTGTCCAACGGCTACCACGACGTCTACCTCTACACCGACGATGTAGTGGCGAATGCCCAATCACGAACCGCCATCGAGGGCTTCGGCGGCTGCACCGAGCCTGAACCCGGCCGCTGTGCGCGCGGCAAGGGAGCAAAGGAAACCGACTGCATCGGTGAATTCTTTATCGATGCGCCCAAGGACAAGAAGGCCTTCCGCCAGTCCAAGTTCGAGATAACCGACGGCGACGGCTTCGACTTCGACCGCGCAGGCAACAATCGATGCCTCGCTCACGTGCTCCTGTGCGTCAACAATAACGATCCCCGGATCGTCGGCCGTGACGGTCAGCAGTGCGCGAGCCCGGACATCGAGACCTATGAGCTCGTACGGCCGAAGACCGAATTCAAGTTCAACAAGCCGGCCGACGCACCGGCGGCGGCTGCGCTCATCGACGCGATCGAGATGCTGGGGTCGTCGACGGTGACGGGAGACGACAACAACGTCGTGGAGTTCTCACCCGCACTTACCGATCAAGACCGCTGCACGACGGCCTACATAGACGTGCCGCTCAAGAACGGCCGCAAGGGGAAACAGCGCATCAAGACCCGCATCACGCGCAGCGACGGCACGCGCGACAAGGACAGGATGCGAATCATCTGCAACCCGTCCTCCTAGACGTATCGGGGGCCGGCGATAGCCGGCCCCCTCAACTCCACTCCAGGTTTTCCAGATAGCTACAGAGGCGCTCCGAGGTCCTGAACTTCTTCAGGATCAGCGAACGTTTGAGCCCGCAGCAGATGTCCTTGACCTCCGGCGGCTGGGAACCGTAACGCTTCGCGCCCCCGACAGCGTCATAGAAGATCCTGATGAGAAAACAGATGTCGTCCTGTAGATGCTCCGACGTCGCTCGTCCCCACTGATACATGTCGACGAGCTTGACCCGGAAGCCGAGCCCCGAGCGGTTGACGATGACGTTGTCCGAATGCAGGTCGCCGTGGTACTCGCCCAAGCGATGAACCTCGCGCACACCCGTCGCCAACGCGTACAGAAGATGCATCGCCTCGAAAGGCTGCAGCCGTTTCCCGGTCTGACGCTTCAACAGATCGGTCAGGAGTTCTCCTTCGACGTATTCACTGACCAGGAAGGGCAGCTCTTGGCCACCGTAGCGGAAGAACTCCTGAGTGTGATAGCGGATGATAATGGAGCAATCACGCAGCTTGTTGAGCTTGCGTGCGTAGAATTTCAGGGCCCGATTGCGCGGGTTGCGCTTGGGGAAAAAGAACTTCGCTGCCCGCTCGATACCCGTGGCTATCTCGGTGACGTGGTAGACCTCTCCCTCCCAGCCCTTGCCGAGCAGTTCACCAACCACGTACTTGCGAGCGAGGACGCGCCCCGGTTCCAGCGCGAAGGTCTCCAGGTTATTCATGTGTTGAGCTGACTCCTGTCTGACTTGGCGGGCGGTAGACTATGACCGTGAGGTCGTCGGGCTTGCACGGCTCATCGTTGCTCGTACCGGCCATCCGCGCTTTGCAGGTACCGACCAAACGGCCGGCGGCGTCGCCCAGCGGTCCGGCGCGAACAATGTCCGCGATCTCACCCACGTAGAGATTGTCGACCAGGCCATCGGACGCGAGCACGACAGTATCGCGCGGAGCCAGCTCTTTGCGGCTCCCGACCTCTATCCTCATGTCGTGAGCACCCACGATATTGGCGACGATGTGCCTTTCGGGGTGGCTCATGGCTTCGGCTTCGTCCATGAGCCCCGAGGCTTCTCCGAAGCCTACGGGAGAATGAGCTACAGTTTGTAGCTTGAGCTTTCCCCGTTGCCCGATGACGAGGATTACGGAGTCGCCGACGTGATATGTACGCACGGTGGCTCCGTCGATCTCGGCGACGGCAACTGTCGTGGCAGCTCCAGTACCCATCTCCAACAACTCTCTGTTGGCCTGCTCGATGCCTTCGATGATGGCGGCACGCATGGCATCCTCGCCATCGCCCACGCCGGTCACCGAGCGCTTTATGCATTCCACGGTACGCGCCGAAGCGGTAGCACCGCCCGGGCGGCCCCCAAGGCCGTCGGCAACTACGAGCACTCCCCTACCGCCGCCGAGAGGTAGCAGTCCGGCTGCATCTTCGTTGGGCGTAGGTTTGGAAGGACAACGATCGGAGAATGCGGCCGCCTCGCCGCCAATGAACCCCAGCGACATGACGTCATCCATATCGCACTCGGTCAGGATCGTGGCGGTGTCCGGATCTGCAACCATCGTGAGGCGCCTGTCAACCAGGAGAGCGGCGCTTGCGCCATCCTAGGCTCGGGCAGTGCAGTGTCCAGACGCCGCCTATATGGACTTCAGTTCGGCGAGGACGTCGGTGAGCACCTTCTTGGCATCACCGAAGACCATGTTGGTATTGTCGTAGTCGAAAAGCTCGTTGCGGATACCGGCGAATCCCGGGCTCAAAGACCGTTTCACGACGAACACCGTGCGCGACTCGTGGACGTTGAGTATGGGCATTCCGTACATCGGACTGCCCTTGTCGTGCATGGCGGCCGGGTTCACCACGTCATTGGCGCCCAACACTATCGACACATCCGTAGTCTTGAACTCCGGATTGATCTGGTCCATCTCCACCAGCTGATCATAGGGAACGTCCGCTTCCGCCAGCAAAACGTTCATGTGTCCGGGCATCCGGCCCGCCACGGGGTGAATCGCATAGGTGACCTTGGTACCCCGCTCTTCCAGGATGTCGGCAAGCTCTCTCGTGGCGTGCTGTGCCTGTGCGACAGCGAGTCCGTAACCGGGCACGAACACGACCGAAGCGGCGTCCGCCAGGATCATGGCGACTTCTTCCGGGCCGGCCTCGGTTACGTTGGTGTAGCCTTGCTGCTGCGCTTCCGAGTCTCCCCCTTCCGCACCGAAACCACCGAGCATCACGTTGGCAAGCGATCGGTTCATCGCCTTACACATGATGCGCGTGAGAATGAGACCGGAGGCTCCAACCAAGGAGCCGGCTATGATCAGCAGGTTGTTTGACAGCACGAAACCCGTCATTGCCGCCGCAACGCCCGAGTAGCTGTTGAGCAGCGAGATGACGACGGGCATGTCGGCGCCGCCGATGGGAATGACCGCCATAATGCCGAGCAACAAGGCCGCGCTGACGACAGCTACCGTCAAGGACGAGGCAAGATTCGCGTCGAAGGTGCCGAGGGTCAACACGGCGCCGATAGCCACGGTACCGCCCAGAAGCACGATATTCAGTACGTGACGTCCGGGGATGAGGATGGGGTTGCCTCTCATCGTGCCGTTGAGCTTCAGGAACGCGATGATGCTGCCGGAGAACGTGACCGCTCCGATCAACAGGCTGAGCATGGTCGTAACCGCGACGTGAGCCCCACCCAGCATATTGGAAACGGACGGATCGGTTTCGAGCGCGCCCAGGCTGCCGAAGAAGATCGACAACCCGACGAGCGCCGATGCTCCGCCACCGAAGCCGTTGAACAGAGCAACCATCTCGGGCATCTGCGTCATCTGCACGCGGGTCGCGAACAAACCGCCGATAACGCTGCCGGCGATGAAGCCCGCCACTATCCACCGGTAGTCGACGATGCCCATGTGAACGAGGGTCAGCGCGATGGCCAGGAGCATGGCCAGCGAAGCAAGGAAGTTACCTCGCCGGGCCGTCCTTACCTTGGACAACTGCGCCAGGCCGAAGATGAAAAGAGACGCGGCTATCAGGTAGCCCAAGGCTATGAGGGAGTTCCCCATCGCTACCTCTTCCTGAACATCCGCAGCATGCGGTCGGTAACGAGAAAGCCGCCGACCACGTTGATCGTTGCGAAAGTGATCGCGACGAAGCCGAAAATGTTGGCCAGGTTGACGTCCGCCGTCTGAGCACAGTACAGGGCGCCGACGATGGTGATTCCCGAGATCGCATTCGCGCCCGACATCAGCGGCGTATGAAGAGTGGGCGGCACCTTGGTGATCACCTCGAAGCCCACGAAAATGGACAGGACGAAGACGTATAGACCGATCATCAGGGGGGTCAGCATGCTCAGTTACCTCCGGCGGCCGCGCCGCGCGGCGCCCCTTCGTGGACGATCAAGGCGCCGTCGACGACTTCGTCTTCCAGGTCGAACACGAGTTCACCGTCCTTGATCATGTCGCCAAGCAGGTTGACCACGTTGCGCGCGTACACCTCGGTCGCGTTGACGGGTACCAACGACGGAACCTTCTCGCGGCCGATTATGGTCACGCCGTGCGCTTCGACAATCTTGCCGGCCTCGCTCAACTCGCAGTTACCTCCGGTCTCCACGGCCAGATCGACGATTACGGAACCCTGCTTCATGTCGCGCACGGTATCCTCGGGGACCAGCATGGGTGCCGGCTTGCCCGGTATGGCCGCCGTCGTGATCACCACGTCGGCTTCCGTGATTCTCTTGCGCACGATCTCACGCTGGCGCCTCAAGAAGTCTTCCGACTGCTCCTTGGCGTATCCGCCGGCGCCCTCCATGGCCTCGTCGGTGGGAACGTCGATGAACTTTCCGCCTAGACTCTCGACCTGTTCCTTTACGGCCGGACGGACATCGGAAACCTCGACCACGGCCCCGAGTCGCTTCGCTGTCGCGACGGCCTGGAGCCCGGCAACACCCGCACCGAGAATCACGACTTTCGCCGGCTGAATCGTACCCGCGGCGGTCATCATCATCGGAAAGATCTTGGGAAGCGTGTCCGCAGCCTGAAGAACGGCCTTGTAACCGGCAAGGTTGGCCTGAGAGCTGAGCGCGTCCATCTTTTGCGCCCGTGTTATGCGCGGGACCGACTCCATGGCCAGCACCGAGATCTTCCGCTCCGTCAGTTGGGTCACCAACTCGGGGTTGACGGTGGGGTAGACGAAGCTCACCAAGGTCGATCCCGACTGTATCTTGCCGACTTCTTCGGTACTGGGCGGATTGAGCTTGAGCACTACATCGGCAGCCGTAAAGCCCGCGTCACGGTCGACCACCTTGGCCCCGGCCTCGACGTAGTCCGCGTCGGATATCATCGAACCCTTTCCGGCGTCGGCCTCGACCATTACCTCGGCACCCGCCTTGACGAAGCGGCGTATGCTGTCGGGGGTAACGGAGGCTCTGGTTTCGCCCGCATCGGTCTCCTTGGGCGCGAACAGGATCAGCATGACAAGCCTCTGAGTCTGCGCATGGGGTTCAATGGAATGCGTGTATGGTTGAAGCGCGGCACCACCGGCGGCGCAGCCCGCGAAGGCCCTCTCTTATCCCTAATCCGCCGCAAAAGGCAACAAACCCGGTATCGCCCGGCATTGGTCCGAGCCGTGGCGACTCCGCCAAGCAAGCACCCTCGGGTTGAATCGCCCTTGCTGCCCGGCACACTGTCGGAAGCCGGGCCGGCGTTCGCGCGGCACCGGCTGCCCGAGCCGTCTTATGTCAGACATCCGAGACCTCCGCGCCGACACCACGGTGCACGCGATCCCCGAGCGCCCCGGCCACTACCGCGCCGCCCTGACGGAACACTGGAACGGACTCGGGCCCCAGGGCGGGGTCCTGATGGCGCTATCGATGCGCGCGATGATGGCGGAGATCGACACCGACGAATTCAAGCCTCGTTCCGCGACCACCACCTTCGTCAACCGGGTCTTCGCTGGCGAACTTCGAGCTGAAGTCGAGGTGCTCAGACGTAGTGGTTCTTCAGCCCACGCGCGGTGCAGCGTCAGCGAGGCGGCCGGGAACGGCATGGGGCTGGAAACCATTGCGACTTTCGGAGCGGGCAGACCCGGCCCGGCCCTCCTCGATGCTTCCTGCCCTGAGGTGCCCGCCCCGCAAGACAGCCGCCTCCTTGATAACTCTCTCGATAGCACGGGGACACGAACGCCTCCGCGCTTCTTCGACCATTTCGAGGTGAGAACGGCGCTCGGTAGGCTGCCCTGGGAGCTCGAAGAGAAACCGGCCGACAGCGCGCGTATCGCAAGGTGGTTCAGGTACAAGAAGGATCAGCGCAACGGGGCCGGAGTCATGGATCCCCTCGCGCTTCTCCCCATAGCCGACACCATGCCCCCTGCTTTGTGGCAAACCGTCGACGTCGAGGGCCGTTTCGTAGGCCCGAGCGTCGATCTGACGGTGCACTTCCTGGAAGACGCGGCCAGCGAGTGGATACTCTCCGACGCCACCGTTGCGTGGGCCGGCGAATCCTACGCCCGCGGCGAGAACTGCCTATGGGCAGACGGGCGCTTGGTGGCCATAGCCTCGCAGATGATGGTCTTGAGACCCAGAACCTGACGAAGCGCACAATTCCGTACAGGGCGTCACGCATGTAGCGCGACACAATTGAGGTCGCGGCACTCACGCCAGCACCCGTACAATCTAACGATATGAGGTATGGTGGCCACAGCAGGCACGGCCGCCCGGTGCCGATGTACGACTCGACCCTCCCGGAGAACCTGGAGAGCGCGAGCGCACGGGGAGGTGCACGCTGGGTTCAGTCATACTGGCGGCGCAAGAACCGATTGATGGTGGCCATGATGGCGGCCGTCGGTTTCGCATGGGCCGTTTCCGGTTACACCGTCTACAAGTTCAACCTGCGGGAACTCGAGCGCCAGCTTTCCACTACCGCCAAGAACCACGCCCGCGTCGTCGAAGCAGCCGCTGAAGCTGCCGCCAAGAACGGCGGCCTGCGCGAACTGTTGGCCAGCTTCAACGTGCGCAGCTACGGCTCCGTTTCCGGGAAATCGGTGCAGTTCGCCTACGGCACTCTGCAAAACGATCTCATCACGATCTACGACGAAGGCCTGGAGACCAAGATCCTACGCCTGGCCTCTCAATCGCCCATAGCCCAACCCATGCTGCTGGCGCTGTCCGGCCAGTCGGGGATCATCGTCGCCGATGACCACAAAGGCCGTAAGGTGCTGGCAGCGTATGAGCCGGTGCCGGGATGGAAGCTGGCGGTAGTACTGAAGATCACCATCGAGGAGGTACGCGCGCCCTTCCTGGTAGAGGCGTCGATCGTTGCGCCGATCATCATATCGGTCTTGGTGCTCCTACTGGTGATGCTGCTACGAACCACCAATCCGATCATCCGCCACCTGGAACGCTCCCTTGCTCACGGCGAGTTCGTGTCGAGTCTTTCCAACGACGCGATCGTGGAAATAGACAACGACGGCCTGGTTGCGAGCTACAACCACGCGGCAGAGGAGTTTTTCGGCTACTCACGCGCTACCGTAGTCGGACAGCATATCCGTTGCCTGGTACCCGAAGTGCTGCCCGGATCCAGCGCCGCCGAAGCCGCCGCATACCTCACCCGCAAAGCCGACCGTGTGGTCCTGCAGCGATCCGACGGCAGCACCTTCGAAGCCGAGGTTTCCTTGCGTGGACTGCGACAACTCGAGCGCAGCACCGTGACCCTGGTCTTCGCACGGTTGCTGTCTGACGAGGATATGCCGGGCACGGCGATCGAACGAAACGAGCACGCCACCGCCCTGTCGGAGGTCGCCACCGAAGCGCTCAACCGTTCCAACTACACGGAGGTCTTTGCTTTCGCTGCCGCCAAAATCGCGCACGTGCTCGACGTTCCGGTGTGCAAGATCTGGGAGACCAAACCGGCAAGCCACGATCTCCTGTTGAGGGCCGCAGTGGGAGTGCCCCAAGATACCATTGGAGAGCTCACGATTCCCGCGACCACCAGCTCTCATGCGGGCTACGTCTTCTCGACCCACCAGCCGGCGGCTACCGAAGCCTACGCGTCCGAGACTCGCTTCGGCGCCCTGGATACGCGGCCCGGCAATGCGCTGATCAGCGGACTGGCGGTACCGGTAAAGGGCCCCGCGGGCGACATCGGAGTGGTCAGCCTACACACGCAGATCCGTCGAAGCTTCGCACAGGATGAAATCAACTTCGTGAAAGCCGTCGCGGATCTTCTTGCGCTGTCCTACCAGAACTCGGGCGTCGAGGATCGCTCTCGGTGTCTCTCGTCGGCTTTCGAAGCTTCCATCGATCCGACCCTCGTCACCGATTCGGAGGGGCAAATCCTGTTCGCCAATCCCGCGTTCGAGGTCACCAGCGGCTTCAAGCGCAGCGAGATCCTCGGGAACACCCTGCAACTCATCGCCAGCAACAGTTCCCTGGCGTGGCTCGACCCCAGAGCCGAACGGCTCTTATCCGAAGGCCGGCCGTGGCAAGGAACGCGTGTCGACATCCGCCGCGACGGGTCGCCGTTTTCCAACCAGCGCACAATCTACCCGATCAACGACGAACACGGGGTGCTACGAAACTATCTGGTCACCATCCGCGAAACCGGCACCAAAGCGCGAGCCACACTCGATTCGGCCATGCCGGATGCGCCTGAGTCATCGGCGACAACGGCCGCAAAGAAGGGGCGCAAGCGCAAGGACGCGCCATCACCGCAAGACCGCATCAGCGTTCTGGTGGCGGAGGATAACGCAGAGACGCTCAACGTCGTACTGCGCCAACTCGACAAGTTGGGCTACGCGGCCAAGGGCGTCACTAACGGGTTCGAGGCACTCGAGGCGATCGACAAGCAACGATTCGACATGATCCTCATGGATTGCGCCATGCCCGATATGGACGGGTGGGAGACGACGTCGGCCATCCGCCGGCGCGATGACAATGCGCGCGAGCTGCCCATAATCGCGATGACTGCCCATACCCTGGAGGGGGACCGCGAGCAGTGTCTGGCGGCAGGCATGGACGACTTCATTGCCAAGCCGGTCACGACCGCGGACCTCAAGCCGGTCATCGAACGCTGGCTACCGGGCAATCGTCCGAGCGGCTCGGTAAGAAGGCGGTTCGGCTTGGTCTACGATGTGTTTCCGGACGAGGAGGCCGAAGCTCCGGACGGCAACTCCAGCCTCGGCGTCATCATCGAGGCATCCAAGAAATCCGAGGAAGCCGGAGCGGAGCTGAAGCGCGCCGCAGACGGCACCGCAGCATCGAGAAAACCGAAAAGCCGAACGGCAAGGCCCAAGCGCAAGTCGCCGCCCAAAGGCGGCAAGCGGACCTGAAAGCCGGACCCGACCTAAGAGATGCCCGCCTTCGAGATCGGATCCTCGAACTCGACGAGCTCCTCCCAACGATCCCGGATGAGGCTACGTAGACGGCGGTGCGCCACCAATTCCAACCTGATCCCGTCAGGGTCCTCGAAGAACGTGGCGTAGTAGTCCTCCGCGTACTCGGGGTAGCGGGCCGGCTCGGTGGCCTCGACGCCGAGGGAACGCAACCCTTTGTACGCCGCATCGACGGCGGCATCGTCGGGGAGGCGAAGACAAACATGATGCAGCCCGGGGGCATAGGGATCATGCTCGCCCGCGCTCTTGGCCGGCCGTATCGTGAATTGAAGAACGCGGTTGAAATAGTGGCAGTGGGGATCACCGCCGATGGGCAGGGTTCCCTTCTTGAATCCCAGCAACTTCATCACCGGGTCGTAGAAGGCTTGGGAGCGCCGGAAGTCGGCCACGCTCACATAGATGTGGTCGAGCCCTGAGACCTCCAGGTCCATATCGGTCAGGCTACGTGGGAAAGCTGCTCGGGAAGCTCCAGATACGACTCCGCTTCGTGGAAGAGGCGAAAGCCGTGGGAACGGTACTGGTCTAGGGCTCTAGGATGGTCGAGAGTGCAGGTGTGCACCCACACTCGGGAAGCATCCATGTTCCACGCTCGCTTGACCGCTTCTGTAATCACGTAGCCTCCTATCCCACAACCGATGAAGTCCGGCATCAAACCCAGGTAGGCAATCTCTACGCTACGATCGTCGTCTTTCTCCAACTCGAAGTAGCCGGCAGGTCGGCCTTCCACGTAGACGATCCATGTTGCGATGTCCGCCCTTCTCAGATGACGACTCCAGTCCCTGGAGGTCCAACCGAGGCGATCGATCCAGTACCAGGGTCGACCGATCGAGGTGTACAAGTACTCGTGCAACTCGGCGCAGGGAATATGGGCTCGAGCCACCTGCGCTTTGACGAACGCATGCCTGGTCGGACGCAATTGTCCGGGTTCTAGAAGCTCCAGGTAGCGAGTTACCACGCGGCGGCGCATCTTTGAGTTCTCCTGCCGTCGAGCGAGGCTGGGATTGCGGCCGCAGCCGAAGGGAGCACGGCCTGCGCTCTACACGTCCTTGTTAACCGGCATCCAGGGCCTCTACAAGCAAGGCTGTAGCCTCGGAAGCGGCCATGCCTCATAATCTCCGCCGTGGTACTCGCAGGCAAGACCCTAATTGCCGCCGGCTGCGTGATCATCCTCCTGGGGGTTGTGTTGTACTTCGCCCCCTCGGTGCCCTGGTTGGGGCGCCTGCCCGGCGATATCCGCGTCGAACGCCCCGGCGGCGTGTTCTTCTTCCCGTTGACCACCTGCATCCTCTTGAGCGTGGCGCTCTCGGGGGTGCTCTACCTCATCTCACGTTCCCGCTGAACGTAGCCGATCAGGCCGGAGGCTTGCGCAGAATCATCGGCGTAAAGGCCGCCGTAGGGATGTAGATCAGTCCCGTAGCGACCAGCGCGAACTTCGGGAACGCGCACATCATGGCCACGCGCGGCCAAGCTTCCCAATCCGACCCTCGCAACAGCTGTATGAGCGCGAGGTTCTCTACCGCATCCAGCGCGCCTGCCACGAACATGAGCCAGGCCAGGTACACGCCGACTGCCGCGAGGCTCGGGAAACGGATGCTTACGCCGCTGGCTACCCTTGCGCAGGCGAGCGACAGGCACAGTGGGTAGCTGAAGAGATAAACGTAGTCGATGCCGAGGCTCAGAGCGGCGTCCACCCGGGCCTCGGGACCCCAGGAGGCGAGCATGTTGCCCGCGAGAAGCAGGGAGCCGGCGAACTCGAAGGAGAGGATGCCCGTGGGCGCCGCCGGAGTTCGCAGGGACTGGTCCAGAGCTTGAAGTACGAAGCTCAGCCCGATGGTCGAGATCAGCGACGCAGCCAGCAACTTGTCGCGCGCTGACCCCGAGAACGCTCGGTACGGATCTTCCATCGGAAGCCTCCTGGCGCGAGATCGAATCGTGGTTAGGCGGATGCGCAGCTAATGCTACCATGTCGACAGGGGCGTCGGGAACTCCACGGCGCCGTGACCGACGATGATAGTAGAACCGGACTTCACCATCGGCATCGAAGAAGAGTACCTGCTGGTCAATCCCGACAGCAGAGACCTCGTCCACGAGGCGCCCAAGGGCCTCCTCGAAGACTGCCAGCGTCATCTCGGCACCCAGGCCACGCCGGAGTTCCTTCAGTCCCAGATAGAAGTTGGGACGAAGCCCTGCGCCAACATCAAAGAAGCCCGCGACGATCTCGCGCGTCTTCGGAAGATCGTGGCCGAGGTAGCCGCGCAGCACGGCGCAGCCATGATAGCTTCGTCGACCCACCCATTCGCCAGCTGGGGTGAACAGAAACGCACCGACAAACCGCGCTACCGGATCCTCGCCCGCGACCTGCAAGGCGTAGCACGTCGCCTGCTCATCAGCGGCATGCATGTGCACGTCGGCATAGCCGACAACGATCTGCGCATAGATCTCATGTCGCAGGCACGCTACTTCCTCCCCCACCTACTGGCGCTGAGCACGAGCTCCCCCTTCTGGGAAGGCACGAACACCGGGCTGATGTCTTACCGGATCGCGGTATGGGACGAGCTGCCGCGCACCGGGCTACCGCCCGCCTTCGACAGCTACAGTGAGTACGAACGTCACGTCAGGACACTGGTCAATACCGGGTTGATCGAGGACGCAACGCAGATCTGGTGGGATATTCGCCCGAGCGCGCGCTTCCCGACACTGGAGATGCGCGTGACCGACATATGCACCCGGCTCGAGGACACGATCTGCCTGGCGGCGATCTATCTGTGTTGGCTGCGCATGCTCTATCGCCTCCGTATCAACAACCAACGCTGGCGCCGCTACTCGGCGATGCTGATCAGCGAAAACCGGTGGTTGGCCCAGCGTTACGGCTTCGAGAAAGGCCTCGTCGATTTCGGCGAGGGTCGGCTGATCCCGTACAAGGACCTCGTCGAAGAGTTCTTCGAGCTGATGGGGCCGGACATAGACTACTTCGGCTGCGCCGAGGAAGTAGGACACGCGCGTACGATACTCGCACGCGGAACCAGCGCGCATTGGCAGCTACGCACCTACAGAGACGCGAAAGCGAGCGGTGCGTCCGAACAGGAAGCCCTCGAGGCAGTCGTGGATATGCTGATGCGCGAGAGTCTGGCGGGAATCGGATCGGGATCAGTTGGGGTGTAACCCGCGCCTGGACAGACCCATCTGCCGATCCAGGCCGAACATGATGTTCATGTTCTCGACACCCACCTGCGCGCCGCCCTTGCCTACACTGTCCAGTACGCTGAGCGTGACTATCCTGCCGCGGGCCTCGTCTACGTCCACGCCGATGAAGCAATAGTTCGTGCCCGCTATCGCGCTCACCCAAGGGTAAGGTTTGTACTGCCAAGACACGGCCTCTTCCTTCGGTAGGTCGTAGACCTTGACGAACGGCGAATCGGCGTAGAAATCACGGAACAGGCCCAGGACATCGTCGCGCGACACCGGGCGCTTCGGGAAACTGTGGCAGACATCAAGGATTCCGCGGGTCACCGGCACGTAGACCGGCGTGAAGTGCACACGCGCTTTCTTGCCCGCGAGCAACGAAAGCTCCTGCTCCATTTCCAGGGTGTGACGATGACCGATCACGTTGTAGGCCACCAGGTTGTTGCCTATTTCGGGATGGTGGGCCGGCTTTGCCAACTCGGCCCCTGCCCCGGCGGTCCCCGACAGCCCGTCAACCACCAAGTGGCGCTCGTCGACGAGATCTTCTTTCAACAGCGGCGCAAGGCCCAAGATCGCGGCGGAGGAGAAGCAACCAGGGTTTGCAATGAGACGGGCCGCGCGAATCTCATCGAGGTGGAGTTCGGACACTCCGTAGACGGCCTCGGTAGCCAGATCCCAGTCGCTATGTTGCTGCTTGTAGACGGCCTCCCATGTCTCGCGGTCAGAGAGCCTGAACGCCGAGCCCAGGTCGATGACCTTGGAGCCCGCCTCGAGGAATCGCCTGGCAGACTCGATCGACGCCGCCGTCGGCAAGGCCAGGAACACTACGTCTCCGCCGACGGCGTCATCGGGATGGATGAAATCCAGGCCCAGGCCGTAGAGATTGGGATGATGGTCGGCCGCCGGCCCCGGAGTCCTGCTGGTGGCCCAGGCTATCTCGGCCTCGGGATGGTCGAGGAGCACGCGCAGAGCCTCGCCTCCCATATAACCGCTCGCCCCGACTATCCCGGCTTTGATCATCGACAAGCTCCTACCCGAATACGGACGCTGAAACGAACACGGAGGCCGAACACGTAGACGGTTCGCGGACGGGTTTGTTCAGATCAGTCTCGCGACGATCCCTGCAACAACGCCGAGGCCGAGGACTTTGCTTCCGCTCCGATCCAGGAATCCAGCAAGGGGTCCTTGCCCGTGTCGACGATCTCGTTCAACGCGCTGATCGCGGTCGCTCGAAGTTGAGCCTTTACCCGCGCGTAGGTTGAGCGTCCCGCCGAAGCGAGGTCGGCCGCGAACTCGGAGGCTCGTTCGACAAGAGAGTCCGCAGGGCACAGCTCGTCGAGGATCCCATCGGCAACGGCCTCGCGCGGGCCGGAGTTGCGTGCAACGAGGGTGAGGCGCCGCGCCACCGCCGGTGTCAACTCGGCGTTCACAACCGTCATAGGACCGGCCGGGAAAGGAATGCCCGCCCGCGTCTCCGTAAGACCCAGGCTGAAGTCTTCCTCGGAGCCGATTCGATAGTCACATGCGAGGGCGAGCACCAAGCCGCCGGCAATCGCGTGGCCGTTGACGGCCGCCACCACCGGCATCGACAAGGAGTAGAGCCTGGCGATGGATCGGTTTATCGAGCCGATCATTCTCCTCTGTTGCTCACTGTCGTAGGTCGGCACCACCTTGAGGTCCAAGCCGGCGGAGAACGAGTTACCACTCCCGGTCAGAACCAAAGCTTCGGCCTTCGGTGAGCCTTCGACCTCGGCCAGGGCATCACCCAAAACCTCGATGAGTTCGATGTCGATGGCGTTTACCGGCGGTTTCGTCATCGCCAACACGGCGACCGGCGGCTCCAGTTTCAGTTCTACGAGCTGACTTCCCATCGGTGCGGTTCAAGCTGCGGGCTGGCTTCCCGGGAGCATGGTTACGTCACGCCTCGGGAAGGGCACGCTGATGCCGGCGTCCTTGAGCGACTGAAAGACCGCTAGGTTGGCGCTATAGCGCGACTGGTAATAACTCTTCATCGGCACCCAGTAGCGGAAACCTATGTCGATGGAAGACTCACCGAAAGTGTCGACTCCGACCTGAGGCTTGGGATCCGTAGCGACGTCTTGACGGCCAGTCAGAACGCCTTCGATCACCGACTTGGCCAAAGCCGGATCGTCTGCATAGTCGATGCCGATGACCATCTCGACCACCTTGAACTCGAAGGAGTTCTGTAGGATCTCCCCGACGATCAGCTTGTTCGGAATGGTGATCACCTCACCGTCCTCGGTAGAGAGGAAGGTCATGGCAAGCTTTATCTCTTCTACCACTCCTGACACGCCTTGAACCGTGATCGTGTCGCCGACCTTGAAATACCGCGCCAGGATAAGCGTCAGACCGGCCGCATAGTTGGACAAGAGCCCCTGCACCGCAAGACTGGCGCCGAAAAACACGGCACCGATCGCCGCAATGAACGGCGCCAGGGTTATTCCGAACTTGCCCAGACTGATGATCACGAACAGCGCGAAGATCAGGATCCGAACGACGCTTGAAAGGAATTTCGAGAGAGTGATGTCGACGTTGCGCTTCTCGCACATGTCGAGCAGCAGTCGCGCTGCGTAGCGAGACACGATCGCGCCCACGGCCAGGATCAGCAAAGCGCCGATGACCTGGAAGCTGTAGTTCACCACGAAGTCGATCACGATCTCGTAGAATTTCGCCAGCGCCTGCAGTTCTTGTTGCACGTCTTCCATGTGAAACCTCGGGGTCGGGTGGTAGCGGTTGAACAGCAGGTGATGCAACGGCAATGCGCGTAAGTCAAAGAAGGCGCACGCACGAGCCTCTTACTCGAGCACAGGGCCGAACATTGCGCCGGCTCTGCAGGACTATAGTATTCTCTCGTGGCCGGGCCGCTTTCAGGTTATCGAATCATCGACTGCACGCAGATGATCTCGGGCCCGATGGCGACAATGATGCTCGCCGACCAAGGGGCCGAAGTCATCAAGGTCGAATCCCCCCGCGGCGGAGACCTGACGCGCGCGCTTGGCGGAGCGGCTCGCGGTTTGGCGCCGATCTTCGCGACTACCAACCGTAACAAGAAATCGGTCGCGGTGAACCTCAAAGATCCCCGCGGTGTCGAGTTGATAGGCCAGCTGGTAACCGGGGCGGATGTATTCGTACAGAATCTTCGACCCGGCAAAGCCGAGGACATGGGCCTCAGCGAACAACGGCTGCGCGCACTGAAGCCCGACTTGATCTACGTTTCGATCAACGGCTTCGGAGAAAGCGGACCCTATTCTCACAAGCGCGCCTACGACCCCGTCATCCAAGCCTTGTCGGGCCTGGCTTCCATACAAGCCGACGGCGAGACGGGCCGGCCGCGAATGTTCAGGCTTATAGTACCCGACAAGGTGACGGCGCTGACTGCAGCGCAAGCCATTACCGCAGCCTTGCTCGAGCGAGAGCGGAGCCTCAAGGGCCAGCACGTAAGGCTCTCGATGCTCGACGCGGTGATCGCGTTCATGTGGCCCGAAGGTATGGCCCGCTACACTTTCATAGGCCCCGACATCAAAGCATCGAAGCCGCGCGACACGCGCGACCTGATCTTCGAGACTCGCGACGGCTTCATCACCGTAGGCGCAGTCTCGGACCGCGAATGGCAAGGACTCATCAGGGCCTTGAGCAAGCCGGAGTGGCTCGACGACGACCGCTTCAAATCTCCGGCCGGCCGCGTCAAGCACGCGGACGCCCGCCTGGAATTGACGGCTTCCGTGCTGGTCGGCAACACCTCGGACTACTGGATCCGCCGGCTGGAAGCCGAACAAGTACCCTGCGCTCCGATTCTGTCCAGGGAAGAGATCATCGAGGACCCGCAGGTCGCCGCGAACGCGTTAATCGAGGAATCGGAGCACCCCAGCGCGGGACGTATGCGCCAGACGCGCCCCGCCGCACGGTTCGAACGAACACCCAGCACTAACCGCCTGCAGGCTCCGTTGCTCGGCGAGCACACCGACGAGGTTCTGTCCGGCCTCGGCATGACGCCCACCGACCTGACCAAGCTGCGTCAGGCCGGCGTCATTGGCTGAAACCTAGAACAGTTCGAGCAGAATCATTACGAGGCCGACCGCACTGGCCGCGAACGCAGCCGTTCTGACGTACGGGACACCGGCTATGTAGACGGCCGCATGGGCGACGCGCGCCCAAAAGAATATCGTTGCGCCTAACGCGGTCGTCGCGTTGGCCTTGCCGCTGACGTGGGCGACCAACACCAGTATCGCGAAGGGAGCGATATTCTCCACCAGGTTGGCGTGAGCCCTGGCTGCCCGGTTCGACCACTCGGGGGCATCAATGCCGGTCTCGCGGTTGCCGAACCCCCACGCGACCCCTCCCGGCGCACTCAGACGCGCACCGACGTACACGACTGGAATCAGCACACACATCAACCCGGTCCAGACCAACATCCACAGATCAGTAGTCATCGAGATTTCCTCCTCGGGAACGTTTCAAGAACAGCGAGTGTCCGTCCTCACACAGCACTGGGCAGCGCACTACCGTGGCCGTAGCCCGGAGTGCTCTCTCGCGCCAGGAGCCGCCGCAACGCCTCGAGCACCGCGTACGGCCTCTCCTCCATGACGAAGTGGTCGGCACCCACGATGCGCGTCAATTCGGCACCCGGAATGGTGGCCGCCAGTTCCTGGCCCGTGGAAAAAGGGCAATAAGGGTCCCGATCGCCCCAGATCACCGCGGTAGGACATCTTATGTACGGCAGCCCGGCTGCAAGCAGAGTGCGTGGTTGAGTCTCATATCCGGCGTAGAAATGCGTGAGCCACCGTCTGCCTTCAACCGTATCCATCCAGCCCACGTAGCGTTCCAGCAACTTCTCATCGAAGCAGCCCAGCGCGACGTACTTGGCTAACGCGCGCCGGTGCATCTTACCGGCCGGCAACCGCGCGAATGCGGCACGCAAGCCCGGCCAACGCGCCACGAAACAAGAAACGGCCGTCTGCCAATAAAAACCCGGGGTAAACGTCCGGTGCGCCCGTGAATTCAAGATCGCGAATCTTCTTACCGACTCCGGCCGCGACAAGACCCACCCCAACCCAATGTATCCTCCGTAGTCGTGGGCGAAGAGGTTGACGCCCGACAAGCCCAGCGCGTCGACGACACGATCGAGCCGGGCGACCTCGTCATCGTAGCGCGCGGAAATGGCGAGGCTTCTCTCGGAGTCTCCCCAGCCGAACCAATCCAACGCGACCACCCGATAGCTTTCCGCAAGCGGACCTATCTGATGACGCCAGCAGAGATGACTCTGCGGATAGCCGTGAAGGAGCAAGACGGGCTCGCCGCTGCCGGTGTCGAGGTATGAGAGTGCGACGCCGTCGAGCTCCAGCCGGCGCTGAGCCCAATCGGTTTGAGGCACGAGATCAGCGTGCCCAACCCGCGGCGATCACACAACAGGCTTTGTGCACGGTGGCCGGAAGGCTCTGAAGCGAAAAACGCCGCGGGCGCGGCTTACCGACACCTCGTCGAAGCCCACCCGCCTCAGTCGCCGTTCAAAAGTGCTCGGGTCGACCATTACTTTTGTGTCAAAGATGTGCGCCAGCGAAAACGCGAGACTGTCGGTGCTGTCGCATCCGGCCAACACTCCGCCCGGCTCCAGCACACGATACGCCTCGCTCAACAGCCTGTCCTGCAAGGCAGCGCTGGGCACGTGATGAAGCATGGTCAGGCACACGGCGGAGGGGAACACCTGGTCATCGAAAGGCATGCGAGCGGCGTCGGCCTCGACCACGCGGACGCGCGTGTTCGCATAGCGCCGCGACAGGGAGGCGGCCAGCAACGGATCGATCTCCACCGCCGAGACCCGACCGGCCCGGCGCCTGAGCCATTCGGTGCAAAGGCCTGGGCCCGGCCCTATTTCGAGGACGTGATCGCCAAGATCCACCCCGGCCAGGGCCCAGGGCAACACCCGATCCTCGAGGGCCCGCGCCCAGCGGCGGCTCGAGCAATACCACCTATGAAAGCGGTTCATGGGCGGATCATAGACCGCTTGGTGATGTCTGTCTTGCGCTATAAAGTCACGTTATGTCTGATTTCAGTCACCCCTTTGTACCCACCCCCGGTTCCGACAGGGGCCCGGTCGTGGGCGTCTCGGCCACCTTCGATCCCGGCTACGTCATCTCCGCCCACGTCCATGACAGAGCCCAACTGGTGTATGCGGCCAAGGGCGTGATGACTGTGACCACTTCCCAGGGCACCTGGGTCGTGCCGCCTCAAAGAGCCGTGTGGGTGCCTGCGGGCATATCCCACTCCATCACGATGACAGGGCAGGTCGACATGCGAACCTGCTACATAGATCCCGGCCACCAGCCCGCCGGATTCGAGGGTTGCTGCGTAGTGAACGTCTCTCCGTTGCTCCGTGCCTTGATCCTGGCGACGGGCGACATCGACCGCCCTTACCCGGACGGAAGCCGTGAAGATCTGTTGACGCGTCTTCTCCTCGCCGAGACCAAGAGCGCACCCGTCCAGCCGATGCATCTTCCTCTGCCTCAGGACCCGAGGCTGGATGCTCTTTCGAAACACCTGCAAGCCGATCCGTCCGATTCCAGGTCGTTGCACGAATGGTCTCGGTCGTTGGGCGCGAGCGAGAGAACCCTCTCTCGGCTTTTTTTGAAGGAAACGGGGATGACCTTCGGCCACTGGCGCCAGCAGCTACGCTTGCTTCGAGCGTTGCAACTGCTCGCGACGGGAACGTCGGTCACTACGACAGCCCTGGAAGTCGGTTACGATAGCACCAGCGCTTTCGTCTCGATGTTCAGGACACAACTCGGCGACACTCCAGGCCGCTACTTCTCTGCGCGCCGACCATCCGGGCGGACGGCATGAAGTGCCTCAGAAGCGAAAGCGCAGGCCCCCGCGCTTCTCGTGATACTTCTGGTGGTAGTCTTCGGCCGGATAGAACGGCCCCGCATCCACGATCTCGGTCACGATCGGCCGCGCGAACCGTCCCGAACCATCCTGGCTCTGCTTGGACGATTCCGCCGCAGCTCGTTGGGCATCGTCGTGGACGAAAATCGCGGAACGGTACTGTGATCCGACATCCGGCCCCTGCCTGTTGAGCGTGGTCGGATCATGGATACTCCAGAACAGCTCCAGGAGTTGCTCGTAGGTAACGCGTGAGGGATCGAACTTCAGCATCACCGCTTCAGCGTGGCCGGTACGGCCGCTGCAAACTTGGTCGTACGAAGGGTCGGCAACGGATCCGCCCGTGTACCCGACCGTGGTCTCGACTACCCCTTCGACTTTCCCGAAAGCGCTTTCGATGCCCCAAAAGCAACCCGCGGCAAGAGTGGCTACCTCAGTTCGTCCCGCCATCCGATTCACTCAATACTCATCGGATCGGGTAGACAGCGCAAGAAGGAGCTCGGCCAGATCGGAGAACACGGCATCGGCATAGGTAGCATGGTCATCCGTCGGCTCCCGCGCGATCAGAACCGTCGCGGCACCTGCTTCTCGCCCTGCGATCATGTCGAAGACGTAGTCGCCTACGACAACCGCCTCCTGCGGGTCGGTTCGCCAGGCGTGCAGCAGACGATTCACGCCTTCCGGGCTCGGCTTGGGAGTCGCGGCATCACGATCCACGATGAAGTCGGGTTCGAAGAACTCCACCAATCCCGCCGCTGCGAGCGTCTCCATGACGTTGGGCATGCTGTTTCGGGTCAGGACACCGAGGCGCGAGCCTCTCGCCTTCAACTCCTGCAGCAGCTCGGGCGCTCCGGCCTGTGCTCGCGCACGCCGGGCGATTCCCAGTTCGATCTCGTCGAGCCTGGCCGTCAGCTCGCGAGCGCGCTCTGAAGGCATGGAAGCGAGGGTCTCCAGGATCGGCTCCCCGGCCGGCAGTCCCAGTTCGGCACGAATTGCATCGAAGTCGTGAGCGGCAACCGTGAGGGTGCCATCCATGTCGAATATCCAGTTGCGGCGCGCGAGAGGGTCGAAGTCGGACATGGGTGAATCGGTATGGTCAGGGCCGGATCGCGTATGTCTTCGGCCCGAGATGAGCATGGAGCAGCGGCTCGACACAATCGAGCCAGTCGCACAACACCGGCCTCGTCCGCCGCGGCTCGATGAGGTCGTGGACACCGAAGGCCTCCGCCCGCGGAAACGGGGAGCGGCCCGCGGCGAAGCGTTCCTCCAAAGAACGGCGATGCGCATCGGGGTCGGACGCTTCGGCAATCTCGCGGCGGAAGGCCACGGCCACGCCTCCTTCAATGGGCAATGCCCCCGTCTCGGCGGAGGGCCAGGCCAACACCAAACCCTCGGGGCCGAAGTGGGCGGCGGCGGCCACCCCGTAGGCTTTACGGATGATGACGGTGGCCCAGGGAACCGTAGATTGGACGACGGCAAACAGAGCCGCAGCCCCGTGACGAATGGTGCCGGCGCTTTCGGCGTCTGCGCCGATCATGAACCCCGGTTCATCGACGAAACTGACTATTGGCAAATGGAAAGTGTCACAAAGATCGACGAAGCGGCGAACCTTGCGGGCACCGTCGGCTGTCATCGCGCCCGCATAGTGACAGGTGTCGTTGGCAAGAACGCCCACCGGCCGGCCATCGAGGGATGCCAACGCGGTGATCTGTGACGGGCCGAACTCGGGGGTCAGCTCGAACAGCGAATCCCTGTCGACGACCAGTGAGACCAACCGGCGGATGTCGTAAGTTCGCCGACGGTCCCGTGGGATGACCGCCTGAAGCTCATCCTCGCAACGCTGCCTGTCATCGGCGGACTGGCGACGCGGCGGCAGCTCCCAGACGTTGGTAGGCAGATAGCTCAAGAAACAACGTATGAGATCGACGACGGCGTCCTCATCCTCGCCGACACGATCGACCACGCCGCTACGCATATGGACATGGGGACCGCCGAGTTCTTCCTTGGTCGTGTTTTCGCCCAACGCCCGCTCCACCACCGATGGCCCCGCCACCATCACCTGGGAAGTGTGCATCGTCATGACGGAGAAATGGGAGGCCACGAGGCGGGCGGCCGGGAAGCCGGCCACGGGACCTACGGCGGCCGACACCACGGGAGATGTCGACATCACTTTGGCGATCGAGGCGAAACGGTGTGGCGCGTAGACGGGATCGGAACCGAGAGTGGCTCCTTTTCCGCCCGTACCTGTCACGCTGCCGCCGCCTCCTTCCAGAAACCTGACCAGTGGCAGACGATAACGATAGGCGAGCTGCTCCGAGTAGACGCTCTTGCGCAGCCCCGCCGGAGTCGGCGAGCCTCCCCGTTGGGTGAAATCCTCCCCGCCTATCACACATCGGCGACCGTCTACCTCCGCGATCCCCAACACATAGTTGGACGGTGTAAAGGAAACCAAGCCGCCGTCGTCGTCCAGCTCCGGATGGCCGGCTATGGGCCCCTGCTCAAGAAAAGTACCGGAGTCCGCGAGCCTGTCGATGCGCTCGCGGATGGTGAACCGACCTTGTTCATGCTGCCTGGCAACCGCGTCGGAACCGCCATGCTCCTTCGCAAGCCGGCGCTGCTGTTCGAGCCGAGCGAGCTCCTCGTCCCAGCTCATCCGAAGTAGTCGGGCTCGTTGCCCGGCGCCCACTTGATGTTGCAGCCCAGGCTGGGTGCCTGGTCGGCGCTCACCGGGCGGCCTGCAAGAAGATCCTCCAGCGCCGCTCTGAGATCTTCTCCAGTTACCGGAACGTTGCTGGACGGCCGGCTGGAGTCGAGCTGCCCGCGGTAGGCCAAACGCATTTGGTCGTCGAAGACAAAGAAGTCGGGTGTGCACGCGGCCTTGTAACGCTTCGCCACTTCCTGGGTGGCATCGAAAAGGAAGGGGAACCTCCAACCTAGTTCTTCGGCAAGCGCACGCATGTGCTCGGGTCCGTCCTGGGGATGCGTTTTGATACTGTTGGAGTTTATCGCCACCACGCCGACACCACGCGCGGCATAATCCGACGCTATCTTCGTGAGCTCGTCGCGCACGTGGACGACGAAGGGACAATGGTTGCAGATGAACATCACCAACAAGGCCTTCGAGCCTTCGAAGTCGGACAGTGCAACCTCTTTTCCCGTGGTCGCGTCGACCAGGGAGAAGTCCGGAGCACGGGTGCCCAGCGGCAGCATGTTGGACGCGGTCTCTACCATTCAGTTCTTGGCACTCTTTATCTCGCCGTCGATCACCTGGCGGAAGTCGTCCAACGTCTGTGCCCCGGACAGTACGCGCCCGTTGACGAAGAAAGACGGCGTGCCGTTTACGCCTACCTCAGCGCCCGCGGACATGTCCTTGTCGACTGCCTCCTTGAACTTGCCCGAAGCGAGGCATTCGTCGAAACCGACCCGCTCCAAGCCGACGTCGTCAGCGAGACTGCGGAACACGTCTTGAGACAAGCGAGAGCTCGCAAACAAAGCGGCATGGTACTCCCAGAACTTGCCCTGGTCGCCCGCACATCGCGAGGCCTGAGCGGCACCATGCGCATTCGGGTGGAAGGACAACGGGAAGTCCCGGTGAAAGTATCGCACTTTGTCTCCGTAGTGCTCGAGGATTTCCTCCATGACCGCCTCACCGTTCTTGCAGTAGGGACATTCGTAGTCCGAGAAGCCGACGATCGTGACCATCGCATCGTCACCCCCTCCACGAGACGGTTGATCACCAACGCCGACGTCGACCCGAACGGGCTGCAACAAGATGTCCGGTTTATGCTTGTCCCGCAGAGAGGCCAGGAAACCGTCGAGGACTTCAGAAGCCTGCTGGCGTTTGAGATAGTTGACCAATTGCGGCCGGATGGTCTCGTAAGATTCACCGTCGAGGTCCGCCTTGTTGGCCTCGTAGAGTTCTTCAAGCTCCGTCTCTGACGGTTCCACCAATTTCGAATGAACTTCTTGGGCGTACAGCTCGGTGACCGTGATCTGACGCGCCGATGCCTCCTGATCGACGAGAGCCTTCGAGATCAACTGTTCGAGGCCGGCCTTGAGCAGTTCATAGCGCCTCGTCTCCAGTTCGATGAGCTGTCCCTTGAGATGTTCCTCGAGCTCCTCGAGCGTTATCTGCTCGGAGCCTACCTTCGCGACCACATCCGACGCTATCGCGGCGCCCGGAGCGATACCGGAGAACACAAGCAATGCTGAGAGAAAACCAAAGATGGGGAGTTTCATACGGGCCTCGGGGGTCGGAAGTCGCACCTTCGGCCACCTACTGGCCGGCCGCGTGCTTGACCGATTCCACCTTGCCCTGTCACCAAGGCCAGTCAAGGTGCTCGTTCAGGGCGTCTCACCTTTCGTAGGCGTATAGATCGGGGTCGGTAACGGCGTGACCTTCTGATCACCCTCGACGGGGTGTATCTTGCCGGCGCCCCGCTTCTCGACCTCGTCGATGCGGATCACGGCGTGCATCGGTATGTAGGTCCTCTGCACTCCCTCGAACTCGCGTCGCAGTGACTCCTCGGACGGGTCGACGACTATGCTCGTCTTTTCACCGAACAACAGCCCCTCGATCTCGACGAAGCCGAACATCGCACCCTGGCTGACCTGTTTGGCATAGATCTCGAAGACCTTGCCCTCGTTGACGAATACTATCTTGTAGATCGGTTTTCGTTTCGCCATCGCCGGTGTCTCCAATACTCGGGCAAAGTCTAGCAACCCCGCACAGTTGACGAAATTCCAGGTCGGGCGTGTCCGGCACCGGGATTGCTTTAACGGTGCGATTTAAGTGAGCTGTACTACTCCGATGAAAGCGACCCCCGACCCGACCGTTGCGGGTGTGCCTCACGTGGGCACCTACCGCCGGCTGTTGCCGGTCAGCCTCGAGCGGCTGTACGAGAACGCGCTCGACTGGGAACACCTCCCCTGGCTCCACAACAGCAGCTTCTGCGACATCGACTGCCTGGATGCCGGCGATTGGGGATGGCGCGCGCGGGTCGGCGTTCCACCTGTCGAGCAACGCATCGAGATCACCATCGAGCTTCGTCTCGATCGTGATTGTCGTCGCTGGATCACTCGCAACCTGGACGGGCCGACACAGGGAGCCGAGATCTGGACCCACGCTTTCCAGGTAAGCGAACGTGAAACGGACATAGTGGTCGATTTCTTCGTGCCGGGCACACCCGCCGACCAAGTCGAGTCCGTCGGGGACTTCTACAAGGCCGTCTACCACCGCCTCTACGATGAGGACGTTTCCATGATGGTGGAGCGGCAGAAACAACTCGATCTGAACGCCGAACGCGCCAGCAAGGCCGCCGAGGCCATAACCCTGGGTCCTCTACGAGAGGTCCGAGAGCGGCTGCCGATCACGGTGGAACAGGGCGGGATGCCGTATCGGGTGATCGAGTTGGACGGCCGGTTGACGGCCTATTCGCTGGTCTGCCCGCACAGCCTCGGCCCTCTGGACGCAGCCGAGGTCGTCGAGGGCACGGTCGAGTGTCCGTGGCACGGGTACCGATTCGACGTGCGCAGCGGAGAGCCCGTCGGCTCGCACAAATGCAGACTCGCACGCGCTCCCGAGGTTCGGGTGAACGATGACTCGAGCGCAGTTACCGTCGAACCGCTAGCGAGACGGTAACATCCGGTGCTTCTTCTTGATTCCCAGCAGATCGACGAAACGGCCGAACGTGAAGTCGCTGAGTTCCTTGAGGCGGTCGATATATAGGGGGGTCTCTTCACGGATCCGGTTCGGGTCGATCTGCCCGTCTAGTTCCGCGATTTCGTTGACATGGTGGGGCACCTCGAGCCAGCGGCCGATCATCGCCTCGTCGACCTCCAGATGAAACTGAAAGCCGTAGATGTTGTCGCCGTACCTGAAGGCTTGGTTGGCACAGGCCTCGGATTCGGCCAGATGAACGGCGCCCGCCGGCAGCTCGAAGGTGTCGCCGTGCCACTGGAAGATCTTCTCCCCGGGCCGGATTTCGCACATTAGCGGATCCGCCTTGCCCGCTTCGGTAGGAGATACGTCGTACCAGCCGATCTCTTTTTCAGGGTTCTTCATCACCCGCGCACCGAGCGTCTTCGCCAGCAACTGGGCCCCCAGACATATGCCCAGCACGGGGACCTGCCGGTCGATCGCGTCGCCGATGAGGCGCAGCTCCGTCTCGATGTGCGGATGCTTGTCGACCTGGTCCACTCCCATCGGGCCGCCGAGCACCACCAGGCCGTGATAGCCGTCGACCTCGGGTTCAGCGTGGGGATGGCGGTCGAAATTAACGTAGCGAATCCGAAAACCCGCTCTCTTCAGTAAGGGGTGCAAGGTGCCCAGCAGCTCGTAGGCGACGTGCTGGCAAACCAGGAGCTTCTTCATGCCCCTACCAAACTAGCATAGGGCGGCAAGACCCACCCAACGTTCTCAGTCGATGGGTTGGAGTCCGTCCTCGCCGCCCAAGCGGGGCAGGTCATCGTCGATGGGCGCCCAGGCGACCCTATGATCGCTGTGAATGTGAGCCGCCGGCGCCTGGTCGATCTCACCCTCTACGTTGGCGAGGACCACATCGATGGTGGTCGGTGATTCGTCGGTTTCGAAGAACAGAGAGCTCCCGCATGAGCGGCAGAACAACCGCCGAGCGTGCCCCGACGACTGATACGTCTCCAGGCGATCGCTGCCGGACGTCACACGAAACTGATCCTTCGACAGTCTGATCCAGGTGACGTACGCGGCTCCATGGGCACGTCTGCACATCGTGCAGTGACAGTGCCCGCAGAACAGGGTGGGCATGTCGAGCTCGAAACGCACGCGGCCGCAAAGACAGGACCCGGCCGCGGTCACCGGCGCTTCGCTGTCGGCCGGCTGCGTCATCCGGCCGCCGTGAGCCGGATCACCGGAATGTCGCGGGTCGTTCGGGCCTGATAGTCGGCGAAGTCCGGATACATCTTTACCAACTCGGGCCAGAGAGCGTCTTTTTGTTCCGCGCTGACACGCAGGGCCGTCATCGCCTGCCTCTCTTGCCCAATCTCCACTTCGACGCGAGGCTCCGCCTTGAGATTCTTGAACCAGTGAGGATGCTTCGACGTGCCCGCCTTTGAGGCGACAAGGATGAGATCGTGACCGTCGCGCAGATATAAAACAGGCACGGTACGCGGCCGACCGGACTTCCTCCCCTTCGTCGTGAGAAGCATTACCGGGGTACCGTAGGACCACTTGGCACCGAGCTTGCCACCCGAGACCCGGTACAACCACGTAGTGATTGCCGACAAGGGCTTCACCCCGAAGTCGATGAAGCGCTCCTGCCAAGGGGCGAACGGCTTGCTGTCGGGTTGCGGCATCACCTTCCTCCAAACTTCGTCGCGGACGCACGAACCGCGACACGATATCCCTGCGCCCGCTCTCAGCCAAGGCAGTGGCAACGTGGACGTGCTATGCGACTACAGGAACGCTCGGCGGCGGGTCGTCGGTCAGTATTTCGAAAGCCGCCCTGTGGGTAGTCGCCATGCGCAGGACTTCACGCTCGTGCTCGTGGACGGTCACGCTACAAGCCGCGATCTTGGTGTTCAGGCAGGTCTTGGCTCCCCCGGGAGGATTGTCATAGGTCAGCCCCACGAAATCGGAGGCCGGCGCTTTCATCTCTATGCTGATCCGCTGGCGGCGAGAGCCTGTCGTGAGCCGCCAGTTGAAAGATTCGAGGTCTGCTCGTGCACGCAAAGCCTGCCACAAGCCGTTGGCAACAAGTTCACGCCCGCCTACCCGCAATACGACGAGACTCATCCTCGGCGTCCAGACCGGACCTAGACGCAGCCTGGCCGTGGAACACTCCAGGAACGCATCCGGCCTGCCCTCGAACCCCGCGACCTGCCCCCAAGCGTACTCGTCAGTGTGCCTGCTTCCCCAGTTGTGGTTTTGGCTCCCGACCCAGCCGTCCACCTCTACAGGCTCATCACCTACCTTCATCGTACCGGTAAAGACCGCCTGAGGAGTGCCCGTAAGTGCTTTCGCGCTCGGCAAGCGACGCTCGTAGAACGACTCCGGCAACAAGAACAACGGCGGCTCGTCACCCGTATACGTCAGGTCCCAGGAGATCGTAGTGGCGGCCTCGGCAACTCCTTGGAGATGTCGACAATCGAGAGTGGACTCCGCGACCTTCACGTCGAGACGGTCGCGGGAAAAGGAGCACTGCGCGATCGGTACCTGCGACTTTGCCGCAGTGATGCGGTGGCGAATACCGTCGAAGTATATCGCCCATAGTTCCCCTACGGCCGACTCCGGGTGCGACACCGGGCTGAATATCGTGTAGCGGATCCAGAACGCCAAGGGCTCGCGAGGATGGTTGGCCCGCTGGAAGTAACTCTCGTAGTGACCCCCAGTCTGTCCCCCGCCGTAGCGTGCAGAGTTCCACGCGTCCTTGATGGCGCTCACGAGTGCCTACCGCACGATGATGGTTATCAGGCCGGCCACCGCGACCGCACCGAGCAAGATCGCACCACACAACCGCCACAGATCTCGCCCCGCGACAATTCCGGCCAGGGCCGCTTTGGAAACCGTGTTGACGAGGGCCGCTATCATCACGCCAGTCGCCGCCACGCGAGCATCGAGGCCCTGGCCGGCAGCACGAGCCAGTGAAATGCTCACGGCATCTACATCCGCCAGGCCGGATACCGAGGCCAGCACATAGACTCCGACGTCTCCGAGCCACTCGTTCGCAACCCGCACGAGCACGAACAGCACCGCCAGCGCGAGCCCGTATCCCAGCGCGTTCTTCAGATCGAGAGGGTTTTCCAGCTGCAACTCGACAGGGCCGTGGTCCGCCGAGAGGTTGCGCGACATGAAAAGAGCCGCCAGCAGCGGCACCAGCATCAACGCCCCCAGAGGAAGCGCAAGGTAGGGCACCAAGGCTCTTTCAACAATGGCGACCTCGAGCAACAGACGCGGCGCCATGGTGGCCGCAGCCAGGACGATGCCGCACCCGAACAACCGCAGCGACGAGGAGCTCTTGCCGCGAGCCATGCGTGCGAACGCCACGGTAACCGCCGTGGATGAACTGAGGCCTCCGAACACGGCCGTCATGAGTATCCCGGCCCTCGGTCCGAAGATGCGAACCGAAAAATACCCTACGTAGGAGATGCCGGCGATGAGCAGGACGAGCAGACCGATGGCTCTCGGGTTGAGAGCGTCGAAGGGCCCCATGTCGCGGTTGGGCAGCAAAGGCAGAGCGACTACCGCTATAGCCAGCAACTGGATCGTGGCTGTCAGTTCACGCCGGTCGAGCCGTTCGAGAGAAGAATGGAGCTCGGCCTTGAACCCAAGAAAGACGACCATGACCACGGCGAAGGCAACCGCCTCCGTGGTGAATCCACGCATGGCCGTGGCGCCAAGGGCAAACGTCAGCAGTAGGGCAATCTCGGTCGTCGCCCCGTAATCTTCGGAGCTGCGAGATGTGACGAGGTAGGAAGTCGTCACCATCGCCCCCAGTGCCAGGAACGCCGCGGCCAGCACGAGCCCCTGAGTTTCTTCGGCCAAGAGTGCCGCCACTCCTCCGAACAAGCCGACGAAGGCAAAGGTCCTAACCCCTGCCGCGGTTTCTCCCGCACTGATTCGCTGGCTTCTCCAGCCTCGCTCGATGCCGATGACGAAGCCGAGGAACAGCGCGACGAAGAGCCGGTGAGCTACCGTCGTATCCACTACTTAACCTTACACACAGCCGTTTCGGCCGTCACGCTCTCTACTCCTCGGGCGGCAACTCAAAGGCGGTCTCTACCGTATCCTCCTCGGGCAACGTAAAGGCCAGACTGCTCTTGGAGGCCAATTCCTTGGCGAGTCGGGCCGAGATCTGTAGGGTGGCCGAAGGTGCCCGCGCGAATCTCAGCATCGCGACCGAAGTCAGCCAGCTCTTGGTGATCTCGACGGAGACATCCGTCCAGGGGATGAACAGGGGGTGGTGGCCGGGCCTCATGAGCACCACGACCGACATATGCAGCCCCATGTGATTCGCGCCCAGAGTCAAGCAGCTACCGTAGTTGGTAAAACCCGAGAGCTGGCCGGAGCGAAAACGTAGCTTCTCGCCCACGAAGGGAGTCAGCTCCTGGTAGACGGCGGCTAGCGACTTCCAGCCGCCTACAAACGCGATGAAGTTCATCACGCCGAACCAGCCGGCCACGACGAGTAGCGGCGCCAGACGCCAAACCCACTCAGGGGTTTCAGATACCGGAATCATGCCCTGACCCCGAGCTACCGCACAGTCGACGCGATCACGAACTGCGCCGCGAAGTAGAGCGGCAACCCCCATGCCCTGTTGATGAAGCCCGGCTGCACGAAACGGTCCCTGGCCACGGCCAGATCCGAAACCACGAACATCGCCGCGCCGAGCACGATGCGATTGTCGCCCGAGGCGACCGCAGCGCCGGCGGCAAGCACGAGCATTACCATGATGGTGACGACGTAGGCCCTGACCGGCAACACGAAGCCCGCATCGACGTGAGGTCCGAGCCACCTCATGATCCTCAACGACGCGACGAGCGCGAGTAACGCGACGACTCCCGCCCATGCCAAGTCGACGCCTCGCACAACGAACGCAGTGGCGTACGCGACGTGCCCCATCAGGAAGCTGAAGATACCCAGACGAAAGGTCAGCTGGTTACCGTGAGGAATCAGCAATACGTCGCCGCCCACACACAAGAGCAAGCCTAGGAGCACGATCGTTCCGTATGTCGATCCCAGGGCACCAAGGAGAAGACCTGCGGCTACAAAGGAAAGGGCCGCAGCGGGCTTTCCCACCCAGACCGCGGGGCGGTATCCGTAGCGCTCCCCCATGAGTGCGGTTGCCGTTCCCGCCGCGCATACGGCTAAGCAAGCCAACATGGCCGGTCAGGGCCCCGCGCTGTGACAATACAGACAGGCGCCCGACACCGTGCCCGCAAAGAAATAGTCCGGCGGCCGGCTCTGGGCTCCCACCCGTGCCCTGTAGATGTCGCGCCTCAACACCTCGACATTTTCGCTTATGCGCGGGTGGTTCGACGGCCAGTTGCCCGGACCCAAAGATTCCGCGGCGGCCTCCATGTCCTCGAGCAAGGCCAGGATTTCGTCCTGCGGATACTCACCGCTGACCGACCCCGTTCGCATGATGCCGTCGAGCTTGTTTACACCACGTGCAAGCCGCCACATCGCGCTCTCCAGATCCTCGGCAGAGACATAGTTGAAATCAGGCGGGTAAGTGTAGCGGCGCACCGTTCGCGCGGCCTCCGGCGTACAACCCGACACCAGCAGCAACAGCCCCACAGCGACACCGCATGCTCTCGTTACCGTCAGCATCGTGCGATTGTGACGGTGGCGGCACGGCGTGTCGAATCCCGAGGCCGCAGTGTTGACGGCACCCGTTGTAGCTGCCGCTGGACGCGGATAGGATGCACGGCTGCGGAGACCTCCCATGGACGCATGGCAACAAGCGCTAGACGAGTACGTAGACAGCAAAGCGGACCAACTGATACAGATCCGCCGCCATCTGCATGCCAACCCGGAACCCAGCGGGGAGGAACTGCGGACCAGTATCTACGTTGCCGGGCGCCTTGCGGACAAGGACATTCAGGGTGACATCGCCGGCTCGGGCCGGGGCGTAGTCGCCGAACCGCGAGGGCAATCCGAGGAGCCACGCATCGCGCTGCGCGCCGACATCGACGCCCTCAGGGTCGACGATCTCAAGGACGTCGAGTACCGGTCGCGACGCGAGGGCATAGCCCACGCCTGCGGGCATGACGCCCACACCGCGATGTTGCTCGGGGCCTGTTTCGCCCTTCAAGCCTGCCGCGACCGCTTGCCCTGGCCGGTACACTGGCGCGCCATCTTCCAGCCCGCCGAAGAGACGTCGGTCGGCGCACGCGAGCTCGTCAACGAAGGCGCCGTCGACAACGTCTCGACCATCATAGGTCTCCACGTCGACCCCCAACGCCGCCTGGGCCGAATCGGCTTTCGCTCAGGCACACTCACGGCTTTCTGCACGGAGTTGCACGTGACCGTGAAAGGAAGCGGGGGGCACGCGGCCAGGCCCCACGATACCGTCGACCCGATTGCCGCTGCAGTCCAGTTTGCCAACGCCGTCTACCAATTCATCCCCAGGGCGATCGACTCTCGCGACCCGGCAGTCGTCACCTTCGGCTCGATCCACGGAGGTGCCAGCCAGAACGTGATACCTCACGAGGTAAAACTCGCCGGTACCGCCAGGACCCACTCGCGTGCGTCACGCGCCACCGTCGAGAGACGCGTTAGCGAGATAGCCAGCGGCATTGCGCAGAGTAGCGGAGCGACTATCGAGGTCGCGTTCAAGCCCGGTCCTGATGCCGTGATCAACGACCCCCGGGTAACGGGCGTATGCAAGGAAACGGTCAGGGACGTGCTGGGAGAAGAAGCCGTGGAGATCATCGACGCGCCGAGCATGGGCGGCGAGGACTTCGCAGAGTACCTGACTTACGTTCCTGGCTGCTTCTTCCGCCTCGGCATAGCCCCACGCGACGAGGTCCCCTTCCTGCACTCCGGGCATTTCGATGTCGATGACCGCGCCCTGGTCATCGGCGCCAAGGTTCTGGCACGCTGCGCGGTTGCACTAGCAAAGCGCGATGCGGCCTGAGTCGAAGGATAGGCGGGCCGCCGGGGATTCCGTGGGACTAGTGAAAACCTACTAACCTACTGGCCCACGCTCGTGCGTACGAAGATCGCTTTCTGGACCTGCTCGAAGGTCGACTGATACACCGCCGGATCCACGACCGGGTCCGATCTGGCCCCCTTCATACCGTAACCACTCGAACTCTCCTCCGCATCCACGAAATTCAGTCGAACTCTGACCATCTTCGACGGCATCGTCTCCAGGAAAGCGGTCGCCTTTCTGAACCTCATCACCTGGCCTACAAACAACATGAAGGTCTGTTGCGTCGGACTGTTGGCGGTTATCAAGCCGGTGTCCTTGTCCGCTTCTTCGATAATATACCCTTGGTCTTGGAAGACGGAGATCACTGATGCGAATGCCACACCGTAGGAAGTCTCGAACTCGCGCGCCTGTATCGCCTGAAGTTCGAGGCTTGTCTTCGGCGGTGCTTGAGGAACACAAGAACAGACGGCAAACAGCGAGGCTGACAGCACACCGGTCCTGACTATCGACCGCATTCGCATGCCCCCTCCCTTACGAGACCGTCTACGGCAGCCTCACCCACCTAGAACTGCGAGGTACGGTAGGAGAAGTCGCGCACGGTCGCGTTCTCGTCGAACTTGATGATCACGGTGAGTGTGCGCTGGCTGGTTGAGGCCGCACCAGAAGATTTGCTAGCGGTTCCGAGCCCGCCTCCGGAACCGCCAACGATGAGCCCGGCAATCCCGCCGCTGCTAGTCGAGTACCGGACATCGGTCGCGATCTTGTCGTAGATCCATACTTCATGGCGGTTCTCGTCCGTCGTCACGATGTTCGGTGAGCCCAAGACTGCCGCTACGTCTGCAGCAGACATACCGATCCGGATCTCCTTCTGAACCGTGCCGACGGTTACTCGGTCCGCGGACGAATCCGATACTTGGTCCGCGTGATACGCGGTCGTGCATGACACGACGGTCAGTCCCAGAGAAAGTGCAATTGCCAGCCGTTGCATACTCAGTCACCTCGTCTCGCTACAACGACAAGTGTGGGCCGCCCTTATGGGTTATGCAAACCTGTCGCAGGGGCACGCCCTTCACGCGCCCAGATCAACAGCGCGGCAACAACGACACCAACAAAGTTGGCTACGAGATCCCATCCCGTGTTCTGATAGCCTCCCACGTTGGTCTCGGGCACGAGCAGGGTCGCCGTGAACTCGACCACCTCGTTCAAGGCGCCGAACCCCATTCCGGCCGCCGCGACCAGCACCATGAGACCGGGGCTGGCCGTCGCGCTCGCGCCTCTGGCCACCAGACCGGCACGGAGGCACTGCCAGCAAAGCCAGGTCGTTACGCCGAAACCGTAGGCGTGCACCACTTGATCGTATTTGAGACGGTCCTCGATGATCCACACGGAGTACAGAACACGTGAGCCTTCGTTGATAGGCCAGGAGTCCGGTGGAACGAACAAGCCACCGGCCATGTGCGCGAGCCCCCACATGCTCAGCGCCCACAACACACCCCCGCTCAACACGACGCGCCTGTCGACGAGCCAAATCGCGGCAACGAGGACCAGCATGACTGCGATGTAGAACAAGAACTCCAGGTTCCCGGCCAACAACACGCCCACGAGCGCCACGCCCAGATAGACGCCCGTGAACACCGCTACGGGCCAAAGACGTGCTTCCAGCAGCCTCACTACTTGGATCCTCGGGTCTCGTCGTGCTCGAAAAACGCCAACATGTCCTGCATTGTCGAGACCCGGCTGCGGCGGATGACGCCGTCCATATCATCGGTGACGGCCCCTAGCTCGCCGGTTGCCACGACCACGGCGGGCCCGTGGCGCCGAACTAGGGTCGCGCCGTCACGGCCGGCAGCTTCAGCTACCGACGGAGCGATTGCTTCGTACGCTGCGGCGAACTCGTCGGCATCGGCTTCCGTGTCCCACCTCGTCTCCCAGACGAACTCCGGCGTGTCCCCACAGCGGGCGACAAAGTAACGGTCACCGTCCCATCCTTGCCATGCCGCCGGTGCCACGGCTGCGTCATGTTCAGCGAACAAGATCGACATACCCAGCTCTCCCATCGTATTCTCGTAGAGACGTTCGCATTCATGCCCCAGCCGGTCTTCCAGCCCGCTCATGTCCATGACCCAAAAGCCTTCCCGCCTCTTGTCGTGATGAAACACCTGTTCCGTCGAGAACGGGGGAGAATCCAGCAATAGTAAGGTCTCGAGAAACGCCAGCCGGTAGCCCTGAGAGTAAGGAAAGAGAACGGCCTCACGTATCAATCGCGGCGACGACGCCAGCGAACCTTCCCCTGCCTGCTTGCGCAAGTTGGCCGCGAAATCCACAGGCGGCGGCACAGGACCGGTAGGCTCGAAGGTCCGCAGGCCGAAGAGCACGGCATCGCCCTCCAACGCGGCCTGTACCGCCGAGGTAAGATCGTCCTGATCGTTGGTCGACGTGACGACATCTATGAGGGCGGGATACGCCTGATGCTGGAGCACGTGCACGAGTTCATGTGCCAGCGCCAGCTCCCGGACGAAATCCCTGCCCGACAGATCCCGGCGGGCTATGGCCGAAGCCAGCTTGACCGACATGGGGACCCTCGGGTTGCTGACGATGAACAACGCGCGCTCGGACGGCACGTAGAGACCGACGGCCTCCTCGCCTACGGTAGCAGTGAACTCTTCCAAGAGATCTCTGCCGGGAGGCCAGAGCCCCACCGCGACGAGTGACTCCTGGTAGTCACCGAAGAGACTATTACCGGGCCATCCAGCCAAGGCCGCGCGTTCGACGACCTCGCGAAGCTCCGTGGAGGAAACCACCCGCGAGTCGACGGTGAAATCCAGCCGTATACCCCGTGCCTGTTCGGTGCGCTGCAGAACGTCGGCGAAAGGCCCGGGCCGGATCCGGTCGCCGGCTACTATCGATCGGGAACAACCGGTGCCCGCGAACAAAACGGGACCGAGCATCAAGGCGCAAACCGTCACCGACATGCGCGCCCTGAAGCCCCGTCCGGTCACAACACCGGCCTTAGTCGTTGACCAGTTCGAAGACGCGGTATTCGACGGCCCCGGGCAAGACACGCCCCTCGGCCACCGCCACGATCCCGTTGAGCCACGCGTAACGCTCATCTCCCGTTTCCAGACGCGGTGCCGTCATGAAGTAAGTATCGCCGAAGTCGGTAGAGCCTCCGGCCGCGAGCGCCTCGCCCACCTTTTCGTTCATGACCAGAACCCCGAAATACTGAATGTAGATTCTGGCGCCGTCGTCCGTCTCCAATGTAGCCCTGACGTCGAGTCTGCCGACGCCCTGGCCGTCGACCAGAAGCCAGTCGGCACCACTGGCCAGGATCTTGCCGTTCAGACGCTCCCCTTCGAAGTGACCGCCGGTAACGTCGAATATGGTTCGTGTCCCTTGAGGGACACTCCCCACCTCGACAGGCGGTTTGAGGGTCGCCGTGTAAGTCATCAAAGGCTTGAGTTGCATCCGAACCTCCTATGCCGTCGCATCGGACCTTGCGCGGCGGCCCCATACTCTTACACCGAGCGCCACAAGACCGACGATTCCGAGAACGACCCCACGAACATGACCTTCGGACGCGAGTCCGGCCAGAGTGAGCATGAAGACCGCCCATACGACGTGTGACGCGCCATCGTGAAACCTGCCGAAGCCGGGCATGGCCCGGAACGCGGCGCTGAAAGAAAGCGTAAACGCGATGATCATGAAAACGTAACCGAAGACACCGACGAGCGCGGCCGGCTCGAAGGGGTTCTCGACGGCGACGAGGGCCAACCACACGATAGCTCCGAGGTGAACCAGATGGCATACGGCGAAGGATGAAAACAGCTGTCCCAACGACGATCGCAAGGCCCGTGGGAAAGCATCGGCAGCATAGCTCAACAAGAACAACGCGAAGGAAAGACGCGCCGTGTGACGCAGCGCGAGCCGTGCGCCTGCTTCCTCTCCTCCATCGACGACAACAGCCGCCAACACCAGGGCCAAGGCCGGCACGCCGCCCATGAAGAGATACGCGACCGATGGTCTCGCGATCGGTCGGATGCCAGCTTCATCATCCCGTGAGCCCATCGTGGTTTGTATGGAGAATTCCCGCCCTGCTAACCACGATCCGGCTCGTGGAGGAATCGGCCGTGGCGAAGAAAATGGATGGCCTGTTCCGCCGTGTCATCGGCCCTCATGATGAAAGTGTGGGAGCGGTCCAGGGTCAGAAAATCAGTCATTCCCTCCAGGTGAGTGCTGGCCACCGCCACCGCTCCGTCGTCGTCACCCGGGATCAAGGCCGATCCGAACGGGTTCACGCTGGCTCTCCCGGCAATAACTCCGATCTCACAGTCGATCCGAGCGAGGCGGTTCGGAAAGCTGTCAGCGGATGTACCCAACTCGGTGGCCGTCGGCCCGAGGATCCAGCGGAACACGGGATTGGTGCGCAACCTGTCCACGACCTCACTGCCGCGATTGGGTGGCGCCAACATGACTATCCTCCCGAGATTCGGCAGCTCGTGGTCAGACAGATAGGCTCTCACCAACAGTCCACCGAGAGAGTGAGTGACGAAGTGTACGGTCCCGGCATCACGGCAGCATTCCTGAACCGCAGCACCTACCCTGCCGACCAGATCTTCGGGCGCATAGCGGGTGGACGGATAAGCGAGGTTGACCGTCGCGAAGCCGGCCTCGTCGAGGCGCTCTGCCAGCCTGCCCATCGAGCGATGTGTACGACCGAGCCCGTGCAACAACACGACTGTCGGTGTCATTGAATCCTCCCCCTTCACAGTCGTGGCACTAGTTTCCCCCGCCCCGCTAAGGTTAGCGCAAAGCACCACCCCGATCGCCGAGAACGATAGCGCCATCGCCACAAGGTAGTGGTACCTCTTCACAAGCTAATCTCGAACAGGGGCAGATGACGACCCGGCAAACTCTCGGATTCCCGGGTTCCGGCACGCCTGGCGCCGACCGCGCGATAGAAGCCCTCGGCATGGGGATCTCCTTGAATGATCAGAGACCGGTAGCTCAGACCCCGCGCTGCACTGAGCGCACGAGAAAGAAGCTTGGCGCCGATGCCCTGTCCGATGTAGCCGGGATCAACGAAGAGAAAGCCCAACTCGACGACATCATCGGACACGCGCTCCAGCGCACAGAACCCTACTCCGACCCCTTCCCTTTCAGCAACGAAGGCGGGGTTGGCCTCGAGGTAACAAGATGTCACCTCGAGTTCGCCGGCGCAGGCTTTCATGAACTCGGGGGAATACCCCCAGTACGCTTTCGATCTCTTGACCAGTTCCGTCAGGGTGTCGGCTTCCGAGACTCTCGCCTCACGCAAAGCACACGACGTCAGCCGGCGATCGCCTCGACGGTCAGCAGGCACGCGCTCACCTCTTGAGTTCGACCCATGTCGCCTTTGCCACCGCGGCCGCGTCCCCCGATTCGTTGAAAAGCGCGCTGCCCGCATAGTGCTTTCGCCCGTCACTGCCCAGATGCCAGGCGGCCAGGACGCAACGCTCGTTGACATGAACCTGCCCGTCGATGTGAACGAAAAGCTCGCCCAAAACCGTCCAGGTCCCTTCTCGCCGGCTGAAGGCGAACGCGCCCGGGCAATCCAGGGCCGACCAGACGAAGTGATCGGCAACCACACCGGAATCGCCGCACAGCGTTTCATGAGGGAGCCAGGGTGCAGCAACCAAGTCCCTTTCGGGCACGGCGCCGGGGAAGATGCAAAGTCCGTCCGCCGGATCGCGCTTTGGGCCGCACACAAAACAAGTCGGATATACGTGCTCCTTGAATCCCACGCAGTCCGCCGATGCCTTGTCCGCTTCATCGAAAGTCGGAGCGTCCGGAACAGCCAGATCGACGCTGCAGCCGCGGCCTTGTGCGACCACGG
>JANQEO010000293.1 GCA_028278325.1 Candidatus Binatia bacterium
GGTCCGAAAGACGTCACGGGAGGGCGAAATGCGGGTCTTTGCCTCGATCATGGTCGCGATGATCCTTGCGGTGGCGACGGTCACGCCCGCGCAATCGCAAGGGGACAGCATCGACAGGCTGCGCCAGCTCACCAACGAAGGGACCGTCGGGGTCATCTCCGGTGGGGTCAACGGGACCTACATTCGCATCGCCAGCGACCTGGCCAAGGTTCTGGACGAGCCCGATCGGTTGCGCATCCTGCCGATCATCGGCAAGGGCTCCGTCCAGAACATCACGGACGTGCTGTACCTCAAGGGCATCGACATCGGCATCGTGCAATCGGACGTTCTCGCGTTCATCAAGCGGGAAGGGATCCATCCGACGATTGAGCGCCGCATTCGCTACATCACCAAGCTCTACAACGAGGAGTTCCATCTCCTGGGCGGGAAAGACGTCGAGACGATCGCCGATCTCGAGGGCAAGAAGGTCAACTTCGGGATCGAAGGAAGCGGCACCTACATGACCGCGCAGACGATCTTCGAAACCCTCGGCATGTCTGTCGAGCCGGTCGCCTACGACCAGGCCCTCGCGTACGAAAAGCTCAAGAACGGAGAGATCTCGGGCATGGTCTACGTAGCCGGTAAGCCGACGAGGCTCTTCGAGGGGTTGGAACCGGAACCCGGTATCGCGTTCGTGCCCGTGCCCGCGACCCCGGAGCTGCTCGAAATCTACCTGCCGGCACGCCTCGAACACGCGGATTATCCCCGATTGATCCCGGAAGGCGAAGCGATCGACACGGTCGCGGTCGGCGCCGTGATGGCCGTCTACAATTGGAAGTCCGATGGCGATCGCTACCGCAAGGTGGCCAACTTCGTTCAAGCGTTTTTCGACAACTTCGACGAGTTCCTGAAGCCGCCGCGGCACGCCAAATGGCAGGAAGTAAACCTGAGCGCCGTCGTTCCGGGATGGACACGGTTCCCAGCGGCCCAGCAGTGGCTCGATGCGCAGCCGCCGCCGCTCTCGGCCGAAGAGCAGGCCGTGCACGCTCAGTTCGAGGCGTTCGTTGCATTCCTCAAGGAAAACGGTGGCGGCGAGAGCCTGGAA
>JANQEO010000304.1 GCA_028278325.1 Candidatus Binatia bacterium
CTGAGGGAACCTTTGCGCGCCTCCGTTACCTTTTGGGAGGCGACCGCCCCAGTCAAACTACCCACCACACAGTGTCCCCGACCCGGATCACGGGCCCAGCATGGGAGGCGAGATCGGCAACGCGCGCGAGGCGGGGAGCCCGACCTTCCTGATCCAGTCGCTGCGCGATCCCGACGGCGCCAACCTGGACCACATCGAGATCATCAAGGGTTGGCTCGGCTCCGACGGCGACACCCACGAGAGGATCTACGACGTCGCCGTCTCCGGCGGGCGCAAGATCGGGACGGACGGCCGCCGCAGGGAGCCCGTGGGAAACAGCGTGGACGTCGACAAGGCCACCTACACCAATGCCATCGGCGCCCCGGCCCTCGCGGCACACTGGCGCGACCCGGACTTCGACCCCGCCCGGCCGGCGTTCTACTACGTGCGCGTTCTCGAGATTCCCACCGTGCGCTGGACCACCTACGACGCCGCCTACTTCGGCATCCCGCGCCCGGACCAGGTGCCGGCGACGCTCCAGGACCGCGCCTACACGTCGCCGATCTGGTACACGCTGTAGGCGAGCTTGACCGAGAACTCGGTTCCCCGCCCCCGAGGTGCGTCACGGACTTGGATCCACCCTCGCGGACACGCGCGGCGTAGGACGCCAACGCCTCGAAGGTCTTCGTGTTGTGGCGGAGCACGACCGCGCCTCGGCGGATAGTCCCTGTTCGAAACAAGACGAAGCCGAGCCGTCCGCAGGAAGGGTGACGGACGCCCATCTCCCGGATACGAACATGTCAGGGCACGCAAGATGTCCTCCAGCACACCCTGCTTCGCCGCATAGCCGAGCCGAGGGACTTGCGCTACGCCAAGAGGCTCAGTGGCATGAGTCCGACCTATACTTCTGGCGGCGCATAGGTGCCCTGCGAGAACGAATCCTAATCCGCCAGGCTTGGCATCGGCTGGCATTCGGCCGCCAAGCGGAAACGAGAGACGGGGCCTCCGCGTGGATGAACAGTCGGCCGCGACACTCGGCGAAGCGCTAAAGGGGCAAGAAGTCGGAGGCTGGCTTGTTGGCGAGCTACTCGGTTTCGGGAAGTCGGCAATCGTTTGTGAGGCGACTCGAAAGGGCCATCCAGCGGCCGCGCTAAAGATCTTCGACCAGGATCTCATCGCGAGATTCGGGAAGGAAGCCCAAGCAGCCCGGATCGATCGCCAGCTATCCCTCAAGGGGAAGGAGCACCAGAATTTGGTGCGGATCCTTGACGGAGGCCACTGCAGCACCTCGGGCCTTTACTTCATCGCGATGGAGCGCTTGGGGAAAGAGACGCTTGAATCGAAGATTCCGAGCCTTGGCCGAGATCGGATCCGGCCCATCCTCAAGGACCTCGTTGCTGCAGCGAGATTCCTCGATGATCTCGGCCTAGTGCATCGCGACATCAAGCCGTCGAACATCGCGGTCACACCTGACCGAGGAGCCGTGCTCCTAGATCTCGGTGTGATTCGCCCCCACAATCTATCGGACCTCACCGATGGCACATCTGGACGCCCCTTCCTCGGAACCCTCAGGTACAGCTCCCCTGAGTTTCTAATCAGAAACGAAGCTGGCGATCCGTCCGGGTGGAGGGCCCTCACCTTCTACCAGATCGCGGCGGTACTCCACGACATGATCATGCGCGAGCCCATCTTCCAAGATCACTCGGAGCCCTACGCGCGACTCGTGATCGCTGTGATGAGTCATGAGCCGGAAATCATCGCAGCGGATGTGCCTGCCGACCTCGTTGGTCTCGCTCGCCATGGGCTGCTGAAGGATCCTCAGCAGAGGCTCGAACTTGTGACATGGAACTCCCTATCTGAGGGCGGACAACCCCAAGAGGACCCGCTTCAGAAGCTCCGGGCGAGGATTGCTGCCCGACAGACACAGCAAGCGCAGTCGAACCCAACCGGCGCAGAGACATCGAGGAGGCGGGCAAGCACCAAGTTGCTCTCAGTGGCTAATGCTCTAATGGCGGCCCTTCGGCAGACCGGATTGGATGACGGGTTGCTCCCCCGGCTCATCCTGACCCACGAGGATGACAACGCCGGCCTCACTCGCGACGTGAAGCTCTTGGCGCCGCCGTCGGAGCAGCATTCATTGTTGTCCTTGATGACGCTGAGATTCCGAATTGAGCTCACTGACCCGGAATCGATGATCGGAAGGGTGAGTGCAGCCGCGGCCCTAGGGCCGGAGCCCTCATGCGACCTCTCCGGCTTCGAGGTGGTCTACTCAGGAATCCTCGATGGCGATGCGATCGCGCCCAAGGCTCGCGAGGCGCTGTACGCTGCGGTGGCAGCAGCCGCAGAGAAGGGGCCAGCTAGCAAGCCTCTGGCACTCCCCTGCACCGCGGAGACAGAAGATGCATAGCTCCTGGTGGGTTCAGCCCGCCGATCTCGATGAAGACCAGAAGCAGATCATCACGCTTCCAATCGACGGGAGCTTCCTAGTGACTGGTCCACCCGGATCGGGCAAGACCAACCTCCTTCTCCTTCGCGCAAACTACGCCGCTCAAGCAGGCCACCCGAATCTTCTGGTACTCACGATTGCCCGGACCCTAAGAGAGTTCCTTGCCTCTGGATCGCAGCGATACGCGTTCCCCTCAGACAAGGTCAAGACCACGGCCCTGTGGAGCTACGAATTCCTCAGGGAGAACGGCGCCTCGGCACCCGCAGCCCTCGACGACTACAACGAAAACAGAGCCGCGCTGATAGAAGCCCTTGAAGCCGCGGTTGATCAGCGGGGCCTTGAGGACGTATACGAAATGGTCCTCCTCGATGAAGCCCAGGACTATTGGCCGCAGGAACTCGACCTCCTTAGGCGCCTTGCCAAGCGCTTGTTTGCGGTCGGCGACCGACATCAGAAGATCTACAAGGGCGGCGACTCGCTAGAACATCTCAAGAACCTCGTCGACGAGTCCCGCTCGCTCCAGTTCCACTACCGAAACGGTCAGACAATCTGCCAACTCGCAGACACAATCGCGAAGACCGACCCCAACTATGCCCCCCTAGCGCCAACCTGCCACTACGATGAGGCGTCGAGGCCGTCCTCTGTGGACCACTTCGAGCACCCCACCTTGGAACATCAGGTGCAGGCAGCGATCGCACGGATCACGGTCCAACTACAGACCTACCCCGGGGAACTCATAGGCATCGTGTGTCCGCGCAACTCCGATACTGACGCTGTCTGGTCTCTGCTGCAGAAGTCTGCCATCGCAGACCAAGCCATTCGCCAGAGCTCGAGCGAGGGATACATCGCGTTCGACGATTCGCATCCAGTCTGGGTCTCAAGTCTCCACGGCGCGAAGGGGCTCGAATACCGCGCCCTCCATGTCCTCTGTGCCGAAGGCCTCAAGAAGTTCGGCCTGAATCGCAACATGGCATACACAGCTGTTACTCGCGCAAAGACATCTCTTTCTCTCTACCACTCCGGCACGCTGCCCGGCTACCTGGAGCAGGGCCTGGTCGAGCTATCACCACCCGGGGACCTGCCCACGATCGATGACGCGTTTGGAGCATCCTCATGACTTCCCTACGGGCACTAGATCGAAAGGAGCTGCTGGATGCGCTAGCAGCAGAGTCACATCGCGAGGCAGTTACGGTGAGGGACGTGGGCCAGCTCGTCAAGAGGCTCCCCGACGACCACCGTCTTGGGTGCGTCTGGGAAAGCGCGGAGGATCTTCCGTCGCTCCCGAGCTTGATCGTCGTACCGAACGGAGAGCTTCACGATTTCGCAGCCTGGATGATCACCTACCTTCGCGTCTATGGCCCAATCACTGCGATGTGCCGACTCGTCGAGCGTCAAGAAATCGAGCGGCTCAGCCGCGCGCGAAACACCCTCGGTGACCTCGAAGGGGCATGCGTAGGCGCTGCGATCGGCGAGGCTTGGGCGTTATACGCCCTCGCCGGAAAGCGCTCCAACCCATCCTTGCCTGCCTGCCTCAGCACGTTCTCATTCGCTAGCGCACGCCTCGGAGCGCTTGGGTATGGCAATGACTACCAAGGAGAATTCTTGGAGCGGTGGAGTGCGTCCTTATCGCTGACAGACCAGCCTCAACGCCCTCTTGCGGCGGGGCCCGTCGCAGAGGTGTGGCGGACACTCTGGGGCGTTCTGAGGCCAAGCAGACGAAGGAAGCGAGCCCCTCTTCTAGGATCGGCATGCGAGCAACTGAGAACCCTGGGCGGCCTCGAGCCTGATCTCATTGCCGAGCTCACGGACGACAAGAACCTGGCGCTTGCGCTGGTAGCCGACGGCAGCAGGGAAGACAGAGTAGTTCAACAGGGGCGGATTCAGGACCTCGTCGGCACCTGGCCAAGATCACGCCGTGAGATTGCCTCCTTCTTGCTCGGCTATACAGCTAGTAGGGTCTCCCCCGGGTCCCTGAGCCATCTGGAACTGCTTGAATCGGCCGTACGCGATTTCCCAACCGCGCCGATTTGGTATGGCATCTGTGCGGGAATCTTCAACCGGTCAACATTGCTCTCGAGCGAGGATGCGTTGGGATGGCGTGTCCTCCGGGAACTTCTCTCCGATCGAAGCCTCTTGCACCGGCCCCGCTGTGACGTCGCACTGACGGAACTCCAGCTGCTTCGTGGCCACGGCGGCCGGATCCCAACGCGAACCACCTCGGCTATCGAAGTTGAGGTGGCGCCCTACTGTACGGTCCCACTGCGCCAGCGAGAACTGCGGACCACGGGCGCTCGCCAAGTGGACCTCTTTCCTGAAGAAGCCACCACCCCTGAGGCGGTTATCTCGGTGCTGCGACGAGCGCTGTCCGACGCAGAGCGCGCGCTCAGGGCCCTCCCCCGAAGGAAGGGCCCCAGCGGTTGACAGGGCGAAGCATGAAGCCAAGCCCCCCGGCTTCGAGAAGGGGCCGGCCCCAGGCTGGCTCTCGGCTGGCCTTCGCTTAGGGGGACGCGCTGTATACGCCCTTACCTCGGATCCGGTGCTTGGCCTTGCTAGGGCTCGCGTTCGGCCCCGCTTCTCCCGTGGCCTTGAGACGTAGGAATACAGCGCTGAGATCCCTCTTGAACTTCACCTGAAACTTCCTCAGGTCCACATCATGAAGGCCGATGGGCTCACCACAAGAGTCCGAGGCCAACCCCTCGAGGGCGGCTGCGTACTGCTCGGCCGAGAGTGGATCCATCTCGAGATCCCATCTGAGGCCCCGCTTGTCTGCGGCCTCCATGGCGCCAGAGAGCGTCCCCGTCGGCAGATCGAGCTCCCAGGCACCGTCCGGGTGGACGATGAGTTCCGCTTCTTCGAACCGCTTCACGCGACCGCATCCGCCCGTGACCTTGAAGAACTCCCGAATCTCGAACCTACCGCTACCGGCCGGGTACGGAGAAGGATCGTCCCTGATGTCCGGCATCGTGCAGACACTCGTCAGCCCGCTGTTGTCCGTCACTGTCAACGTCGCAGCGCGAGGCCCTCTCGATGGATAGCTGTGCGAAACGGCTTCTCCCATGAGATCACAACTGCCGCTCCCGTCAGCGGAGTCAACGTCCCAGCAGTAGAGGAAGATGCCCCACTCGTCGTGGGAGAGGCGCCCATCGAAGTTCACGGTGAACGGAACCGACCAGACCTCAGGCTCGGCCGAGCAAATCGCTACGGGAGCCAGCAAGTCCTGCAGGCCACCAGGCCCACCATCAGCACCGATGTCGTTCCGGCTTCCGTCGCGATCGTCGAAGGACGGATCCGGGGGGCCCGCGTCGCGCGCCGGCGAGTACATGGTCAGGTGCGCGTTCAGATTCGCCCGATCGACCAGTAGGGGGTCGGCCAACACATCTGTGGGAGCGCCCTCGGCACCCACATAGTCGACTTGATTCTGGAAGAGCAGGTTGTGGCCATGCGACACGATCGCGGGCCCGGACGACACCGAAGCCGACACGCCTGTCCCAGCCGAGCGGATGAGATTCGCTCTGAGCACCTCGATCGGCGTGCCCTCAGCCGACCAGATGCCGAAGTCATCATGGTCAAGCAGCGTGTTGTTCTCGAGCGTCGCAATGGCAGCACTCTCGATGTGCACGCCGGTCGGCGTGCCATGGAGGAGGTTGTTGCGGATGCTGGCTTCGGCTCCGGCCAGGACCCGAACGCCAGCCTGCCCATCACTGCCGACCGAGAAGCCCTGGACGCTAGACCTATCTGCCATTGAGACGATCGCAGGGCCCTCTGGATCGAGACCCAGGATACGAGCAGCTGGCCAGCCACCCACAGATACTAGGGACGTCGCCTCGCTGATCTCGACAGTCTCCGAGTACTCACCGGGGAAAACCCGCACGGTGTCACCACGCCGGGGCATCGCTGATGACATTGCTGCACCGATGGTGGCATGGACTTCGTCGCACGCCGAAGCAGAGGTGGCCGACTCGTCCCCGACGCAGAGCGCGCGCGGGTAGCCGCCGAACACGACGGTAACCGGCGATGCGTGGGTCGTGCCGCCGACACCCGTGCAGGACAGATGGTACTCGGTCGTGGCTTCCGGCGAGACGCCCTGGGTGCCAGAGACTGCGACATCGCCACTCCAGTTGGCGTCTGTCGGACTGTTCGCCTCGCACGATATCGCATCCGGCGCCGACCACGAAAGCTCGGTGGAGCCACCCGGGAAGATCACCGACTCTGCGGCGCCAAATTCAACGTCGGGCGGCGGCGGCGAGACGGAGACCCCGGCCTCACTTCCTGTACTGCCGGACAGCCCAGTACACGCGATGCTGTACTCCGTGTCATCCTGAGGGAACAGGACGAGACTGCCGAACGGGGCGCCGTCCAATGATCCGCCGGGCCAGGAAACGGAGCAGCTATCCGCATATTTCGCCTCCCAGCTGAGCTCGACGGGCTCTCCCGCCACGATCGACGCAGGCTCGGCGCTGAACACAACCTCTGGTGCGGGGGGCGGGGAGACAGACACCGTCGCTGCGTGGCTGATGGGCCCACCGACGCCGTCGCAATCGATTCCGAAGTCGGTCTCGGCCAGCGGACAGACCACTTGTCGCCCGACGAGGGAAAGATCCCCACTCCATGAGGAACTCTCACCTGAGGCACTGCACGTCGTGACGCTGGCCGCCACCCACGACAGCTCCGCGCACTCTCCTACGAAGATCGACGGTGGCTCTGCGACCAACTGGAGAGAGGGTGGCAGCTCGCGGACGGCAACGGGCTCCCCAACATCCGTCTGGACCGAGCCCACGGAATCAGCGGCCGAAGCCACCCAATATCGGTACGATCGATGCGGGTCCAGCCCATGATCTGTGAAAGAAAGGCCGGGGAGCCACGGTCCGATCGGCTGCCCAATAGCGCCGCCGGCCGCTGATCGATAGACCCGGTAGTGGGTTGCAGCGGAGACCGCATCCCACTCAACGAGCACCGTGGTCGGATCCACCCGAACCGCGCTCACATTGGCTGGCGCGGAGAGCCGGTTCACGACAATAGTGTCCGATGCAGAGTTCCCCGCCAGATCGAATGCTGTCGCCACGACGGAGTTCGGACCCGGCAAGAGGTTGACGGTAGCCAGCCAGTTCTCTGTACCTTGTGCAATCCAACGGCCTCCAGAGGTCACATTCTCAACTTCGACCTCCTTGACTGCCCCAATGGTGTCGTAAGCGGTCCCGCCGACGTTGACCGCGTCGTTCACTACCAGAAGCGCGTCGGAGGCAGAAGGTTCCAAGATCTGGACGACTGGCGGGTCCGTCTCCTTGGCGAACCGGACTATCAGATCGAAGTCGTTGTCATCGAAAGATCGCTCAAACTGAAAACCGGCGTTCTCGCTTTGGGAAATGAGGTAGAAGCCAAGCTCTTGCGCTCCGGTCCCCATCCAATCTTGCACCATCTGGGTCACGTCCCACGTCTGCGAGTTCCCAGGAGAGGCGGGGACCGACTCAGACGATGCCCCCGCATTCGTCGACGCTGGCCTGCTATTCCACGTGACCGACCCGGAAGACCAAGAGCCTGTGATGCGCTTTGCCGTGATTTCGAGGTCCTGCCCGCCCGCCGGCTCGGCACCGACGATCTTGGCGGTCAGTTCGGCACCAACCACTGTCGTTCCGGGCGCTGGATCCCATGAGAACTCGACGAGCCCACGCTCGTTGTGCGTATCGCCCGGGTCATAGCCCACATAGACGATCCCGCTGCCGTAGTTTCTGCCTGGTTTCGCGGAAGAAATGAACGCTGACGACTGCGCGCTCAGCATCTGATCGTCCAACTCGGAAGAGACAACCACCGTACGAGAGGTCGTCGCAAGCACCTCCCCTGCTGAGCTGTACGCTTGAATCTGGATGGTGTTGGATCCCTCCCGGACTCGGATCCGGTCGGACCACGTGCCGTCCTCGAGGGAACCGTCCTCGCCAGAGTAGGGTCCAGCCGAATTCTGCCAAGCGACACGGGTAGATCCTGGAGGAGCCGTCCCGACGAACTGGACCGATGAGTCCCCGGTGTGGAACGGATCGGTGGCTGGCCGGTCAACTGCTAGCTGGCTCTCCCCAAGTGGAACCTGCGAGAACACCACGACCACGGTCTTCGGCTCGACAACGTTCGCGAGTTCTATCGCACGGGTGTCATGGGCCGCCGCCACTTCAACGTTATCGACCATCCACCGTGAAACCTCGTAGCCGGGATCGGGCGTCGCCACGAAGGTGACACTATCGCCCTCGGGAATGGCGAAGCTGCCCATTGGCGAGATGGACCCGTTCGACCCGGCGGAAGCGACGACAACTACCGTGTCCTGTTCGGCGAGTACAATCTCGGGACGCGCATAGAAGTACCGCGTATGCGCCCCATCCGTAATCCGGGCCCTAAGGTGATGTCCCAACCCCACCGCGTCTGGATCAACATCCGAAGTATCCAAACTGACCGCTCGCGTGGTCCGAATGGGTGCCGACGCGATATAGATGCTGTCCCCGTCGAACTCGTGGACATCGTTTGAGTTGTAGGGATTCGTGTCGGAGTCTAGGTAGAAGTGAACTTCGGAATCGCTATCCCTGTCATAGACTTGGAGTTCAATCTCAATCGGCTCACCAATTCGAGCGAACTCGGATTCCGGTGCAACCTCGAGCGTTACGATGTTGGGCCACGACGCAGCGGTCGTGTCTACCTCCTTGCGGTAGTGGCTGTCGCCTCCGAAGAGGCGAGCAAACCCAGTGCTCACCACGTCCGAGTCGGAGTTGGGCCGATGCGCGTTCTTCCGGTTGCCTCGCCCCGAGAGTCGAGAGTAGACGAAGCCCGAATCTCGACCTTGATTGCCGCCCTCATACCACAACTCGCGCTCACTCGAAGTTATAGTTGCCCCTCCATCATCGAGGGGCACTGAGACATGGTCGACTGTTCCGTGGTACCAGAGGTGTGTGTCCGAGTGCTCGCAAAGATATCCACCAGACAGGGTGTTGAGCCTGCGATTGAACGCACCGGCGACTGGCAGCCCCGTCAGGCATGGGAAGTCCAGGACGTTAGACGTCTGGTAGTAGTTGTCCGCGAACAGCACATTGGTGTGGACAGTCGGGTGGCCGTCTCCGACCGTGGGATGAGGATCTAGGAACGTCAGGTGATCGATGATGACGCCATCTTCGCCCGCGAGCTTGGCGAGCTCGGTGACCAAACTCGCCCCCCGGCTGTGCCCGACCAGGTGAATCGACTGCTCGAAGAGCGGCCGGCCCTCGAGCAGGGGAAAGAAGTCCGGGTCCGAGAACTGACTGTAGACTGCCTCCGCCACCTTCCGAGCGCTGCAGAACTCTGCGGATGAGAGCTGGGACCAATCGACGATGATGAAGATCTCTCCACTCGGGGCAACGCTCGGGTTTGGACCTCCTACGCCCACGATTCGCACGCGATTCCCGCCACATTGGAAGAGGTCGTCCTGGACTTGGACCGTGTACCGTCGACCGCGGTCGCCCTTGGGGTAGTCGCGCATCGACTCAACCATCCGGCCGAGCCACTCTGGCTCATCTCCGATAGCCCAGACGTATCCATGAGTGACGATGGTGACCCCGCCAGCCAAGGCAGGCCCGGCCAGGAGCAGGACCACGGAGAAGAGAATCACGAAGAACGCAAGAGCGGATCCACTCAGCCGGGGACGGTGGCGGAATCGCGCAGCGACCATTCAGTGGACCTCTCGGACGGGGCGAACGCCTACCTCGGCTTCGCTCAGATCGACCGATTCTCTCAACTCACGCGGGTGTATGGCAATCTCGTTCGCGAGAACGCGTCCGATGCAGCCAACCGACGCAGCCCGGGGGCGAAAGTCAGGCGCACCGTGACGGACTGCCACACGCCCACGAAACGCGAAAGGCCCGCCACCGGGCGGTGACGGGCCTTTCGAAAGAGGTCCCACCCTCGCGCTACTCTCCCACCGGGAAACCCGGCAGTACCATCGCCGAAGCGGGGCTTAACTTCCGTGTTCGGAATGGGAACGGGTGTGGCCCCCGCTCTACGAAGAGTGGGAAAAACCGTCGTCGAGGACCTCTC
>JANQEO010000032.1 GCA_028278325.1 Candidatus Binatia bacterium
CGTCACGCTTTATCTGCGGTGTATCCTTGCCCGCAAGTGGACGGTGTTTCTCGTGTTTGTGCTCGGAATCGCCTTGAGGGTGTTTGCCACTCTACTCACCTACCAACCTGAAGCTGACGCGGTGTGCCTGGCGACCACCTCTGTCTGGCTAACGGAGTGGGCGCTCAGCTGCGCGGCACAGGCCGCCGCGGTGGCTGGAGCACCCGGTTCGATGCCAGATTCTACCAGGCTTCGATTAGAACGCGCTGTGCCGTGTCAGCTGCAGCGCCTTGTTAGGCGGCATGCGTATCAAGGCAGCCCTAGCTGACGCTTGAGCCGGAATACGAAATCCTCAAGCCCAGAACCCGGCATCGCTCGGTTCTGTAGCCTGGCAGATTCTTCCAAGTACGCCTCCAACCACTGACCCAGGGCGACCGAGGCAGCCTGCTCGGCCTGATTCGCCGACGGAGAGCGACGTGCCTGCAGCATCTCCGCCATCGCTCGGTTGAGGTCGACAGTGCTTCGGCCGACGGACGGGGCCGCGTAGAAGAGAAGCTCATAGCCGGCCGTGGAGAACTCGTCTAGCAGCGGCACCAGTTGTGCATCTGACGTTTCGGCGATCTGGGCGCGCTCAAGAAGCGCGCGGTATGTGGCAAAGTACTTGGACGCCTTTTCGCGCAGCGTGGCTAGTTCTTGCTGCGCATGGCCTCCTGCTACGAGGCTCAATTGGCCCCGAAGCGCGGTGTCTTGGGCCTCTTGCATGGCGCGGGCGGTTAGCCATGCGCCTCCTACTGCACCGAGTAGAGCGAAGGTCGCTGGAAGGACTGCCAAGACGATTGGCAGAGTGTGGGAGCGCAACCCATCCTGGTGGTTCGCGACTCTCTCTTCTCGCTCAGTCATCTCGAACCATGCCGCCTAACGGATCGGGCTTCAGCTGCACCAGCCAGCGCTGACCGGCTCGCCGAAGCCACGGTGTTTCGGTGCCAGAAGGCTACCAAACCCCGGAACGCCCAGCTGGCTGGTGTCAGCTGCAAGCCCTTGTTAGCCAGCGACCGATCTACCCTCGATGGGCGCACCTGCGGCTTCAGAAAGGACCTCGCGTTCTTCAGACTCGCGTCCGGTGTCGCCGAGGAATGCAGCGTAGTTTTGGAGGCGCTCTCTCGTACGCTTCTCGCACAGACCTTCCAGGTGAACTCGCTCAGCGTCTTCGGCGCGACCGCCTTTGAGGTAAACGAGCGCAAGGGTCTGACGAGGCAGGTGGGAGTCCTTCAGCGCGAGCGCTCGAAGAAGAGGCGCTTCTGCTTCTTCGAGTCGCTCGAGCTCGCAGAGTGCGACGCCCTCCGCCCAAGGGGCGATCGGACTCGTGCCGTCGAGCTCTTCGGCCCTCTCGAAATGCGCAAGCGAGTCGTGGTAGCGCTCGAGCTTGATGAGCACCCACCCGAGGTTCCAAGAGAGGTCGAAGTTGTCGCTGACTGCACGGAGGTTCGATTCGGCGAGAGCAAGGGCGTCATGCCAGCGTTCGGCTTGCATGAGATCGTTCAGCTGAGTAGCGAGATCTTGCATCGGCCGTCGCTGGCTAGCGTAGTGGCGCTTCAGCTGCCCGGCCCGCCGCCGAAGCTGGCTCGAAGCGCCGAAGGCCCCGTGCCAGAAGGTACCAAAGGTCGATAGGGCAGAAGCGTGGCCGGGTCAGCTGCAAGCGCTTGTTAGGCAGCGCGTCTATTCGCGCGGTGCACGAGCCATGTGAGGAACACGAGGACAGCCGCAGCGAACAGATCGTCCCGGGCGAAGATGAGGCCCGATTCGGAAAGGCGTGTGGCCCGGATTCTGCCAAAGAACGCGAGAACTAGGAAAGCACCGGGCACGAACGCTCTAGTAGCCCAAGGCTGAACCAGCCAGAGTCCAGCCGCGGTCGCGGCCGCCGCAATGTAGTAGCCGAGTAGGATCAATGCGACTGACGGTGCGAGAGGCTCGATTTCTCCCGAGAGCGACAGGATGAGGGTCAAGAAGCCGAGGACGGCATTGAGAGCGAGGAGAACCGCGAAGGCAGTCGCGGCCCGGCTTCTCGCGGGGCGGGCGGAGCCGCGAACGGGGTCCTCGAGTTTCGCCGAGGGCGGAGTGTAGTGGGAATCGCTCATGCGCGAAGCGAGCGCTGCCTAACGGACTGGCGGTTCAGCTGCGAGCCACAGCGCCGCCGTGGCCCAACCGAAGCGCCCAAGTTTCAATGCCAGACTCTACCAGAGGCCGATTGGAACGCGCTGTGGCTCGTCAGCTGCAACCGCTTGTTAGGCAGCACTCTGCTCAATGCGGGCCAGCTCGCGAAACCTAGACTCGAACGGTGCGAGATCCTCGGGGTCGCGGACGAACACCTCCCAGTACGATGAGTCAACTGCTTGAAGTGTGACCCAGGGCTCGCTCTCGCTCTTGAAGAAGCCCTTGAAGACGCCATCGATGACCTGCCTGGTGCGCCGTGCGAGGGCAAGGAACTCGGTTCCCGGAGTGAGGGCGGAAGCGGCGTACTCCTCCTCAAGATCGAGGCAATCGGGGTCGGCTGGGATGCACTCGGCCACGAGGCATAGCCAGTCGGATTGGCTGACCCGCTCGTCGAGGAGCGCGAGAAGATCGGACAAGTCGAAGGCGAGGTGTCCGTGATCCAGATCGGCGATGCGAAGCCCTTGCATCCGACTCACGTGTGCTGCCTAACGAAGCAGGCCTTCAGCTGCCGGCCCCGCTGGCCGGGTGGCTCGAAGCGCCCGGTTTCAACGCCAGAACGTACACCGGATCGAATGAAGCGCGCTGTGGCTGGTCGGCTGCAGGGCCTTGTTAGGCCGCACGGCGTGGACCTGGGCCCGTGCCCAACAAGGCTCGAGCCGAGACCAGGCCGCGACCGGACCGCGGAACGAGGACACGAGCGCCTCCCACGAAGGACAAGGGCCCCGCATTCAGCCGACTGCCCGTGGCCCCAGGGCCGGCGAAGTGTAAGCGGCCAGCGTACGGCGTCCTTTCGGACCTGCTAGTGATCGCGTAGATCTTCGATGACCGACGAGAGGAGGATGCGATGCGAACGCTCTCCGACGGCCGGATCCGGCGCAGCGAAGCCGAGTGGCGAGAGATCTTCGCGCGCTACGAGAAGAGCGGGCTTTCCGAGCTGGCCTTCTGCCGGCGCTCGAAGATTGCGCGCAAGACCTTCCGGGCGTGGCGGCGGAGGCTGGCGGCGCCCCCGCGGCGCCCAGCGAAGCCGAGGGCGGCCTTCGTCGAGTGGGCGCCGCCGTTTGTGCCGCGAGCGGCTGAGGGATCCTCGCAGGCCGGCTCGGCGTTCGAGCTCGAGCTGCCCGGTGGCGTCGTCCTGCGGTGGAAGGCGTAGTCGATGTGGTCCCGGAGTGAGCCGCGTCGGATCTTCGCGTACACGAAGCCCACCGACATGCGGAAGTCCTTCGACGGCCTGCTGGCCCTGGTGCAGCAGGTCTTTCGCCGGGAGGACCCGCACTCGGGAAGCCTGTTCCTCTTCGTCAACCGCCGCGGGAACCTGGTCAAGGCCCTGCTGTGGGATCGCACGGGCTTTGCGCTGTACGCGAAGCGCCTCGAACGCGGTCGCTTCGTCTTTCCGAGTTGCGCGGAGTCCCAGGAGCTCTCGGAGAAGGCCCTTCGGTTCCTATTGGACGGCATTCCTCTTGGGACGAGACGCTAGGTGTGCTAACACCCCCGCGTGACGCGCAAGGATCTCCGCAAGGTCAGTCGCGAAGAGCTCATCGACCTCGCCCTGGCGTCTCATGCGCAAGCGGAGCAGGAGAAGACGCGGCGCGAAGCCGCGGAACACCAGCTGCGCTGGTTCAAGCAACAGCTGTTCGGTGTCAAGTCCGAGCGGCGCCTCCCCAGCGACGTCCTCGATGCGGCGCAGCTCTCACTCGGCGAGATGCCCGAGAGCCCTCGCGAGCCCGAGAAGACCCCCGTCCGCGAACACGCCCGCGTGCGCACCCGCGCGAAGCCGGCGACGCCCGAAGAAGAGCTCGGATCGCTGCGCTTCGACGACTCCGTCCCCCGGCGCCGCGTCGTCGTCCCCGATCCGGCTCTGGAGGGCCTGCGCGAGGGCATCGACTACACCGTGATCTCCGAGAAGTGCTCCTACCGCCTGGCCCAGCGCCCGGCGGCCTACGAGCTGCTCGAGATCGTACGCCCCGTGACCAAGCTCGCCGAGACCGGCACGCTCCGCACGGCGCCGACTCCGTCCTCGGTCTTGCCCGGCAGCCTCGCCGACGTGAGCCTCTTGGCCGGCCTGCTCGTCGACAAGTTCTGCTTCCACCTGCCGCTCTACCGCCAGCACCAGCGCATGAAGGCCGCGGGCATCCCCGTCAGCCGGGGCTCGCTGACGAACTGGGTCCACCAGAGCGTGGCTCTCCTCGAGCCGGTCTACCGCGCCCAATGGGCCTCGGTGCTCGAGAGCGCGGTGCTCGCCATGGACGAGACGCCCATCCGCGCCGGCCGGAAGGCCAAGCGCAAGA
>JANQEO010000040.1 GCA_028278325.1 Candidatus Binatia bacterium
TGCTCGCTCCGCCTCCCTGCGACGTACGTACAGTACGACTCGGTCGGCTCCACTCCGCGCACGCCCGTCACACCTGCGCCTCCTTGGTCTCGCTCGAACTCTCGTGAATAATCCAGGCTCATAGGTAAGATCTTAGCGCCCATGGGGCGCTGAACCTGTAGATCGACGGGGACGACCGTGACCTGAGATCCTTGCTGCAAGGGAAACGCAGTACAAGGAGGTCACGGTGCCCCATTCGCAGCTTACCAGCATGCGGCACGCGCTTGGAGATGCGCTTGCCGAGGACGCGATCAATCAACTTGGAAGGGAGATGGGCCAGACGCGCCGCATGCGTGTCGTAACACCGTTTCGACTGTTGATGACGCTGTTGGTTGCGATGTCCGTCGGCGCCACGGAAACGATCGCGGACCTGCGTCGCGAGTTCAACTTCCAGAATGGGACGGCGACGGCGTACAAGCCTTTCTACATGAGGCTGGCGCGCCCGGCGTTCGCGAAGTTCATGCGGGCGGTGGCGCTGCGGCTGATGGCGCGGCTGGCGGTCCGGGTCTTGCAGCCGAAGAGCGATAGCCCGGTCTCTCGCTTCACTGACATCGTCATCCAGGACGGCTCATCCTTCGCACTGAAGCCCGTGCTCCGCGGGGCCTTCCCAGGACGGTTCAAGACGATCGAGCCCGCCGCGGTCGAGGTGCATGTGACCTTCAGCGGCTTCAATGATGAGGTTGCTCGCGCCCACGTGTCGCCGGACACGACTGCGGAGCGCCATTTCCTGCCCAGGCCCGAGGAGCTCCGCGGCAAGCTGCTTCTGGCGGATCGTGGCTATCCGTCGCGTCCATACTTCCAGACGTTGGATGACGTTGGTGCCTGCTTCGTCGTTCGCCTCACTCGATCCTGGAAGCCGTGGGTTGTAGCCGCCTCCAATCGAGGAAGCCGCTTACCGCTCGCCAAGCCAGTACGGCTCGCGCAGTTCCTCTCGCAGCACCCCAAGGGCGCGCTCGACCTCGACATCGAGTTGCGCAAGGGGAAGAAGGCTTTCGGCTGCCGACTCGTGGTGCTGCCTGGCAAGGAGAAGCACCGGACCTGGTTGTGCACCAACCTGCCGCGTGACGAGTTCTCGGCCGAGATCGTCAGCCACCTCTACCGCTTCCGGTGGCAGGTGGAGCTGCTCTTCAAGGAGTGGAAGTCCTACGCCAACCTCCGCAAGTTCGACACTGGCAACAGGTTCATCGTGCGAGGCTTCATCTGGGCCAGCTTGGCGGCCGCTGTCGTCAAGCGATTCATTGCCCACACGGCGGAGGCCAAGACCCAGCTCCCAATCTCCACACGGAAGGTAGCGATGTGCGCCCGGGTCTTCATCCGCAAGCTCCTCGCCTCCATCACACGACCTCGCCGCTTCAGGACAGTGGTCGTCGAGGTTGTCGCGTTCCTCCGCACCAATGC
>JANQEO010000342.1 GCA_028278325.1 Candidatus Binatia bacterium
TGGGTTGCTGAAGATGCCCAAGCGCGAAGACATCCATACGATCATGCTCATCGGCGCCGGGCCGATCGTGATCGGCCAAGCCTGTGAATTCGACTACTCGGGCACCCAGGCCTGCAAGGCCTTGAAGGAAGAGGGCTACCGAGTGGTGCTCATCAATTCGAACCCGGCGACGATCATGACTGATCCCGGATTCGCTGACCGCACCTACGTAGAGCCGGTCACTCTGGAGATGGCGACGGCCATCATCGAGCGCGAGCGTCCCGACGCGGTGCTCCCCACCATGGGAGGGCAGACCGCCCTCAATCTGGCCATAGAGCTGGCCGAATCCGGTGTCCTCGAGCGCTATGGCGTGCAGCTGATCGGAGCGAGCCTGGAGGCGATCAAGAAGGCCGAAGACCGTGATCTCTTCAAGGCAGCAATGCAGAAGATCGGCCTGGAGTTGCCGGGTAGCGGTTATGTGTCGAGCGTAGAGGAAGGCAAGAAGGTCGTGGAAGAACTCGGCCTGCCGGTAATCATCCGGCCCTCGCGTACGCTGGGAGGGGCCGGCGCCAACATCGCCAAGACGGAAGCCGAGTTCGACGAGTTCATCGCCTTCGCTCTGGAGTGTTCACCCGTTCACGAGGCCTTGGTCGAGAACTCGATAGAAGGCTGGAAAGAGTACGAGCTCGAGGTGATGCGCGACCACAAGGACAACGTCGTCATCATCTGTTCCATCGAGAACTTCGATGCGATGGGCGTGCACACGGGCGACAGCATAACGATCGCGCCTGCCCAGACTCTTACGGACAAAGAGTATCAACTCCTACGAGACGCCTCCTTGGACATAATCCGGGAGATAGGCGTGGACACGGGCGGGTCCAACATCCAATTCGCGGTGAATCCGCGCGACGGCAGCCTGATCGTCGTCGAGATGAATCCGAGGGTGTCGCGCAGTTCTGCGCTGGCCTCCAAAGCCACCGGTTTCCCGATCGCCAAGATCGCGGCCAAGCTGGCTGTAGGCCTGACCCTCGACGAGATCCCCAACGACATCACCCGCGAGACGCCGGCAAGTTTCGAGCCTACGATCGACTACGTAGTAACGAAGGTCCCCCGTTTCACCTTTGAAAAGTTCGCGGGCACGGCCGACAAGCTGACGTCCCAGATGAAATCGGTCGGTGAGGCCATGGCGATCGGCAGGACGTTCAAGGAGAGCTTCCAAAAGGCGCTCCGGTCAATGGAAATCGGCAGCGCCGGTTTCGAGCCGCGCAACGCCGACAATCTCGAGGACCGCTTGGCGACTCCGAACTCGGATCGTGTTTGGCACATCGCCGACGCCTTCAGGAAAGGCTACTCGGTGGAGCGCCTCCACGAGATAACCGGTATCGATCCCTGGTTCTTGGAGAACATCGAGCAGATCGTGACATTCGAGTCCGATCTCGCCGGCACCGACATCGCATCGATAGAGGATGCAGTCCTGAGGAAGGCCAAGACTTGGGGGTTCTCGGACAAGCGCTTGTCCGAGCTTCTCGGTTGTGGCGAGAAGGTGGTGCGAGACCGCCGCATAGCATCGGCAATAACACCCGTATTCAAGCGGGTGGATACCTGTGGTGCCGAGTTCTACGCGCACACGCCCTACCTCTACTCCACCTACGAGGAGGAAGATGAGTCCAATCCCACCGACCGGCGCAAGATCATGATCTTGGGAGGCGGACCCAACCGGATCGGGCAGGGCATCGAGTTCGACTACTGCTGCGTTCACGCCTCCTTCGCACTCAGGGAAGTGGGCTTCGAGACCATCATGGTCAACTGCAACCCCGAGACGGTATCGACCGACTACGACACGTCAGACCGCCTCTACTTCGAGCCGCTTACGGTAGAGGACGTCTTGTCCATCGTGCGCAAGGAGAAGCCCGAGGGCGTGATAGTGCAGTTCGGGGGCCAAACGCCTCTCAAGATCGCGAAGGCCCTGGAGGCCGAGGGTGTGCCTATAATCGGCACCCCGCCCGAAGCCATTGACAGGGCCGAGGATCGAGAGCGCTTCAACGCCGCGCTTGCCAAGCTCGGCTTGCTCCAGCCGCCCTGCGGCACTGCCCGTTCGGTGGAGGAGGCCGAGCGCGTCGCCGAGGAACTGGGACTGCCGGTGCTGGTGCGGCCGTCCTATGTGTTGGGTGGGCGCGCGATGGAGATCGTCAGGGACAGCTCCAGGCTGAGATCTTATATGGAGGCGGCTATCGCGTCCTCGCCGGAACACCCGATCTTGATCGACAAGTTCCTGGCTCATGCAACCGAGGTCGACGTCGATGCCATCTGCGACGGAGAGTCCGTCGTAGTCGGTGGTTTGATGGAGCACATCGAGATGGCGGGCGTCCACTCGGGTGACAGCGCTTGCTCCTTGCCGCCCTGGTCTCTCGACGTGGAGGTGCAGGAAGAGATCAAGAAACAGACTGAAGCGCTCGCGTTGGAACTCGGTGTGCGCGGTCTGATGAATGTACAGTTCGCCGTCGAGGACGGCCTGATCTACGTGCTCGAGGTCAACCCTCGTGCTTCCCGAACCGTGCCCTTCGTTTCCAAGGCGATCGGTGTTCCCCTGGCCAAGTGCGCGGCCCGTGTCATGGCCGGCGAAGACCTCGCTTCCGTGGGTCTTACCGAGCAGAAGGTCCCCGACTACATGTCCATCAAGGAAGCGGTGCTGCCCTTCATCAAGTTCCCGGGTGTAGACACTCTCCTGGGCCCGGAGATGAAGTCCACCGGCGAGGTCATGGGCATAGGCCGCAGATTCGGGGTCGCCTTTGCCAAGGCTCAGCGGGCGGCCGGTACTCGTCTGCCCAGTGACGGGGCAGCTTTAGTGAGCGTTCGTGAAGAGGACAGGGGTGCGCTCGAAAAGATCGCCAGGGGTCTCGAGGGCAACGGCATCGGCCTCATCGGCACCTCGGGCACGGCGGAATTCCTGAACTCCTGCGGCATCGCCTGCGAGGTGGTGAACAAGGTGCGCGAGGGCTCACCCCATACGGTGGACGCGATGGCCGGGGGGAGGGTGTCAATGGTAATCAACACCTGCGGAACGCCCCAGAGCGTAAAGGATTCGTATTCGATCAGGCGTTCGGCTCTGGAGATGGGTATCCCGTACTTCACGACCATGGCCGCGGCCTCGGCGGCGGTGGAAGGCATATCGTTGCTGACCGATGCCAACCGCAAGGCGCGCGCACTGCAGGATTTCCACTCCGGTAACTGGTCGTAGGGCCGGTCATTGGCGCCGCTCGAGGACTCCGTACAGTTTCTGAAAGGTGTCGGGCCGCGTAAGGCCGAACTTCTCCACAACGCCGGCATAGACACAGTCGGCGATCTCATCTTCTGGCTCCCCTTCCGCTATGAGGATCGCAGGCGGTTCCCGACCGTTTCCGCTGCACGCATAGGAGAGGAGGGGTCTTTCCTGGGCGCCATCACAGGCGTTCGTGAGGTACGGCCGAGGGGGAGGCGCGGGCGTGCCATCCTCAACGCCACGTTCAGTGATGAGTCGGGTCACATGGCCCTGGTCTGGTTCAACCAGGCGGCATACTTCAAGAAGGTCATCGCCGGTGCCGAGCGTTGGCTCGTTTACGGAAGAGTCGAGGCATCGCGCAGGGGCGGTTTGCAACTCGTTCACCCCGACATCGAGGCGGTGGGTGAAAGCGAAGATCCTGCGGCACTGGCCCGTATCCTGCCCGTCTACCACAAGCCGACCGACATCAGTCAGGCGGCAATGCGAAGCTTCGTCGCCAGGGCGGTGGAGGCCAACGTCACCCGCGCCCGCAGCGGGGTTCCCGAGCCCGTGCGCAAGCGTATGGGGCTCTGCCCTCTCGCCGACGCTCTGCGATTCGTGCATTCACCGCCGCCCGATGCTGACTTGTCATTGCTCGCAGCAGCGCAGACCGATTCCCACAAAGCTCTGATCTTCGAAGAGCTCTTCGTCCTTCAGGCCGGTATTTTACTCCGAAAAGCCCAGAGGTCGGCAGAGCGCGGACTGATCATGCCGGCGGCACCCGAAGGGATCTCGGAGTTTCTCTCCCTCTTGCCCTTCGAGCCGACCGGCGCTCAGCGCAGGGTTATGGCCGAGGTAAGCAAAGACATGGCGGGTTCCCAGCCGATGAACCGCCTCGTACAGGGCGACGTCGGCAGTGGGAAGACCGTTGTGGCCTACGCCGCGATCCTGCAGGCGGTGAGGGCGGGCTATCAAGCCGCCCTGATGGCCCCCACCGAGCTTCTGGCCGAGCAGCATTTCGCGACCATCACTCCGTGGGCTCGAGCTCAGGGCATCAAGACCGCGCTGTTGAGCGGCCAGCTGGGCGCGGCCGAGGCCCGGTCAATACGTGATGCGCTGGAGGCAGGCGATCTCGACTTGGTGGTCGGGACCCACGCCCTCGTGCAGGAGTCGACTCGCTTCCGTAGCCTCGGGCTGGCCGTGATTGACGAGCAGCACCGCTTCGGTGTGCTGCAGAGGGCAGCCCTGAAAGGTTCGGCGGCCGACACTCTGCTTCTTTCGGCAACTCCGATTCCGAGAACTCTGTCGTTAGTGCTCTTCGGTGACCTCGATGTCTCGGCCCTCGACGAGATGCCCAAGGGGCGCAAGCCCGTCGTTACCCGTGTCATTCGAAGTTCGGCGCGGCCCCGTTTGCTCGAGAGAATGGCGGCGGCGATGTCGGAAGGACGCCAATGCTACATCGTATACCCCCTGGTCGAGGAGTCGGAGAAGCTCGAGTTGGCGGACGCCACTTCGATGGCCGAATCTCTCCAGTCGGGCGCGTTCAAATCGTTCCGGGTCGGACTGCTGCACGGCCGTATGAAGGCCGAGGAGAAAGACGCAGTCATGCGCCGCTTCAAAGCAGGCGATCTCGATGTGCTCGTGGCGACGACGGTGATCGAGGTGGGCATCGACGTGCCCAACGCCTCCATCATGGTGGTCGAGCACCCTGAGCGGTTCGGGCTGGCTCAGCTTCATCAGTTGCGCGGGCGCGTTGGGCGTGGAGCCGATGAGGGATTCTGTTGCCTGGTTGCCGGGCCCGAGCAAAGCCCGGAGTCCCTCGAGAGACTGCGCATCATGGAAACCACGAGCGACGGCTTCGACGTCGCGGAAGCCGACCTGCGGCTGCGCGGGCCCGGCGAGTACATCGGAACCCGGCAGTCGGGCGCACCGGGGCTGAGCGCCGCCAACTTGGTGCGTGACGTAAAAACCTTGGAGATGGCCAGAGAGGAAGCCGACGTGTGGTTGAGAGACGATCCCGGCCTATCGCAGCCCGAGTCACGCATGCTGCGCCACGCTCTCGAGAAGCGGTGGGGCGATCGCCTCTCTTTGGCAGAGGTGGGATGACGGACGGCCGTCCAGCGTGACCCGAGGCCGTCGAGCAAGTAGAATCTGAAGCCCTCTGATATAGAGTTGTCGGCTGTTTCGGCGAATAGGCTCCTCGATGATTTCGTCATCTGAAAGACTGCCCACATGGGTAACCGTGCGGCCCGGACTTCTCGGCCCGGGTGACACCCTCAAGCGCCGCTTGAGGGCCGGCCGCCTCGTCACGGTTTGCGAGGAAGCTCGTTGCCCCAACCTCGGCGAGTGTTTCGGGCGTGGCACGGCAACCTTCATGTTGCTGGGCGACACCTGCACCAGGCGTTGCCAGTTCTGTTCGGTAAGAACCGGGCGGCCCGGAGCTCTCGAAGACAGGGAGCCGGAGTCGGTGGCTGAGGCTGCCGCCAGCATGGGGCTGCGCTACGTGGTCGTCACATCCGTGGCTCGTGACGACCTGGCCG
>JANQEO010000392.1 GCA_028278325.1 Candidatus Binatia bacterium
CTGGGTCGTGATCTACTGGGAGCAGGACGGCCACGAAGACCAGTGCACCGTGGTGACGGAGTACGCGGGCCGGCTCGCCGGGCAGCGGGTGGTGCGGGGACGCGAGGAGGAGTGCGCTCCGTAGGGAGGACATGGGGCGGCTTGCCACCGCCAGCCGTAGACACCCTAGCTCTTCTTCGTCAGCTCTGAGTCGTGCTCCGCCAGGAAGGCCCTGATCTCGTCCGACATTCCCAGGATCTTGTCCCACTCCTCCAGGTAGAACGTGATCGGGAACCGCCGGATGCCGTAGAGCGACACCCCGCCCTTGGCCGAGACCTTCAGGTAGATCCCCTTCTTGGCAGTCTTCTTCTGCTCCTCGAGCTGACCCTCGAGCTCGGCGATCCGCTTCTTGAGGTCCTCTTCGGATTCGGACATGGTTCAGAGGCTAGCAGGTGAGCATCTGGCTCACGATCGGACGCTACCTCGCGCTTCGCTGGGGCTTTCCCAACGCCGCAGAGCCCTGGCGCACCGGGCTATCGGTCGAGGACCTCGCGCTTCTCGCTTTCGAATTCCTCTTGAGCGATGACGCCCTTGCGATGGGTGTCATCGCTCGACCTCTGGCCTCGCAGTGTTGATTTGCCCCCTCTCGGGCGCTGTTGGCGACCGCTGATACAGACACGTAGCCGCTTGCTCCACGGTGGTAGATGCGGAGCTGCTCTCCGTCGGGAATCGCTGAGGTCACCGTCACCGGTTCACCCCCCGGGCCACCCGAACGGGGACTTGCTGGTGGCGGCGAGTTGAACGGGGGAGGCGATGCTGCAGGCGAGTCCGAAGAAGGATGTTGTAGCCGTAGCGACTGTCCTTGCAGCAAGGAGCCGTCCTGCCTCGCTCGACGCGCGTCCGACCGTCACGGCTGCTGCCCCCGCTGATCGCGTCCACTTGAGAACAGCGCAAGAGCATCGCGCTCCTGTTCAGACAGTGGGAGAACCGTGCTCGCGGTGGGGGGAGGCCTCAGCTTCAGACTACAGGTCCGGCTTCACGCTGGTAGCGATTCCCATCCTGACCCCACGCTGCCGGAGGGAACCCACAAGAGGCGGGGCCTGAAAGAGATGAACTGAATCGATCAGCCAGGGCCGAGCGTCACCGCGCGATGAGGTAGCGGGAGACCCTGGGCCAGCCAGGACGAGATAGAAGTCGGGCACCCCGGCTCGTCCATCTGTCACGTCGTTCCGTCGCAGGCTAGACGTGGCCCAACGAAGACGTGTGCCTGGGCTGCCCCGACGCTCGGAAGCTGGGCAACCTTGGATAGCGGGATTGCGCATCAAGAGCTCGGAGCGAAGTCTGAATAGCGAGGCGCGGAGGCCTCTCACGGGGAGAACGCAGCCGCCTCGCGGTCGGCCGTTCTGCGCCGCGCGTATCCCTTCCCCGTGCCCGGGTGAGCTTCGTGGTCGCCGATTAGATGCTCGTACTTCGCAGGGAGGGGCGCCGGTTGCTCCGCCGGGGGAGCTTCTCTGCGCCGCGGCGGAAGCAGCTTCAGCTGGCGGCGCGCTACACGATGGCCAAGAAGCTGCCGCCGGATCTCGCGGGCCAGCACCTCTGCCACTAGCGAGGGCACCGCGTTTCCAAGCATGCGCTGTACGTCTGTGCGTCCACAGTCAAAGCGGAGGCCATCGGGGAAGGTCTGGAGTCTGCAAAGCTCCTCGGCGGTTAGGCGGCGGCTCTTCCAGTGGAAGGGCCCGGTCGCCGTCCCGGGCTGGGCCTGAATAGTCCAGGCGGGGCGGTTCTTGGCGAGCTTGAGCAGGAAGCTCCAGTATCGACGGCGCCAGCCGAAGATCGGGTAGCCGCCGCTCCGGTCTGTATGCCAGAGGTAGTTCTCGCCCTCCGGGATGGTGGGCAGCAGATCGCCCCACCGCCCGCCGACCTCGAGAGAGGGGTCGGCGACGTCTTGGGAGAGATCGCCAAGCGCGTCCCAAGTGGTGCTGTGGGGCTCCCGCGTTGAGAACAGCTCCTCAGACCCCGCCGGCCCATGAGTCGGCTCCGGAAAAGCGAAGGGCGTGCCGTCCCGGCTGCCGACTAGGAAGACACGCTCGCGCATCTGAGGTACGCCATAGTCGGCGGCGTTCAGCGTTGCCCATGTAACGCTGTAGCGGGTGCCGGCTTGACGATTGACCTCCTCGATCCCTCGGAGCAGAAGCTGTAGGCCCTCGTCTTTGCCCTGGTAGGCGAGTCCCCGGACGTTCTCCAAGAGGAACGCTCTGGGCTTGGCATCTCGCAGGACGCGCAGGTAGGCGGTGAGGGTGTCTGCCCGCGGATCATCGAGGCGGCCGGAGTCCCCAGTGGCCCAGTAGCCGGACTTCGAGAAGGGTTGACAGGGAGGGCCGCCGATCAGGACGTCAGCCTCTCCCTTCCTGAGTCCTCCTCTGTCGAGAAGGCTCCGGGACCTCACGCCGTGGATGTCACCCTCGATCAGGGGCCACCGCCGGTTGCGTCGGACCGTTCGGCAGCACACCGGGTCGAGCTCCAGGGCGACGGCCGTGCGGAAGCCTGCGGCCTCGAAGCCGAAATCCAGACCCCCGATTCCCGTATACAGACTGACGACTTTGGGCTTCACGGCCCTCCCACCCCGGAGCTCAGACTATCATTGATTCGCACCCGCCCAGGTCTTGAAGGGACCCGCGAGCAAGTCTTCGATAGGCGATGAAAACACGAAAGTCAACCGCGGTCAAGGCGGCCGATGCGAAGCGTCTCGCGGAGATCGAACGCCGGCTTCGCTCGGTCTACGGCCAGCCGCGCCACCACAACCCCCCGGATCCGTTGGATGATCTGATCTTTCTAGTGCTCTCGCGGATGACACAGGAGGTGAAGTATCTCCGGACCTACGAGTTATTGCGGCGAGTGATGCCGACCTGGGGCGTCGTCCGGGACGCCCCAGCGGATGCGCTCGAGGGCTTGCTCCAGGACGCCGGCCTAGCGCCGACCAAGTCGCGACAGATCCAAGCGATTCTGAAGGAGATCGAGGCGCGCGAAAGAGCCCTGGACTTGAGCCGTCTGCGGGCACTTCCAGACAAAGAGGTCGAGGCGTACCTGGCCAGCTTGCCAGGAGTTGCCCGCAAGACCGCACGCTGTGTGATGCTGTACGCCCTGGGCCGCGAGACATGTCCTGTAGACACCCATGTCTGGCGCGTCATGCGGCGCCTGGGCTTGGCCCCGGATAGGTCTTGGAGCGAGAGCAATGCGCGAAAGCTCGAGGAGGACACACCCCACAGCTTGCGTTCTTCGTTGCACGTGACTCTCGTCGCTCACGGGAGGTCGATCTGCAAGGCACGTCGCCCGCTTTGCGCGGAGTGTGTGCTGGCCGCGTTGTGTTCGACAGCAGCGTCTACTGCGCGAAATCCAGCCTGCGATGAACAGGAGCACGATGTCTGAATCGCTGATTGGTTGGCTTCGCGAGGCATGCTCACGCTATCGCGTCGAGCCGGTGGCAGTCTACCGCGAGAGCCTGGATCATGAGTGGCCGCTCACCGCCAAGGACGAGGAAGATCTCCAGCGGCAGCTCCGGGGTGGCGGGCATTTTCTCCCGTTGCCAAAGGAGCCCGCAGCGCTAGCTAACATCCTCGAGGTTTCCCTAGTCGACTTCATCCTCAACGAGATTCTTGCGTTGCAGTCCGCGACCGCAGAGCGGGGTACAGAACGTGGATACCCAGACATCGAGATCGCTGGCAAGCAGTTCGGCGGTGGCTATCACGCAGTCGATGTCAAGGTTGCGCGCCGCAAGAAGAGCGGTGCGAGCACACAGAGCCGCATCACGCTCTATACGGGTAATACGTACTTCCGGTACCCGCAGCTGCACTGGCCGGGGACATTCCGACCGTTCCAAGACTACAAGAGCCACCTCGACCTCCTCGTTCTCTACACGCTTGATGAAGACTCCCTCGCTCGTGCCCAAGACGTTGAGCTGATCGTTCAGGAGGCCTGGAAGATTGGGTCCAAGCAACGCTCCTCCACTACCCGCGAGTACATCGGGGCTGTAACCTCGATCAACGATCTTCGCGCGGGCAGCGGCGAGTTTGACACGGAGGAGGCGTTCTACGCCTACTGGCGCAAGTTCAACTTCAAGATCGGAAAGGCGGTCCAACAGCAACTGGATCGGCTTCTCGCAGATCAGAAGGAACACGGCTAGTGGGTGACGAATAGCCGACGCAGCGTCTGGAATCAGTCCTAGAAGGACTACCCCATCGATGCGCGCTTCTCTTGCAGGTCTCTGCGTCCGACCATCAAGAAGATCGTGAGGCTCTTCGCCGGAGTTCTTCGTCCAGGCGGACGTCGGTCGAACGGCGCGGGGGGAGAGCTGCATCCACACGCCGGTGTCGCCCGTGGGACAGCCGCACCGCACCGCTGAGCCGGGTGCGGTGTCGGATGTTGTAGACTCAAGCTGCGACTTCTCCCGCCGACG
>JANQEO010000001.1 GCA_028278325.1 Candidatus Binatia bacterium
GCCGGCCAAGGCCGCCAAAGAAGCTTCAGGCGCCTCGCCGTTCTTGACGGCGGTTATGATCTTTTGCTGAGCCGGCCATATCCTGAACCAGACGTTGAAGGCCATGATCGTGCCGAACATCGCCCCCAGGTGGATGCTCACCGCCCGGAACGAAAAGTTGGCCCAGGACTGCATGAGGACGGCGACGATCGCTATGAGCACGAAGGATACGATCGTGGCGGCACGAACGTTGCCGGCCAGGGGGCTGGAGTAGATGGCGTCATAGATGAAGACGCCACCGAAGACGACGGCCAGCATCACTATGGCTGCCAATCCCCATCCCTGTTCGCCCTCGAACATGATCCCGCCGTGGTAGAAGACGAGCATGAGGAGGAGAACGCCGGTGATCCAAGTCCAGGCGGCACCCCAACGAAACCAGAACAGAGCCCGGGGCATCAGCTCGGGAACCACCGCCTTCTTGGCGTCGCCGCTGAGCTTGGCCGCGATGGGTGTGTTGACGAAGTTGAAGAAGTAGAGGTGTCCGATCCAGAGAATGCCTACGATGATATGGATCCACCTAAACAGCGCGTTTAGGGCAGACGGGATATCCATTGATTCCTCCTTGACTGTAGGGTCGGCGAACGCCGCAAGCCTCTGTATACACGCGAGCGCCTCTCGAATCTAGGCCCCGACCCAAGGTCTCCGGGCGTCAGCGTCCTTGGGAGATAATCCCCGAGATGAAGAAAGCTTCCTCGGTGGTGCCCTCGGCGTCACCGAAGTTGAAGTACCAGCCTTCCTCGCCGGGGAACTGCCGCGAGGGCAGCATGCAACGCGTGGCGTGGTCGAGTTGCATGTCGTACATGGTGATCGCCGGCAGAAACTGCTGTTCGTAGTCGTAGACTACGCGCTTGGCGCCGGGGTAGGGGCTCCTCCCGATCTTGAACTGGTTGACCCAGGCCTTCCAGAGCTGGCCGTCCTGATCGTAGAGTTCGGTATAGGGGATCACCAGGCTCTCGCGGTCGAGGTAGATTATGCGCTTCGAGTAAGCGTAACCCGGTAGCTTGGAACGGCCTTCGATGACGTAGACATCACGCATCTCCCAGGTGTCGTCGAACATGAAGTCCACGCCGTCACGGGCCCAAAGGCCGGGGAAGTTGCGCGTGTGTAGGGGCGCGAGGATGCGCTTGGTGCCGAGCAGCTTCCAGTTCATCCATGCGATGTTGCCGGCGTAGCCGCCGTAACTGTCGATGTCGGTGTCTTGTCCGAACAGGGCATCGGAGCGTTGAGCCGAGGAAAGACGCCGCACCCGTCTCAGCAAGGGGAAGTAAAGCCAGCTGTCGTCTTGGCGCGACGGATCGAGGTAGCGGTTGTAGGTAAACCCGACACCTTTGAGATCGAAGGGCTCGAGGATGGGTGAGAGCGCTTCGCGATAGCGGACGTTGTCTGGCGTTTCCCAGGTATGGATCGGCTCGTGATAGAGCCTGCCGACGTGATACAGACGCCGGAAGTGCTCGATGAGGAAGTGCCGTTCCACGAGCATGGGCCCGTCACGGTCGTCGATGTCGCCGGTGTCGCACTCGAAGTTACGAAGGTCGAGGTCGTCGATCGCGATGCGGTTCTCGTAGTTGAACATGAGGCGGATGGGCGCGTCATCGGCGTTCAGATCGACGACGGGAAAAGGCAGGCCGGCGACGTAGTTTTCCAGTTTGAGTTTGTCGTCGGACAGACGAACCTGCGCCGAGTACTTCTCCGTGGCTTCCAGGCGGGCCGGCTCCAACGGTATGGGCTTGGGCTCCACCACTTCTATTTCCAGGCCTCGCTCGATTACCCAGGTGATGGCCGGGCCGAACACTTCCCGGTAGTTGTCGAGGTTGTCGAGCGTGATACGGGTTCCCGGTTCCGGCTCCGCGCACCGGGCCGGCGTGTGTGTGGCGACCAACAGCAGTGCCGTCAAACAGAGAAGGCAAGCCGCGTGGCGAGGGTTCATGCGCCTTGCCAGGGTCGCCCGACGCCGGGTGGATCGCGAGGCTCGATGAGTAGGCCGCAGGCTACGCCCGCGAGCATGCCGCCGATGTGAGCGACGTTGTCACGGCCCGGACCGAATCCGATCAAGAAAGCGTAGAATGCCGCTAGCGCGCCGACGATGTGCCAGGACTTGAACGCGCTGCGCCGGTCACGCCTCAGCGCGTGACCGCCAAGGGCACCGATTATTCCGGCGATCCCTCCCGAGGCGCCGGCCTTGAGCGCTGCCGAAGCGGCGAGCTCGTGACTTGCCATGTTGCCGGCAACGCCGGTGGCCAGAAATACGCTGAGAAGCCGCCAGGGCCCGACCAGATGAGCGAAGGGCGGAGCGACGATGATGAAGGTGCCCATATTGGCCAGAAGGTGGGTGAAGTCGAAGTGCAGAAAGATGGCGGCTGCCAAGCGCCAGTACTCGCCCTGCTCGACGAGGGCGTAGCTGATCGCACCCATCTCGATCATGCGCGCGCGGTTGACCAGGTCTGAGCCGCCGTGGACGAGCCAGAACATGGTCCCGCAGGCCACGAGGATAGCCACTACCATGGGGCCGCCGCGGCCGAACCAGGTTATCGGCGGGGTTATCGGGTCAGCGCTTGCATGATCCTCTTCGGCAGTTTCGCGGGGAAGCCCGTGAGGGTACTCCTCCATGAAGATGCGCCTGGCCCTGTCGATATCGGCTTCGGCGACCGTGACGTTGAAACGCAGACCGACGTCGGCGGCATCGACGGTAGCGTCGATACCCTGAGAAGCCATGAGCACGACGGCCCGGTTGGCCAGCTGCTCGGATTCCGCCTGGCACAGCACGGCCCTGCGTTTGCGCATGTGTTTAGGTTGCCACAAGCTCCCCGGCATGAATACCGCCGACCTCATCGTCGAGAGACTGACGAAGGCCTTTGCGCCCGAGTCCATCGAGGTCATCGACGACAGCGACAAGCATAGGGGCCACGCCGGAGCCGCGGCGGGCGGAGGCCATTTTCGAGTGCGGCTGGTGTCGGCCGCGTTCGAGGGGCTCAACCAGCTCGAGCGGCACAGGCGTGTGTATGCAGCTCTGGCGGAGGAGATGACGGCGCGCATACATGCGCTGAGCATCAAGGCCGTGTCCCCGGCAGAGAACCCAGGCGACGACAATTGAACCGGTTCAGTGACGCGCAGATCTTCTTCGCGTCGGTGCTGGGCCTGGCCGGCACTTTCTGCGCGTTCAGGCCCCTGCGTATGCTGGTGGCGGCCGGTACCGAGCTGACCAACGGACCGACGATGGTCGCCCTGCTCACGCCAGAAGCGACCCTGCGCTCCCTCTACGTGTTGTTCATCATACTGCCGGTATCCTTGGCCTTTCTGGCAATCGGCCTGCCCCTGTTCGTCATATTCTTCGTCAGGTCGATGCGGCGCGGTTGGTACCGCGAAGAGCTCGTCGCAATGGCCGCTTTCTCGGTCTCCCTTGCCGTGACCGTGCTGGGCCGCAGCGTACTGTGGGTGTTTCAGACGGGGCTCATCGCGGTGATGCTCACGGCAGCCATCGCTTGCTGGCCGATCCTGAGCGAGTACGGTTACCGCTCAGGGCGCCGTATCCTGGGATTGGCGGGTCTTTTCCTGGCCGGTGCGGTTTACTACCAGTGGTCCTACATGGGAACGGGCGAAGTCAGTGTAGCGGTTGCACCAACATTCATCGTTGTCGCGGGGTTCTTGATGATCATCGGTATTGCGTTGATCGTCACTACGGCACGATCAACCTTCGCGAGGGTCCCGGCGGTCATGGGCGTGCCCGTGCTGGCCGTCGGCGCTTGGGTAGGGGCCCAGTTCGTCCGTGTCGTGGTCGAGTCGCGCGCTGCGGGCGATGTCGTCGAACTTCGCACGACCCTGGTCGTTGCTCTGGTACTGGTCGTGTGGGCTCTGGCATCAGGTCCGAGGGCACGGGTGAAGCCCACCATAAGCTAGGCAGGCCAGGAGGTGCGCTGCCAGGCCGGTGTGAGCACGGTTGGCCTGTGTACCCTCGATCGGCGTAGACTGAAAGGCTGGAGGCCGACGTGTCCGAACGGGACCTGTCCAAGAGCAACGAGCTTTTCCAAAGGGCCAAGCGCGTAATCCCGGGCGGCGTCTATGGCCACCAAAGCCCCTCCTTGCTGGTGCCCGGCAGTTTCCCGACTTTCATCAGCAAGGCCGAAGGCTGTCGCCTGACCGATCCCGACGGCAACGAGTACATCGATTTTCTGTGCGCCTACGGCCCCATGGTCGTCGGCTACCGAAATCCCCAGGTCGAGGAAGCCGTCGAGCGTCAACGCCATCAGTGCGATAGTGGCAACCTGCCGGCACCCAACATGGTCGAACTCGCCGAGCGGCTCGTGGGTCTGACCCCCGGCATCGACTGGACCGTGTTCGCTAAGAACGGCTCCGATGCGGCTTCCTGGTCGCTGGCAATCGCCCGCGCTGCCACCGGACGGGAGCTCGTGGCCATGGTCGAGCGCACCTACCACGGTGTTCATGGCTGGGCCAACATGATGCACGAAGGATTTCCCGCGGCCGAACGTGCAAACATCGTCAGCTTCGCGTGGAACGATGCAGAGGGCCTGGAGCGTCTTGCCGACGAGCACGCGGGTAAACTGGCGGCTGTGATCGTTACCCCTTTCAAGCACGAAGCTTTTGGTGACTCGGTGATGCCGGCACCCGGTTTCTTGGATACCGTCAGGACGGTGGCCACACGTAGCGGCGCGGCCATGATAGTCGACGATGTCCGGGCAGGATTCAGGCTCGACATGCGAGGTTCCGCCCAGCTATGGGGCGTAACACCCGACATGATCTTGTACTCCAAGGCCCTGGCCAACGGCTATCCGCTGTCTGCAGTGCTGGGCAACGACGGTCTACGCGATGCCGCAAAGCGGGTGTTCGTGACCGGCACGTTCTTCACGCAGGCGGTGCCGATTGCCGCCTCCCTTGCTACACTGGACTACCTGGAAGCCAATGACGGCATAGCGCGCATGCGCGAGCTGGGGAACCGATTTTGCAAGGGGTTGTCAGACAGAGCGGAGGAGGCGGGGCTGGCGGTAACCCTGAGTGGGCCGCCCGCCATACCTTTCATGACCTTCCAGAAAGACGAGGGCAGTTTCGAGCGCAGTCGGGTGTTTGCGGCGGCCTGTGCCGCTCGCGGGGTGTTTGTGCACCCTTGCCATAATTGGTTCGTTTCGACTGCGCACAGCGAGGCGGATGTGGATTTTGCCTTGGATGTTGCCGCGGAGGCGTTTGAGACGGTAAATGGGCAGTTCGAAGAAGCGTGATCCGATAGCAGAGATAGCCGGCCACAAAACAGTCGACGTAACCCACTACGGCCGCAAGAGCGGTAAACCGTATCAGGTCAAGATCTGGTTCGTCGTCATTGACGGAGCCGTATGGATAGGCAGCCTCAATCCCCGAGCCAGTTGGGTAAGAAACGTTAAGGCCTCAGGCAGGGCGGACCTGGATTTTGGCGACGGAGCTCAGGAATATCGTTGTTTCTGGATCGTAAACAACCGGGAACTAAAGCGTTTTACCGACTCCGTGTTGTCCAAGTACCCGATCATGGCCCGCATAATCCGGCTGCTGGCACGTAGCGGAAAGCAGATCGCGTTCAGGCTCGAGACACCGGATGCCCCGGCCGCGGGGATTCAGCGCCGTAGACTGGCTTGAACAAGCGCATGTAGCGGCGCTCCGGCGCTATCCGGCGCCGATTTCTCGACGTACGCACGGATTAGGCTGCTGCGCGGCCTCGAGGTGATCAGGCAGGCGGGTTGGCTACGGCCTCGCCCACAAGATCGCCCACTTCCGAGGTGGAGTAGCCCATGGCACCGGCACTCATCGACTCGAGCTTGTTCGAGAGAACGTGAACTATGGCGCGCTCGACCCGGTCGGCGGCCTCGTCCTCGCCGAGGTGGGAGAGCATCATCTGGCAGGAAGATATCGCTGCCATGGGATTGATCACGCCCTTGCCCGTGTATTTTGGGGCCGACCCGCCTATGGGCTCGAACATGGAAACCGACTCGGGGTTGATGTTGCCGCCGGCGGCGATGCCCATGCCGCCTTGGACCATGGCGCCGAGGTCGGTGATGATGTCGCCGAACATGTTGTCGGTGACGATCACGTCGAACCATTCGGGATTCTTAACCATCCACATGCAAGTCGCGTCGACGTGGGCATAGTCACGTTTGATGGCGGGGAACTCGGTTTCGCCGATCTCGTTGAAGGCCCGTTCCCACATGTCGAAGGCGTAGGTCAGTACGTTGGTCTTACCGCAGAGTGTCAGGGTGTTGCCCCTGTTGCGCTTGCGCGTGAACTCGAAAGCGTAGCGTAGGCAGCGCTCCACGCCTTTACGAGTGTTGATCGATTCCTGCACGGCTATCTCGTCGGGAGTTCCCTGCTTCAGGAACCCCCCGGCACCCGCATAGAGACCCTCGGTGTTCTCGCGGACCACGACGAAGTCGATGTCGTCCGGCCCCTTCCCGGCAAGCGGGGTCTCTACGCCCGGGTACAGCTTGACCGGGCGAAGGTTGATGTAGAGATCCAGTTCGAAACGCAGGCGCAGAAGTATGCCTTTCTCGAGGATGCCCGGCTTGACGTCGGGGTGGCCGATGGCGCCGAGCAGGATGGCGTCGAAGCCCCTCAGCTCGGTTACGGCCGAGTCGGGCAGGACCTCGTCAGTGGCCAGAAAGCGGTCACCGCCGAAGTCGAACTCGGTCGATTCGTACTTGAAACCACAGGCGTCGGCGGCCGCCCCCAATACCTTTACCGCCTCGCGGGCCACCTCGGGCCCGGTACCATCACCAGGAATTACCGCTATCTTGTACACTCTATGCTTCCTTTCTGCCGGCAAGGCAGCGCGCAGTGTTACAGCATCGGCTGTGTCGCTCAAACAGGCGTCTGGGGCGAGAGGAAGACAGGCCGGACACGTTGATAAGTCTGGTGGGTTAAGGCTATGTTTAGCCCTGCGGCGGCGTACCCAAGTGGTTAAGGGAGAGGTCTGCAAAACCTCCATTCAGCGGTTCGAATCCGCTCGCCGCCTCCACTCTTTCCCCCTGAGCTCGCCGCGGGCTCAGGGGCTTTACCGCCTCGATTCCTCCGGTACAGTGACCAGGACCCTCCCGCGCCGGGATGGTGGAACTGGTAGACACAAGGGACTTAAAATCCCTTGGGCTTCGGCCCGTGAGAGTTCGAATCTCTCTCCCGGCATTCAAGACAACCGAGGTAGCTCGGAACCTCGCTGGCTCGGTTCCTCGGGTCCCGGCACCATCAAAACCTAATGCAATATAGGATGTTAGTGGCGCACTAACTCCACCGAGCCAGCCGCCCTCCAGTGTTCGCGCCCCTCGTTGTACGGTAGTTGTACCAAGTGCACTCAGTAGCCTCGTTTTCGGCGCGATCTAAGCGCGTTGTCGCCTGATTGCGAAGGCTTGAGTTCAGGGAGGAGTAGGTGGGACTTCTCAGGTACGCCCAGCGCCGCCCCACGGGATTCTTAAGTCGATAGCTGGGGCTACTCTACGCCCATTATGCGCACTTTCTTACCCGTTCTCCGGTTAGGTGGATCCGCACTCCTGCGGGATGAGCTAGAGCGTGGGAACGGGGAGGGCTGATATGGGCCTGGGATGGCTGAATGCGGGCCCGGGAAGTGCTGGCCACCCGCCCCCGCATTCTAAACCTGGACGGCTAGGGGGGCGCCGCCATTGGCGGCCGGTAAGATCGCGATCAGTTGCAGGCCGGACAAACGAAAGTGATATCTTGCCCGACGGCGGCCTGAAGAACATAGAGTGCATCCGTGGATGTGAGATCCATCGTTCCGTCGACGTCGCATACGCACAGTTCGCAGACCTCGGCGCCTACTGCTGCACGCAAGATGTGGAGCGCATCCGTGGCGGTTATGTCGGGCGAGGGGGCGCGTGCAAGCAAGGTCGTGCCCGTGTCGACCGGATCACCGCAGGGGCTGGTGCTGGTTGCGCAAGTCGGCTCTTCGGGGTTGGCCGCACAGAACGCCTGCACGACGCCGCTGACGTCAGCCAGCAGCACTTCCTGGTCCAGCGCGATATCGGTCAGGCGTATCTCGGCCATGTCGGGGTGGAATGCGGCGATTATCGTGCCGGCCCCGCTGTCCTGTATGTCGAGGCGTTCGTTGCCGTCCAAGCCTTCATCGTGGACCCATAGCGGGTGCCAGGCGTTGAACTCGTCAAGCGTTACACCTTGAGCATCCAAGCACTCGACGCGGAGCAATGGCGGGTTGCCGATGTTCATTGGTGAGTCGGTGTCAGTTACCTGGGCGCCCATCGCGACCACCTCGGTACGGCTGTTGAACTGAACGTCGAGCGCCAACCCTCGTTCCACGTTAGGCAAGTTCATCTCCGGGATGGGCTCTGAGGTGGGATCTTCCGGCAAGCGTGCACGTTTCGCTCTGCCGCCTACGCTGCGTTGAACACCACGCGAACATGACACGGGGTTGGCGTTGGAAGGGCTGCAGCGGGGACCGCCGCCACAGCCGCCTTCGACACAGGAATCGAACATCCATTGCATCCGTCGCACATCGGCCGCTTGAGGCGTGCCGTTGTCGGCCATCAAATCGTCGCTGGCCGGATCGGATATCGAGAAGTCCTCGTCGATGGCGTACCAGTCGTCGTCCTCGGTAAATTCCCGGCAATCCGCCCCGGTTCTGCCGAGGTTGGGAGCGTCGGCGGAACAGTCTTCCGGTTCCTCGTAGACATTCGGGAAACGGTCTTGCTGATAGTAGCCGCCGTCACAGCAGTACTCATCCGCAAGACCGAAGGGCCGATGGCCAGCCTCGTGGCGTAGCACGGGGTTCGGCAGGCCCCCGCTCGGGCAGGGCACGTTGGGAGACAGCGGGCCCTCCACGGAGAAGACGCGGTCGAAGGCACAATCGCGCATGCAGTCCGTATGCAAGATGGCTCCGGCATCTACGAAGGCATAGGCCGAGCCCCAGCCAGTTGGCACATCGTGGTCACAGTCGTCGAAGACGTCACCGCGGTCGGCGTTTCCCATGTCCCGGGCGAGCCAAAGATTGAGGCGCGGTTGGTTGCGAAGGTAAATGCCGTGGCCGTAGAAACCATTGAGGATGGCATCAGCGACATCGTTGAGGAAGTCGGGGTCGGTTGCGCTCGAATAGCCGTCTTCGTCGGCGACGAAGGCAATGTCTACCGCTTCCGAGAAGATCCGGTTGTAGATCAGGGGGATGGCTCTCAGTGAGCTGAAGATGTCGGGAGTGCCTACCGAAGCACGGCGCCAGCCGGAGAATACCGCTTCCTGGGAACCGCTGGCGTCGTCGATCAGGCGACAGCCATAGGCGAACGTACCCTCGTCGAGCATGCCCGCGTTGAACGATGCCGTCTGGGCGTTCGTCTGGGTGAAGGCGGGCATCGTGGGGTCATCCAGCCAGATCTCCAGGGTATCGACAGTGATGGCCGGCGGTGCTCCGTGTCTGGGGTTTCCGCTGTTGTCGATGCCGTCGAAGGCGTCGATCTGAACCGTGACCGTGTCGCCGGGCTGGGGCCATACCGGGCTGTGGGTGCAGCGAACCAGTAGATCGGGGAGATCGTCCTCGACGACCAAATCCACGCACTCGGTGTTGCTCATGGCGTTCCCCGACCAGGCCGTCACACAGATACTGTGCTCACCGGGCGTCAGGCTGATGCCCGGGATTACTGCCGTGAGGTCCTCGGTGGCGCTGTCGAATGCGCCGTCCACGGGATCGAGATCACCGGTGGCCAAGGCGTCGATCACATACTCAGCGCGTGTGATCCGGCTGTTTCCCCGATTGCTGTCGTCTGCAGTCGCCGTCACCGTGACGTTGAGGTTTTGCCCCACGGGGTTCGGATTCACCGCGACGTTGGAGACGAAAGGCGGGGTGATGTCTCGAAAATACAGTTCCCTGCCGGTATTCGCTTCCTCGGCAGAGAAGAACAGGGCGCCGTTGTTGACAGCGAGCGGCTCGGCCGCCGAGTTGAGCGCGCCTTCTGCCAGGTTCTCTATGAGTCGACTTTGACCGCCGCCGCTTCGCCACAGCTCCGTGCCGGTCTCCTCGTAAACCTCGTCGTTGGCGGGATCATAATCACCCGCCGCGCTGAAGACGACTTCGCCTTTGTTGGCTAGAAGGGAGTTCTGGACGGGCGCGCGTGAGTAGTGGTTGGGCCAATCGCCCCCGTCTACCTGCTCACCGATCGTCCAGACCTCATAGCCGAAGTCGAAGAAGGTCATCTGCGTGAAGTAGGGTTCGTTGTCAGGAACGAAGTAGCCGCGCGCCCTGAAGAACAGCGTGCCGTTCGCGTCGGTCAGGTCCGTAGGGTTGCTGTGACCCGGCCCCTCGTAGATGTCGTCGAGCAGTTCCGTGCCGATCTCGGTTCCGTCGGTCACCCAAAGCTCACGCCCCATGCCGCCGTCATTCGCAACGAAGTAAACACTCCCCCCGATGGGCGTGAAGTCGGGTTTGGGTGCGGTAGTAAGAGAGTTCGCGGCGCCCGGATTTATGTTCTTGATCAAAGCCGTGCCGTTCTCGGTCCCGTCGGTGATCCACGGCTCGGTGCCGACGAAGCCCATACCGTCGTGCCCGGTCGCGCCGAAAACCAGCTGTCCCTGCCAGGGGGTGAGGTTGAAGGGATTACTGCTGCTCTGCCCGGGATTCAGGTCGGCGACTATTCCCGTCCCCGAATCCGTGCCGTCGGTCTTCCACAACTCGGTACCGTTCCTGTCCTGGGACGGCAGAAAGCTGTCGTTGAAAGAGAAGAACAGGGTATTCCCAACGGGAACCAGCCCGATGCCGTTGGCAAAGCTGCCCGGCCCCGACCAGACCTCCTGGGTGCCCGCGAAGGTCCCGTCGCTTTTCCAGAGGCTGCTTCCGACCGTAAACCACAGTGTGCCGTTCCAATCGACCAGGTTTACGGGGTTGGCATCGCCGGACCCGAAGACGATGTTTCGAACCATCATGGTTCCGGCTTCGGTGCCGTCGCTGACCCATAGTTCGGTGCCGTTGAGGCCGTCGTCGGCCTGGAAGAACAGTAGATCGCCAACTCGAGTAAGGTGGCGAGGCCGTGAATGCAGGCCGACTGCGTTGATGTTCTTGACGAGATAGGTGCCGGCTGCAGTGCGGTCGCTGCGCCACAATTCTATCCCGGTGGTGCCGTCGTTGGCGACGAAGTACAGAACGTCGTTGATGAGAACACGAGGGGCGTTGGGTTCTATCCCATCGAGAGGGCCGGGACGGATGTCGACGATCGGGGTGGCAAAGGCCGGTGTCGGCATGGAGGCTCCCAAAGCGATGCACAGCGAGACAAGTATTTTCGAGGTTCGCCGCATTCTCTGCGCTACCTCAAGGTATGGGCGGTAGGTCGCCGATAGTCAGCATGTAGGGCGCCTGAAGGCTGTAGAGCCAGTCACGGGCGTCGTTGCCGGACATGATCGGGTCAAAGGCCGGCAGCAACACCTTGGGCCGATAGTCGATCATCTGACCGGGGCAGACGCCGTCCATGAACAGCTGGGGCATGGTCACCTCGTACGCGCCGTCTCCAAGGGATGTCGTGGTTCCACTCCAGATCGGCAGCGCATAGGGCTGCTCGACGTCGTCGACGTCGCCCCAGAGCCTGTATTGCTCCAGTGCGAAGTCGGTCGGATCTTGTCTGAGTACCAGATCGTCCGTGGTTACGCCTTCCATTGTGACTTCGAACAGAATGCCTGCGGCCGGATCCATGCCGACGCAAGTAGGGCAGCTAACGGATAGGGGAACCATGGCTATTTCGCTGCAGTTCACGGCGAAGGGCTGGCCCGATAGGATTAGGCCTTCACGGATTCTCAGATCGGCACGGTCATGGTGAACGAGAAGTTCAGCACGTTTGGTCCTACCGTTGCGCGGCGGAAAAGACTCCATGCAGGAGCCATCCGAGCAAGCTCGGACGAACGAGCGCCACATGGGAAACCCGTTGCCGGCCGCTTCCGCGAGAATCTCGTTAGCCGCGTTTCGCGAAACATCGCTGCGGACGTAGTCGTCCCACCCGAGGAAGATGCTGTCTTGCCCCGTCAATGCTCCTGCGAGACCGTCGTCACGCCCGGATCTGCACGCATCGACGTAGACTATCTTCTTGTCTAGTTCGCCTTCATGCACGGCAGAGAAGAACCTGGGTACCGCGACGAGTCCCTTCCTCCAGATCTTGACGTTTCTGTTCGGCGACACGTTGGTCCAATCACAGAATATCCCCGTCCGCCCCTCCTCGGAGAAAGGAAGCTGCGTAAATATCTCGTCACGCAGCTCGTCGCAGTTCTCGCCGAAAACGCCGAGCGAAAGAGTCGGCTCTGTGCCATACGAGCTGCTCGGATCGAAGTCTCCATGGGTCGAGACGAAGACGATGTCGTAGTCGCTCCAGTCCTGAGCCCAGACAGAAAGCCTTACGCTGTTCGCGACACCGCCCTGAGTATTGAAGGCCCGATCTACCTGCGTGTAATCCGGCAAGGCCTCCAAAGTATCCGCTACGCCCGCGGCAGAGTCGTGAATACCGAATTGGAAAGCATAGGGTGCCAGCACGAGCGCTTTCTTGGTGAGATCGGTAGCATTTTCCCGATCCTCATCCGCTCCTAGCACGCGTTGGCCGATGGGCGGGTCAGTTTCGGCCATTCCGCCCGGCAGAAGGTTGACGGCAGCTGCGTTACGTGGGCTCTGGCGCGAGAATGGTAACGCGGCAGTCAAGTTTGATTCCCCGATCCCGTCGAGTCTCGCTCCGAAGCCGTCATGCGCCGAAGTAGGTATGCCGGCGACCCTGAAGTAGATGGTTGCTCCGTTGAAGTGGATGCCGTCGACATCAGGCTCGGTTTCTAGAAACATCGCCAACTCTTCGAACGTCGAACCCGCCTCGAACATGCTACCAACGGCATCGAGGACTTCGTCGAGCCGAGCCACGGCTTCGTCGGACGCTTCTGCAAAGGTGGTGGGCTCGGCACCCGGACAGGGGCAGTCGAGGGTTACCGTTTGGCCTACCGCTTTTTGCAGACAGCGTAGCGCATCGGTCGCCACGGCAGGTAGTGTCCCGGCAGGGGCGCAGATACATGCGGGCTGGCACATGACCGAACCGGTGGCGGCGCGAAGGATGAACAGGCAGTCGCTGGCCGCCGGCATGGCCCCGTCCGTCTCGGGCTGAGAACAGTCACCGAGCCCGGCAACACCGCCGCTCGGTGTCGCTAACAGGAGGGCGAAAGCGAGAAAGCCGGACCTTATCCGCCGCATACGGTCCGTCCTGCGATCAGAGATACAAGCGTGCAGCGGATCCCCCCTCCGACGCCGATAGTTCGCACCGGGGCGGTTCTGATTCAAGGCCTTCGCAGACAACGCCCCGCTTGGGGGAGCATGGCTGGATGCCCTTGCCATTCGCGGTGGCGCCTACCGCCGATTTGCGCTCGTGGGCTACCTGAGGTCCAAGTGCACGATCAATTCACAGTTGGGGGGTCGAGCATGTTCAAGACGACTTTTAGCGGATTCACGGTGACCATCGCGGCTGCCGCGTTGATGGCGGTTGCCGGTTGCCAGGGTGGCGGCGATCAAGAATCGGCCGGCGGCGATGCCGGCAAAGCGGCCGGTGGAGAAGGCGAGGCGACCATGGAGCAACTCTCGGCAGATGCCAAGAGTTGTCTAGAATTGGTCAAAGCCAAGAACTACACCGAGGCCATCGCGCCTTGCCAGGCCGCGGTCAAAGCCGGAGCCAACACCGACGTCGAGAAGGCGCTGGAAGAAGCGAAAGCTGCCTTGGCCGAAAAGGGCGGCGATGCGGCCATGAAGGCTGCCGGTGAAGCCATGGAAGGCAAGCCCGCGGGCGAAGCCGCGAAAGATGCGATGAAGGGGATGGGCGCTCACTGAGCGCCCCTTGGCCCGCGCGGGTCTACCTGAACCTGGGCAGCACTTTGTCGGCGTAGAGCCGCATGCTGCGTTCGGCGTCTTCTAGGCGGAGCGATCCGTACTTGGCGATCACTGCGTGGTCGAAATCGCCAATGATCTCCCGGCGCCGCTCGAGCGTTTCGGCTATCTGATCGGGCGTGCCTCCGCTCTGTAGGGATACGTAGGCTTGACAAGCAGCCTCCAGGCCGACCGCGTTGAGCAATTCCGACCCGCTGGCATAGGACTCATAGCCCTTGAGCCCTTTGAACTTGTCCGTGAAGATCTCGTAGTGTTGTACCACTGTCAGAAAGTACTCGGCCATGTGCTTGGCGCAGGCGGCTGAGGCCTCCGCTGCGTCCTCGCAACAATACAGAAGATCTGCGGTAACCGGCGGGGGCGGCTCGTTGCCGTGAGTCTGGCGAAACACGGTCCGGTAGCGATCCAGAGAGTTCTCGGCAAAGGTCTCCCAACTTTGCTGGGTGAACACGGTCAGCTGTGCGCCGAGGCGTGCGGCCTGTTCTACCGAGTCGGGAGACATGCCGATGGCAAACATTCGGTCACGAAATCCGCGTAACGGACGCGGTCGGATGTCGGTCTTCGGCTGAGGAAAGTACGGGCCGTCACCTTCGATGTAGCCTTTGTCGGTGGCGTCGAGGATCATGCGCGAGGCCTCGTCGAAGCGCGCCCGGGATTCGTTCATGTCGTAGCCGAAGCCGTCGAATTCGATGCGGGACAACCCTCGGCCCATACCCAGCATCGCGCGTCCGCCCGAGAGATGATCGAGCAGCACGATCTTCTCGGCGACCCTCAGCGGTTGGTTCCAGGGCAGGATGAACGCCGCCGTTCCCAGCTTTATTTTCTCGGTTCGGGCAGCCACGTAGGACAGGAACTGAGCGTTGTCGGGGCAGGCAGCGTAGTCGGTGAAGTGGTGCTCGACGGCCCATACGGCGTCAAAGCCCAGCGGCTCGGCGAGCTCGGCCAAGCGCACCTCGTCGCGGACGTGGTCGGTGTCGTCGCGCCGGCCTTCGTAGTTCTGGAAGATGAGCTGCAGTGCTGTCTTCATGATCGCCCCCGTTCGATGGAGAGAGCCTAGACCAACCGCACTAGCGAAAACAGCCGTGCTGTGGCCTCTACCGGAGGGGCGCGCTACGGTGCCGCCTACCGCCGATGGCCGAATCTTCGAACAAAGTCGCACCCGTGCAGATCGAGACGTCTCCGGGCCGACTCGCCGACAATCTCGAGCACGTCGAGCGGCTTGCTGAAAGCGCATTCGCCGCGGGCGCTCGGCTTGTCTG
>JANQEO010000009.1 GCA_028278325.1 Candidatus Binatia bacterium
TGGGGTCATTGCAGGAGGCTCCGGGGAAACGGCGAGGTGAGCAAGGCGCCCATGAGAAGGGGCTTGCTGACAGTTGTCAAACCGGACAGGCTCGACGGAGGGTCACAACCCGCAGCTGCGCTAACGCTTGAGTGCCGCGCCAGCCGCTCCGGCGCGGAAGCCCGCCCACGAGCGTTACCCGACGGGATAGACTCCGGCCCGCCCCCAGAAAGGAAGACGCCATGCCCCGCTCGGTTCCGCTCACGATGCTCGTCGCTGTCCTGCTCGTTTCCACCTTGGGTGCCCAGGTCGACGCGCTGATACTGCGGCCAGGGCCCGGATGCGGTGCTCCTGAGCCCCAGCTCTCGATCACCCCGCCGGTCATCGGCGCCCCGATGACCCTCACGCTGGAGAGTGTGTTCCCCAACGCGCCCTCGTGGGTGTGGTTCAGCGTCGGGCCGGTGACGCCTGCCACGATCCCCGGCACCCCATGCGAGGTGTACATCGACTACCTCAACCCCGCCAACGTGTTCCTGTTCGACGCTTTCGTGACGGACGCCAACGGCAACAAGTCGTGGACGCTGACCGGCGGCTTCCCGGATCCGTCGCTCCTCGGCGACGAGTTCGTCCTGCAGACGCGGGTCTGCAACCCGGCTGGCGGCGGCCCGCTCCTGAACGACTATCTCTCGAACGGGATTGGCATCCGGTTCGGCGACCGGGTCAGTGGGAACGGTTGCACGCCGGGCTACTGGAAGCAGTCACACCACTTCTTCGCTTGGCCGTCGGCCCACCTTCCGTCAGACCCGTTCTCGAGCGTGTTCTTCGACGCGTTTCCGGGCATGAGCCTCGTCGACGTCCTGCACGCGGGCGGCGGTGGCATGCAGGCTCTCGGACGTCACGCCGTCGCCGCGTACCTCAACGCGAGCAGCGGCACCGTCGGCTCCCTCCTGACGCCGGCCGAGGTCGTGAGCATGTTCAGCGTCGCGGCGCAGTCGGCAGACGCAGCCGTCGTCGAGAACCTCAAGGACGCGTTCGAGGACCTGAACCAGCTCGGCTGCAACCTGTAGGGCCGTATCTATGCCATCATGGGCCCTCCAGTTCTGGAGATCGCCCATGGCCCGGCTCTTCTGCACCATCCTGGTCGGCGCGCTCGCGGCGGCTGTTCCCGCGCAACCGAACGTGCTCATCGTCATCGGGGACGACATGACGTGGAGCGACGTGTCCGCGCTCGGACACAAAGACGTCAAGACGCCGACCCTGGACCGTCTCGCCAGCGAAGGCATGCGCCTGTCCCACATGTTCACGCCGGCCCCGATGTGCGCACCGACGCGCATGGCGCTGTACACCGGGCTCTACCCCGTCCGGAACGGTGCCCATCCCAATCACTCTCGGGTGCACGCCGGAACGGAGAGCCTGGCGCACCGTCTCGGCGCCCTCGGCTACCGCGTGGGCATCACGGGCAAGCGTCACTTCGCCCCGGCGGAGTGCTTCCCCTTCGAGACCATCGGCAAGCGCGGGTCGCTCGCGATCCGACAGCTCAGGAAGTTCATCGCGGACAGTGGGGACAAGCCGTGGTGCATGATCGTGGCGTCCCGCGAACCCCACACGCCGTGGAACAAGGGAGACGCATCGGCCTACCCGCCGGCGGAGCTGACCATCCCGCCCTGGCTGGCGGACACTCCCGCCACCCGCCAGGCGCTCTCGCGCTACTACGCCGAGGTCACGTTTCTCGATCAGCAGCTCGCGCGATGCCTGAGAGCCCTCGACCGGTCCGGAAAAGCGGAGGACACCCTGGTCCTGTTCCTCAGCGAGCAGGGCGCCGGTCTTCCCCACGCAAAGTGGACTCTCTACGACCACGGCATCCGTGCCACCGCCATCGCCCGCTGGCCAGGCAAGGTGAAGCCCGGGACGACATCCCGCGCTCTGATCTCGTACGTCGACGTCCTGCCGACGCTCATCGAGATCGCCGGCGGCAAACCTCCGCGCCGGCTCGACGGTCGCTCGTTCCTCGGGGTCCTGACCGGAGAGAGCACGCGACATCACGACGCGGTGTTCGCGATCCAGACCTCCCGAGGCATCAGCAACGGGCCCCGCGCCTATGGCATCCGCGCCGTCCGCACGGACCGGTACAAGCTCATACACAATCTCCATCACACCGCTCGCTTCAGGAACAACCTCACCGAGAAGCCCGGTGTCCACAGCTCCTGGCGCGCCGTCGCCGGAAGCGACCCGCGTGCGGCGCGTCTCGCCGCCGCGTACGTCAAACGGCCGGAGTTTGAGCTCTACGACACCACGCAGGACCCCCACGAGCTCACCAACCTCGCCGCACGCCCCGAGCATGCGGAGCGGCTCACCCTCCTGAGGAACCGGCTGCAGGCGTGGATGCGTCAGCAGGGGGACCTCGGCCACGCGACGGAGATGGACGCATTCAACCGACAAGGGCGAGCCCGTGCGGCCAAAGGCCGCAGGGCTCTGCGAGACGGTTGAAGGAACAGAAGCGGCCCGCGTCGAGCCTCCGCACAACGCGGGCCGCCGGGGAGAGGAGCACAGCGACGCTCAGAATCCGCCAGGCATAGGACAGTGGAAGCCAAGCGCCGTATGTGCGGTGTCCTCAACCCCATTGAGGCTCGAGATGGCCATCACGGTCCGCTTTTTCCTGGCGGAGATCGCTGGTCGCGACGACGAACCCGGTCGACGGACGAGCTCTCCGAACCTCCCATGGGTTCGGCCCGCCCTCCGCTGACGCCGGGAGAGGCCATCAGCTCGCCGGTGTACGGCAGTGCGCACAAAAGAGCGCGCGAGGCGGCTGCCGACAATGGGCCCTCCAGGACTCGAACCTGGGACCTGGCGATTATGAGTCGCTTGCTCTAACCGACTGAGCTAAGGGCCCGCAACGACTTATGACAACCGAGACAACTTCGATTGGCACTCAGGTGACACTTCCCGCCTCAGCGGCACCGGTTTCACCGTCGTCGCCGTCATCTTCCCTCGCCACGCACACGTCGCCAAGTAGGTCGATCGCGGACTGCTTTGGAACCCGGTCCAGGTCCGCGTACACGCGCATCGTCACCTGAATCGACTTGTGCCCCATCAGTCCCTGCACGGCCTGTGGCGGCGCTCCAGCTTCGATGAGCAGAGTGCAGTAGGTGTGACGCAACGCATGGAAGTCCAGGTACTCCCCCGCCGTGTTCCGGACCTTGAGTTCCGCTGCCTCGACGGCCAGGTAGAGCTGTTTCACAGCCCATGATTGGGATCGGGGATACTGGATGATCAGGTCATCGCCTTGAGGCAACCGCCCGAGTTCGCCCCCCTGACGCTTGCGCACCTCCCGCAAGCGGGCGTCCAGCCTCGCAGAGATGGGGTTCGTCCGGTCCTGGTTGTTCTTCGTGTTGCGTGCCGTGAGCGTGCGTGAACCGTGGTCGTCCCAGCACAGCCTCAGGGCCTCGCCAAGCCGGAAGCCTGTCCCCAGAATGACGTCAACCAGAAGCCCTATCCGCATCTCCTCAGCGGCCGCCAACAGCTTTGGACAGTCCTTCCGCTGGAGGCGGCGCCGAACGCGGCGCCTGTGACGACCGCCCTCTGGCAGCTTCTCCAAGCTCTTGATCGGGTTCCTGACAATCCGGTTCTGCTTCACCGCGTGGTTGAGGACGGATTGTAGATATCCGGTGATCAGATTGATGGTGCGGTTGCTGCTGCCTTCCAACTGACGGAACTCCTGGAACCTCTCCAGGGCAGACACGTGCAAACCCGTGACGCGGTCAACCCCAAGCCAGTCGAGGAGGCGTTCGGTCTCAACCTTCACTTTCTGTCGGTGACTGTCAGACCGCTTCTGAATGTTGAGGAACCGGAGGAACTCCGACAGTAGGGTTCGCAGGCTTGTGCTCGGCTGAACTGGGATACCGTCTGCGGCGTCACGCAGCTCCGCCAACCACTTCTCGAAAGCCCGAATCGCCCTGCGCCGGTTGGTCCCGAAGCTCTTGAAGACCCGCCGACCGTTGACCATCGGCCTGGCGTAGAAGTGTGTCTTCCCGTCCTTCCCGACCTTCTCATACATCGCTGACGGCAACTTCATGAAGGAGAGGGTACCGCTTCCACAGCGCTGCGCAGCTCCTGTCGAGTCCAACGGCGACGTGATCCGATCTTACGTCCCATGGGGATCGTGCCTTGCGACACATAGTCATAGAAGGTCCGAGTACTGATTCCGAGCAGGGCGGCGGCGTTCGGCGCCGATAGCAGCGCGTCCGGGTCAAGACGCAGGACGTTCGCAAGAAGGTGCCGCAGCTCGGCTACCTCTTCGCGCAGTGCCCTCAGCTCCTTCAGCGCCTGATCGCTCACTCCACCCTTTCCGACCCCAAGACGGTGATCTGCAGTGGTCGATGCCGCAGCTCAAATCCCTGGGGTTGTGAGACAACCCGCCAGATCACCACCTTCAGCCCTCCGTCGTCAGTCATCCTTGATGTCTTCCAACCAGGACAAGTCCTCTTCGGCCTCGGGTTGGTCTTGTCCTCGTGACGAATGCCATCGCCGTGTCTTGCCGAGTTCCGCAGCTGCCCGCATACGAAGCCGCGCGTCGTCCGCGACCACGAACTCCAACGCGAGCGCCCTCTCGAAGAGACTCCGCCGCTCCCGCCAAGCATCATCGGAATCAGCGTCTGCCAGTTCGGCCAAGCGCATCCGGATCTTCATCAACGCTTCCGTTGCGCGCCGCACCGCATCGCGCGTCGGCAGGCTGTCCTCAGCGTCGTTGCGATCAAACCCCATGTTCTTCCTCCCCTCCGAGCGGGTGCCACAGGTCCTGCCGATCTGCTCGGCGAATGGCCTCGAGTTGCTGGCCGTGAACACCTCCGACCCTGCGGGGGCACGACAACCAGTGGGCCAAGCACGCCCAACGAAGGGCCTTCGCCATCCGGTAGCCGGACAGCAACAAGCCCGGTCGCCGGTCGTCCCCGATCGTGGCCCGGAGTCGTGTCTCGCCCTTCTTGCTCCGGACCTTGACGATGTACCGGCAGCGGTCGTTCGGGCTTTCCAGGGCCATGTGACCGAAGACCGGCCCGCTGTCGTACTGACGAGGCTCCGCGTAGCAGAAGCAGGCGACCGCCCAGTCACCGAACTGCCGACAGAACCGACGTTTCTGATCATCCGACCAGGAGTCCTGCCAGACCCTCCCGGCGCGAAGACTGGAAGGCGCGTTCGCAACGGGGCGGATGGGAACCTGTCCCCCTGACCGAACCATCAGCGGCTCCCTCCGTATGTCCCGGCATGAGACCCGGATGGCGTGAGAAGTGCGACAGGGACAGACGCCGGGGCCGAAGGTTCGTCCGGTTCATGTTCTGGCTGCCGATCGTGGCCTTCGTCGTGCTCGTCCCGGGCGCAATCGTGAGCCTTCTTTTCTTCGGCCACACCTGATGAGGGCCCCGTGACCGGCCGGGGGCCGGATCTCCAACTACCCTCTGAATGACGCCGTCTGGGGCGTTTTCCCGGGACCCACCTCATGACATGACCTCCGGGTCGTTTTCCCGATCGACACCCGTGGAGGGGGCCTTCTCGGGGCGTTTCGCGGCGGAACGAGGACGCAAAGGCCACAGAGCGCAGTCGGTCACGGTGCATGCCTCCACCTGCTGCCTCCACCTCCCGGGTTCGAGCGGGTCGTAGCTGCAGTCCTTGCACTTGAGGTCCACCGCCTTCCGCAAGCTACCCATGGACGAGCCTCCAACTCGCGGCCTCGATACGGTGCGGGGTGGGCGTCCCGAAAGTGCCAAAGCGGAGGCAACGCGGATGGCACTTACGAACATCGCGGGACCTTTCGGGACTCCCCCCTAAAGGGGGAGTCGTCCCGAAAGTCCGTCGCGGATGTAAGTACTTCGGGGACGACGTGTCCCGGAAGTGATCCCGAAAGTGTCCCGGAAGTCTCACTCGACGCCCTCCTCGATCTCCACGAGTGAAACCAAGGTGGGCGGCTTACCTCCCTTTGGCTCGCCCGTCCTCTCGATGACCGTCCCGCTTGCGAGCAGATCTCTCATCGCTGATTGGAAGCGATTGCCCGAGAGCCCGGTCTCCGTCTGGAGATCCTTTCTTGCGGTGTCTCCGTACGTGCGGAGGTGGTCCACGATCCTCTTCTTGTCCGCGTCGAGCCGGGCCAATGTGTTTCCTCCACGCCTGCGCGTTGCGTAGTCCTGCGGTGAGAGTTGCGCGACCTCCACAGGCTGACCGGCCGCACCCTGGAGGCGGATGACCGGAAGCGTGGAGACCTCGGGTGCAAGTTCCCGCCCCTCGACTTCGAGTCGGACCCAGCCTTTGGAGTCGGGGCTCTGGGTGAACAACGAGATGTCGGTCCACGAATGAAGCACTGAAGAACCGCGCATTTGTTGCCCTGAGCGGATGGGGACATCACTCCTCTTGCGCGAGTGATGGACCAGCAGCAACGCCGCATCAGGTGCGTTCCTGTCCTTCGTGCGGCGCAGAGCGTTTAGGACCCCGCCGAGATCTCTCGCCGAGTTCTCATCTGCACCGTGGAGCTGAGCGAGAGGGTCCAGGATGATCAGCGACGGTTCGGATTGGGCAAGAAACGCGCCGAAGTCTGACAAGCCCACGTCATCGTCCAGACGCAGCTGACCGCGTGGGTAGACGCACACGTGCTCATCCCACCCGCCAGGGAGATGGTTGCCCGAAGCAAGGCGATCCAGTCGCGCGAGCAGGTTTGCCTGTGTCATTTCCTCCGACACGATGGCGACGCGCCCCTGCCTGACCTTGTGCCCCAGGAACCGCCGCCCCGTCGCGACACAAAGAGACAGCAGCAACACGACCCAGGACTTGTAGGTCTTCGGCTCGCCGCACACGACACCGGCGGCACCCCCCTGAATGAGGTTGTCCACCAGCCAGTCCGGCTCGCTCTGGGGTTCCTTCCGCGCTTCGGCGACGGTCTTCCATCCGCCCACCCGAGCTGCACTATCAACAGCGTCCCGGAAGGCTTGGCGCCCACGCTCCACGATCAAATCGTCAATGCCGAACTTCGTGTGCCGGTCGAGTTCGTCTCCCTGAGGAGGTGGGCAGAATCCCAGGACCGCGATTGCCTCTCGTAATCGAAGCTCCCGGACCAGCTCCCGTCCTGCCCGAGCGACGTTCTGGTTGGAGACGCCGTCGCTGTCGAACATGACGACGACCTCGCGACCAGACCAAACGATCTGGTCAAGGTCGGCGATCGGGCCGTTCTTGTTCCGCCAGTTGTCAACGCCAGAGAGGCCAGTGGTCGCGATGTCGCCCGCGTACGCACCGGCGAGCGCCTTCTTCTCGCCCTCCGTAATGACGAGGCGTTGCGTCGGATCACGAAGGGTGCCCGCATGGACGACGGGTGGCGGCACGTACAGGCGATTGCTGGAGCCCTGCGGGCTCACATACTTCATCTCCCGGGCCTTGCCAGTCTTCCGGTCCGCGTAGCTGTGCGGGGTGTCGGGCTTTAGCCGCGTGAGGATTGGTGCCTCGTCGGGCGCCGTGATGTCGAGATAGGGGAACGCGAGAGCCGGACCGATGTGAAAGCCCGCGATCGAGGCGGCCTCGTCCGCATCCACGCTCCGCAACCCCACTTCCCCGGCGACGTCCTCGGTGATCCCCGAGGCGGCAAGTTCGGCGAGGTGCTCGCTCCGAAGCTGGCCGTCCGATGTCTCCGACGTGGTGTTGAAGACCTTCGCGGGGATCATCAGGCGGACCCATTCTCGTACGCTTCGAGGTCGGACAGCCGCCACCGTGGGCGTCCGCCAACCGTGATCGGACGAGGGAACCCCGGCTGGTGTCGCATGCGGTCCCACTGACGTAGGGAGACCCGATAGCGGCGGGCCCCGTCTCGGCGACACAGAAACGGATCTCCGCTGGCAATCCCCAACGCTCGCCGCAACTCGGCGACTTCACCTCGAAGTGCCCGCACCTCGTCCAGGAGGGCCTCTGGGAGACCCCCGCGACCAGCTGCAGCGCCATCCGCAGCCCCGGTCACGACCCGACCTCCGTCAGCGGTGTGGGAGGCTCAAGATCGAGAGACGCTGCCAGTTCGGCAATGGATCGCGCCGACCACACGAGGCGACCAGCGAATCGAACGGGGCGATGGACGATAGCCCCTCGGCGCAGCTTGTTGCGGATCGTGTCTTCGGTGATCCGGGCGTCGGGGTTGGCGTCCAGGAGAGCGACGATGACCTGCTGCGTACTGAGCACTTGCATGAGAAAACTCCAGTGACCCCCGCCATGGGGGCCCTGGAGTTCTCTGGTGGACGAAACCTGTCCGAGTGGTGGACGCTCAGCGTCCAGGTGATGGCGTTATCGCTGTATGTCCCACTCCTGCTCCGGATTAGGGTCGTAGCGACACTCCATTCCTATGTGCAGGAAGCGTTCGAGATGGTCGTAGAGGGCCGGGTGGTCGTTCTTGAGCACCTGCATCAGGTCTTTGATCCGGTGCCGAACACTGTCCGTTCGCTTCTCGTGCTCCCTCTTCCGCGCTTTCCCTGACGCAGTCTGCTCTTTGCTGATCTCAGCGTCGAGGTCCGCGATCGCCTCGTTCATTTCGTCACAGCCGTTGGTGCCACGGCATCATCGAGTTCCTGTCGAGCCTCTCTCAGCAATCCTCGAAGGTTCCCGATCCTTCGCTCAGCGTCGTCGTCTTGTGGAATCCCTGCAAGCGACGAGGCGTGCATGCCCATTCGCCCAAGTTCGTCTTCGCTCATCCCGTCGAACTCAGAACCTCCTGCGCCGCGTGGCCGATGTAGGTTCCAGGCCTGTACGCCTCTGGATCGATCCGGATGGTCGAGGAGCGCGGCGAGGTACTGGATGCCAGCTCCGTCCGGGATCGCGACGGTTCGGCCTTCGAATCGAACGGTCCACCCGCGACCCGTTCGCCTCATGTATGGCAGGTCTTGGAACAAGGCCGTCCGTGGCACCCGAGAGCGATCCGCAGCCACACCGAGCGTACCCACCACCTCCGCAATCCGCGCCCGCACGTCGTCTTCGTAGCCCGCCATGAGCAGGTTCTCTTGCCGCATTCTCCGTTCCTCTCCCCTGTCCCACAGAGCCCTGTCCGGCTGAGCGCGCTCGCATCTCTTGTAGCAGTCGGACGGGAGGCGTCCAAAGGCGGGGCGAGATACTCGACGCGCGGGTGTGAGCTGCTGTCTCTCAACGCGAGTTGGGGCCCGACCCGACCACGCTCGGCAGTACGATGGACCGCGTGCGAACCGCACTCTCGCTCATCCCGATCCTGGTCGGCCTCTGGATGGCGATCACGGCGGGCTTCGGCCTTCCTGCGCTCCCCGGTCGACCGCCCACCTCCACCGCGGACACGTGGCCCGTGATCGTGCTTGGTTTCGGACTGATCGCCGCCGGAGTCTACGCCCTTCGGCATCGGTATCAGATGGTCGGCCGCCTGCGATGGGGCCCCGTCCGGGCTCGCGTCGTGATCCAAGTGACGCGGGTCGAGGAGCACGCCTTTCGGGAGGGGATGGACGACTTCGAGTCGCTCTTCCGCGCGCGCAGTGACCTCGACGACTTGGTCCTTACTTGGCGGGCAGGCGTAGTGGTGGTGGACGCCATGGGGGATTTCGGCGGAGTGAATCTCGACAGCGCTACGGGACTGGCTCTGGGTCATGCGTGGGACATTGCCCCGGCGTGTTTTGCTGGCGAGAACGACCTTCAACTTCAGGTCGTCGATGCCGAGGAGTGCTGAAAGAGGGGCTCGTCGAGGAATCGGCCCGCTCCTTTCGCGGTTCGACGGGCCAGCAAGTGCGACGATCCGAGCCACAGGCCTCGGTGCCCGATAGCCGGGTCAGTAGTATGGCGATCATGCGCACACGCAGCAGGGTCGCAGTGCTCCTCTCCGCCGCGCTACTGACGATCTGGTCGGCGATGGTGCGACCGCCGCCCCCTCAGCCCGTCAATGTTGCTCTGGAGGAACTGAGGTTCGCTCGTGACTACTACCCGAGCGTGCCGAGATGCTTCGTGGTGGGCCCGGAGCAGTTGGATCGCGAGAACTCCAGCGCGCCACAGGGTGTGCCGAACGACCTGGACCTGTTTGGACGCCTCATCGACGAGGTTCGCCCGGCTCCAGCCCCCTGGGAGGGAGAGGGCCGCGACAAGACCGGCCGGAAGAAGTAGCTGCCAAGCTTGCCCCATACACAGGCTGTGGCCCCATTTTCTCCAAGGTCGCCTCCATCCGTTCCCGTGGATGGTGTCAGGCGGGGCGGGTCGGAATACCGCTATTCGGAGGCCCGGCCGCCCTGACATCCATCACTCGCGCCCCATCTCGGCACGGCGTACGCTGGTTGGCCGAGGAGGGTGCGGCGGAGGCTGCCCGGAGGAAGGCCATGGTCGCTCGCGTGTTGCTTGTCGTTGTGGTCGTCGCTGCGGTCGTCCCGGCCCAGACGCTGACGTTCTCGGGCACCCCCGCGCTCTCGTACCCGATTTCCTTGACGACGACGGGGACCCCGGGAGCGGTCCTGTTCCTGGCGTGGTCCTTCAACCCCGGGCCAACGACGATCCCCGGGATCGGGACCATCCAGCTCGGCACCCCTTGGGCTTACCTGACGTCGCCGATCACCTCGACACAGTTCTGGCCGATCCTCAATGCCAACGGGGTTCACGTCTTCAACGGCGTCATCCCGCTACGGCCGTTTCTCGTCGGCACGACCGTCTACGTGCAGGCGGCCTATCACGACTTCGCGACGCCGCTGGCGTTCACGTTCACCAACGGCGTGAACTTCACCATCTCCGACCCCGCCTTCGCGCCGACCATCACGAGCGTCACCCCGTCCTCCGGTGGAGCCAGCGGCGGGACGAGCATCACGATCTCCGGCACGAACTTCGACCCGACCAACACGACGGTCACGTTGGGCGGCCAGCCATTGGCGAACATGGTCATACCGGACGCGATGACGATCACCGGCGACACGCCGCCGGGGGTGTCGAACACCTCAGCTGATCTCGTGGTGTCCACATCGTCCGGCGTCGCGACCCTCGCGGGGGCGTTCACCTACACGCCTGAGCCGCCCAACATCACCGACATTTCGCCGGACCACTCGCAGGTCGGGGGTGGGGCGCTCATCACCATCACCGGCTCAGGACTCGGGCCCGGGACGACGGTCTTCATCGCGGGCCAAGCGGTGACCGCCGTGACGCAGTCGGACACGCAGGTGGTCGCGTTCGCGCCGACGTTCAACCAGCTCGGGTTCGTTGATGTGGTCGCCTCGTCTTCGATCGGCTTCCAGACCCTGTCTGCTGCGTTTCGCTACACGATCCCGTTGGACACGGGGAACGGGTCAGACGGTCCGTTCGCACCGACCACCCACACCGTGCTCGACACGACGGTCAATGGGGGGGTCTTCAACTTCACCTACGTGGACATTCCTGTCGGCGTGACTGTGACAGCGACGGGACCGTTTCCGCTTGTGCTCCGATGCCAGGGCGACGTGAACGTCAGCGGCACGCTCGACCTTTCTGGAAGCGATGGGGCGTATCCGACCGGCGGAGCTGGTGGCCCCGGCGGCTTCGCGGGTGGAGACTTCCTGCAGCCCGGGCTCGGCCCCGGGACTGGGCCAGTGACCACGGGCAACGCCGGGACAAACGCGAGTTTCGGCACTGCTGGGCAGGCGTGTGGAGGGTGGGCTGGGGGGCCGACCTACGGCACTCCAGGGCTCGTGCCTTTGCAGGGTGGCAGCGGCGGCACCGGCAGTTTTGGCGGGCCATGCCCTGGCCAATCGGCCGGGTCTGGTGGAGGTGGTGGCGGAGGAGCACTCTCAGTGTCAGCGGCGGGAGACGTGAGCATCACGGGTGCGATTCCAGCGTGTGGCGGCGGCGGTGCGGTGTGTCCGAGTTCAGGTGATAACTACGGCGGCGGTGCCGGTAGTGGCGGAGCAGTACGGATAGCTACTCAAGGCACTGTCTTCCTGAGCGGTGTAGTCAATCTGTCGGGAGGCACACACGGATCAAGCTCCTGCCAGACAGGGGGCGGTGGAAACGGCCGCTGGTTCATCGAGAACTGGCTGGGGCAGACGGCGCACGGGACGACGGCGACGGTGCCGGTTGGGGTCTACTGATGGCCCAGGTGCGTTGCACGGGAGACTGAGATGAACAGAACCGCGGTGATCGTTGTGTTGACCTGCCTGTGTTGCCCTGCTGGTCCCGCGCAGTCCACCGGATTCGGCCCCCAGCAGACCATCACGACCAGCGCAGGCAATGCGTTCAGCGTGTACGCCATTGATCTTGATGGCGATGGCGATGCCGACGTCATTTCAGCGTCGCACGCCGACGACAAGCTTGCCTGGTATGAAAACCTCGGTGCGGGGGTTTTCGGTCCGCAGCAGGTCATTACCAGCAACGTGGACGGTCCGAGGAGAGTCTACGCTACCGACCTGGACGGCGACGGGGACGCGGACATCGTGCTGGCCTCCGACCTGGACGACCAGATCACTTGGTACGAGAACCTTGGGGCAGGCAGCTTCGCTTCACAGCAAGTCATCAGCTCGTCAGCCGACTACGCCGTGGGTGTGTTCGCTTCCGATCTGGATGGCGACGGCGATTCGGACGTTCTCTCCGCATCCCACCTGGACGACAGAGTTGCGTGGTACGAGAACCTGGGTGGCGGAGTGTTCGGCCTCCAACAGACGATCACCACCGGCGCGGACGGAGCGGAGCACGTCTATGCCACAGATCTGGATGGTGACGGAGACAACGACGTCCTGTCCGCTTCCAAGTGGGACGACAAGATCGCTTGGTATGAGAATCTTGGCGGCAGTTTCGGACCCGAGCAGGTCATCACGGTGAGCGCAATCGGCGCGCGTTGTGTATTCGCCACAGATCTGGATGGTGACGGGGATGCAGACGTTCTCTCGGCCTCCATCTTCGACAACAAGATCGCGTGGTATGAGAACCAGGGCGGTGGCGGCTTCGGGCTGCAGCAAGTAATCACGACAAGCGCAGCGAACGCGGTCAGTGTCCATGCCGCGGACCTGGACGGCGACGGAGATGCCGACGTCCTCTCAGCGTCGTTTGTTGACAACAAGATTGCCTGGTACGAGAACAACGGCGGGGGCTTGTTCGGGCCGCAGCAAATCGTCAGCGAGAACGCAAGCGGTGCGGAGTCTGTCTACGCAATCAATCTGGACGTCAACCCCACGCCTGATGTCCTCTCGGCCTCCTTTCTGGACGACAAGATCGCCTGGTACGAGAACCTGCACGTGCCACCACCCTCATGCCCGACAGGCGTGTGCTTGGACCTTCTCGCTGGAGGCACGCTGGGATCACCGCTGGCCCTGATCTTCCAGTCCTCATCCCCGAACTCCGCTTGCTTTGTGTTTGCAGACACACAGACCGGAGCCTTGCCGCTGCCCGTGGGCACTACCGTTACGTACACACAAATCGCGTTCAGCTCAGATGTCATCCCCTTCGCCGACCCGACGAACACGTTCGGACAGAGCCTCACCAATCCGACAACGGACGCGAACGGCAACTGGTCGGTGGTCCTGAACGTGCCGAACGATCCGTCCCTCCAGGGCATGACCTTCTACGGCGAGGGCTACGTTCTGGACGTGTTTCCTCCTCTGCCACCCAATGGACTTTTCTGGCAGAGCAATCTGCTGACGGTGACGATCCAGTGAGGTCGGGCGAGTGTCGGCTGTGAGGCCGGCGCGCCGTGGCCGACGTGCGACCCCGCAGAGCGCGGAGCTGGGGAAGAACACCGCGTTCAAGGTCAACCATGAGGGAGCGTAGGGCGGCCCCGGCAGGTCGCGATCTGTGCAAACGTGGTTACGGAAAACGAATCCCCTGGGCGCCACACGGTCCAGTACCCGTGCGACGAGATCTTGGCCCGAGCCCGCTTTCGAGTCAGCCAGCCAGGTCGCTCAAGACAGTCTCGACGTCGATCTCATCCAGCGACGAGCTGGCGCGGGTCCACTCAGGATCGAGGTTCAACATCAGCGGCTCGAAGAGGGTTTGGACAGCAGCTCTCAGGTCATTGCTATCGATGAGCGCACGGCGAACTGTTCTCTCATACTGAGACCGATCAGCGAATCTGAGCCGCTCCGCGATCAGATGCAGCGCTTGCGTCTCCCGAACCGGATATCGGGAAACAAGGCTGCCAAGATCCCGATCCTCGATAGCTTGGCCAAACCGTCTTCCCTCCTCCTCAGCGGCTTCGGACACACTCAGGCTAATGTGAATCGGTTCAGCGACGTCGATGTCTCGCGCGGTGGGGAGCTGCTCAAACAGTCGTGACCGCAGAACATGTTCGGTTGCCCGGCGACAAAGTCTTGCAGAGTGCCCCGCGATAGCGTCTAACGCTGCGTCGACGGCCTGCTGGATCAACTCAGCGGCATGGGCGTCGTTGTCCTCTGTGACTCGGAGGTGCCGGCGGGCGGCGATCTCCATCAGCTTCGGGTGATAGTACAGCGACTCGACACTATGGCAGTGAAGGGCGTGTATGCCGCGAGCCCTTAGCGCCTCCACGTCGCACCGTCCATCGTTGTCAACGATTCCAAGGGCCAGGACCCAGTGGAGGTGCGTGGCCGACCGCAGCCCCTCTACTGTCCGTTGCACGTCTCTACACGAAGACTTGGGCACTACCGAGACGCCGGGAAACAGGATGCCGTACAGCGGTGCATCGAGGCTCCTCTCCACTCCCTCGACGACGAGCAGGTTGCGCCGTGATCCGAGAATATCCTTCCGGATGGCATCCTCCAGATCGGCACCGGCGTCAAGAAGATCAAAATCCCAAGAACTGACGTTCGATCCGTTGTGTTCGCAGCCTCTGAGAAGCAGGGTTCGCGAATCCGGATCATCGACGGGAAGCATGACTTCGTGTGTGGATACCACGAACGCACAATCAGATCGACGGTCAAAGAGCGCGCGTAGTAGAGGAGAGATGATGGATCGATGGAGATGCCGCTCAGGTTCATCAATGATCAGCAGGCTCCCTGACTCAGCGGTCAGGACCTCGGCGGCTATGAGTAGCGCGTTTCGCTCGCCGTCGGACAGAGATGCAACGCCGTAGGGCGCCCCCTCATGCTTCCGTGCAACGACTTGGCCGTCATCCGTGATAGATATCTGGATGGGCAAGTTGGAAGCACTCATGATCTCGTTGATCGTCGCGCATGGCGAATCCTCGTCCGCGAGCCTCGTGGCGTTGTCCAGGTCTTGGGATCGCAGAGCGGCGGTGATCTGACGGGCAAGCGTGTTCTCAGCTTCGAGAAGATCATAGAGCGCCATGTTTGGTCGCTGGGAAGCGTAGGCGTCTTTCCAGACCGCTTCTGGTTGCTGGTCCCTGCTGGCCATGTTCGAGAGCATGCTCTGTTTCTGCGCCGGTGACATCTGGATCGCGTCCGATTCGAACCAGGTTTGGCGATGCGCTGAGATCCTGCGCGACGCTGCACCACGGTTACGATAGATGTGATGCATCAGACTGGACTTGCCGGATCCGTTTGCCCCGAGGACGTAAAGGCGCTCGCCCATCTCCAGGTCAACGTTCGCCGCCTCCGGGCCAGTGTTGAAGTCGATGCGAACAGGCACGCTTGAATCCCTCCAAGAGAGTTCCCACGCTGGCACTGATGCGGTTCCTACACCGCCCCAAAGACAGACGCGGATTCTGTCGGAGTTGGCCAGAGTATTTGATCTCTCGCTGGGCATACCTGAGAACCAAGCATGAGGGTGACCGGCTTGGGCCGTCGTGCGGAGGGACCGGCCTCGGGGGTGACAGCTGGGACAAGTGGCTGAGGCAAGTCACGAGCAGGGGCCCCGTTCCCTCCCGGCACCCGTTCCTTGAAGCCAACAGCATCAGTTCGAGGACGCCCGTGCCGCAGGACGAGCAAGGACGCGAAGGCGAGCGGATAGACTCCACGAAGTGAACTCCGCCACTTCCAAGGAGCGGGGCAGTTGGCCTGCGGTCTGCGGCTGGTGCGCCGTCGTCCTCGGCGTGCTGACCCTTGCGCACGTTATCCACGAGGCGACCGGGAGACCCGTGTGGGGCCATCCTGGCGGTACCCGCTTCGACACGATGGCGCTGGGGTTCGTGCTTGCATTCGCGTCGTGGCTGACCGGCAAGGCGCTCCAGCGACAGTACCCCGTGGTGGACGACCAGGGCCGCCGCCTAATCCGGCTCGACGAGGTGCCGTTCCTCCCGGGGCTCTTCTTCTGCGCGTTCTTCGCCACGCTTGGCGGACTGTTGGTGCTCAAGACTGCCCCGTTCTTGGAGGGGCGTAACGAGCCGGAGGCCGCGTGGGTGATGTTCGTCCTCGGCGTTGCGGCTCTCGGCTTTGCCGTCTGGTTGTTCACAGAGATAGGTGAGATGCCCAAGTACGTTCGTCCCTACGCGCTCCCCTTCCCGGAAAGTGCCTTCGAGGAGGCCATGGCCCGCGAGTCGCTATCGGACCTTCGAGACGCCCTTGACCGCGGCGCTGATCCCCGTGGCAAGCCCCCAGTGGTCCGCGCCATGGAGGATGGGTTCTACGAGGCGATTCCGCTGCTGATCGAGCGTGGCGCGACGATCGACCTGGAGGTGTTCGAAAGACCGTTCTTCGTCGCCATGATCGAGGACATAGCGTCGAGGCGCGTGGATGGATTCGAGATCGATCTCTCGGTCATCCAGCAGGTGGTTCGCGTGGGACGTGTGCCGGAGGCGATGAAGGAACAGGCGACTGATGCGGCCGAGGGCGATGCCGCGCTTGTCGAAGCCATCAGGGCAGCGTTCGATAGCGTGTATCCCAGCGACGACGCCGGTTGACCTGTGGACTGCGTCAGGGCGATGGCTCTCTGATTCTTTTGAGGGCGCAATCGCCCAGGACACGTGCTTGCCATGGCATCGACCCGGGCACTGGGGACAGAATGCGGTCACAGATCCTCTTCGACCTCGCGCCACGGTCGATACCATTCTCGCAGCTCGAATATCCGCTTCTGCGCGGGGCACCAAGGCCCGTCGCTGCAGTCCCAATCCGGATAGAACCCGTCGTCGAAGTCTCCCATCAGTCGATACGTCACTTCGTGTCCGGTCGGGAGCGTCTTCCAGTCGGTTGCGTGCCACGGAGTAATTGACTTCCAAACGGCAGAGTCTGAATCGGCGGCAGGGGCACTCCGCAAGGAGCATGCGGTTTCGAAGAATTGACGAAGATGATGCTCATCGGCGCATCGTGCCAAGCCCGTGAGTCCAATGACGTCGGTCCACTCGGCGATGTACCTTGACCAGTCCGGCCGGAACCACCTCGACCATTCCGCGCCACCCGATTCTGTGACCGCGAAGTACGGGACCTCTTCGGTCGGCCCTGGGATGGTGTCCCGTGTGTACCCGAACTCGATCAACTGGCGGGATGTCATTCCCGAGGCTGGCGGCTTGTCGCAGGTGAGGCGCAACCACCCCCGGTCGAGCATCCTGCACAGAACGGCCGTCAGATCTCTCTCCTCAAGGTCGTGGCTGGGCTTGTTGAGGACGAGTGCGGCCTCATCTGGTGGCAACAGCCACGCGATGGGTGTTGATCCGTCTACGGCGTACCACAGGATCAGCAACTCGGCACGGTTCATAGGACGACGGCGTTCGCGGAGTGGAGTTCGATCATGTCTCAGGATCGTCCGTCACCTCGATCTCGCATCCGACACTTCGTCCCACAGCGATGATCGTTTCAGCATCCAGGGCGCCGGCGAGCTTCAGCATCAGGCCGAGTTCCTTGAACGCGACGCTTATGACGACGGTGGGTCGGAGACTCAAACGGTCTGCCAGTTCCCTGCAGGTGATGGGCGGAGTGACAGTGATGGCCGCCGGCAGTTTCGTCAGGTCTGGCTGACCCTGTGACTCCCGCAGCCGACGGCGCCTTTCGAAGTACGATTCCCGTCCTGGCATGTCGTCAGGGTACACCCACACAACCGGCGACTGACAGGACCTCGGCATGCTGGGGTCCATGCGCGTCCTCGACAGAAGCGAGGAGAAGGAAGTGCCGAATCATTGGGCAAACGAGAAGACCGTCGAGACCGGAACGTGATCCGACCCATAGGTCTTGCTCGCGGCCACCGCCTGGGCGAAGTTCCCCTTCTGATTCCCGTCTACGTAGATGTTGTCGATGGGTGTTCCGCTGTGCGTGGTGAGAGTTGACGAAGTGATGTGAGCGACAAGGTTTGTCATGCTGAGGCCGTACAAGATCCCGGCCGACAGCATCGCGTGAGTTTCGTCGTACAGATCGCCAGAACCGGGCTCCGTCTCGTCTTCACCGAAGTCGGTGCCGTTCTTCTTGGTGTCGCCGTGCCCTACGTTGAAGTCTCCGGCCACGAGAAATGTGTAGCCAGGAAACAGGCCCATGTCTTCCTTGACGCCCCTGGCGACTCCGGCCATCACTGCTTCTCGTTTCTTCGCATGTTCCAAATCATCTTGCCCGCTCTCGCCCAAGGATGACTTGAGGTGGAGCACGGCGACCGTCAGCTTGATGTCGGCCAGCATCGCCCAAAGGTAGCCGCGTGACGCACGCACCTCATTGATCTTGATCTCGGGTGTCGGCTCAAGCCGAGCTTCTACCGGGTCGTTCTGACCCTTGTTCCTGTCCAGCTTCGGGTCGTACTCGATTACCTGGCTCAGCGGAAACTTGCTGATGATCGCGACTTCGAAGTTGGTGTGCTTCGGCTCGTCCGAGGGCTCGAAGTTGGAACACGCGATGTGCGGGAACACGTCGCCCCCGCCCATGACGTCTCGGACCTCATCGACTACGTCGTATGAAGTGACTTCCTGCAACAGCAGGATGTCGGGCCGCTGCTCTTTGACCAGTCGCTTGATGTCCTGGGACCGTTTCACGACGTCCGAGGGCTTCATCAGGGCCATCGCGTTCCAGGTGATGATCTTGACTTGAGTCGTCTGGCAGGCGACGGAACCCGCGACGAGTAGGAAGACGAGGGCGACTCGAACAGGCCTGTTCGTGTCCATTGGGCTTCTCTTTCTCGATGTGCAGACCCTCCCCGCGTTAAAGACAGCGATTTGATGGAAGTTGGCCAGCAAATCCGGGATTCGCGCACCGATTCTCGGGCCCAGGCCCGGCGTGGCAGCCAGCCCCTGTCGCCCACCCCATCATCTCCTTGCGGACGTGGTCGAGGCACTCCCGGACCCGCTCGGGACCTCCACACCCCTCCCACACACCCTCCTCATCCCACACGTCACGAAGCATGCCCCGCACGACGGAAAGGAGAGCCTGAGTGTCCTGCGGGCGGACCTTGCTCTGGTCAGTGAGCCAGGGCCTCAGCTCCTCCAAGAACGAGGACCATGCGGCGGGGCAGGGTGCTCAGCAGACGATGTCTCGGTCACTGCACCGTGATGCGCACGACCGGCGATACCGGTCCGATGACTCCGCCGGTGAAGTCGATGCAGATGGCGTCCAGCGTCAACGGCGGCAGGCCGGGGAACGGCCCCCAGTTCACGTAGCTCGACGGGGCGGTCACGTGATACGGCGCCGTGCCCAGGGGCTGGGACATCTGCGATATGACGAGGTTGATGTTCGTCTGGGTCCAGTTCGCGCCGTAGGGGCCGCTGCAGAGGCCGGCTCCGGCCGGGCACCCGATGACGAACAGGTTGAAGTACTCGTTGCCCGGCGTGAGGTTCGCGTTGTTGATGTAGACGGGGGAGCCGGGGCCGCCGGGTTGGGTCTGGGAGAGGGAGATCGAGTTCCCACAGTCGTACTTGACGATGACCCCGGGCAACCCAATAAACGTGGTCCCCAAGCCGCTGCTGAGACCTCCAAACTGACCACCCAGCACGAGATCAGGGCCGTTGCCATCGTCGAACACGGCCAGTCCCGCTATTTGGAGACAGCAGAGGCCTGGGCAATTGCCCATGGCGTACCAACCCGGTCCCGAGTCCACGTAGCCAATGTTGGCAATTGTCGCCCCGTCCGTCAGAGCGATGTAACGCGCGTTGCATGCACCGGGTCCCGCCCCGATGAGACCAACGACTGCCAGCTTTGGCCCGCTCCCGTCATCGAACACGGTCATCACCTCGGGAGGCACGGGAAGGACTCCCCCGACTCCCGTCCAACTCGTTCCATCCCATCGTCCAAACCCGGGGGCGCCCACACCGCCGGCCGTCCAGAAATCGCCACCGACCCAAAGTTCCGGACCGCTTCCATCGTCGTAGACGGTCATCGTTCGCACGATTCCTGCAACGCCGTTCAGAGTGAGACCACTGCCGAGCGGGCTCCAGGCACTCCCAGTCCAGCGCGCCACGGAGTTGACCACCGTGCCGTTCACCGTCGTAAACTCGCCTGCTGCGTAGAGAGCGTCTCCGGTTCCATCATCGAATACGGCAAGCGCGTTCACGACACCGCTGAAACTCCCCAGGGCGGTCCACGTGTTGCCATCCCAGCGCCAGACGCCGGCACCGGGTCCGCCGCAGGTCCAGTCGTCGCCTCCGATGTACAGCGCGTTGCCTCCGCCATCGTCCCACTCCACCATGGCGTGGATCTCGCAACCCGCGGCGTTGCCTGTGCCAGGACCCGCGACGGCGACCCAGGACCCATTGACGTAACGACTGATGAAACCTCCGACACCACCGGACCCCGCACCACCACCGGCGTACAGTTCCGGACCGACGCCGCTATCGAACGTGCCGAGGGTAGTGAGGTACTGCGAGGGTGGGAGAGGAGGCTGTTGCAGGGTCCAAGACAGACCGTCCCACCGAGTCACTCCGACGTTGCCGCTCGAATCAGAGTAGCCCGCGTAGAGGTAGGAAGGTCCGCCCGGTCCTGAGGCGGACGTGGTCATTGCCGTCACGACCATCTGGGTCGGTGTCGTCGGAATGCTGGTCCAACAGGCAGGCCCTTGCGCCGTGGCTGTCGCGTGAACGATAGCCGCCACCAGAATCGCGGTCACCAGCTTTAACCTCATGGTCGTCTCCTCTTCAACCGCACGGCTTGGCCATCGAACCCGTGGTGAGTCCCCGTCTGGGTTCCTGATCGCCTACTGCACGGTGATCTGCACCACTGGCGACACCGTCCCTGCCGGCACCCCGTTGTTCATCTCGATGCACAGTGCGTCCACGGTGATCGGCGGCAGCCCCGTCAACGGCGGCCACACCACGTAGCTGGACGGCGCGATGAAGTGGAAGGGCTCGTACCCCACCGGCCACTGGAGCTGCGTGAGCAGGAACTGGATGGCGCTGTTGCTCAGGCACGAGCCGTACGGGCCCGGGAAGGACATCGGGCCGCCGGGGCACGGCTCGATACTGATGAGATTGTGGTACTCACGACCGGGGGTGAGGTTGGCGTTGCTGACGTAGACGGGCGCACCGGGACCGCCGGGTTGGGTGTAGGAGATCGTGATGGAGGAACCGCAGTCGAGCCGGGCGATACCGGTGGAAGTCGGTCCGTAGACCCCAACTCCAAAGTAGTCCCCGGCGGCCCAAAGCGACGCGGTGGTGCCGTCGTTGACAACCGCAAGCATTGGTGAGTGGAAACCTGGGTAACAATGCGGGTTCATGCCCGTTGCCAGTGGTGCGAGAGAGCTACCTGTCCACTTCGCGACCCACGTCGCGTTGCCGCCGGGTAATGGCAGAGAGCATCCCACCACCAGCGCCGGTCCGGAACCATCGTCGAAAACCACCGTGGCGTTGATGTCAAGCGCCGCCCCAGGGTCCGAGTAGACGACCGTCCAACTGGTAGCCCCCGGGGTCCACTTGGCGATTTGCAGGTAGCCTCCGACACTCCAATGCTCCCTCCCGACGGCGAACAGCGCCGGTCCGGAACCATCGTCGAAAACCACCAGTCTGTCGGGGAACCCCGAGATACCCCAGGGAAGGGGTGTCCACGACTGTGTTCCCGGGTCCCACCTGTGGACAAAAGGTCCTGATGCCGTGGAGTTCAGTAACCCCGAGTCCGCCCTGTACACCGCCGGTCCAGTGCCGTCGTCAAACTCAATGAGGTCAACCACGTGCGCGCCAACCGGGAGGGGTAGCCAGCTCCACGTCCCCGTCACCGGGTCCCACTTCTCGAGCGAGCTCGTCGGCGGCCACATTCCGAAGGGTCCCACGAGGTAATAGAGTCCAGGGCCGGTGGAATCTGAAAGGGCGAATAGCTTTGCTGTTCCTGAAAGGGGTGTTCCTGAAACGGGCAATAAGGGCAAAGGTCCAACCGTCACCCAGGTTGAGCCATCCCAGCGCACAAGGCCCTGCCAGAGCGACCACAAAGCCGGGCCGCCACCAGTGCCGACATCGAAAACCGCAAGCCCACAGCCCGGGGCGAGGCCAAGGCGCGTCGCCGTGCCAGCCGCATCGAATCGGTACACACCGTTCCAATCGGCAGTGAAAGCGGCCCCATCGAACGAGAGCATCTGCCCTGGGCTGCCGAATAATTGCCCGTGCGGAGTCCCGGAAGTGCCCATTGCTTGCCAACCGCAACTCGTCTGCGCCGTCAAAGAGGCCACCGAAACGACAGCGACCAAGAGAACCTGGAAGAACCTCATCGAGTGACTCCTCTGGACCGCCGGGACGCGCCGGAGATCGATGGGAACTGACCCTGCCCCGATTCGGTGGACACGGCGAAGGAGTGGACGCCACTCGTGGTTGGGTTCCCGATTAGAGTCCACCCGGCGTTGGCGTTCCACCGATGCACGGTCCCTGCAGCGGGCGACCCGTACTGAGGCTCTGCGACGTAGACATCGCCGCCAAGCTCGACCATGTCCGTCGCTCCATTGCTCGGTCGGAACGGCTGGCCCTGGCCTACGATCTGCCAGCTACACGACGCCTGCCCCATGGCAGGGACAGCCGACAAGATAGACATCACCACCGCGAGCAAGCCCAGGAGCCTCATGGTCGTCTCCTTTCGGACCCCACCGTCAGGCCATCGTACCCGTGGTGAGTCCCCGTCGGGCTTCTGATCCTGCGAGAACCCACCACATCCGTTAGCCCAGCGGCGGGATGAGTCCCCGGTGACAGGGAATCCCCGGTCCCGACCTCGGCTACGATGTTGCGCTGATGGCCAAGTCTCCCGACAAGACACCCGTCGAGGCGTTCCTGGAGCAGTACTGGAAGGACAAGGACGCGGACAACGTCCACGCCCTGAACGCCTACCTCTCGGCGTTCCCGGGGGCTGAAGCGACGATCTCTGAGGAGTACGTTCGCCTGGAGGGAGGAGACGCCCTCTCGGTCTCACCATGCTCAGCCTCGGGCCGCCAGGACCACCTTGGCCCGTACAAGCTTGAAGAGGAGATCGGGCGGGGTGGCCAAGGCGTCGTGTACCGGGCAACCGACACCCGTATCGATCGCACCGTTGCGTTGAAGGTCCTGCGCGGCCTGGGACCGGGCGCTGAGGACCTCCTGATCCGCTTCAAACGTGAAGCTGCGGCAGCCGGGAAGCTCGACCACCCGGGGATCTGCGCGGTGTACGACGCGGAGGTCGAGGGAGGCATCCCATACATCGCGATGCGCTACGTGGAGGGAGAGACCCTGGCGCGGCGCATCACGAACACACGGCAAGAGCAGGAGGCCGGAGACCACGTCAGCACTGTCGTCGCACTGGAGGAGATCGACTTCGACGAGGACGACGGCACCGAGGTCGACCCGACTCCCACACCAAGTACAGCCCAGGATCGCTCAGAAGTAATGCGTGCCGTGCGGTTGGTGGAGAAGGCCGCACGTGCCCTCCACGCCGTGCACGAGGCCGGGATCATCCACAGGGACATCAAGCCCGGCAACGTAATGATCACCACGGCGGGTGAGCCCGTGCTCATGGACTTCGGGCTGGCCCGGGATGAGGACTCCGACCTTCAGACGCTGACCCGGTCGGGCGACCTGTTTGGAACCCCCGCCTACATGTCGCCGGAGCAGCTGACGGCGCAGAGGATCAGGCTGGATCGGCGCACGGATGTCTGGTCGCTGGGAGTCGTGCTGTACGAGTGCGTCACCCTGCAACGTCCCTTCGATGCACCGACCAGGGAAACCCTCTACAAGCAGATCCTCGGCAAGGAACCTCTCGATCCTCGCAAAGTGAACCCCAGCATCAGCAGGGACCTCTCCACGGTCATCCAGACGGCCTTAGACAAGGACATGGACCGGAGGTACCAAACGGCTGAGATGCTGGCTGAGGATCTTCTTGCCCTTCGAAAGCATGTGCCGATCAAGGCGCGTCCCGTATCCGCGATCGGCAGGGTCGTGCGTTGGGGGCAGCGAGAACCGATCAAGGCTGCGCTCGCGTCCTCGCTCCTCATCGCTCTTCTGGGGGCGGCGGCTCTCGCGGGTCACATGCTCAGCACGAGGCACGAGGTTCGCGCCGGTAAAGAAGCGCTGCTCAGGCGGGATGCCGAGGCGAGAATCGACCGGGCTTTTGAGCACTTGCTCAACGGTCAAAGAACCGAAGCTCGCCGCGTGCTTGATGGCATCGTGGGTTCAGACCAGCGGAACATCTTCGCGCTCACGGGCCGCGCACTCACCGAGTTTCGCTTGAACCGTCGCCCGACGAGGACACAAGCGATGGCCGCGCTTGGATGCCTTGGAGGAGACCCGAGCCCTCTTGAACACGCAGGAGAACTTGCGTGGGTCAAGGCGTGGTTCATGAGGCAGGCCGGTGACGATCAGGGAGCGACCCTGTTGGAGGACGCCAATCGAGGATTCAAGCCGGCGCTCAGACATTTCTTGGAGGGGCTGGAGCACTGGCCGATGGCGAGAGCGGGGCACCGCCTCCACGCAACTCAGGCCGCGCAGAGATTCACCGCTGCGATCGAGCGTTCGTCACGACAACGCCTTGTCTTCCACTTCTTCCGGCTACGGGCTCTGAGCAAAGCGGGCGACGACGACAAGCTTGCGGATGCAATAGACGCGATCACTGGTATCTGGCCGACCCCCGCAGCGTGGAGATGCGTAGGCACTTCCTTCCAGCGAGGGAGCGACAAGCGCGGGGAAGCACTGCAGCATGCGCTCGACCTGGACCCCGACGACCCGCTCAGTCTGCTATCGATGGGGAGCCACTTTCTGATGAAGACGAGGATGCGAGAAGCCATCTCGTGCTTCGAGAAAGCACGGCGGCTGGACCCCGGTGGGGATGCCACAGTCAGCTTGGGCCGCGCCTACACGCTGGCCGGAAAACTGGACGAAGCCGTGAGGGAATTGGAGCAGGCTGCGAGTACTCGACCGGATCACGCAGGTCTCCACCTTCATCTTGGTAGAGCACTCATGGAGTCGGGCGAGTACGCAAGGGCCATAGAAGTCTTGGACTATGCGCAGACACTCCGTCCTCTGCCCGACGCACGAGCCTGGAAAGGTCGGGCACTCGAATGGAGTGGCGAGACGGAGGAGGCTCTCGCTGTTCTTGAGCAGGCCAGGCACGAGTATCCAGATCATCGCTTAATCCGGGGCACTCTGGCGATGCTCCTCGCCTCGCGAGGCCGCGTCGATGAGGCCCAGAAGGAGATAGATGACCTCCTGAGAAACGACCCGAAACATGTGAACACTCTCAACCACGGAGCTTGGTTCTATGCCTATCCTGGACGATCGTTGGGTGAGGGAACCGGGGCACGAGCGGTCGAGTTGGCGAAGCGGGCGCGCGACATATCGCACGGTTGGCTCACGCTCAATACTCTCGGTGCTGCTCTTCTGAAGAACGGGGAGTATGACGAAGCACTCGAGATACTTCTCGAAAGCCACGACTTGCGGGGAGAGTCAGGGTGCCTTCCAAGCCCGTTTGATGCCGCCTTGATCGCCATGACCTACTGGCGCAGACGTATGCCACAGGACGCGAGGGAGTGGCTGGGCAGAGCCGAGAGATTTCTGAACTCGTGTCCGGGTGACGGTGAGGCGCAGCACGTTGTGCAGATAGCCAAGAACATGGTCAACGGCAAGTAGGGCTGGGACGCTGACCCCATCTCCGCTCGTTGAGCGATCACCCTCAGAGCCCGTAACAGCCCCTGGCAGCCCGAACGACTCGCACCACATCCTCACGGTCAGCGCGCGTCCCGCTGATTCCCGCCGGCACCCGGACGAAGCAAGTACCTAACGCACGAACAGGGGGCCCGTCCATGGTGCACCGCTCCGGCCCTACAGCGCCGACGCCAACGGCGCCGCGTGGTTGTCCCCGGTGTTGGCGCCCCTGGATCGATGCTGATCGGGCACTGAGTGGGCGAAGACCGGTGCCGGTTCGGGGGATCGAGTAGCGTCTGGGGGCGAAGGGAGACTTTCCATGCCTACGACCGAAGAACGCATTCATGCGCTCGAAGCAGCCGTGTCTCGATGGCGTAGGAACGTCGTGATCCTCGGTGTGATGATGGTCGCTGGAGTCGTTGTCGTGGCGATCCGAGCGTGGTCGCCCCCTGAAGAGTCAACACCAGAGAAGAGGATTGCGGATGTAATCAGGGCAAGGCGAGTCGTTGTATTCAACGCGGAGGACACCCCCGTTGTCGATCTCAATTCGACCAAGGACGGCGGCGGCGCTGCCGCCATCAAGCAGAAGCACGGCATCCCCCAGGTGGTTCTGGCGGCGTTGCCAGAAGACCGTGGTGGAGGCCTGCTGCTCTACGACGGGTGGGCACAGCGTCGGGTGGTGGTTGCCGGCGGGGGAAGAAGCTCCGGCATGCAAGTCTTGTCGGAGTCCGGTGAGCCAGTGACGACCGTCGGTGTTACCCGTTCTGGCACGGGGGTCGTGACCGTGGACACACGCACCGAGGAGGCGATCTCCCTGGGCTCCGGATTCATCACGGTTGGCAGGGAGGGGCCGAATCTTGGGTTCGGACTGAACGAAGGGGAGCCGACCATGCTGCTTAGAGGACAGAATGCGACGGTGGCCCTCTACAGCAACGGCGATGAACCGGCGGTCTCGTTGCACGCCACGGAATCAGGGGGTGAGGTCACGGTCTTCGGCGAGGGTGGCAAGCAAGCGCAGCTTGTTGTCGAGAAGTAGCAATGCCTGATGCGACTGTGCCACAGCAGGCCCCGATCGGTGAATCGTGCCGGCAGCCCGACGAAGCAAGTACCTAACGCACGAGCAGGGGCCCCGTTCCCCCCGTGGACACCCCTCCCCCCCTGCTTGACTCACATTTGGCACAAGAGGGTGTCTCCTGACGTCGTTTCGACAAAGACGGGAGACGAACGCCGTCGCATCCAACCCGTGAGCGTGACGGCGGTCGGCTTCAAACGTCTTCTTGTGCCCGTTCCCCAAAGGGGTTCTCACACCCGGACCGGGCGCGGCTACCGGTCCCTGTCCCCTAGCCCATCATCTGCTCGCGCACGTGGTCGAGATACTCCTGGACCCGCCCGGGACCTTCACACCTCCATGCGCAACCCGTCGGGGAGGTCGGAGGTTCGAAGCGGGGGGACGACTCTTCGCGGAAGAGATGAGATGGAGAAGGCCGCTCCACGCTCGCAGGGTCCAGATCTACCTTGGCCCCAAGAGCTTCGTGCCCCGGTGGCGCCGGAGCCACTCATCTTGTGCATGACGCGGAGGCCGACCTATGCAGAGCAGCTCCAGCGACTGGGTCATCGGATTGGATGTAGGGGACCGGAAGACTCACGTCTGCCGGCTGAACACGCGAACCGGTGAGATCCTCGAGGATCGTGTCCGCACGACCCCAAGCGGCTACGACAAGTTCTTCAAGGCGACGGAGTCACGTCCGGTTGCCCTGGAGGTCGGCGCTCACTCCCACTGGGCCAGCCAGCTCCTCGAGAACCTCGGGCATAACGTTCTGCTTGCCAATCCCCGCAAGCTGCAGCTGATCTCGTCGAGCGACTCCAAGAACGATCGGGCGGACGCCGAGCTCTTGGTGCGCCTCGCTGCAGCTGACCCCAAGCTGCTTTCCCCGATCAAGCACCGCGGCCGGCGGGCCCAAGCCGACCTGGCCGTTCTCAAAGCCCGCGACGCCTTGGTGCGCACTCGAACGAACCTCGTCAACCAAGTCCGTGGTGTCGTCAAGCCGTTCGGGATCAGGCTTCCGTCGTGCGCGACCACGAGCTTCGTCAAAAAGGCGTTGCCCCATGTCCCCCGTGACCTGGCCCCCGCCATCCAGCCACTGCTCAGCACGATCAACGCTCTCAACCAACGCATCAAGAGCTACGACAAACGAATCGCCCGCCTCGCCGAGATCCGGTATCCCGAGACGGCAGTCCTACGCCAGGTGCGCGGAGTCGGTCCGATCACGGCGCTGGCCTTTGTCCTCGTCATCGACAGACCGACACGATTCGAAAACAGCCGCGCTGTCGGTGCGTACCTTGGCCTTCGTCCTCGCCAAGACGAGTCCGGCGACATCCGAAAGCAGCTCCGCATCACCAAGGCCGGGCATCCTTTCCTGCGCAGCCTGCTCGTGCACTGCGCCCACTACATCCTCGGGCCCTTCGGCGATGACTGCGACCTGCGAGCGTGGGGATTGAAGCTCGCGCAGAGAGGGGGTAAGAACGCAAAGAAGCGAGCGATCATAGCCGTCGCTCGCAAGCTCGCAGTCCTGCTGCATCGGCTTTGGATGACGAAGGCAGAGTACGAACCTATTCGACGACCCAGCTGCGAGGCCGCAGCCTAGTTACCGACTACGAGGAACACCGTCCCCACCAGCGAAAGACCGCCAAGAGCCTGAAACTGACCAGACAACGAACCGCACAACCGCCCAGTCCGGGTGACTGCGCTATGTTCTCAGACGCGAGCGGAATCAACACCGCTGGAGCAACGTCGGGGAAGAGATGGCAGCGCCCGACTGGTCGGACCTCATCATGCACAGGGCCAACGGCGACGGCCCACA
>JANQEO010000010.1 GCA_028278325.1 Candidatus Binatia bacterium
TCTTTGCCCCCCTTGCCCGCCGCCGTCAGGCAGTCGTCGATGTTGTCGAGCGTGCCGCCGGTGATACAGGCCGCATCGGCGCTGCCGGACAGACAAAGAGAGGTTGCCGCCGCAGCGACGCCGAAACTAAGCGCGGACTTGATTGTCATGATTTCCCCTCCAGAACCTGAGGCCACAATACGGACGGCGCGGACCACCGCCCAGGTTAGATCCAGGTTAGAGCGAAGTTACTTTCCCTAGACAGGTACTGTCAAGGACAAGAACCCCCTCGTTGGGGGGAATGCCCGGGTTTTTAGACACATGGCACCCATCCGAGCGACCTCGAGAAGGGCTCCGACAGAAACCGGCCTTCTACGGACAGGCAGTGCCTCCGTGACAGAAGCCGTCTCCCTCGAAGTCGAAGAACAGGGGGTTCGAGAAGCCCATCGTCAACGTACCCTCCTGCCCCAGATTCCATGGAGGCGACGAGCCCGAATCCGTCAGTCCGGCCAGTGTCAGGTTGCCTGCCTGCTGCAGGTCGGCCGGGTTCACGGGGAAGAGCGGCGCAGACACACCGTCCGTACCGCGAGCCACTACGATTACCCAGGCGTCCTCCGTGACGGTAAGCGGAACGCTCACGTCATGGACCAGCCTCTGGCCGCTTCCCGATACACCCGTGGACGTGGAAGGCACGACGTTCAAAGTCGTCGTGGGTGCGACGTCACATTTCCTGTCGGCCACACCGAAGAACGTGATGTCCGTGGCACAGTCAGACGTTTCGTTGACGTATATGTCGATCGTATCGAACTCCGCCCAGGTAGCCGACTCGACGTGAATGTCGATGCTGTTCGCATTGACTCCCGCCGCAGCGTCGACGGTCAAAGGATCGCCGAGAGCGTGCGAGGCGATCGCCCCCGCGTCGCCCACCAGTTCAACCGTCATGAACAAGCCACCGGCACCGATGGCCCGGCCTTCGTTCACACGCATGGCAAGATCCCCCGGCACGATCGAACCAGGATCGTCCGTCGGCGAGGCGACATAGGTCCTGGGACTACCGGACTGGTTGGTAGCAGTACGGTGCGTGTCGGAGTCGGCAACGCCCGTCTTGAAAATCCCCTGGTTGATCAAGCCCACCCAGTCGCCCAAGTTGTCGTGCAGCGCCAAATCTATCGAACCTCGCCCTGCCTGGATCCAGACCTCCAGCGCGGTGTAGTTGTCCGAGTAGAGATTGGTAACCGCAGGATCGAGCCTCATTTCGGAAGCAAGGGTGCCGGCGATCGGCACGCACTCGCTCGTGCCCGGACAATCGCGCCCGAGCGTGAGCGCGTCGGGGTTGCAGACACCGCCCGGGCAATCCGCATCACCGTTCGCGCTACAGTCACCACCGTCGTTGGATCCCCCGATGCAGACCTCCGGATTGCAGGGCATGCCGGCGCGGGGACTCGCCGGCGTGATCGGAGTTCCGTCGCATTTGTACACGAGGCTGGAACTGGCCGGCGGCATCGCCTCGGTATCCATGCCCAGATAACCGAAGTAACCGCTGTTGAAATGATTTGCCATGATCACCTGCGTGGCGGGGCTAAAGTTCGCAAAGATTTCGCTCGGCAGCAGATCATAGGACAGGTCGGTGCTCGGGAAGCCGTTCTGCCGGCCCCAATCGAGAGCGCCATTGGAGATCGTGGAGAAGTCTTGCACCAACGGCCAAACGTTGAAGTGGCCGTAGGTGAAGGTCGTGATCTCCTCGCCGACCGCTGTCTTGATCAAGGAACCGGCCCCCAAGGCCGCGACCGTGGCACTGTGGTCGTCGAGGTGAGCGTGATCGGTCGTGGCATAGAAGTCCACCCCTTCAGACAGCATGGAGAGTACCCGGCGTTCCGCCGACACCCTACTGTCAAGGCTTTGTATGCCATGAACATGGGTGTCGATGGACACGAAGCCAGTGGTATCGACTACCTGGTTTACCGTCGCGTTGATGACAGTCGTGTTTCCGGCCGTGATGGTTATCGCCTGATCGTAGACGTCGTACTCGGGGCCATGCGAAACCACTATGTGGTAGTTGCCCGGCTCGAGGTTGAACTCACCCGTGTCGCCCGAGGGGTCGGTAAAGCGCACGTCCACCACGCCGAATATCTCGTCGTCCTGCTCATCGATGGGACTGCCGAAGAACCGCCCGAAGGCGTCGAGGAAGCCGCCGGGGCTGCGGCCGGTGAACGGCTCCGGACTCTCCTTGATTCCGACAACCGACACCTTCCCGGCAATGGGGTCGCTGTTGTGATCCACGATCGTGACCTGTAGTGCGCCCGTCGCGGGCAGGTCGACATCCTGCACGACGGTCTTCTTTTTCTTGACCTCTACAGCGATTTCGTTAGGGAAATTCGGGCCGTCGACCGGATGCGGATCGTAAGGTGTGCCGTCGGCACGAACCGTGACCCTGTAAGTCCCCTCCGGCACCGTGAAACGGTAGAAGCCCGCTTCGTCAGTGATCGTGCCTGAAGGCACCGAAGCGCAGCTATAGCCGGGAATGCAGAAGGACGGCACGGCTTGGCCGCGCAGAATTGCGACCCGTGCCCCCTCGACAGGCTCGCCCCCACTAGTGATCGTTCCCTGAATGATTCCGAGCTTTCTGCCGAAGATCTCCTCCCTAGCCTTCGTCACGTCGGCGATGGTCTCACCGACGACAAACCAGCGCCTGTACGAGTTGGAATCGAGGCCGGGCACCTGCAAGGCACTCGGAAAGTGGGAAAGCTTGCCCTCTTGGGAGCTGTTCAGGACGCCGAGCAAAGTAACGCCGTCAACCCAAGCCGCGACACCGTCCTGATAGAAGGAACTCGTTTTGAGAGATCCGAATTCCGAAAGTCCGTCGAAGATCCAACCGTACGACACACCTCTAGCACCGTTGATGCCTTGGAAACCGAGAAGATTGAGCGGCGTTCCCTGCCCAGGCACGGTGGCACCCAGCCGCAGCTGGGGATCCCCAAAGCCCATGTCGGTGCCGAAGGCCTCCAACTCCCCACTGGCGTTCAGATAGCCGCCCATGAAGAGCTGCAAGAGACCGGCACTCTGATTGTTCACCGTCGTGACCACCTGGACGTAATTGGCCCCACCCTTGAGGATGTAGTCGGTAACCATGTCGATGGGGAGGTCCACGTCATCCGTAGAAAACGGTGTCGACAGGGTGTCTCCGGCCGAATATATGGCGATATCCGGTGTGACGATCTCCACCAGCGTATCTTCGCCGCTTGTTCTGACTATCGCAGCGTTGCCGTCGGCACCATCGTTCAAGACGCTGACCGTATCGGTGGCCTGCGTATTGGAGATGTTCACCATGATTTGCTCGCTGCTCCAGTTGTCACGGTCGTCGGCGGGATCGTCACGCACGAGATCCGCGTCGATCACGTGCCCCCCCTGCTGATAGAGGCTTCCTCGTTCGCGTCCGGGGCCACGCACGATGACGCGGATGTGACCGTTGCGAAGCAGGTGGTCACCGACATCGAGGCGGCCCTGGGCCAAAGGTCCGCCGATCAGATCAGCCGCCGTTGCGCCCGACCCCGTATCAAGGTCCATGGCCTCGGCCGTCTGGGTTCCCGCTGCGGGGGGCAGACAGAAGAACTTCAGCGCGTCGGAATCCTTTGTGGAGCCTCCGTCGCTTACGATCAACTTGACCACCTGCTTGTTCTTCTTCTGGGTCCTCACGCAATAGCCGTCGGCGCACTCCGAGTCGCCTTCGCACTTGTTGGTCGTGAGGGTTCCGCCGCTGACGTCGAAGCAAAAGCCCTTCTTGGTTTGCAGCGGCACCTTGAGGGTCAGGTCTTCCGCCGTGCAAGTCTCGGTCGAGGGTGATGGCAACAGCCCCCCGTCGCCGATTTCGTCGTCGATCAAGCGCTCGATGAAAACGGCCTGAGGCGACTTGAACGCCTTCTTGTTGACGTCTTTCTCGCCGGGCTTCTTGATCTCGAGGGTCGTCAGGTTTCCGCTCTCGCAGGCGTTGCCTCCGGTCGGAGTTCCGCCGGCATTGACGCAGGCGCCCCAGTGGAAGGTACACACGCCGTTGGCCGTCCCGTCCATGTCACAGGCATCACCGTCGACACACTCGATCTTGGACTTGGTGACGTTGCCCTTCTTGTCCAGAGAAGGATCGCCCGCACTGTTGCGAGGAACGCCCCAGACCAGCAAGCACTCTTTGCCCCCCTTGCCCGCCGCCGTCAGGCAGTCGTCGATGTTGTCGAGCGTGCCGCCGGTGATA
>JANQEO010000011.1 GCA_028278325.1 Candidatus Binatia bacterium
GGCTGAACCCCGAGCTTGAGTGCGACGGGCTGCTGACCAACAGCGCGTGGGCGCTATGGGACGAGAATGGCGATGGTGAAGAGCCGGAGAATGACGGGCGGGAGGCGGACAGCGAGACGGCTATTACCGAGATAGCGATAGCCTGCCGCAGCGACCTCTGGATCCGCAAGTTCGGCAAGCCCGACGGGGAGGTCCCGGCTGACGGCGAGCTGGTCTACTATGTGTTGGTCAAGAACCTGGGGCCCAGCGCGACACAGCCCGGAGACGTCGTGATCAACGACCTGCTGGCCTCCAGCGGCAGCTTTCGGCTGACGCGAGTCACCACGAACCAGGACTATCCGGCTGAGTGCCGCGCCCTTGGGAACCGGTTCGACGTGGACAACTCCTGGGACGGAGAGATAGAGAGCCGCTCTGACAACATGGGCCTGGACTGCGAACTGCTGGCAAGTCTGGGTGTGAATGAGGAGTGGCGGCTAAAGATCACCATCGAGCCCGACGAGGCCCAGACCCTCAACAACGAAGCCGATGTCTATCTCGAGCTGCCTGCGGTGGATCCGAACCCCGACAACAACCACGCCGTTGTGGAGCACGACATATTCGCCGTAGCCGACCTGGACGTGGACAAGCACGATGACCCCGATATCATCATGGCAGGCGAAACACTCTACTACGGAATCGAGGTAGCCAACTATGGGCCCTCGGAGGCCGACAACGTGGTTGTCGTCGATACGCTGCCGGCGGGGGTCATCTTCCAGGACATCAACGACTGGGAGGGCACAGACGACTGCACGGTTGCCGAGAGCTTTGGCAATACGGTCGTGACCTGCATGTTGGGCCACCTCGAAGCGCCGGAAAGCGACGATGAACCCACGACCGTGTCGTTTGAGATCGAGGTATTGCTCGATCCGGCGGCGCCCGCGGGCATAGAGTTGTACAACAGTGTCTGCGTTGGCAGCGAGATGTACGACGACAATAATCACAACGACTGCGAGCTGGAGCGGACCTATGTCGGCGCCGTGGCGGATCTGGGGATCCTGAAGCTGGGCTCGCCCGACCCGGTGGTGGC
>JANQEO010000044.1 GCA_028278325.1 Candidatus Binatia bacterium
TGACTGCGGCACGACTGGCTGGCGAGGGTGGCGCTCGCGTACTGCTGCTCGAAGCTGGACCCTCGAACCGTCACCCGCTGCTCGACATGCCGCCCGGCATCTTCAAGATGATCAACGGCAGCAAGTTCATGCGATACTACACGACGACCCCGCAGGCACATCTTGGCGGCCGCATGCACCAGATCTCGCAAGGCCACGTCCTCGGTGGCGGTTCGTCGGTCAACGCTCAGGTCTACATGCGTGGCCGGCCTTCGGACTACGAAGAGTGGAACGAGATTCTTCAAGACTGCGACGACAATCCCGGATGGGGTTGGTCCGACGTCCTCCCCCATTTCCGCCGGATGGAGGGCAACAACCGACTCTGCAACGCGTATCACGGCACCGACGGACCGCTCCTGGTCTCCGATCCCGGCTACGTGAGCGAGGTATCCCGATGGTTCGTGCAGAGCGTGCAGGCTCTGGGCGTCCCGTACAATTATGACTTCAATGGTGAAGCTCAGTACGGTACAGGCTTCTATCAGTTCATGAACCGAAGTGGTAAACGCTCGAGTTCGGCTTATGCTTACGTAGCGCCGCTCGAGGGCGACTCCAATCTCACAGTGCGCCTCAACTCACCAGTACGACACATCCACATCAGTCACGGTGTCGCGACCGGTGTCACGTACAATGGAACAGACGGTGCGGAACACGAAGCGCGCTGTGATGGAGAGGTTGTCGTCGCCGCCGGTGCTCTCGTGAGCCCGAAGCTATTGATGCTCTCCGGCATCGGCCCTGCCGATCACCTTCGTCAGCACGGCATAAAGTGTCTTCTGGATCTCAAAGGCGTCGGAGCAAACCTGATCGACCATCCGGAGGTTCCTACCATCGCGACGCTTGATGGTCCCTATGGGTACTTCAAGCAGGGCGAAGGTTGGCGAATGATTCGCAACGGCATTCAGTTCAAGCTCTTTGGAACCGGGCCCGTCACTTCGGCCGGCGTAGAGGCCGGGGCCTTCATCAACCCGATCGATCCCGATGCGCCGCCTCTGATCCAGGCTTTCTGTGTACCTATCGTTTATCTCGATCGAGACATCCTCGATCTCGTCGAAAGCACCTACGGTGTGACCGTCACGACCGCGATGATCAAGCCCAAGTCGCGCGGATTCGTACAGTTGCGGTCGGCCGACCCCGCCGATATGCCAATCGTCTCGCCGCATTTACTGAAAGAAGATGCGGATATGCGCGTCATGATCGAGGGGCAGCGCTTCTTCTTGCGCGCGTACCAGACCGGGCCTTTAGCCAAGCGTGTAAAACGCATCGCACTTCCGGCACCGGATGACTGGAGTGACGATGCCATCGCCGCTCACTGCCGACGCTCGGTCAAGACCAACTACCACCCCGCCGGGACGTGTGCGATGGGAGCCGATAGCGACCCCTTCGCCGTGCTCGACCCGACGATGAGCGTTCGTGGCATCGAAAGGCTCCGCGTCTGCGACATGTCGGCAGTGCCGAACCTCGTGGCCGGCAACACAAACGCGCCGGCCATGATGCTAGGCGACCGCTGTGCAGACTTCATCATGCGGCGCGACGCACGCGCTTGAAGCGGAACGTCCCCTGCGCTCGTTCGGGTGGTATCCGGTGCCCCGTACCATCGGCGGGCGCACTCCTTTCCCAGAGTTGCGGGCGCGGCCGCATCTCGGCCACCGCACCCAGGGCCGCCGGCCATGGGAGCCGATCGACATGTTCGTCAGACAAGAAGGTTAAGAGGACACCCAAAACACTCTACTCCTTTCTAGTGCACAGGCGCATTCGGTTGAGTCAGCTTGTCGAGGATCTGGTCGGCGGAGCGGGTCCAGGTGAAGGGTTTGGGGGCGTGGTTGTGCTCGGCGAGGTAGCGGTGGATCGCGGCCTGCAGGTCGACGATCGAGCGGAAGGTGCCGCGCTTCAGCCGCCGCCGGGTCAGGGTCGAGAAGAACGTCTCAACCGCGTTCAGCCACGAGCCCGAGGTCGGCGTGAAGTGGAAGGTCCAGCGCGGGTGCTGAGCCAGTCAGGCGAGCACCTTAGGATGCTTGTGGGTGGCGTCGTTGTCGAGGATCACGTGGATCACCTTGCCCGCCGGCACCTCGCGCTCGATCGCGTTGAGGAAGCGGAGGAACTCCTGGTGGCCCATGCGGGGCTGCGGGGACCCCGCACCCCACCAGGAGAGCGCCATGCAACGCCCGATCAGGGTGCCGTCGAGCACGTTGAGCGCGGCGAACAGCGTGGTGGTGCCGTGGCGTTTGTAGTCGTGGGTGAGCGTCCCGGCCTTGCCGGGCTTGAGCGGCAGGCCCGGTTGGGTGCGTTGCGCGGGGGTTGGCGGGCGGCCCGCGCCCGCCGAGGCGAGCGCTTGGATCTGGCTTTTCTCATCGTCCGAGAGCACCAGGCTGTGGGCCGGCGGATCCATGTAGAGGCCGACGATCGCTTCGAGCTTTTCGGCGAACGCCGGATCGTTGGAGCGCT
>JANQEO010000050.1 GCA_028278325.1 Candidatus Binatia bacterium
TCGATTGCGAGATCCTCGACAAGGGCCTGAAGGGGCTCATCATCTACGGCACCGGCCACCTCTATCACCACGATGAAGAGGCCTTCGTAGCGACCCTCGACAAGCGCTACCCCGGGCGGGTCGCGGTCGTGGAGGGAACGCACTGGCCCGAGGCCACGGTCGCACGGCTCCGCGACACGTTCGACCTGTCCGGCGAGCCCCTACTCGTCCGCCTCGCAGGAACGCCAGCGGCTGACTGGGATTTCCACGAGACGGTTGGCGGCTACGGGCAACGAGCCACCTTGGGGCAGGCGCTGGACGCGCTCGTCTACTACGGCGACGCCCGGGACGAAACGGTCGCTCCCAGCCCGTCCAGCTACCAGGACGCCGAGTACCGGACCTGGCTCGAGCGCCGCGACGCACTCATGCGGGACCGGTGGCGCGCTACCGCTGCGCGCGGCTGGGACTTCGGGGACGAAGAGAAAGAGAAAGACATTCCGTTCCCGAGGTGGGAGCGCTACTGCGACTGACGGAGTAGTTGAGAGTTCCGAAGAAGGACGGGCGAGTCAGCGACCCGCCAGATCGCCCTTAGCGTCAGGGCTAGCCTCCAGGACCGATACTCGCCCCCTCCTTGGTAACGAGCTGAGCCCCCAGATCGACGACAACGCCCTCCGCCCAGGTCCAGAGCTGCGCGAGGCGCTCCAGGAACCCCGGACTTGCAGAAACCTCTCCGAGATCGGTCTGGATCCGGGCCTCTCCGGCGCCCGGGAAAGCCAGTCCCATCAGCGCCAGAAGGAGGACGGCTCCCCAGATTTGACGATGGCTCATACGACAACCTCCTTGCAGGGGTTCGCACGGCAAACCACCAGGGCTCGCGCCGTCCCCTACAGGTTGGGTAGCGTTTCGGAGGCTATCGGTGACAGCTGCTCTGTGCCCCCTGCTCTGACCATGGAGGACGATCTCAGGAGCTAGATCCTTCTACGAGGATCACTCCGCCGCCGTCGGACCCTCCTTGCCAAGCTCCTCCTCGACCTCGTCGATGGTCTGGTTCACGACGGTCTTCATCAGGGCCTTGGTCTTCACCGGGTCGCCCTTGGCCTCCTCGGCGAGGATCTTCATCTCTTCGATCGTCAGCCGCTTGGGCGTCTCTTGATCCGGGGGCTCCGACCCGCCGGATTTCTTGCTTGCGGTCATCCTTCGCTCTCAGGCTCGAAGTGTAGATTCCGATTGTACTCGTAGGCGGCGATGAAATTGGCTACCTGGACGGCCA
>JANQEO010000111.1 GCA_028278325.1 Candidatus Binatia bacterium
CGTCCCGACGAGCAGAGTGCCAACGACCACCCGCCAGAGACCTGAGCCGTAGCTGAGAATCAGCTGCCCCGGGACTGCCACTGCGAGGACCGCGCAGACGATGAGCCAGTCCTCCGGCATGAACTCTGAAAGGGCCATGCCGTGTTCCTCTCCCCACTGTCGCCACTCGAGCAGGGGTGCAAACATGACGACCACCGTCGCCAGGACAGTGGGGGCCACGACGAGTGCGCGCTGCCGACCCAGGCTTGCCTTCCTCGTTGCCATTTGTCCGACTTCTCTCTGAGAGGTACCGACAATCCAACGGTACCCGAACGCCCGCCGCCAGCCTCATCCATTGGCCGGAATCAAGTCCAACAATCTGCGGGATTCGCCTTCATGTGTGCCCATGCTTGAGGCTCCATGTCCGTTGCCCCACGCCGGGGCATGGAGATCCAAGCATGACGTCTAGGACATCGAAGGCTCCCGCGACAAAGCGGAAGAGCCCCGCACAGAAGGCCCGTGAGGCGCGCGCTCGCGCGGCCAGAGACAAAGCGACGCAGGAGCCGCCGGCCACGCCCACGCCCGACACGGCGGTGGACACGCCGAGCAACGCCGACGCGGCCATGACTTTCGGCGAACTCGCCGAGGGGTACCTGAAGGCCCTCGAAACTGCGGGCAAGTCGCGGGGCTGCGTGTTCAGTTACTCGATCGACATCGGACTCGCTGTGCGCCACTTCGGCGAGAAGGCGAAGGTCGCAACGCTGACCGAGCAGAAGATCATCAAGTTCTTCGAGTCCGACCTGGTCACGAAGACGCGCACGGGCAAGCCGAAGGCGAAGCCGACCATCGACAAGACTAGGCGCGTCCTGCGGCAGGCGCTCGTGTGGGCCGCGGAGCAGAAGATCATCGACGCCGCGCCCATCCCCGCGAAGTACGCACGCCGTCAAAAGAGAACCGCGACGACAACCTGAACACCACCGAGTGCACGGTCATCGCCCTCACCAGGGTGATGGCCGTGCTGCGTATCGGGAGATCCAAGATGAAACTCCAAAACGCACTTGATCGGTTTGTCGTTCAGCTTGAGGCGGACGGCCGGTCCATCCACACGCGCAAGCAGTACCAGCGTCACGTTCGCGCACTCATCGCGTGGTTCGCGCCGAGGCACGACGTCGCCGAGGTCGGGCACGAGGACATCGCCTCGTTCCTCGCGTCGCCAGCCGCGCGTCTGCGGCCGGACGGCGGCGTGAAGAAGGCGAGCACGACGAACTCGATGCGCACGTCGTTGTGCCGTTTCTTCGCCTACTGCCACGAGTCCGGACTTGTCGCAGAGAACCCGGCGCGCTTGGTGAGACGTGCTTTGACGGGACCGCCCCTCCCCCGTGCGCTGACGGACGACGAACAGGAGCGGCTGCTGGTCGCGTGATCGTGCATCAGACCGCGACCGAGTCCTTTTCCGCGTGATGCTTGCCGCCGGCCTCAGGGTCGGCAGCGCCGTCGCACTCGACGTTGAGGATGTGGACCTCGACCGTGGCGTGCTGCTACTGCGCGGGACCAAGGGTGACAGGGTCGAGGAGGCGGTCCTCCCCCGCGCCGTGCGTGGACCCCTGCGCCAGTACATCGGGGACCGGACCGAGGGGCCCCTGTTCCCGGGGCGCGGCGGACAACGCCTGACGACGCGACATGTTCAGCGATTGTTCACTCGGTACGCCGACCAGGCCGGAGTCACGACGACCTCGACGCACGCGCTGCGGCACAGCTTCGCGATGCGGGTCTACCAGAGCACCGGCGACCTGCGGTTGACCCAGCGCGCGCTGCGGCATCGGTCAATCACGTCGACCGTCGTCTACACGTCGGTGCCGGACAAGCGGCTGCTGGAGGTGCTGGAGGCGTAGCCGTCCCCGCAACACTTCGCGCGAACGGTCGCGCAGCGAAGTACGGTGCTGTGAAGCGATGGCACTAGCGTCGCTCCCACAACCACCTCGGTTCCGGTGGTCTAAACACTTCTATTCCGCGACGACGCCAAAGGTCAAACATGCGTTGCGAGCTCCAGCCCTCAAGGCGGCCGCCCTCTATTGGTCCGTAGGAGTCCACGACGACGCCCGGAGCAGGGTCCGGGGGTCTTGGTGGTGGGTTGGCCCACTCACCGCACGCCGCTGCGGAACGGCGGACCTCGTAGATGTCGATTCCCCCGGGCCTCACGCCGCGTCTCCAGAGCTCGTCCACGTGTTGGAACACGTAGTGGGCCTCTTGGTACCGGTAGTCCCACGCAAGCTGAAGCCCGCTCATGACGAGGCGGACGGAACTCTCCTGAAGACAAGTGTCGTCTGCGTCAGCGGCTGTCGCGGCGCACGAACCAAACAGAAGCATGGCGGCCAGCAGCGCGCCTGCTTTGCAGGTGGTTTGGAAGTGTCCCATGAGGTCCTTGCCAGGTTTGTGGGGCCCAGTGTAGCTCGTCGTCAGCAACGGGACACATCTGGCGAAGTGTGCGGGTCTACCAGTGCACCCGCGACTTGAGGCTGACACAGCGGGCATTGCGGCACAGGGCGATCGCGTCGACGGTTGTCTACACGTCGGTGCCGGACGCGCAGCTGCGAAAGGTACTCGAAGCGTAACGGCAGCAGGTTCCGCACGGTTGAGCGGACACATCGCGGAGGTCTGGCAACGGAGCGTAGCGGGCACTACCCTGATGTCATGGCAAACATCCGCATCCTGGCGGTACTACTGGTCGGCGGTTGGTGCAGCGCGCAGCAGCCTAACGTCGAGAAGATCATCGAAGCGCTGAAGGCATCCGAGTCGAAGCTCAAGAACCTCTACATCGAAGGCAGCTGCAACCGCGAGCGCCGGGTTGGTGAAGCCTGGGTCGATGACGGGGATGTTCAGTTCCTGGCGTGGTTCGACGGAAAACCGGGTGGTCGAATGCGATTCGACGTACCGAAAGACCGCGCTCCTTGGACCAACGGTGCGGCACCATTCTCAACTGACGTCTACGAGATCGGTTGGGACGGCTCGCAGACGCGGCTACTTCGACGTGACGTCGGCCAATGGTGGACATCTCGCCCGTCCCAGCTTCAATGGCCAACTCAGTTCACCGGGTGGGACTGCACGCTGTACGGGGCGTTCGGTTGGGGGAGGCGAGGCAAGCCCGGCGTGTCCTTCTCCGAGTACGTGCGCAGCTACTCCGAGATCGTCAAAAAGCTGACCGCCCGGAACCCGCAATCCCGTGCGGGTCTCACCATCAGCGAGAAGAAGACGAACGGCAAGGTGAAGGCCCTGGCCATCGGCTTCATTACAAACCCCACAGGCAGCCGAACAGAGGAATGGCAACTCGATCCCTCGAAAGGATATGTCCCCCTCGAACAGTCGATCACCTACAAGGGGGGCGTCGAGCGCTCCAAGATGACCGTCGACGAGCTGACCCAGCCAGCACTGGGTGTTTGGATTCCAAAGAAGATCACCAAACTGCGGCGCGACTCGAAGACCGGCTCTCTCACACACCGCACAACGGTCATGCTGAAGTACATCGTTGCCAACGACGACCTGTTCGACTACGGGGTTTTCACGGTCGAGTTCCCTCCGGGCACGCACGTGCGCAAAGGTGGTTAACTCCGGAACTGCGCCGGCTGGCCGCTGCGGGCAGTAACGCGCGGCGGATGCCCCTATGCGCGGCCACGGGCTTGGGCGGCCGTCAGATTCACCCGGCCGCTGCGACACCGATTGACCGCATCCGCGGTTGTGTTCGCGAGCGTGGCGGACACGCGATTGAGGGAAGTGCTATAGGTCAGGTGAGGAGGCCCTACCTGACCGAACTCGTCCTGTGCTGTCCTCGCCGCTGTTTCCTCCCGGCCCCAACGCGCACAACTACGCCCTTGTCCCCAGGAACGAACGTGACCCAGGGACCCGATCCGGCTCGGACACGGTAGAGCGCCTCCGGCGTTGGTTTCGCGTGGTATGAGAACCTTCGTATTTGCCCCACTTCGTAGGTCACTTCGTGCGGCGAGGGCACACACACCTCCTCCCAGAATGACGCGCCAGGCAGCTTGGACGCGATCTGAACCAGGGGCCGGAGGTAGAGCTGGGGAGGCGATTGCTCACCGACGTGGACTTCTCCGCTCACGAGAAGCGGCTCCCGCGACACGCGAACAGCCCCGAGATCGCGGCACTCTCCTGGGTTCAGCCCGGGATAGTCAACGACTGCGAGACTCTGGCCAGACAAAGCCCATGACGGAAGCGGTGTCGGCCTTCCGATCAGGCCCTGGTGCCACGGTGACCCCATTACGATGACTCGACCGCCAAGTCGAGCTGACACTGCCACCGTGAGGTTCCCGTTTTCGTCGGACGACGCCTCCAGACCTCCGAAACCGTGGATCGAGGCTTGCGTTCCGAACGGTGGGCATCGCTCAGGCATTCTCGCGTGGCCCGGACAAGCGATCCTCGTGGACGCAAGCACTCGGTCGTGGCGTACGAGTCGAGCGCGATCACAGGCGGCAACGTAGTCGGTTTGACTCCGAACCAGAGGTTGGGCCGGTCCAGCTTCCAGTACGACAACGAGCGGTTCCTTCCGAAGGGGCTCCCCATCCGGATCGACGAGGCGAATCGTTACATGGGCTTTCTGGTCGCCAACACGAACGAACGCCGTCTGCCTATCGCAGACAGGGCAAGGTGTGAGGTTCGTCCGGGCAGTATGTCGGTCATTCGTTCCCGTCTCGAAGGCGATCTCCCCTCCCGAAGCCTCCGCCACGATCGACAATCGGCCGCCGCGAACGCGACGCCAGTGAGTTCTCGCGAAAAAGCGCCCGCCAGATGCTGTGACTGACGGCCGCAACCAGTGAGTCCACGAAACGTCAATCGGTTCCGCGACGAGTTTTCCGTCGCGATCGACCAGGATCACGTCAAGCGTTGTGCCTGCGCGAGGCTCGGGAGTTGAGTCACTCTTTGCGGTGGGCTGAGGAAGTAGCACACCACGTCTACGCACGATCAGGACCAAGCCCGGCTCGGACTTGAAGCCTTCGAAGTAGGCCCCGCCACCTTCCGGGACGTCGACCCGTCTGGCCGTTCCATCGGCCTGCACCGTTACTGTCGTCTCGCCTACGCCGGCGGTCGAGAACACCTCAAGCTGTTGGTGACGGAAGCTGAACGCTGCACCATCCGGTGGGACGGACCATGTTCCTAGATCCCCGACACGGTCTTGCTGGAGCAGATTGTGCGTGAAGATGAGCCCCGTGTAGTCGAGACTGCTCTGGCGTTGCCGCGCGGCGGTTCCCGTGAGACTCCACTCAGATGACGGTGGCGTCAGCGATTCAGGCTTGACCAGAGCGGCCTCGAGAACGAGTCCGGCTTTCTCTGTTGCAGAGCCGGACCCAGCGGAGGAGATGGGAGGCAGCGTCTCGGGACAGACGCAGGAAACAAGCCCGGCGGTGCAAAGCGCCAGAAAGCCAAGCATCGAGCGCATTTCCTGTCCTCCTGGGTGGGTTTTCGACCGCGGTGCCCGAGTCCCTTGAGCGTGAGTTGATCGTTGCCGCCACGCCTCACGATGGTCGCCCTACCCGCCGGTGCCCAACACGCGACGGGAGGTGTTGGAGGCGTAGCTCGCCCGAACTACCGGACGTCGGGTTCCCTGACTACACTTGTAGGGTTGCAGGGGAGGTCCGGACGATGTCCGAGAGCGAGTTCCAGGGCGAGCGCCGCACGGCGACGACGCACGTTGTCCGCTACACCGAGGACGACGGTATCTACATCGACCCCAGCGCCGAGCTAACGGACCTCGTCGCCGAGGTGGTCGCGAAGATCAACGACTTCACGAGGCAGGCGAGGGCAGCCTGTAGGCGTTCGAAGCAGGGCGACCTACTCCTCACATCCGGCGTTCGCAGGACGCTGCGGCGGCACTGGAGCGACTTCACTGTCTTGGCTTCGTCAACGATGTCAATCGGATCCGCTCCAGAGCATTGGGAGCGCACCGGCGGGTCAGATTCGATGCCGACGCATCAGCTCCGTGTCGGTCGCGGGATCAGCACGTTCCCAGGGGACCTCTTCGACCTGCTCCAGGCTGCGACATTCGCGTGGCTCGCGAACGAGCACGATGCTGACGTCCTGCCCCTGGAGACCGTCAAACACCTTGAGCGGGTCGCCAGCCGAATGACGTCATGGGCGCAAGCAAGCTCGGACCAGCAGGAGCGCACAGATCAGGAGGCAGCGATGGACGCGACCGGCCAAAATATCCCAAGACTCGCGGAGTCGATCCGGAAGCACCTTGCCACTGAAACCCTTGACTCTGCCGACGAGCCGTTTCCGCGCGTGGATCTGCGCCAGTGGACGCGCGATCGTAACCTGCGCGAGAGCTTCCTGGCCGCGGCCGACCGAATCCTCCACGAGGACGGGCACACGGAAGGGGGATACCGACGCTGCCGCATGACGCCCGCAGGATTGCTGCACGCCGAGACGTCGGGGGAGATCCCTGAAACAACTGTCGCGCGTCAGGTTGAGGTCCGCCGATCAATGCTCGAAGTGATGGGGAACTACCACGCGCGTGACCGTTTTCTCGACTGGACGAGGCTAATCGTCGAGGCCAATGTGACTCACATCGAGTTCAAGCGTCAGATGCCCATCATGGTCCTTCTTGGCTGGGCGAAACCGCAAACGAACCGCGACTGGATTCCTACGGCGGATGGGCTAAGAGCCCTGAGCGCCACGGTCGAGGAGTCGGAGCCTGGCCGCAACTCAGACGACGAAGCCTCGCCTCCTATCCCCGAACCTCGACTTCGACCTAGAGGTCGGTGGGCTGCGGCGCGGAATGGCAAGACGCGTAAGGGCGCTCGAAGCATCTGCGCGTTCCTCGCTGAGAAAGGGCTCGTCACCGGCGAGAAGCAGCTCAGGAGCCTGATTGCCGAACGGCACTGCCCGGTTACCTCCCGTGGCCAGGGAAGAGCCATGGAGGCAGACGAAGGCGAGTTGACTGCTTGGTTGACCGAGCACTTGGACATCGTGGAGCTCTCGGCTGGTGCGTACGACGATGGGGGGGCTGAACGCGCGCAGATCGACGCCAAGACTCGCCCACGATCTGACCGCTCAGGTAAACCCGTCACGCTCGAGAGGGACGACGTGGAGATCAAGCCACGCCGGGCCGACCGAAAGCGAAAGGGAAAGTAGAGCCCGCACCCCGGTGCGCGTCACCACCGGCAACTTCGGCCGACTTCTGCCGGCTTCCGCCAACTTCTCCTGAGCCGACACCTACCACTGCAACCTTCGGGGAGAACCACCGACGACGAGCGTCGAGGGCTTCCCCGGAGGACAACATGCAGATCCCAGCATCTACCGGGCAGGCGGCTCGGTTCCTCGGTGTCACCGAGCCTCGACTGAACGATCTGGTCCGACGCGGCAAGATCATCCCCGCACCTTCCGTGTACTCCGGCAGACGCCTCTGGGACCGTCAGCACCTGATCTCGGCGGCGACGATCCTCGGGATCGACGGTGTCGAGGATCGCCTTGACGGCCAGCACGACGAGGTGGGTTCGTGAGCCAGGTCGAGGGCGTTCACGACCGGCACCTCGTGGACCTCAGGGCGTCTGGGCTCTCCGCCGAGACGATCCGGGACGCGGGCATCCGGTCGCTCACGGGAGCCGATGCGAAAGAGCTGGTCGGCCGCAACGTCGGCCCTGCGCTCGCGTTTCCATACCCGCGCGCGGTCCTTGAGGGCGGCGCGATCCTGCACCGTCTAAAGCCCGATCGTCCGCGGACCGACGACAACGGACGGGCGGTGAAGTACGAGAGCCCGTCGCGGAGGATCAACCCTTCCGGCAACCGCCTCTACATCCCGGCCACCCTTGATCCCGAGGTGCTCGCCGACGCTCAGCGTCCCCTGGTGATCACAGAAGGCGAGAAGAAGACGCTGAAGGCGATCCAGGAGGGGTTCGACACCGTCGGGCTCGGAGGTGTGTGGTCATGGAGGACGCGCGCCGGCGAGAGGAGCGTCGCCATCGACGACCTCGACCTCATCGTCTGGCGCGATCGCACCGTCGTCGTGATCTTCGACTCGGACGCGGCCACCAACGTACAGGTGCGGTCCGCAGAGAACGCACTTGTGAAGGAGTTGCGACGGCGAGGTGCGCACGCACGCGTGGTTCGCCTGCCCTCACCCTCTACCGAGGAGGCTGAGACTTTCGGCGGGAAGCTCGGTCTGGATGACTTCCTGGTCTCCCGTGGTCCCGGCGCTCTGGGTCCATTGGTCGATGAAGCGATCGCCAGGCTGCCGCTCGGCTGCGAGTCGATCACGACGATCCTCTCCGAACCCGACAGGCCCATGCCCTGGCTCGTCGAGGGAATCTGGCCCGAGGAGGGCTGCGGGTTCTTTGCCGGCGAGCCGAAGACCAAGAAGTCCTGGTTCGTGCTGGCGTTGGCCCTTGCGATCGTCGCGGGCGTCTCCTTCCTCGGACACTCAGTGTCCCAGGGCAGGGTGATCTTGTTCGACGAGGAGAACAACCGACGTGCTCTCCGTGACCGTGTGAGGCGCCTCGCCGCGGGCATGAGCGTTTCCACCAGTGGCCTCGACGATCTCATGGTCGCCGGGCCGGGGCAGCTCCGACTCGACAGGCCCGAAGCCATGGATGGACTGCGCGAGCTGGTCGCCCGGGTTCGCCCAAAGCTCGTGATCCTCGATCCGTTCGTCCGCTTCCACCGCGGCAACGAGAAGGATGCGGAGTCCATGAGCCCCATGCTCTCGGACCTCAGGGACATCCAGCGCAAGTTCGGCACGTCGATCATCATCGTCCACCACCTGCGGAAGCAGGGACAGGTGAAGGCGTCACTCGGCCAGCGCATGCGCGGCAGCAGCGATCTGCACGGCTGGTTGGACGCGGCGGTCTACTTCGAGTCGTCGAAGGACGCCACGAAGCTCTCGTTCGAGTCCCGCTACACACTCCAGCCGGATCCCATGGGCGTCCGGCTCGTGGACGTCGACGAGGCGACTGCTGCCTGGGTCGTCAGCGATGGCGACCACGGCGAGAACCACGCGCAGCCGCCCTCGATGGAGGAGAGGGTTCTGGACGCCCTTCAGGCCGAGCGCCGGCCCCTGAGCCGAACCGAGTTGAGCAAGAAACTGCGTGTCGCGGGTAAGCACGTAGTCACCGCCGTCAACGCTCTCGTAGAGAGGGGGTGCGTCCGCGAGTTCGTACTTAGGACGGCGGGTCGACCGAAGCAGATGGTCGTGCTCGTCGATGACGACGGGGCGGCTGGCCTTTCTGACGAACACCCTCCATGTAAGGAGGGCAGTCAGAAAGTCAGAAAGCTCTCCGATGCCTCGGGCGATCGTTCTAACAGCGAACGACAGTGTGGGTTGAGAGCCTTCGACCTTTCTGACACCTCCGAGTCAGAAAGTCGTAGTTCGGATGACGCGCCAAGGTGCTCAGGGACCACCTGGCTTCCCTTCCCAAAGGTCCCTGCACTTCTTTCTGACGCCCTGCCCCACATAGGGGGAGTCAGAAAGTCAGGAAGTCAGGAAGGGATCGCGGATCCCGGCGCTCGCAGGGGGGAACAGCCATGAAGCACAGGGACAGGGTTTGTCCGCACTGCTGCAACGAGGTCCGGGAGATTCATCCCGACACCTGGCGATGCGCGTGGTGCGCGTGGGTGGGACGGACACGGGACACGGGAGGGCCGGGACTCTCGGTCAGCAACAAAGGAGGGTGATCATGGACATCAACATCGAGAGCGCAATCCGAGACGGCCGCGACAAGGCTGGGCGGTTCGTCTGGCTATCTCTCCCGGGCGAATCCAATCCCGGCCAGTTCACCGAAGAAGGTGCACGTCGGGCGCTCCTCGCGGGAACTGCACTGCCTCTTCGACGCGCGGAGGTGGCGATCGCAGAGCGCATGGCCGGGGCACTCGCCCGGCTCTTTGAGGACGGCCTCGTTGCATATCGGGTGGATGAATCAAGTGGACTCGTCGCCTGGAGGTCCACCGAGGTGCGCAATGCCTGACCACACGAGGGCGTCGAGGGGAGACCGTGATGGGACACTCACCGAGCGACACGCTGAGGGTTAGTGAGGTGAGATTCTCACCGGCGACGAGGGCGGATCGGGCCGCCGGCCTAATGGGGTGGATCACGTTCGTGCTGAACGGGGCGTTGAAGATCGACTCCGTCACGTTGCGCAGGACTCGCGACGGCAGATTGACATTGAGCTATCCATCGCGGCGAGATCGGCGCGGGCACGAGCACTTTGTGATCGCCCCGCTCGGCGACGAGGCGCGGGTCGAGATCGAGAAGCAAGTGCTCGCGGCTCTGGACGCGGAGGTCGCATCATGATCCGCAACGCCGGTCGTGAACTTCGATCCGAGCACGGCGTCATCAACATCGCCATGGCCGTCGGCCCGGAGGACACCCGCGCCTGGGAGGCGCTGCGGGTGCTCGCCAGCATCATCGTGCGAGCTCGGCAAGGGGTGGATTCCTCTGGGGACACGAGCCTCCATGGGACGGGAGACTCCACATGAAGAAGTGCGTCATCTACCTGCGACGATCGACGGACAGGCAGGAGCAGAGTGTCGACGACCAGCGCCGAGCAGTCACGGACTACGCCGAGCGCGAGGGGTACGACGTCATCGGGGAGTACGTCGACGACGCGATCTCCGGAGCGTTGACCGAGAAGCGACTCGATTTTCTGCGGATGATCGAGGACGCGCAGGCACCCGGGCGACCGTGGGACGCGATCCTCGTGTACGACGTCAGTCGCTTCGGACGGCAGGAGAACGACGAGGCGGGGTACTACCGGCATCTGCTGTCGCAGGCCGGTGTCCAGATCGTGTACACGGCCGAGGGCTTCTCGGGCGACGAGTCGGACGAGATCCTGTTGCCGGTGAAGCAGTACATGGCGAGCAAGTACGTCCGCGACTTGTCGAAGGTGACGATTCGCGGACTGGTCAGCCGCGCGGAGAAGGGACGATGGCCCGGCGGGCGGCCGCCGTACGGCTACGACTTGTTGCACTACAACAGCGCCGACCAGCCGCTGCACCTCGTCCGCTACTTCGCCGACGGCACGCGGGAGATTCGCACGCCGGATGGCAGCACGATGACGCGCACGATCCCGATGGGCGAGCCCTTGCCGGTGTCGGGCAACAGCCGGGCGCAGCTGGTGCCTGGTGAGCCCGGGCGGGTCGCCGTCGTCGGGCGCGTGTTCTCTATGTACGTAGGCGAGGGCCTCGGGCTCGGCGGGATCGCCAAGCGGCTTAACTCGGAGGGCATCCCCTCCCCCGGTCGGCCTCGCAAGGCCGGAGCGTCGGCGGGCAAGTGGAGCACCATCACCGTCAGGGACATCCTCAAGAACCCCGCGTACCGCGGGGCCTGCTGCTGGAACCGCAGGTCGTTCGCGAAATTCAACAGAGTGGAGGACGGTCGCGCCGTCGCCCGTCCGAAGCACCGGCGGAAGAAGTCAGACGTCAACGACGAGAAGGACTGGATCGTCGTCGAGCACCAGCACACGCCGCTCATTGCGAAGGAGACGTGGGAGGCCGCGCAGCGAGAGATGACGCTGCGGGCGGGAACCATCACGCCTGAGCAGCTTCGAACGGCCCGCGGAAACAGCCGCTACATCCTGTCCGGGCTGGTCCGCTGCGAGCGATGCGGCGCCCGGTGGCAGGGATACAAGGTCAAGAAGGGACGCAGGAAGCCTGGCCAGAAGCAGCCGGAGAACTTCTACTACTGCTGCGGCAGCTACATCAGGCAGGGCAACGCGGGGTGCGAACGGCACCTGGTGAAGCAGCAAGAGCTTGAGGAGATCGTCCTCGACCTCGCGCAGGAACACTTGAGCGAGTTCATCAGCGCGGGCGGCGCAGCATTGCTGACGCAGTTCATTGGCGACGAGGTGTCCACATCGACGTCCGAGGAGACGGCCCTTCGTGCCCGCGTGGACGCTGACCGCAAGAAGCTCGACGAGCTGATCGAGTGTCTGACGCCGGCGCTGGCGCCGAGTCTGGAACCGAAGATCGTGGCGCTCCGCGCCCAGGTCGAGGACGCCGAGGGGAGACTGCGTGTCATCGAGCGGATGCGGGTGACGCAGGATGAGGCGCGCGCATGGGTCGACGAGCTCACGCGCGACGCCACCGCGCTCGGCGATCTGATGCGCTCGGGGACCACGTCGGAGCGGCGGGCCATCCTTCGGGGCATCACGCAGGAGATCGCGATAGACCCGGCGACTGGCACCGGCACGATCGCCTTCTACGCCATCCCGAAGGTGTCGGTGGAGTCGTCTGGGGACGAAAAAAGGACGTCACCAGGAGGCGACGTCCTCATTTCAAGAGTAGCGGGGGGACGACTCTTCGCGGAACAGAGGACGCTCGAGCCCGGAATCTGGCGTAAGTCCTTTCGCATCGGTCGAGTCAGCATCGCGGCGTAGCGACCTCGACTCGGACCTCCGACCTGCACGCCACCTGCGCCCCCACATTTCCTATTCACGGGGGCGACACGGCGCTCTTCACTGTAGGAGCGGTGACAGACCCCGTGACCCGGAAGCCCGCAGACGAGACCCTGGAGCAGATCGACGCTCCTCTACGCAGATTCCTGACTCGCGTGGGGGGCCAGTCCGCGGATGATCTCGCGGCCGAGACCCGACTGATCCTGCTCCGCCGCCTTCGAGCCGGCGACAGGATCCGCCACCCGACGGCCTTCGCTCTTCGAGTCGCCTGGAACCAGGTAAGAAGGCTGGGCGATAGGCCGGGGATCCAACCCTGGAACGTAGAGGCAGACGCTCGCTTCTCCGCGGACCCGACTCGCCTGAGGGACCTGCGGCAGTGGATATTGTCAGCATTCGAACGCCTCGATCGCCTCGACCGTGCTCTCCTCGCTCTGCGACACGGTGAAGAACTGAGCCACCGTGAGATCGCAGATGTGCTGGACCTACCACCAGGCAGCATCAGCGACCGGCTTCAGCGCGCAGAATCGGAGTTACGGCGCTGGCTGCGCCAGCTGGGTGATGACGATCCGCCGCCGATGCTCGGCGCACTGCTGCCACTTGTTCTTGCCGACGGACCGCCGCGTGCGCTCACGACAATGACTGGAACTGCCACGACCGTGTTTGCGGGAGCACTCGTCATGAAGAAAACCATGTTGATCGCAGCAGTCGTCATCATCCTGGCGTCCTCGATCAGCGGAGTTCTGTGGTTCGCCAGTGACGACAACTCCCAGACGCCTGCAACGGAATCCCGACTTGTCCCTGAGCCGATTCGAGGGCAGCAATCAGAGAGCCCGAAGCCGACGGAAGAACGGGGCCCCGCTCGCAAAACGAACCGTTTCCGAGACCCCGGTCCGGCTCCGAACAAGTGGAACATCGAGATCAGTACGAGACGCGGGATCTGGGGAACCTTGGCCGACTGTCCCGTGCGCGCCAGGCTCTACGCGGGATATGACACTACTGGTGCGACACTGCTGGAAACCGACATCGTCACTGATGCCACTGGACGGACGATGTTGTCTCTGGGGCGACCGCAGGAGACTGTTACGCTCGAGCTCGCGCCGCGACGCCCCCGCTTCGTGGGTTACCCGAGGACCGAGACCGTCATCTCCGGGGATTCCCCGCCGGACGAGATCGTGTTGTTCGTCATGCCCATCGACGGCAAGGTCCATGGCGCTGTCGCTGACGCGCATGGGCGTCCTTTGCCGGATGCCCTCATCAGGGTGCGGCGAGAAGTGTTTGCGTGCAACGATCAGGGACGATGGGAGTTCGACTCGTCTTCCGCATCCGACCGAACCATCATCGCCGCGTGGGCACCCGGATACGCAGCAGAGCAGAAAGTCGTCGTGCCGCCCAAGCCCGGAGAGGCGACACGCATCGACTTCAAGCTCAAGAAGGGCATCGTGATCGAGGGGGTCGTCAGGGATCTGGAGGGCGAACCCATCTCCAATGCCACCGTCCGATCCTATGACGCCCCGCATCGCCCTGTGACGCAAACCGATGCCGTCGGACGCTACCGGCTGGAGAGCATCCCACCGAAGCGGGATGGGTGTTTCGTTCGGATCAACCATCCAGCGTTCATCGAAGTTTCGGAGAACGTGAAGGGGGACGGCGACGTGTGGAAGGCCGACTTCCGGCTGGCGCGTGGCAGCTCTCTCTCAGGACAGGTCGTAGACAGTCGAGGAGCCCCTGTTCCCGAAGTCCGCATCGTCCTTGCACGCTCCTTCAACAGAACCACTGGCAAGAGCGTGTTCACGGACAGCGCCGGGAAGTTTCAGTTCCAAGGCGTGTCCGACTTCACATTCGTGACCGCCTATCGGCAGGGCTTCGCACCGGTCCTTCTGCGACGAGTGCCGGTGACGAAGCCTCTACGAATCGTCTTGCAGCCCGGACGATCCGTGAGCGGTGTCACCGTGGACGCCGACGGTCGGGCGATAAAGGGTGTGGCCGTGGACCCGTACTTCCGTGCAGGAGTGGGGCTTCCTCAGCGGCGCTGGACCGATCATTCAGGGCGCTTCGTGCTGACTGATTTGCCGCATGAAGGGGAACTCACGGTGTCGTGCGATGCGCAGGGATTCGTACCCGCGTGGACCAAGATCGCGTCAGACCAGGATCATGTCCGCATCGTGATGTCGTCTGCTGGACGCGTCTCCGGCCGCGTCGTCGACGATCGAACGAGCGAGCCTCTTGCGAGCTTTCGGGTCCGCGTGGTGCCGCCCGAGCTGCGAGAAGGTGAGAAGCGGGGAGGCACGGAGGCGACCTGGTACAAGCCAGGCGTAACGTTTGCCGACACTGACGGCCTGTTCTCGCTCAAGCGCAACCACCCTTTGAACACGGTGTTCGGGTTCGAGGTGACCGCCGAGGGCTACGGCCCCACTCTCCTGCCGCGTGTCTTCCCGTCGAAGACCGCCGAGCCCGTCGTCGTTCGCATGAAGGCGGCGGCCGGCATCGCCGGCACGGTAGTCTCAGCGGAGACCGGCTCGCCCCTCCCTAATGCTCAGATTCGGATGCTCGGATCCCTCCTTGACGGCTCCGGACCCCGCAGAAAGGACCCCGAGCGGTTGGACCCGATCGTGACAACGGACGCCGACGGCGGCTTCCGTTTCGACAGCGCACCTGCTGCACTCGTATGGCTCGAAGTCGATCACCGAAACCATCCCGTGTTCCACGCCGGACCGTACCGCTTGGTTCCGGGCAAAGCCCTTCGCTCCCTCCTGGTCGAAGTGCCGGCGGGTGCGACGATCGTCGGCACCTGTCTCGACCTCGACGGGCAGCCCCAAACCGGCGTCATCATTGCGCTGCGACAGGAAGCGGAAAGGCGTTCCGGCCTCCGCAGCAAACGAGCGCTTACGGACGAGAAGGGGCGCTTTCGTTTCGAAGGGGTCGCACCGGGTGTGTGCTTCGTCTCCCGGTATGAGAAGTTCGGTCGTCTCCTCAGCGTTGTGCACAGAAAGCAGATCACCCTCGCAGCAAGTGATACGAAGGACGTAACCGTCAGCTACCCGGGACGGGCCACACTGGAGGGAGCCGTCGCAGTGTCTCCTGCAATCCCGGATGGTGTCCTGGTGAGAGTGAGGAGGAAGCCTGACCAACCAGAAGAACGTGTCTTCATGCGCTACGGGGCCATCCGCAACGGACGTTTCTCACTCCACGGGCTGGCAGCGGGCACGTACTCGATCCGGGTCGCTCACTCGGAGGAGGGAAGATCACTCCACGGCCAAACCGAAGCTGTCGTTGGTGCGGGCGGGACGCAGGAGGTCACCCTTCCCCTGACGTGGACGCAACACTGAGGACGACTAGTTCGGAAACGTGTTGTTTGCCGTCGGTGGAGCCGCCGTTGCCGCGTAGCTCCTGGACTGAACCTCCTCGGATGAACGGTGAGATCTCTGGCCCTCGGATGAACGGTGAGATCGCTTTCCTAGCGGTCTCAGGAAACCGTCATGATTGGGACGGCACACTTGACGCATCGCCTACCTCCTCTGTACCGTCGAGATCGATGGAGTCAGATACTCCGAGCGGCACGAACGGAGTTCACCACTCGGAGACGGCGTTGACCATCAGCGTTCTCCTTGCGCTAATGGCAGGCAGTACGGTCGCCCTGTTGTGCGGCGTGCCGCCGAGACTTCTTCTCTTTGCAGTGCTGCTCGGCGGCGCAGTTTCGGCACTAGTAGCCGGAACATCCGCGAGCTTTCAGGGAAGAAGCGCCTGGAGAATCCTCGCTTCCGCAACGACCGCGGGCTTCTCGACAGCTGTGGTCTTGGGGGCACCCGTGCTCGTTGGAGCTGGCGTCTTCCTCGCGATTGGGTTGTTCGCCTGGTTAGGCTAGTGAACGCGGGCCGGGGGAGCGCAGCCAAGTCCGATGCACGAGGCGTGGGCGACTCTGTTGGCAATCACCGCCGGCTGCGGTGGCGTCCTCTCGGCGGGGTACGGGCACGCCTTCCCTTCCGTCGAGCCTATTCTGCCGCGAGCGTGGGTGGTCGCCCTCGCGGTCTCGTTGTTGACCTGTCGAAAGCCAGACGTCGTTTACGCATCCCTGAGTCTGCGGCCCTCCCGATGACCGCTATGAACTCCAAACTGTGGTTCCAAGTCGTCTTGCTGTCTGGTCTCTTGCTGCAGGGTTGCGCCCATCCCGATCCGCCGCAGAAACCGGCTTGGAGAGACGCCTCGTATGTCCTGATGCTCGCTTCTTTCAACGTCCCGAGCTATCGGAACCAGATGTCGCTCATCGTGCGCAAGGGCATGTCACGCGAGGAGGTCTTCGCCGTCACGGGAGAGCCGCACGTAGCGATCCAAGGGCCTCCTCGGTTCGACGATGACTACGAAGAGGGGTGGTACTGGGGTCATCCCGACCTAACCGGCTATGTGGAGCTCCGGTTCACTCGCGGCGAGCTGGATGCCATCGTCGCGTTCAACACTCCCCGGGTGGATCACTGGCCCATGCTACGACCGGCCGAAGATCGACGTCCGGTGGCCCGGCTGGGTCTCATGAAGTACCGGACATTCTCGGACCCGACATCGGGCCGATAGACGGCCAAGGGCCGTAGCCGGCACCGCTTCCCTGACACTTCGCAGGCCCCGCCTCTCGCAGGTGGGACCCGGGTCGTCGGACCGCAGGTACGATGGGGACCATGGCCCGTCTCGGTCTCATCTGTGCGATCGCGGTGTCGATCAGCCTATGCGCGACACCGGCAACCTGGCCGAGGACCGACACGCGACTTCGTCTCCCCGGGTGGTCTCCGAAAGGCCGCATTATCGCGGCGTAGCGACCCGACTCGAACCTCCGAGGAGAGCACGTCAGTCGAAAACGGCGAAACCCGCCCGGGACCGCGAAGTCCAGATCGATGAAGCGCGGGTTCTCTTGCTTGGTCGACTTGGGGCATGATGGAGCGGCTGCTGGAGACCGGCTGTGCGCTCGCCCGTACTCTTTGTCATCCTCTCTTTCGTCGGATGCGCGCGCGTGGACGATGCGTTCACCGCCTCCTCTGAGCCGGCGTTTTCGACCGGTGCGCGCGTCCAGGTCGTCGACGACGACACGGGTGCCCCCATACCGCACTCCGTCCTGCACTACGTCGAAGGGGACGCCTGGGATCGTCACTGGGGAGACGGGCGATTGCGCATCACGATGAGCTCCTTGTGGGAGGTAGCTGAGCAGCTCGGCGAACGCATCGTCGCCGACGCGCACGGCCGCGCTCGCGTCGCGTGGACCGGCATGGAGGCGATGGTGACCGCAAGGGCGTCGGACGGGTCGATCGGCCTTGCTTCGGTCGATGCGTGGCATGTCGAGCGCGATCCCATCATGGTCCGCGTACCAAGACGACGGGACCTGCGCGTTCTCGTCGTCGACGAGCAAGGCAAACCCGCGCCAGACGTTCGTGTCGGGCTGTGGTTCTTCATGAAGGGCCCGCACACCATGGCACGGGCGCGGACGGGCGCGGACGGAATCGCGAACCTCGGCCAGGTGGCCGGACTCGCGGCGCTGCCTTACGCGGTCAACTCACTACTCGTCGATGAGACAATATGGGGAGACGGGCTTTTTGCGGTCGGATTGGAGGTCCCCGGCACAGGGCGCGGCTTTCTCTTTGTGCCTTCGAGGCGCGACGGGCCGGCAAGTCGCGAGATCGATCCGAGGCACCCACCGACCGACCCGATCGAGCTGCGCCTCGTTCCAACAGGACGAGTCGTCGTCAACGTCCGCGACCGGAACGGGGATCCACCACCCGTTTCCCAGCCCGTCTGTCTGTCCGTGGCCGGCGGTGAGGCTGAGCTCCTGGGCGAGGTTCCACGTGTCGGGCGCGACCACGATGTCGCCTGGACCGATGCACTAGGCCGCGCAACCATCCCGCACGTTGCGCTCGGACACTCTTACGGGGCACGCACCTGGGACGCGATCCGAAATGAGTCCGCCGGCGTCCATCTCGCGGGGCCACAGAAGCCTGGAGAGACTGTCGAGGTATCCCTTTTGTGGCCCGCTGCGCCGTCCCCACGCCTTATCCGCGGTCGTGCTGTGGACATAGCAGGACGACCACTGAGCAACGCTTTGCTCGACCTCGCGGCCTTCCCCCTTGGGCAACCGGAGGCGTCTGAGGGGTACGGCACACGCTGGATGACGGACGCACAGGGTCGGTTCGAGTTGTCGTCGGCGGAGCATCACCGACGCTCTCTCGGGTGGGACTACGACGAGGCAGCCCGCTCCGCACATCCGCCCGGCTTCGATCTCATCGTGAAGAGTCTGAATCCTGCTCGGATCGGGCGACAGACGCTCGAACCGTTCACGGGTCCGGTCGCCAACGCCGGCGATGTCGTCCTCGAAGCAGCCGAGATCGTCGCCTCGGGTCGCGTTGTTGGACCTTCCGGGCAGCCGCTGGAGGGGGCACACGTCCGCGCCTACGGTGCCTGGCACACGGCGGTGACGGACGGCGGCGGGCACTGGGTGATTCGATCCTGGCCATGGAGCCACCCGTGGCTCGAGCCCACCCCGCCGTCGCCCGAGCCGTTCACGCTCTCCGTCTGGCATCCCGACTATGCTCGTGCCGAAACCCCCAAGCTGCGGTGGGGAACACCTGAGGTGAACGTCACCCTGCAACCGAGTGCGCGCCGGCGCATCCGACTCCGGACGACTCCTTTCGATGGACCGCCACCGCGTCGCATCTTCGCGGAGTTCGAAGGGGTCCGCGATTTGGCGTACATCGAACTTCAGCCCGCGGGATCACGCCTCGTCGGCAGCGCGATCATGGATCGAGGCAAGTACGAGCTCGAGGTCTTTGACGGCGCGATCGTCGGGGGCGATCGGAAGCTCCGCATGAGACGAAGCCTCGTCACGCAGGAGAGCGACTCCGACGCCATTGAGATCGACCTCGGGCCGTACTTCACTCGACTCTCCCTGGAAGTCGTCGACCGTCACGGCGACTCCATCCAGGAAGTCGTTGTCGGAGGCCGCGACGAGGGTGAACGCCAGCGCGTGCTTGCCAACGACGGCCGCGCGGTGGTGCTCGTCTCAAACGACCGTGGGTGGATCGGAGTCTCGTCGCCCGGGTTCGGATCGACCACCGTTGCGACGAGAGACGGCGGCGGGCGCGTGGTGCTCGGGCCGGTCCTTCGCGTGCCCGCACGCTTGGTCGGGCCGGCGATCCCCGAAGGGTACACCCTTGAGCTCGTGGCATATGGTGCCGACGAGCGCACGCTAGCTTTGGACATCTGGCCACGCGGAGGCCACACGGTCGTCGATGCGGCGGGTAATGCAGAGATCATCGTCCCAGGCGCGGGCCTGTACGACGTGAGACTCGTGGTATGGAAAGACGGATGGCGCTCGCGCGTGAAGTCCGTTCGGAGCGAGCTTGCGACCGCGTCACAGACCATCGAAGTTGCATACACCGACGAAGAGTTGCGATCCGCGCTGAAAAAGCTGGGCCGGTAGCGCGTGATGGAACACCGCCGGGCCAAGATCGACCCTCCTGTCTGGCCGACCAAACGCCTTGAGTCGCGGCACTTTCAGGCGCGACTTTGCCAGCGGAGGCCGCAAGGCTGGTAAGCTGCAGCGATGGTGACTAGGATCGCGGTGTTGCCGCTCCTGGCGTCTTGCACCTGCCTCCTCTACGGCCAGGGCACACCACCTCACTTCCCGTCTGCTCTACGCAACGGAGGCAACGGCAGCGACATCGCTGCGCCGTCGGGCTCCCGGCCGACCGACGACGAACTAACTAGATCGCCGCTAGGGCGGGCCATGGTGGCCGTTCGCGTTCGGTGGCGCTTGGTCGATACTGGCGGCGAACAGATCACGGGCGTGATCTGTCTCGTGGGCCTGAAGCGCGGGATGGACTCGAGGCTCGGGGCAAGGAGGGAAGCAAAGGAGAAGGGCGGCATTTGGAGTTGCCAGCCTCCACGCCGGAAGGGGCCAGTTTTTCTCGAGGTTCGCGGCGATGGATGGGTTCATATCACCGGGGTACCTGTCGGACGTCCAAGGGTCATCGACGTCGTCATCGATCGACGAGCCGTGGTCGTGTCCGGGAGAGTGCGTTCGTCGTCGGGCAACCCGCTCCGAGCCGACCTGTTCATCGAGTTCGGCGACTACGCCACAGGGTTACGAGCGGACGCGCGAGGTGGCTTCGAAGTGAGCGCCCGGTGGCCCGAGATCCCCGAGCGGCCCGCCGACTGGACGAAGCCATGCTGGGTCCACGCTACGGTGCGGGGATTGAACAGCGCGTCCGTCACGGACATCGACCGCTTCACGGGTCTCGTCCTGACACTGGAGAAGAGTGCCGCCCTGATCGGTCGTGTGCTTCTTCCCACCGGGATGCGAGGATTCGCGGTGAGGCCAGAGTTTACTCACAACGGCCGGCGCTCCCCCGGCGGGTACTTTGATGAACTAGGCGTGCTGCGCCAATCGGCGTCGATGCGAAGCGGACGGTGGTCGATGACGGTCCGCACACACATCCTGAATCAAGAGATCATCCGCCTCGGCCGCCTGGATCTCGCTGAAGGGCAGGTCCTCCGCGATCCCCGCCTAAACCCCCTGGACCTGCGCGGCGTGATCCACTCCGTGAAGCTCCAGGCGGTGGATGACGACGGCAAGCCTGTCGATCACGTCCACCTATACACGCGGGAGAACAGGGAAGCCCTCAGCGGCGACCACAATCTGCGGTCGTTGCCAATTGTCCGGGGACAACCGCTCGACGTGTGGGTCAGCGCGCATGGGGATTATCGGTACCGAAACGTGACCCTCCACGATCGCGACGTCACCGTGCAGCTAAGCAAGTCCGACCGCGCGACGTTCATCTACGAAGGCCCCCACGAAAAAGGGCTGCGCGTGTTCCTGATGCCCCATCCATCCACCGGCTGGCCACGACATCTGTCAGCAGTGGGCGATGTCGAGGTCACCGGCCGCGCGTCTGTCCCGGTGACGTTTCCAGGCCGCTGCATCGTTCGGCTCCTTCACCTCCGTGATGGTGCGGAGACCGAGAGTTACGAGCTTGCCCCGGCGGTTGTCGACCTGTCACGGGTGCCTGAGACGCCGATACGGATCCAGAAACGCAAGCTGTGAGCGCGCCGCGAAGTTCGGATCGAGCTTTCCTACCCTCATGTTCCGGGCATCGTCTCAATCACAAAGCCGCGAGCCATGGGGAGCCGGCCCGAGACACCAGCGCCGAATCCGCTCCGGATGTGCACGGAGCTCCATCGTCGCGGACTATGAGACTGCCGCCGTTTGCGTCCCCGCGTCGAGGAGTCGAACGGTGGACACTTGGCTTCCCTACGACGATGACGGTGTGCTGCGGTTCGGTACACTATCTAGTCTGGTGACGATCTCACAGGACCCGTTCGGCAAGCTCACCGCCGTGAGCAGGCTCATTGTCGTCGTTGCGCTCAGTGCCGCACTTCGCGGCGCACCACGGGTAGGCTGTCGAGCCCAAACGCCCGGCGCGACCCGGACAACAATCGGGAACATGATCGTTGGCGAGCCCATCCTGATCCTTCCAATACTGCGCCACACCTATGAGGTCAGGCCGACGGATCCACGACAGCGAAGATGACCAAACTGACAACCGCGGTTGCGAGAATCGCCGTTCCCACGCCCGTGGCGAAGTCGTACCTGCGCAGTAGCGTGGCCCCGACGAGGAACGGGACCTCGTAGAGGAGCTGCGTGAACCAGACAGAGACTAGGGCGATGGGGAGTCTTGGCATCGAGTGCCAGAGTCCTTCATAGATGCCCAACTCTTCGCCAGTTTGATCGACGCTCCAGATCCAGAACTGGGCCGGAAGGTGGAGCACCATGGCGACCACGAAGCCGCGCCAGAAGGAGCTTCGTTTCCCGGCCGCCGCGTCCGTTGACTGGGATTCACTGCCAGGGATGCCCACGCTTTGATCATACGGATCGGCTTGGGTCCCATGTGACCGGAGATCGGACTCTACTGCGCTGTGATTCGAACGACGGGTAATGTCGGCCCAGCCAAGCCGCCCAGAGCCTCGATGCAGATGGCGTCAACCGTGATCGGTGGCACCGCGAACGGCCTCCGCCAGCCCATGACCTCCATCCCAACGGACTCACCAGACGATGAGCTTCGCGCCGGACGTGAACGCCACGCCGCTGGGTGCTGCGCCATCGGCGACGCCCCACTGCGCGTACGCCGTCAGCCCGGATCCGACGAGGAAGGGTGCATTGGGGATGGGCAGGGACACGGAGGCCAATCCCGACGGCGTGGTCGCGGTGACTCCAAGAACTCCCGCAGGAAGCAGCAGATTGCCGGGCGCAACGTCGATCAGGATCTGACAAGGCCCCGCGACCGAGGTGCGAGCGAGGGAGAGTCCGAGGACGGCGAGAGCGTTCGCAGGGGCGCCGTCGACAGTCACGGAAAAGGCAGCGTTGCCGGGTGCCGGCAGGCCAGCGCCGATCCGGGGAGGAATCCCTCCTGCGCCAACGCAGCCGACGCCGAAGCGGGCTTGGTTGCGGCATAGGCCGATGTCAGCTGACCAGTACTCCAACACAAAGGGGTCGGGATCCCCGTCACCGTCGGTATCGGCAACGCCTAGAGTTGGATGATGGAGACCGCTTGGCAAGACCATGACTTGCGGTGGTTGGAAGAACCCGTTGCCATCCCCTAGGGCGACCCCGACGCGCGCCCGGGGTGCGATGGGATTGGGCCAGTTGTAGTCGTAGCTCTCGAGCCCCACCAGGTCGCTTAACCCATCACCATTGATGTCGCGGACCTCTACCCGGGCTCCAAAGTTGTTTCCCCTGAAGCCTGGCGCCGGGAGGGCGCTCCACGCCGCGCTGCCGAACGGGTCCGAACATACCCACAGGTAGGTTGGAATGGGGCTGGTCACGGCCCAGACGGACGTTGGGACCGTCAGCTCGTTGAAGATGAGATCATTCGCACCGTTGCCGTCGGTATCTGCCGTGACCAAGACCGTTCCGGAGTTCGGAGACGGCAAGGGGACTAACGTCGGCGGGCCAAAGCCCGTCAGAGCCCCCGAGCCGAGCGCGATGAATACATCGGTGATGTTGACGGTGCTGGCGCTGGGAACCTGTGCAAGCCCGACTACGTCCTGGAAGCCGTCACCGTTGACGTCCGCAACTTGTGCATCGACCCAGTAGGTCGTCGCATAGCTACCGGCGTAGGCAAACGAGCCGGCAATGGCCGTGATGACATGGATATCGGTCGTGTTGGATCCCTGCGGGATGTAGCTGCGCAGCACGACCTCCGGGATGCTGTCACCGTCGAGGTCGGTGATACCGGTGAGGCGGCTGGCTATGTAGGGCGTCGGAAGTAGAGGTAGAAGATCCGCCAGGTGCGTGAAGCCACCGAGGCCGTTGCCCTTGAAAACGCGATGGCCGGCCCCGTCGTCCCAAACAACGAGGTCAAGAGCGCCGTCCTGGTCCAGATCCGCTAGTGCGGGCCAGTCCATGTTCGTCCAGCCACCCGGGCTCGGCCCGTTGAACTGGGTGACCACAGGTGACCCCACCCCCCCTTGAGGCGTGCTGACAAAAGCCAGGATGCTCGCGCCAACGGCCATGACAACATCGTCACGGCCGTCGCCATCGAGATCGCCAGAGGCCGTGTCCCAGTACACGGCTGAAGTCGGGTTATGCGCGTAGGTCGGCACGTCGAGGTAGCCTCCCGGGGCCTGTGCCGGCGTCGTGCAAGAGCACACCACGGCCAACACTGCGACGGTCCAAGTGCCGCGCGCACGGGCAAGCGCCGCTGCCTTCATGACCGCCAGTAGCCCGGAACAGATGACCTGCATGACCAAGACCTTTCGTTCGATCCTCTTTGCAACTGACGTACCCATGACCCCGCGGGATGACCGCGGTCACACCCGAACGAGGCGACGTGCAAGGAAGCTCGAAGCCTCTTGACCTGCTTGTCGAGCGCGTCTGGTACTTCCGCGCGGCCCGTGCAGGATGGTGAAGTTCCTTGGCCCCGATTCGTGTTCGGCGGTCCTCTGCGCAAGTTGCCCTTCAAGCCGCGTCCCCAAGAGCCGACCGATGGTGCGGTGGTACGATGAACCGGGATCCGAGCACGACCAAGGAGGTGTGCGATGAAGCCCGTCACCGCAGCACTGCTCTCGTGTTGGCTGGCCTTCGCTGCTGCGGCATCGGTACCTGCCCAGAGTGCGTGCTCCTGGGCGCCCGTGGCGGCCCCCATCGACAATGATGCCTTCGCGATAGAGGTCTTCGACGACGGAACGGGGCCTGCGCTCTACGTGGGCGGCAACTTGACGATGGCTGGCGGCGCAGCCGCGAGCCGGATTGCCAGATGGGACGGGACCGTCTGGTCTGCGCTGGGGACCGGACTCAACACCAGCGTGCTTTCCCTGGGCGTTTTCGACGACGGCAGCGGCCCGGCTCTCTACGCCGGTGGCCTTTTCTCCATGGCCGGCAACATCGCCGTCAACCGAGTCGCCAGGTGGAGCGGTTCCGCCTGGGCACCTCTTGGTGCCGGCATCACGGGGAGTTTCTTCGCATCTGTCCGCACAATGGAGGTCTTCGACGACGGTGCCGGCGCCGCGCTCTACGTCGGGGGCGAGTTTCCGGTAGCGGGGACGATGCCGGCCAACAACATCGCAAGATGGGGTGGCACCGCGTGGTCACTGCTGGGAGGGTTCATCCCAGGAACGAACGCCACCGTGTGGGATCTAGAGGTCTTTGATGACGGCTCTGGTTCTGCGCTCTACGCGGCCGGGAACTTCACGATGGCTGGAGGTGCCCCAGCCAACTACGTCGCTCGATGGGACGGGACCGCGTGGTCCCCTGTCGGTGCAGGACTCGGAAACGGTGTCCGGGCGCTTGCGGTTTTCGACGATGGAACGGGGCCTGCGCTCTTCGCTGGGGGGGAGCTCGGCGTCCTTGCGAAGTGGGACGGGTCTATCTGGACATCTCTCAGCGGGGGCGTGCCGACAGGAACCGTCTCGACGCTAAATGTCTTCGACGATGGATCAGGGCCGTGCCTCTACGTCGGGGGCGACTTCACCTCGATCGGGGCCCTCTCGGTCAATGGGATCGCCAAGTGGGATGGCAGCACGTGGTCGGCTCTTGGCAGCGGCATTGGTGGCAGCATTCCGGCGATCAGCGACCTCGGCGTGTACGACGCAGGGTCGGGGCCCGAGCTCTACGCAGGCGGGAGCTTCACATCCGCGGGAGCGTCGTCGGCGAGCTGGATCGCGGCCTGGTCGTGCGGCTCCACGATTTCCGTCTCCATGACGCAGAACGGAGCTGGATCGCCCATCTTCCTGAACAACGCGAACCTCACCCCGGGCGGCGAGTACTTCAACGTCTTCAGTCTCACACCGTGCGCGGGGGGACCCGGAACCGGGGCTGGCCCGCTCGGCTCGTGCCTGGCTACGCCCGCCAGCATCCAGTTCGTCACGAACCAGTTGCTCATGCCTGTCGGCGCGGCTCCTTTCCACGTGACGGCGCCGTTCAGCTACGCGAACTGGGGACCGTACACGGTTCCTCCGCTCACGGCCGACGCGATCTGCATCGGTGTGGGGCCGGGAGGCTCGATCGGACCGGTCTCGCCGGTCGTTCGGATCACGGTGCAATAGGGCAGTCCGCTGCGAACTGCTGGCTCCACTGGTTGGGTTTGCCCGGCAAGTTCAGAGAGGATGTTGAGACTACCGAGATCGAGCCGTCGCCGTCCCCGGCACCGAGACTCGTGGCCGCGCCGACCGGCCCGCGGTGACGGATACTCGTCACGAAAAGAGCCGAATGTCGGGGAACGTAGCTCGGTCAAGTCCCGCACGGCGGCAGCGTACCCTGCCGAGTCTCGCACGGGGCGCTAAGGGTACACTCGCGGTTGCACGACTCTCCTGTCACGGCGCGCGCGACCTTTGATCCGTCCGTGGGGGCGGAGATTGAGGAAGTCCGATGGACGAAGACCGCGACTCTCTCCAACAGCCTTCAACGCCAGTTCGCTTCGCGCCCGCTCGTGGAATGATCGCGGCTTTGCTTGGCTGCCTTCTTGGGTGCACAGCGTGCCAGGTGCCCCCGAGATCCCTTGCGGACGTAGAGTCAGAGGTTTTGCGGGAGCTTCGAGATGGAAAGCTGATTACAGCTGCTGAGGCGTACCTGCAAGAGCTGGAGCGCGGCGTCGCGCCTGACCAGTTGCCGGAGGCCACTCGAGCACTGACGGCCGCGTTACCGTCGGGCATTGCAAGCGCTGTGATCAGAAGTCATGCGGAGTTCATTTCGACCGTCGCTCCAGTGGCTTACACCCATGTTTGGGCCGCAGTTACCTCCAGCGCTGATGCCGGCAAGGCCCGACAGCGTCTGGGAGAGGCTCTCAAGTACTTGGACGAGATCGCGGCCAGCTACTCCGTACTCGCGAACGAGTGGCTCAGGGACCGCGCGCGCATGGAGCTAGAATGGCGGTGACGTCTAGGTTGACAGCCGCGGTCTCGATGACGGGCAGACCATGAGCACTGGGCTATCCGATCGACGAAGGGGTCACGTTGCCGAGAGGAGGCGGTGGTCTGGAGCTGCTTTCGCAACCGTTGCACTCATCGCCGGTGTGACAGTCGCGGTTCGCATTCTGCTCACACACGGCTGCCGTCCACGTCGATGCGAGACACCGTCGCACGGCTTCACTGGGTCTGAAGATCCACTGGACGTTCACGCATCTCGTCCCTAAGTGCCGTTGACGCGACGCCGATCGGAAAGCTACGGTTGTTTCCGCTGGCGTCGCAGCGTCATGTCGACCTCGTCCCTTTATCGGGGGCACAAGTGTTCGTCATCGGTGCCTGGGAGCAACGCGCCATGATCCACACCTCGCGACTCCTCCTGCCGTTCCTGTGCGCTATCGGGCTGCTGTCGTCGTGCTCCTCCGTCCGCACGCCCAACCCGGAGCTTCCGGGCTTGACGTTCCTCAGGAACAACGACGCCGGACTCGCAGAGTACGCCCTAAACAAGGATCCTACTGTGGCCCTCGTTCGACTTCCGGCCGACACCTTTGTAATGGGGGCTCCCCTTGCTGTGCAGCAAGCTCGACCAATGCCCCTAGATCATGTCGAGGCGAACTGGTACGACGGGCCGCAGCACTCCGTCACTATCCGCTGCTTCTTGATCGCAAAAACCCCAATCACCAACCAGCAGTACAGCAGGTTTCGCGAGGCTACGGGACATCGTGCCACTAGGTACTCGACCGATGTCAGATGGTCGAGGGACTGCCAACCGGTCGTCGGGGTGTCGCATGGCGACGCCAAAACCTACTGCAACTGGGCCGGGCTCTATCTGCCCAGCGAGGCACAGTGGGAGTACGCATGTCGGGCGGGCACAACAACCGCGTTTTGGACTGGCGATACTGCGCAGTCACTACGAGAAGCGGGAGCGTTCAACGAGCGATCAGCCGAATCGACCAGGCAGCCCGTCGGTCAGAACCAGCCGAATCCATGGGGGCTCTTGGATACCCACGGAAGCGTTTGGGAGTGGTGTGAAGACGTTTGGCACGAGACGTACGATGGTGCGCCTTGGGACGGGACGCCGCGCATTGACGGCGGTTGTCAGATCATGAGAGTAACCCGTGGCGGATCGGACGATCTACCGCCATTCCCGTCCTGGTCGCGTTGCCCAAGACACTCCGAAGTGCGTCAACCAGACATTGGATTCAGGCCGATCTACGCGATCCCGCGGGCCGTCAGTTCCTCACCCGGGACCGTGAGCGGGCGCTAGATCGAGCGACGAGCTAAGCAGCAGAAACCATCAGTTTGATGGCGAGAGTCCCTGTTCATGAGTCGTAGTCCGCGCGGTACGCCTTGAGGTGGTCCGGTAGCGGATGCGCATCGCAGGCCCGTTGACGCGGCGCAGACAAGCGGTGTACCGTCGTTTCTGATGGCGTCGTAACATCATGATGTGCAAGCGGATGGAGTCTTCGGGACCCACAGCCCCGTTAGGAGCTTTGGCATGAGGCGATTCCTAACCCTTGGTGTCGCGATGGTGTCCATCTCGATCTACGGGACTGCGCAGACCATCACCGAGATCGCCAACATCGAGACGACATGGCCTCCCGACACGCCCGAGGGGATCGGCGTGCTGGTCGAGCTGGACGTCAAGAACAAGCGCCCGTGGGTCGAGACCACTCCCGTGATTCAACGCGGACTGTGGCCCACGATGCTCGCTTCGTCCGGTCGCGTAGGGGCGGTGTTGGTCAGCGGCGGGGACGGACTGAGGGCGGTCACGGTGGGGTCGGCGGAGGGAAGACCGCAAGGCCCGGAAGGATGGGGATTTCTCAGCCCCGGTCGGGGTCGCGTACTGGCCATGCGCAAGTGGAAACCTGCATTCGCATGCCGCCACCGACCGAGTTGGGATTGGCGCGCGCCGTTCCTCTGTCCCGCCTACGTCGATGGCATCAACATGCTCTCCAGGTACGGACATCCGCACCCGTACCGGAGGGGCATCTCCTGGTTGTGGCCGCACGTAGAAGTCGGCGGCCGGGTCTATGACATGACCAGCTTCGACGGACCCACCATCGACTTCGACAAGGAAACCTCACGCTCGGTGGGCGAGGACGTTCTCGAGCTCGTGACCCGCAATCGCTGGCACGCCGAATCCCGCCGGTCACCGATCGTCCAGGAAGACCTGCGACTCCGGGTCTTCCCCGCAAACAACAACGGTCTCGAGGTCGGAATGATCCTCGACTTCCTGTTCACGTGGACTGCCACCGACAAGCCCGTCACCATCCGCTCGGAGCGCCCCGACGGCGAGCCTCGCGTCGGCGGGTTCGGCATCCGCTTCGGACCGCGAAAGGGCGAGGTCGTCACGACATCGAAAGGTGTGCGTAACAACGGTAACGACGTACAGCGCGGGGCGACGTGGGCCGACTACTCCGCGCGCTTGCGTGGCAGCACCGAGCTTCGCGGAGCCGCGCTCTTCGTGAAACCGGACAAGTCCGGTCACACCCCCGAGTGGGTGATCCACCACGGCAGCAAACCCGATCCCGACTACCCGGCGGGGTTCGAATACATCGGTGACCACTGGCCAGGAAAGACCGGCGTCACGCTGCAGCCAGGAGAACCCGTGCAACGACACTACCGCGTGTACCTTCACCAAGGTGATGCGGCAGAGGCGCGCGTCGCCGACTTCCACCGCACATGGGTCAATCCGCCGAAGGTGAGAGTGCTCCGCCCTCGATAGTCGCGTTGATCGCCGCAGCGATCCGTATCGCCGCCGTCTTGCGCCACTTTGACAGACTGAGCCGTCCAGCCCGGTACAGTCGGATGCAGCAACTGTCATCGGCGTTGAGGACCCCAAGTTCGCAACGCACACGGCGCTTCGAGTCACGAAGAACATCTGCCCGTCCAATCCTGGAGCCGCGGCGGGAGGATCGCCCTCGACGTGACACACGTGTGTCGGGGGACAGGCGTCTGACGGCCTCGCCACGGACCGGGTCGACCGCTCCACGCGGTTCCACAAAAAGAGAGGCTGTCAGATCGGTGGAACCGCAGTCAGCGGATGCGCTCGACCGCTTGCTGCAGTGCCTTCTCGGTCACGTTGATGGTGAACGTCTGAGGCTCGTCCGACGCGCGGACCTCGAGCTTGACCTCGCCGACGTCGATTTCGTAAGGGAAGCCGAACGTTTCGCCCCAGAGCTCGCCCTCCACCCGATACCGTCCCGGTGCGTGGACGTAGAGGACCGCCTCTTGGGTCTTCTCGAACTCGACCTGGTATTGCTCGCGGCCGTGGGGACCCCACTCCTCGTCCGGCTTCGGCGCGTGAAGCCGCACGCCGAGATGCAGACCCTTCGGGGGCTTCTTCGCGGACTTCATTCTCAGGCGAATCTCGTATCCGCGATGCATCGTGACGGTGCGATCCTTCTCGATCCCGCGAAAGCGCGCCACCCTGCATCCCGGTGCCAAGAGGATGAGGTCGATGGGCGACCCGTCAGTCAGGATCTCGACCCGACCGTCGCGCGATCTCTCTCCGACCGAGAAGTCACCGCGACCGCCCATGCGGTACAGGAGCGTCACCTCCCGGGCGGGGACGCCGTCAGGGTGCTTCACGGTGATCGTCCTCACCGAGAACAGCTTCGCAACGTCGACCGCCGGAAGGAACAGGTGACTCGTCACGGTCGGCGTCGCCTCGATGACGTGCTCGATCACCTTCAAGGGCGCTTCTCGCCCGCGCATGTGTACCTCCGCGCGCAGCTTGCCCGGCCTCAGGTGGTCAAGCTGGACCCAGCCGTCGACGTCGGGAAAGTTGTACGGGACGCTCTCTCCGAGGGTCGCGGGGCCACTGACGCGAACGCTGAGTTGGGTCGGGTCGAAGCCGGGCTGAGGTTGGATGCGCAGGTGCGCTGTCCATACACGGCGCATCACCAGGTCGAACGTCCGTTTACCGCTCTTGACCGGATCGACCTCGAGGACGGCCTTGTCGTAACCGCGGCGCGAGGCAGTGATGAAGAAAGGTCCTTCCATGGGAGGGCCGAGGAGCGCCCACCGCCCTTCCGCGTCGGTCGAGACCCACCACCCCTTCTGGCCATGCTCGCTGCCCATCCGCGGCAGCGGCCTGCCGGGGTCGCCTTCCTTCATCTTGCGAAGACGCTCGTGTCCGACGAAGACCTCGGCGTGCGCCACCGGGCGTCCCGCCGCATCCGCGACCGTTCCCGACAGCCACGGCTCGCGCGCACGAATCGGCACGTCGCCGAGATCGTGGACCCGCTTCTTCCACTTCAACAGAATGGGCATCGACGCCTTCCAGTCTCCGGTCTTCGGGCCGAGGACGCCGAGCCGCAGGCGGTCCCAGAGCTCCGAGTCGGCCCCGACTTCGACGCGGAGACGGCCATGGGCGTCGGTTTCGCTCGCGAGCGCGTGACCCTCCAGCGTGGGGTGGTTGTCGATGACGGCCATGACGTCGATCCGCGTCGACGCGACGGGCTTTCCCTTGTCATCTACGATGCGCGCCGTCACGACGAGCGGCAGGTGCGCTTCGGGCAAGCGAAGCACTGTTTCGATCACCTCTCCCGCCTTCTCCGGCGCCTTGACGACCTCGTCCACCAGGTGCTCGCGCCAGCCTCTGCCCCACACCTGCACGTGCACGTTCCCACCCACCGCGACGTACGGGATGATCGCCTCGCCGTCGACGATCCGCTTCTTGACCGCGTTCGGCAGCAGGAACGCGTAGAGGTTGTCGCGGCGCGGCCCCCTCGGCTGGCCCTCGGGGTGCCCGAACGCCGTCACGAACACGTCTTCGGCCGCCGGCTTGCCTTCGTGGTCCTTCAGCTTCACGCGCAGCGTGCCGGTGTCCGGCATTGTCAGCGTGATCGGGTCGCGGGGCGGATGCAGAGGATCGAACTTCTGGAAATCGCTGGGCTCGATGGGTCCGCGGCTACACGCCGTCCAGAACGCGACAGCGCCGATACGGACGATGACGTCCTGGTAGTCGGTGATGACCGCCGGGTTGGGCACGACAACCAGGCCTCGTGGGCCGACCGTCTTGCCCTCCCACACCGGAGAGCCTCCGAGATTGTGGGGAATGAACAGGCGCACGAGCGCACCGGGTCGCGGTCGCCCATCCGGACCGCGCACCTGCACTTTGACATCCCGACGTTGGCGCAACCGCAGCAGCAAGTGTGGGTGCACCGGGTTCTCGAGCTGCTTCGCGCCCCACGCATCACCGTGCCGCACCACGATCCCGGCACGCCCGGTGAACTCCGGCAGACGCACGCGGCCCTTCGCGTCGGTCTTCAGCCGCTTCCCGTGCTCAGCCACGAACGCCGCCGGGTGCGGTGGGATATCCAACAGACTCGCAAGGTCCTCAGACACGGGCGGCAAGCCGGCGAGGAAGTGGACCTCGGCATCGGCCACCGGCTCGCCCTCGAGCGAGTGCACCTCGAGAAGCGCACCGGTCGCCCCTCGATGTGCGCCCGTCTGAGCCGGGCTCGACGGTCCAAGGAGGACCAACAGGAGGAGGGCGTAGAAGCGCATGCAGAAATGGTACGCCCTTCGAACCGGCGCTTGCGCCGCGCTCGGAGCGGCGTGTAGTCCCAGGCAGACGCGAATCGCGAAGGTGCGTATGTTCAAGGAGTATCTGCCGATCAGCACGGAGACAGAAGCCCAAAACTACCCACGATGCCGGACGCTCGGCAGGCGGGCCCACGGGAACGTTCACAATCTACTGCCGCGTTCCCTTGAGGGTCTGGATTGATGAATGGTTCAGAGGATTCGCCGGGGCCGGCACGGGTCACATACTTCAGGCCATGGGACCTCCCCCACCGGGCCCCAATCAGGGGGTTTAAAAACCCCTCCCCATACTTCACCGCTACTTCACCGCTGAAACGCCCGTCTGCGGTGAAGCTTGAGAAGCGCGATCGCCGTGAATCTAGTGTTTGTAGGGGGTTACGACGACGGCCGCCACGATGAGGTTTTGTCATCGGTAGCGGTTTGCGGTGAAGTATGAAACTCGGCCTTTTCCGTACCGCGAGAGCACGGGTCCACTCGTCGCATCAACCGTTGGGAGGACCAATCATCAGCACCTCGCGAGACCGTATCATCGAGTCATGCGTTGGACGGTCTCCTTGCTCTTGACCGGCTACCTGTCGGCCCAAGTCGCGCAGCCGGTCGGTGAACCGACAGAGTTCGCGTCGACGTTCGAGATGCCGCTCACGGTCTGGCACGGCCCCAAGAAGCTGGGCGCGACTGGGACGTGGCGGGCAGGTTACTTCTGGGACAAACCGAGAACCCAAAAGGTTGCAAACAGAAGGTCGGTCGTCATCCCCGCTGGCATCCGCTGGTCGGTAGAACCTGAGGCTCCGACCACCAACCAGGGCAAACCGATAGCTGGTTATCTCAATCGTGAACGCTTCGCGGCGCTCGTCGCAGAGATCCGCCAACACTCGATTCCTGGGCTTCGAATTCGATCCTTGAGCCTCGGTGACCCGCACGCTGAGGACCTGTCACCTGCGGACGTAGCCAAGCTCGGCATTTGTACTCACTTGCGGGAACTGTCGCTCCACGGCCAGGTCCCTGTCTCCGATGAGTCCCTCGCGTTCCTGCGTCGGCTCACGAAGTTGGAAGTCCTGGAGATAACTGCGGGACACTTCGCTAAGCGGCGAGTCCCATCGTCGGCCGGGGGCGAACCGCGCATTCGTCGAGTGAGTGTTCCGACGTCGGGCGCAGCGTTCGAGCATGTTGCAGGACTGACTCGCCTGCGACGTCTCTGGATGCGGGAAGCCGATGACCGCAGCATGCGTCACCTTGCGAACCTGTCTGAGCTGGAGGAGCTCTCGATAGGTGGGCGAAGAGTTACCGATCGTGGACTGGCCGTCTTGCGCGGATTTCCGAAGCTGCGGGCGCTCGACCTGGGCAGCACGTCATGGGGCCCGGCAACCATCAGGCTGCTGGGTAAGACGTCATCTCTGCACCAGCTGAAGCTCTACCGGTGTACCGCGAGCGACGCAGAAGTCATCGCCAAGCTCAAGTCACTCGCTCGACTGGAGATCGGCGGGCTGATCGGTGACCCTGGACTGAACGATGATGCAATGCGTGCACTCGCGGAAGGGCTATCCCTCAAGACCCTCTGGCTGCCCGGTTCCCGCAGCGTGACAGATGTCGGCCTCGCTCATCTCTCAAGGATGTCCGCCCTGGAGACGCTCAATATCAAGCGATGCACCGGTTTGACCGTCCAGGGGATCGAAAGCGTTGCGCAGAAGCTTCCGTGTCTCCGCGCACTTGGAGTGTCTCTCGGGCGAGAGGACAAGCGGCGTCTACAGACAGCTCTGCGGCGATGCCGCATCTTCTAAGAAGTCCTCCTGGCGAAGTCGTGGAACTGCGCTCAGAGGAATGCCTGCCGTTCTCGACCCGCACCGTGAAGGCGGAGAACTCGTGGCCGCACTGGCCGTTATCCGCGAAACGGGCCAGGCCCCGCCCACTCGCGCTGGTGAACGCGACCGGCTGAATGACCGGCTGAAGGGGTCCAACGAGTTTCGGAAGGCGTTTCAGCGGCAACAAGTCGTTCATTGACCGGCAGATACGATGTCCTCCTCCGTCCCGAGCCGACGGACCTCCCTGGAGGACCAAATGCCCGCTGAAGAGCTCCCTCTCGCCCGCGGATGGACCAAGATCGTCCGCTCCGCCGTCATCAACGCGATCTCGGTGGCGTCCACCGCAATGACGACGGCGTGGGGACGGGCTGCGAGCAAGTCACCACGCCGTCGCCAACAAGCCGAACTTGATCGACTGCGCACCCAGCTCGCCCTCCTGAGCCAGGAGATGGAGATCAAGGACGCACGGTGGGCCAAGCTCCCTGCACGGCGGCGCCCCCACTACGACCCCATCCAGCGGATGCAGATCCTGCAGCTGAAGGCAGCCCACGGTTGGTCGGTCTCGCAAACCGCCGAGCGCTTCCTGGTCACCGAAGAAACGATCGCGTCATGGCTCCGACGCATCGATGAAGAGGGCGAGCGTGCGTTGGTCCAGACCTCAGAACCGGTGAGCAAGTTCCCGGACTTCGTGGCCTACCTCGTGCGGCAACTGAAGCTGATGTGCCCGGCGCTCGGCAAGGTCCGGATCGCACAGATCCTCGCGCGAGCGGGACTGCACATCGGTGCAACCACGGTAGGCCGGATGCTCCAGCGGAAACTGAGCCCGGAGGAGTTCGAAGCCGAATCAGACGTGCCCAACGGCCGGGTCGTCACCGCGAAGCATCCGAACCACGTCTTTCACCTCGACCTCACGACGGTGCCGACTTCCGGCGGCTTCTGGGTGCCGTGGATACCGTTCGCGAAGCCTCAGCGGTGGCCCTTCTGCTGGTGGGTTGCCGTCGTGATCGACCACGCTTCCCGTCTTGTCGTTGGTTTCGCCGTGTTTCCGCGGCGACCAAGCTCGTTCCAGATGCGCTCGTTCCTCGGACGCGCCATCGGCAAGGCGGGAGCACCCAAGTACATCATCGCGGACAAGGGCAAGGAGTTCGATTGCCGCGCATTCAAGCGTTGGTGCAAGAGGCGTCACATCCGGCCTCGGTACGGAGCCGTCGGCAAGCACGGCAGCATCGCTATCATCGAGCGCTTCATCAGGTCGATGAAGTCGGAAGGCACGCGCAGGGTCATCATCTCTCTGCGCCGGGAAGCGATGAGGCGCGAACTCCGGACCTACATGGCCTGGTACAACGAACACCGTCCACATCGAGGGCTCGACGGGCGCACGCCGATGGAGGTGTACACGGGCAGGAAATCCGCGAACGAGAAGCCTCGTTTCGAGCCACGTTCGCGCTGGCCTCGGCGAAGCATGTGCGCTGCCCCCGCTGCTCGCGTGCGTGGCAAGCGCGGCGCCAAGCTTGCGCTTGCCGTCGGCAACGTCGGTGGCCACGCCCACCTGCCCGTCGTTCAGCTGAAACTCGCCGCCTGATCAGTCCTTGGACGTGCTCCCGCTTGCACACCGTGCCCGGTCAGTGGTCCGCCACAACGACAAGACAGCCTGTGCCCGCCGGATCCAGGTCCGAAACCCAGTGTTGCGCCAACAAGAACGGCGTTCAGGCGATGCGAAACTGCGGCGGAAACGCCGTCCGAAACTCGGTGGTCCACTACAGGAGCCACAGGTCTACTGGAAGGTCACGGTCAGCGGGGGTGAGATGACTCGAAGCTCTGACGAGGCCATCACGTCGACGACGATGAACGCCCCGAATACTGAACTGCCGACCAAGGACGGGATCCCCGGCACGACGATGTTGGCCACGGCTGATCCCGTCGCATCTAGTACGCCCGACAAGCCCAGGAACAACGGACTCGGGGCCAGCGACAGGTTTAACAGCCAGTCAGGGTTCAAGGGCACCACACGACCGTCCCCGGTCGGAATTCCGGGAGTCGTACCCGCGGCAAACGCAGCCAGGTATGGCCACAACGGGTTTGTCGGACTTGAGATCAACACCGGTACGGTGGTACCGATCGCCGGTGCTGCGCCCAACGTCATCGTGGACTGACCGCAGGCGGATCCCATGAGGCGCACCTTAAACCGGTCGGTGGAGAACCGTGGACCCCAGGTGGCACCGACCATGAGGCAGATGTTGCCGGTCACAACGCCGGTCTGTAGGGAGGCCGTTGTGACATTCGGACCAGGCGGGTTGTTCTGAACGCCTACTTCACTTGGAAGGCCCGGGATATGCCAGTAGGTCACCCAATAGGGAGTCCCCCCGTCGAGCTGGACGGGTGCAAACCAACCTGTGATCCAAGTTCCGGGAGCGGGTAGCACGGCATTGGGCAGGGTACCGCTTGCTAGGACAGTCCCGGACGGCAGCCCCGTGGACGGGTCCTCGGTTTGGATCTCCGTTGTCCCCGGTCCGAAGAAGGGACTCCCGGTGAAGGGGATGTACCACGCGAGCCCGAACGTCGAGAGGGTGTCGGACGGTACAAACCGGACACCCAGTCGATCACACTGCTGGACGACGTATGGCGTCGCCGTGTTCACCTGATGGTTGCGTCCTTCACATACCTGCGCGGGTAGCGAGAAGCCGTAGATCAGGGTCAAAGCGATCGCTGTGAGGACTCTGGTCATGGGTTGGACGCTTGGGACCATAGGAATGTTCGATGACTGCTACTGGACCGTGACAAGAAGAGCGTTGCTCGCGCTCAAGGTACCGGCACCTCCGCACGTCGCCGTGTTGTCCCAGCCGAACTGAGCCGCAAAGGTCATGCCCGTGAGCCCGGACGGGATGGGGATCGCAACTGTTGACCATCCCCGCGCATCGGTATTCGTGGGCAACGCGAACCACGGTGCGGTGAGAAGCACGTGGGCCTGCACGCCAGACGTCAGCGTGCCGGCGAGGTCCGGTGCGGCACCGATGAAGAGGGCTCCCGAGGTTCCGGGAGGCGCCCCTGAACACGTGATGGCGAAGCTCGGGTTCGTCGCCAGCGGGAGACCGGAGACGGAGATGGGCATGCCTGGCCCGCATCCCACCGTCGCCGCACCGAACCGCGAGACGCCGGTGGGCAGGAGGTCCAGCCGGGCGAGGAAGGCGTCGCTGCATGGCGCCGACCCGCCGAAGGGGCTGCAACCGGTCGCGTTGTATGTCGTGGATGGCGAACCGGGGGTGATCGGAAAGTCCGGAGACCATGTTGAGCCGGAGACGACTACGTCTCCCGCCGGACTCAGATCCATGCCTCTGAGGTCCTCAGTCCAACTGCCGCCGAGGTACGTAGCGTAGTGAAGGCTGGTCGCGGACGGATCGAGCCGCGCAACCACGGTGTCACTCCAGGCGCTCGGCACGACCTGGTAGGCACCCGCGGTGACGGGATAGTTCATGGAGTTCGTCCATCCACCCACCGTCACCACGTCTGATGCGTCTAAGGACACGGAGTCAAGCCTGTCCTCCCCATTGCCTCCGAGGTACGAACTCCAGACGAGGGCCGGAGCTTGAAGGTCGAGCCGGGCAAGAAAACCGTCACTGCCAACCCCGAACTGGCCCGCGGGGTTCACGGGGCCGTTGTGCGTCGTGTCCCAAGCGCCAGGTGTCGTCGGAAAATCAAGCGACTGTGTGGATCCAACGACCACAACCTCGCCGGAAGTAGACAGGGCAGCGCCGTAGGCATAGTCGGCGTCGTTGCCGCCAAGATAGGTGGCGAACGTCTGCGTGCTCCCAGTGGGATCCAGGGCAGCGACGAACCCATCGTGGGCACCGAGCGGGTTCGGCTGGAGCGCCAGCGGGGTCGTCGGAAACATGCCCAGAGTCATGCCCACCAGGATCGGAGCGCCGCTAGGATCCAGCACCATGTCCCAGCACTCGTCCGCTGCCGAGCTGCCGACGAAAGTCGCGTACTGAGTCGTAGTCAGCGCGGCATCCAGCCGCACGACAAATGGGTCTCGCGCGATCGTGCCCCCTCCGATCAGATTCCCCTGATTGAACTGTGTCATGAACGCGCCGGGAGTCGTCGGAAAGTCGGGTGAATCCGTGTCCCCGGCCACGACGATGTCTCCGCCGGGCGCGACGGCAACCGCCCGGCAGACCTCACCTAGGAAGCCGCCCAGGTAAGTGGAGGCCATGAGAGCGCTCCCCGTTGCATCTAGTCGGGCGACAAATGCATCGAAGCCGCCACCCCCAGGCAACGTCTGGAATCCGTTGGGGCTTATTGGGAATCCTGGCGTGGCAAGACCGGCCAAGACGATGTCGCCTCCGTCCAGCGTTAGTGCGTACCCCCGCCCCTCGCCAAGAAAGGTCGCGAAGGTCATGCCCGTCCCATTCGCAGACACGAGCGCGACAAAAGCGTTGCCCAGGAACACGCCGGTCGCGCTGGGCGTCGTGTTGTAAGCACCCAGCGTCGTGGGGAAATCGTTGGCGACGGTGCCTGTCACGAGGATGTCCCCAGTCGGACGGACGAGAACATCCTCTATTGAGTCGTAGCCTGAGAATCCACCGAGCTGACCAGACCAGATGATCCCTGGGTCCACGACGAGGTGCGCACCCAAGTCGCGACCCTCGACGGAGAATCCGAAACGGTGGTCGTCAAGAAGCCGGTAGCGACACTCGACGGGTCGTTTGTCCCCTGAGCCATCGACCTCCCACGTACGCGGCCTGGACTGGCGCACGACTCCCAACGGCGTGCGCATGAGCAGCGCGCCGTCAGCGGCGACCTCCAGCCCGTGGATGCCTTCACACTTGATCTGGACCGTGTCCAGGTCGGCATCTGGCTCGACCAGGACGTCGTACTCCAGTACGCCTTCGCGAGTGTGCACCAGGACGTCCACGCCGTGGTAGAGATCCTCGTACCGTGCGGCCTTCCATGACGGCACGTACGAGCGCCAGCGGCTCCGATCATTGGAGCAGAAGAAGTTGAAGTAGGTGGGGTGTCGCTCGTTGCCCACCGGAGAAACGGGTTGCGAAGCCTCGAAAGTCATCGAAACGGCGGCGCCTTCGACCTCTGCCGTGAAGGGAGACTCGGACGCAGAACGTGGTGCGGGCAGTCGAACACCGGTTTTGCGACGTTCCAGTCCCACGAGCCAGCCGGACTCCTGAAGTACCGCCGTCACCCCGCCAACACGGCCGACCAACCGCACATCGTCGGACCACTGCCCCTGGTTCTCGATGAACAAGGGACCGGAAGACAGCGGGCCTTGCTGCCCGGTGACAGGTGCTGACCAGATCAGCGTCACCACAAAGAGAATGGGCAACGGCAGCATCGTCGGAGTCGGGTAGTGGTGGGCAGCCTGCGTGTCCATGGCGCGACCTCCAACGCGAGCCCCAGATCCAACTTCACAGCATACCACTCGCCGACTCAGGTCCGTGTCGCAGCGTAAGGAGGTGTTGGCTATGTGGCGACCGGAGCTGCCTGGGTGGTTACGGGGACCCGAGGTAGCTACTGAATCGTGATCCGAACCACCGGCGACGTTGGCCCAGCCAAGCTACCCTGGGCATCGATGCAGATGGCGTCCACGGTCACCGGAGGAACGTTGAAGGCACCCCAGTTCACGTAGCTCGACGGGGCGACGACATGAAAAGGTGCGGTGCCCACCGGCGAACCGAGCTGTCCAACGATTGATGCAACGTTGAGCGGAGTGTAGACACAGCCACCGAACGTCTGAAGAGGCCCGGTTCCCGGGCCACCCGGACAGAGATCCGTCGAGAACAGGTTGTAGTAGACGCGACCGGGCGTGAGGTTCGCGTTGTTCACGTACACCGGCGCTCCGGGGGCAACTTGGGTCGCCGAGAGCGAGATGCCGCTTCCACAGTTCCACGCGGCAATGTTGTTGGCGGGCAAGCCCCCCGCCAACGTGAACACCCCGGCCGCATGGAGTGCCGGTCCACTGCCGTCATCGTACGTCGCCAGGGCTTCGATCCACTGTGATTCGAGCGGCAGTGAGCCCACTCCTCCCCCAACAGCAGACCAAGAAACGCCGTCCCATCTCGCGATGTCGTTGACTTGTGTGCCTCCTACCGTTGCGATAACTCCCGCCGCGTAGAGCGCAGGGCCTGTGCCATCATCGTGCACGGCGAGCGATCGGATGGTGGTGAAGGCTGGGTTGTTGGGATTGCTGCTATACCCGTTGAAGGTCACTCCGCCGAGGGAAGACCACGTGCTCCCGTCCCACTTGGCGATGTTCTGCGCGGCGACACCGCCCGCCGACGTGAACTCCCCTGCCACAAACAGTGCCGGCCCGGATCCGTCGTCAAAGACCGCAAGAGCCAACACAATCGGTTCGAAGGGGCCGGCCAGAGCCAGGCCGCCAGCGAGTGAGAACCACGCACTTCCATTCCACCTGCCGATGCTGTTGACCACCACGCCCCCTGCGGACACGAATCGACCTCCCAGGTAGAGCGCCGGGCCAGTCCCGTCGTCGTAGGTAGCGAGCTCAGCCGGGACGAACGACGGATCGCCACCGGGAAGGGGCGACCAGAAGGCGCCATTCCAGCGAGCCAAGAAGTTCGCAGGGGCACCACCAGCTACCGTGAAGTTACCTGCTGCGTAGAGGGCCGGACCGGTGCCGTCGTCAAAGACAGCGAGAGCTTCTCCGACGCCAGCAGCTGTCATGAAACCGCCCGTGAGCCCACCTCCGAGCGGCGACCAGGCGGATCCGTCCCACCGGGCGATGGAGTTGCCGGGCACATCGAAGAAACCCGCCGCGTACAGCGACGGGCCGGTCCCGAAGTCATACACCTCGAGCGCACGCACCTGACCCCAGGTGGTCCCCCACAGTGTGCCTCCTCCGACGGGCAACCACGCCGGTCCGTTCATCCACCGCGCGATGCCATTCACCTGGGCGGCACCAGCGGCCAAGAAACTGCCGCCGACATACAGCTCGCCTTGGAACTCGGTCATCGCAAAGGCAGACGAGCCGGCCAAGCCGGCGTTGAAAGTCCCGACGCCACTCCCGAGCGGTGACCAAGAGCACGGCCCTTGCGCGGGTGCTGAGACACTCACGGCAAACACGAGCACGACACTCGCGAACTTGGGGAGGTTGCTCCAAGCGGTCGCTATCTGCATGACCGTCTCCTCCTTCGCAGCGGCGCTCCAGACAACCATGCTACCACCGCCTCTCGCTCTGCGACCGGATCAGCGCAGGTGCTGGAGACGTGGAGCCCGGGGCGTCCTGGACGAGCAGCGATGTCAGATGGCTCTGGCTACTGAACCACGACCAGCAAAGCGTTGCTCGCACTCAGCGTTCCGACGCCGCCGCCACACGCAGCCGTATTGTCCCAGCCGTACTGGACCGCGAAGGTCTGGCCCGTGAGCCCGGGCGGAATCGTGGTTGGGGTCTCGGAGTAGCCCGACGGGTCCGAGAACACCGGGATGGACGTCCATGGGCTCGCGAAATCGACGTGTATGGAGATGCCCGCGGCGACCGTTCCCGCCGTGTTCGGGCTGCTCCCAATGACCACCAGCCCTTGGCTGTTTGGCGGCGCGCCGGTACAGGTCAAAGCAAGGTAGTACGGGCTGGATGCGGGGAATCCGATCAGGCTCGCAAAGGTCCCGCCCGCGCACGCCGGTGTCGCGGTGCCGAAGCGGCTCACCCCAGTCGGCAGCAGATCCATCCTCGTGATGAATCCATCGCTCGCGAAGCCGAACTGACCGCCAGGGTTGTATGCAGTCGTCGCGTACGCACCCGGCGTCGTCGGGAAGTTCCCGGATTCGGTAGCACCGGCCACGATGACGTCACCTGAAGGGTGGGCCGCAAGACCACCAGGCCAGTCGTCACCCCAACCGCCGAGGTAGGTGCTGTATGCAAGGCGGGCGCCGAACGGATCGAGACGGCTGACAAACACGTCCCAGGCGTTGCCCGGCATGTTCGCAATCGCGCCCTGCGTGGTCGGGAAGTTCGGTGACTCGGTCCATCCGAGCAGAGCTACTGCGCCCGAGCTGTCCACCGAGAGGTCGTCAAGGTCCTCCCTGGCAAACCCGCCCATGAACGTGGACCACAATGGAAGGGTCACCCCCGCCGGGTCCAGATGACAGACAAAGACGTCGGTGAATCCGCTAAACGAGGTGTCAAACGCACCCAGGGTTGTCGGGAAATCTCCGGATTGCGTCGGGCCTCCAAGCACGAAGCCTCCGGCGGGATGCGCGGCCACGCAGCGAATCTCCTCTCCCGCCGAGCCGCCGATCAGCGTCGAGTAGAGAAGGTTCGTCCCTGTCGGATCGAACACGACCACGAATGCGTCCTCGTTACCGCCCAGAGCGGGGGCCGCGGGCCCCACCGTGGGAAAGCCGAGTCCCATGGTCGACCCACCGACGGCCACGTCGCCGGTCGGAAGGACAGCCACGCCGCCCCCACGCTCTGCACCAGTGCCGCCGATGAAGGTGGACCACTGAAGTGATCCTAGAGAGGCCGGCATCATCGTCACGAAAGCGTCACTTCGAAGTATGCCGGGTGGTGCCGCAGCGCCCTGATTGAAAGCTAGTGCATACGCCCCGGGAGTTGAAGGGAAGTTCGCGGCCTCGGTGGTACCTGCGATCACGACTGAGCCCGAGGCCGTTAGCGTGGCGGCCCCGAGGGTCTCCTGCCCCGCTCCTCCGAGGTACGTGGAAGCTATGAGCGTGCTTAGCCCCGCATCCAACCGGCTGACGAACAACGAACTGCACACTCCAAACGGAAAGCAGCCCGGACCTCCGGGGAACAGACCACTGAACGCGCCAGGAGTCGTCGGGAAGTTGGCGGAGTAGGTGTTCCCCACTACGAAGACCTCTCCGGCTGTGTTCACGAGGACTTCTCGTCCGACCGAGCCGTTTCCGGCGCTGACCCCGCCGAGAAATGTGGAGGCGATAAGGGTGCTGCCAGTCGGGTCCAGGAGTGAAACGAATGCGTGCCTCGGCGACGGGTTCACGTAGGTGGTGGACAGAGCCCCCGGGGTAGTCGGGAAGTTTGCAGAGATAGTCTCCCCCGTGACGACCACACCCGACGGATGCAGCGCAACGCCGTGGATGACGTCGTATGACGTATCGCCGAGCAGGCTGGACCAGACGATCCCAGGATCGACGACGAGTTGCAGGTCGGTGTTCCAGTCCGGGGCGCGAAACCCGAAACTCGTATCGTCGAGAACCTTGTAGCGACACGCGACGGGCTCACGCGCTCCTCCCCGGACAACCTGCCAGGTCTTCGGCGGCGGCTGACGTACCCGGCCCAGCAGTGTCTCCATAACCAGCGTGCCGCCGGGCTCGACGTAGATGCGAGCAGCACCGGACAC
>JANQEO010000116.1 GCA_028278325.1 Candidatus Binatia bacterium
GGGCTTCACGAACCGCGGCAGTGTCCTGATCGCCTGATCGCGGTACGGCGGCTCCAGGATCTGCAGCGTGTAGGTCTCATTGACGAGGTCGAAGGCCGCCTCGAGGTCATCCGGCGGGTCGATCAGATCGAAGGTGCGCCAGTCGATCTTGTGCTCGGGAAAGCGCCGGGCCGCCCATTGAACGGCCGTCTGTGAAATATCGAATGCGGTGACGTCGAACCCGGCCTTCGCCAGCTCAACCGCGTTATCGCCAAGACCGCACCCGACATCGAGGGCCCGCCCGCCGCGGCGCTCCGCCGGCAACCGTTCAACCCATTCGACGAACTCGGGCCGTGCGACCTCGTGCGCCCAAGGCACGAGTGCGTACTCGCCTTCCGCGTGCTCGTAACAGGCCTCGAACCACGCCAGAGGTTCGTCTGTTTCGCCGAACTCCGCTCTCAGCGCGTCGGCGCGCATACGGCCTTGTTGTTTCAGATTTTCATGGCTTTGGTCGGTGTCCCGGCTCACGCCTTCTGTTCCCACTTGCCCTGCGCGTTCTGCTGCCAGTAAGTCACCGCATGGCCGGCATCGCTTGCGCGCTTCCACTGGCTCCGGGCGTGCGCGACGGCCTCTTCGTCGTGACCGTCAAACAGATAAACCGCTCGTTCGAAAGGTGTGAGGTCGTCGACGTCCGATCCGTCGACAAAAAACCTCACCGTCGCGCCGTTGGGCGTATCCGGGCCCGTGGTCAGATAGATCGGCTGCGCATCGGGCGGTCCGTCGCTCACTGTCCCATGTGGTAGGAACGAGTCTTCCCGATAGCTCCAAAGTGACGTGTCGAGCGCATCGAGCCGCTCCTGCGACCCGACCTGGACGACCGCCCGCCATCCGCGCGCCAGCGTCTTCTCCAGGAGGTCCGGCAGCACGCGCTCAAGCGGCGTGCGCTCAAGATGATAGAAAAGGACGTCGGTGGGATTCGCGTCGCTCATGGAGCGCGAAGTGTATTACTGCGGACGGCGCGGGGGAAGCGGCGAGTTATGAGCCGGCGCGTTTCCTGGCGTACGGGTTTTTGCCCTTGCGCAGGCTGAGCCTGATCGGAACCGCCGTCATGTCGAATGCGTCGCGCAGCCCCTGAACGAGATAACGGCGATAAGATTCAGGAAGCTTGTCCGCGCGGGCTGAGCCAACATCGATGATGCAACCGCACCTTTGGGCGGTACAATCTCAACGCTCGTCACAAGCTGTCTACTGGCAATCTTCGCCCCCCAGCTGGACCGTGTATTGAGAGGGACCGCCTCGTGCTCAGCCACCGTCTGAATGTCCACCGCACTTATATGCGCCACCTCATGTCGGACTTGGGTGCTCGCGACGTAGTTGCTTACCTCACGAATGTGCTCGGGTGTCGTTCCGCAACAACCACCGACGAACTTCGCGCCTTTCTCGATCATGAACTTTGCATAGGTCGCTACGTACTCGGGGCTGGCCATGTAGATCTTCCGGTCACCGACATCCCGCGGGATTCCAGCGTTTGGCTGAGCAGCAATTGGTCTGTCGGTGTGTTTTGCAAGCTCCTCCACGGCATCGAGCACAACCGATGGTCCAACTGAGCAGTTCACTCCAACCACGTCCGCACCCCACTCGGTGAGCCGAGCTGCTATCGTGGGTACGTCTGTACCGAAGCCCGTCTTCTGGTCGATGCCGACTGTCATCTGAGCGAACAACGGCAGTGAACTGACCTCTCGAACTGCGGCGATCGCTTCATGAATTTCCGCAAGGTCGTGAAAGGTCTCGACGATGAAGCCCTCCACACCACCATCGAGGAGACCCGTTGCCTGCCGTGTAAAGAAATTCCTCGCCTCTTCCCTGCTCGTCGGTCCAAATGGCTCGATACGTATACCGAGCGGACCAATCGCACCTACAACGTGAGCATCATCACCGGCGACCTCTTTGGTTATTCGCGCCGCCGTCGCGTTGATCTCCTCAGTATCAGGCGCTAGTCCGAACCCTCCCAGCTTGACCGGGTTCGCTCCGAACGTGTTGGTCTCCAAGATATCTGCACCCGCGGCTAGGTAGGCCTCATGCACTTCGCGTACTAGTTGTGGTTGTTTGAGGTTTAGTTCGTCGTAACAGACGTTTACGAACACGCCCTTACCGTACAGAACCGTTCCCATCGCCCCATCAAAGACGTGCACCTTGCCATCTGAAATCGTCTCCGCGAGAGTCTTCCCCATCTAATCCTCCGCAGCAAAAAACCTCGTCGCAAAGCACGCCGAGGCGGGTTTTTAGCGA
>JANQEO010000165.1 GCA_028278325.1 Candidatus Binatia bacterium
ATGGGGGGAATCGCAAAGAGTAAATTGGCCATGAAATGACAAACGAACTTCTGGAAGCGATCTTCGATACTGTTGACGCCTTGATTGTCGTGCTCGATCGCGACGGATGTATCGTCCGGTTCAACCGCAGTTGTGAGAACGTCAGTGGCTACGGTTTCGACGACGTGCGAGGAGAGGCAATCTGGGACCGGCTCCTGTTGCCGGAGGAAGCGGACGACGTAAGGGCTGTTTTTCGAAAGCTTCAATCGGGGAAATTCCCTAATGTTTATGAGAACTATTGGCTCACCAAAGATGGAAATCGCCGACTGATATCGTGGTCCAACACGTGCCTTACCGATGATGGAGGGGCTGTCGAGCACGTCATCGGGACAGGCATTGATATCACCGATCAAAGAGAAGCGGAGGACGAGCGGCAGCGGCTGTTGGCCGAGCAGAACCTTATTCTGGACCACGCTTCCTTGGGGATCTTCTTCGGCAAGGACCGAAACATCGTCAAATGCAACAGACGGTTCGAGGAGATATTCGGCTATGGCCCGGGCGAGCTGTTGGACAAGTCAACGGAGACACTTTACTTCTCTCGCGACGATTTTGAGAAAACCGGAGAATTAGCCGGCTCGAAGATCGAGCGTGGCGAGGTGTACAAGAGCGAACTACAGCTACGCAAGAAGGACGGCGAAGCCGTACGGGTGTATACGACGGCGCGCGCGTGCAACCCGTCTCGACTCGAGGAAGGCATCATTGTCGATGTCCTCGACATCAACGATCTCAAGCGCGCCGAGGAGGGTCTGACCAGGGCAAGCAGGGTGCTCAGGGCATTGAGCGCCTGCAACAAGGCACTCGTCCGCGCAAGCAAGGAGGAGCAGCTGCTTGCCGACATCTGCCGGGTCATTGTCGAAGAAGGGGATTATCGCTTCGCCTGGGTAGGATTCGCCGAGCGCGATGCAGGCAAGACCGTCCGGCCGGTCGCCTATTCCGGATATGAGGCGGGGTACCTGGACACGGCGCGTATCACCTGGGCGGACGAGCCACGCGGACGCGGACCTGTCGGAACGGCGATTCGGGAAGGCAGAGCGGTCGCCGCGTCGAACATCGAAGTAGACGATGGCTTCGAGCCGTGGCGCACCGAGGCCACCAAACGCGGTTACGGCTCGGAGATCGCCCTTCCGTTGTCGGCGGAGGGGCAGGTGTTTGGCTCGCTCAACGTCTACTCTGCTCACCGTGACGTTTTCGATGACGACGAGGGGCGCATGCTGACGGAGCTCGCCGACGACTTGGCCTTCGGGATACGCGCGCTACGCGACGCCAAGGCGAAGAGGCAGGCCGAGCTTCATCGCCTGCGCCTGGAAAGGAAACGCCAGGAGACGTTGCTGCAGACGATTAGTGCGATTGCTCGAACGGTGGAGGCGCGCGATCCCTACACGTCCGGCCACGAACAGCGGGTGGCCTCGCTCGCCGACGCCATCGCCGCCGAAATGGGGTATTCGGAAGAGCGCCGCGAGGGAATTCGAGTCGCGGGCATCCTGCACGATATCGGTAAGCTGCAGGTTCCGATGGATATCCTGAACCGGCCAGACCGGCTGAGTGAGATCGAGCACAAGCTCGTCGAAACGCATGCCGAGGTCGGCTACGAGATCTTGAGAGGGATCGAGTTCCCTTGGCCGCTTGCCGACATCGTGCGCCAACATCACGAGCGGCTCGACGGCTCCGGCTACCCGCGGGGCCTGAAGGAAGAAGACATCCTGCCGGAAGCCCGAATTCTGGCGGTGGCCGACGTCGTGGAATCGATGGCCTCGCATCGCCCCTATCGGCCGGCGCTCGGTGTCGATGCCGCCCTGGTCGAGCTTCTGCAGGACCGGGGTACGCGGTTCGACGCGGAAATCGTGGATGCCTGCGTAAACCTCTTCAAGAACAAGGGTTACGTCTTTCCTTGAGCCTGGATCGGAAACCGGCAACTGCCAGGAGGGTCCGGTGCCATGCGAGTCGTTCCGAAGCGGCAGATGTTTCGCGCCCCGAGGCAATTCCGGCCGCGACGGCCGAAGGCGTCTCCGCCGAGTTCGACGGGTCGTGCGGTTCCAGCGACCTCGGCCGACGCACGAGGCGGCGTGCGTCGCGCATGCGGACCTGCGGTCGGGTCCATTTTCCTTGCCATGTCCCTGCAAACGCCTGCGATCGGCGAAGAGGTTCGCTTGTCCGGAACGGTGCCTCCGAGAGCAAGCTTGTCGGTCAAGGACGGCTCCGGCATCGAGAAGGAATTCGGCGAGATAGACGCGTTGTTGGAGCTCCGGTCGAACGCCTTTTCCGACTTCGAGATCGTCATTCCGGGGGCGCCACGGTCCGAGCACGACCCGGAGGGGGATTTGATTGACGCGGAAGGCTCCAGAAGACGATACCGATTGCCGACGGGAGATATCGGCAAGGTCATACTCAGATCGAAGTAGCCGCGACCCGAGCCCCACCCACGAGCTGACCGCAGCTTCCCTTCAGGTGGCACGGAGGACAGGTTGCCGGTGCTCTGCGGCGGGTGACGTAGGTCGGGGTCGCAGCGGCCCGGGCGACGGCCGACGCGTGCCGCTGTTGCCGGCCCCTTCGGTCGTGGCAGGTGTTGCTTGACACCGGTTCCGCGGAACCGTAAGCACGTCGGGTTTCCAGACTATCGGAGGGATGGCCGAGTGGCTTAAGGCGCTCCCCTGCTAAGGGAGTAAGGGTTAAAAGCCCTTCGTGGGTTCGAATCCCACTCCCTCCGCCAGCCTT
>JANQEO010000235.1 GCA_028278325.1 Candidatus Binatia bacterium
TGCCTCACGATGATGCACCCCAACCTGATCCCCGAGAGGGAATTCGAGGCAAGGACCGAGGCCGTCCGCCGGGCTTTGGCAGACCGCCAGCTCGATGCCTGTCTGATCACAAGCCCGGAGAACATCTTCTATCTGACGGGCCTCGACCACCAAGGCTATTTCGGCCCTCATATCCTGGTCGTCCGACGCGACGATGAGAGCCTGCTTTGCGCGCGTGCCCACGAGCGACCCACCGTCGAGCGGCAGGTGGGGAATGCGCGGATGGTCGGCTATCCCGACACTTGTTCGCCCGGCGGCTTTATCGCCGAGCACCTGCGTCACATCGGCCTGGGCGATGCAGTCCTCGGTATCCAGTCTGACAGCTTGGGCTTCCCGCCGTCCTTCGAGCAGGCGCTCAAGGCCGGCCTCCCAGAGGCCCAGTGGCGCGATGTCTCCGGGCTGGTCGAGCGGCTCCGCTTGGTGAAGTCGGAGAGCGAGATCACCGCCATCCGCCGGGCGGCGGCCGTCGCCGACGCGATCATGGAGACGGCACTGGAGACAGCCGAAACGGGAGTCAGCGAACGGACCATTGCCGCCGAGGTCCACCGGCGGATGATTGAGGAAGGCGGCGACTATGTCGGCTTCGGCCCCTTTATCCGCTCCGGAGACCGCCTGCCGTTCGAGCACGAGGTCTGGACCGATAGGGTTCTCCAAGAAGGCGAGCAGATAATCCTGGAGATGGCAGGTTGTATCGGGCGATACCACGCCCCACTAGGACGATTGGCGTTCGCCGGGCGCGCACCGGCCGGGACAGACGAGGTGGCGGCAATCTGCGGAGCCGCCCAGGAAAAGGTCCTCGAAGCCATGCGCCCCGGCACGACCGGGGCCGAGGTCTACAACGCCTGGCAATCGGTGGTCGACGAGGCGGGCCTATCCCACTATCGCCGGCACCACTGCGGATATTGTGTCGGCGTCGCCTTCCCGCCGACTTGGACCGGCGGCATCGGCGTGGTCAGCCTGAACCCCGAAAGCGATCTCGTCCTGGAACGCAACATGGTGTTCCATCAACTGTCCTGGCTCTTGGGCTGCGGGCGAGGCGACTTCTTCGTCTCCGACACCGTGCTCGTCGGCGACGAAGGCGGCGAGCGATTGACCGGCACCGCACGAGACGTCGCGGTCGTCTAGTCTCTTGCCGATTCAGGGATCAGATGCTGGTCAATCGCTCGATATGTAGCGGCTGACCTTCTTCAGCATCCAGCGCAAGTAGGTGACCCTGACCCGCCCGAAAGAACCGACGTCGCTCTTTGCAAGGGCATCCGACATGCCGCCCAGCTCGGCCAGGAGCTCGTCTACGACGTCGTTCCAATCGAGATTCGGCAAGAAGGTGTACCAGATTCGGGCCACGCGATAATACAAGAGGTCCGTCATCTCCCTCAGCGGCTTGCTGCCGATCAGATCAACGAGCAGAGCCTCCAGCTCGTTGCAGAGCACTGCATAGGCCTCAACGTCCTGTCTTGCGCGCAAGGCCTCAGCTCGCTCGATCAACCCATTCATCGTCTGGATGTGGTTGTCGGTGACCCATCTCGGCGACAAGGCCCCCATCGAATCGGCCAGAACTATGCGGAGATCGTAGATATCCTTGAAAGTCTTCATGTCGATGTCGGTGACGATCGTGCCGACACCGTTCTTGATCTCGAGCAGCCCCTCAGTGTTCAGTTGTTGAAGCACGCGGCGCAGCGGTGTCCGACTTACGCCGAACTCCGCCGCCAAGGCGGACTCGTTCAACATCATGCCGGGGGGATAGCGCAGCACGCTGATCCGTTCGCGGATGCTCTCGTACATCCGTCGCTGTCGGTCGCTCGACGTCTCTCTGGCTCTCTTCTTGACGGCTACGGCCATGGATCACTCAATCGGCATTGCGGGGACGAGCAACGGGTTCCCTCGATCCGGAAGCGGCTCGAGAGACAAAGGCAACCGGTCGCCTCGCCCTATTCTCCACGACATCGTCAACGGCGAACGGCAACCTAAGCCGTATATAGATCGTATAATGCTCGTTCAATGCTCAAGCACGTGCCGTCGGCCCGAGACGGCTCGTGGAGCAAGCCGCTCAGCAGGCGAGAGGGAACCCACCCGACCGATAGTCTGTTGCCCGCAGGTCCCGACATCCCGCAGTTCACCGAACAAGAGAGAGGCAGCCCTCGCCTGCGGCGCCCTGCGCAAGGCCGGGACGCTACGGTTCCGTGGCTTGTCCGCCCCTAGGCTTCGATCGCCAACTCGTTGCCGAAGATATAGTTGGTCGGATGCATCTTGAATCCCTTCACCTTCTTGTCCATGAACGTGAAGGTCTCGACCCAGATCGGCATCGACAGGGGGCCGTCTTCCTGCATGATCTTCTGAAGCTGGCCCATCGTCTTGCGGCGCTTGTCGACGTCCAAGGTGCCTTCGGCTTCGGTGAGTAGACGGTCGAACTCGGCGTTGGACCACTCCGACTCGTTCCAGGGCACACCGCTGCGGTAGCCCAGCGCCAGGACCATGATGCCCAGGGGCCGCCCGAACCAGACATTGAAGGTCAGCGGTGCCTTGTCCCAGATCTCCCAATAGGCCTGTTCCGGCATGATGTTGATCTTGAGTCGGACGCCGACTTCTCGCCACTGCTGCTCGATCGCCTGGGCGCCCAATTGCAGATAACCCGGTGCCTGCGGGGCTGTGATCTCGAATTCGAAACCGTCCGGATAGCCGGCCTCGGCCAAGAGCGCTTTCGCTTTGGCGACGTCCCGAGGAAAGGCCGGCAGCTCGGCATACTCCGGATGAATCGGCGACACATGATGGTGCTCGCCGGCGACCCCCATGCCGAGCAGCGCGACCTCGACGGACTTCGGACAATCCGTCGCATAGCGGAGCGCCTGCCTGACCCTGGGATCGTCGAACGGTTTCTGTGTCACCTTCATGCGGGCCATTCCGGTCTGCGCCGTGGCGGAGCGGTACAGCTCCAGGTGCGGCAAGGCCTGCAGGGATTCCAAGAGTTGCGCAGGCGCCGTGTAGAGGCCGTGGACCTGCTTCGACGCGAGGGCGGCCAGAGAGGCCGAGGGATCATCGCCGAGATCGATGAACTCCAAGCTGTCGACGTGGGGCCCCTCCCCCCAGTAATCCTTTCGGGCGGTCAACACGGCCTTTTCCTTGACCCTTATCTCGGTCAGCTCGAAGGGTCCGGTGCCGTTGGAACCGGCGCCGAACTCGCCGCCCTCGTCGGGATCGAGGATCGCGAAGGGGTAGTGGAACATGTGCTCGGGCACCGCGATCTGCGGGGCCTTGAGGTTCAAGCGGAACGTGAAGTCGTCGACCTTCTCGATCGCGTTCGCGTCCCACAGCTCGGTCGTCTTCTCACCGTCTTTCTCGACCTCGTTCAACATGTAGCTCTGCATCAGGCCAAGCACCGACGAGCCGGTCGCCGGATCCAGAAGCTGTTGGATGTTCCAGATGGCATCGTCCGCGGTGAAATCTCGGCCGCTGTGCCATTTGACCCCTTTCCGGACGTTGAAGGTCCAGGTCTTCAGGTCCTCGCTGACGTCCCAACTCTCTGCGAGATAGGGCCGCGTGATGTTGTCCTGTCCGGTCTTGGTCAGATACTCGTGCGTTTGCCGGCCGATGTTGCTGTCGAACAGGGTGTAGTAGTTGTAGGGGTTGAGCGGCGGTACGCCCATGGCAATCCTGAGCTTTCCGCCCCCGGGCAATTGCGCTTTCGCCGCCGGTGCCATCGCCTCTCCGGTTATCTTGCCAACAAAGGCGTAAGCGGACGCCGCCGAAAGACCGAGCAGGGTCGAGTTACGGAGAAACTCGCGGCGGCTCAGGCGGCCGTCGGCGAAATCTCGTTTTACGCTAGCGACAAGCTTGTTTTCGTCGTTTCTGGCCATGATCAGCCTCCCGTTCTGCACAGGGCCGATGGGCTCCTGTATCGATCTGCGAGCGGATGCTGGCTTCTGCCTCCACCCCAACGGTCTCTCACAACGTGCCATCCATGTCGGCCAACAGGCCTCTCGCCTTGGGCAGGACCTTCTTGGCATCGTCAATCGCTCTTGGCTCGCCAAGCTATATACAGGTCGTATTTTGCTAATGCAAGGCTTGATCGACCGCGATCCGCGACCTCGCCTATCCGGCGCCGATCTTCGCCGCGTCATCGAGATCGAGGGCGACACCTGGTGGCCATGACCCGGCATGGGGGTCAGGCGTTCGAGCAAGGGGCTCAAGAGGTTTGCGTCACTCTCCTGGCGCGCAATTGCATCGCGGTTCGCAGCGATTCCCAAGGACGACAGACCTCTGCCGTCGGCCTGTGATTGCGATGGCGCGTGACCACAAGTCCCACACGACAGCCGCTGCAGCCCCAATCAATCGAGATGTTGGCTGAGGACCGGCACTTCTCTCTGCCGCCAATACCACATTGCCAGCACTCCAAGTGATAGCGGGGCACCGCAAACGCGCAGTTAGAAGCCCCACCCCACACCAGGCGACCGAAGTGCCTTTGTCTGCCTGTGTCGCGAGTTTGTTGCGCAAACTGCCGCGGTTGCTTCAAGCCATTGGCAATGGATGCACCTGAACCGAGGCGAACTAGTTCATTGATCTCAGTGATAGCGGGACAGGGGCTCGAACCGCTGCGAAGCAGCCGCGCGCCGCGAACACGCGGACCATGATTCTGCTCTAGCAGGCTGCTGAGAAAGTGCGCGCCGCCACCCTCGCCCTTCGACAGGCCCGGGGGTGAGGGTGAGCTTTCTCAGTGGTTTCACCTCATCCTGAGCTTGACGAAGGATGACCCTGGGCAAGGACGCCAGGCTTTCTCAGCAGCCTGCTAGTGTGAGCGATTTCAGAAGCTTAACCACCGTCTGTCGCATTCTTGTCGCATGGAGGGATCCGCAGGAAGCGAGAGGCCAATGAAAAGAGAAGGAGCCAATCCCAGCCGGTGGCGATGGCGGGCTGAAGGTGGTTGCTGCTGTGGAGAGGTGGGCAAATCCGTTGCAACGCTCCTGAAGCACGATGGCCCGCTAGAAGGATGGTCGTGGCCGATCACTGTGACGGGTCAAAACGACCGGTAGTCTTGCTCAAAATCCTCGAAGGCGGCCGTCAGGCGCGCAATCAGCTCGTCGCATTCGTCTTCCGTGATCGTCAGCGGCGGGGCCACGATGAACCAGTCTCCATACTTGCCGCCGGCCGTGCGCCGCGAGTAGAGGAAGAGGCCATTGTTGAGAGCGTGAATCCGAATCTTCTCTGTCGGCAGAAAGCGCCCGGGCAGAGGCGTCTTTGTCTCCCGATCGGCCACCAGCTCCACGGCCAGAAGCAGTCCCAGGCCCCTGATATCGCCGATCATCGGAACCTCTGCTGCGAGCGACTCCAACTTGCCGCGGAGATAGGCGCCCCGTTCGGCAGCCGCGGCAACCAGGCCTAGCCGCTCGTACTCGTCGAGCACCGCCATGCCGGTCGCACAGGTGATCGGATTCGCGTTGTAGGTGTGCGAGAAGTTGAAACCGGTAAGCTCCGCCAAGTGGTCGGCCATGCTAGCGGGGATGAGCACGGCCCCCAGAGGCGCATAACCTGAACCTAAGCCCTTCGCCAGAACCACGATGTCCGGCATAGCCTCGGGCGTGTGATGAGCGGCCAGGAACCGCCCGGTCCGTCCCGTGCCACAGAGGATCTCGTCGAAAACGAGGTAGATTCCGTGGCGATTGCAAATCTCCCTCGTTCTTTGCATGTAGCTGCCCGGCGGGACGACGCAGCCGGTCGCGACGCCGCCGACCGGCTCGATCACGAAGGCCAGCACGTTCTCGGCGCCCAGCTCGTCAATCTTGGCCTCCAGTGCGTCCAGGCACAGCGCCGCATAGCTCTCGGCCGTGTGCCCTTCCGGTAGCCGGTAGGAAACCGGCGCCGGGACCCTTTCCGAGACCACGGCAAAGCCGTCCAGGAACGGCGCCAAGGCGTCATCGCCGGACATCGCCAGGGTGGCGATGGTCCCGCCGTGGTAGGACGGCTGGCAAGTGATGATCCTTCGCCGCTGGGCCGCCCCCGTGGCTACCACGTACTGCCGCAGGAACTTGACCGCGATCTCCATGGCCTCGCTGCCGCCCGATGCGAGACAGACCCGCTCGTATCCAGGCCCCGCAAGTGCTGCAATCCTATCCGTCAAGGCCATGTTCGGCCGGTGTCGAGACAGCCGGGAGTAGGCGAAGTCGAGCTTTCGGGCTTGCGCGGCCATGGCTGCGGCAACCCGTGGATTGCCGTGGCCGATATTGCAGGCCACCGGTCCGGAGCAAGCGTCGATGTAATCCTTGCCTGTCTCATCCCACATAAAGATGCCTTCGGCGCGGTCGATGATAGGCAGCGGGACAATGTTGCTGTTGGCGTAGAAGAGATCCTGCGGCCCGCCCAATGCAGGCCGATCGTGCGACGCCTTGTCATGCGTCGCCGCCGACTCTTTCGTTCTCATGACAGGTCGACCTCTCCGTCGGCGACGGCGCGCAGCGCATTGCACAGCACGTTGCAGCCCGCCTCCAAGTGCTCCGGCTTGGCATTCTCGGTCTCGTTGTGACTGATGCCGCCCTCGCACGGCACGAAGATCATGGCGGTCGGGATGACCTTGGCGATATTGCAGGCGTCATGACCGGCACCGGTATAGATCTCCTGGTAGGGCTCGCCTTCCTGCTGCGCGAAGCGCCTCACGGTGTCGACCAACGCGCCATGGAAAGCCAGGGGTTCGATGTAGGTCCGTTGCGCGATATCGAGTCCGAGCTCCAATTCCTCGGAAACGAGGCTGGCCGCGCTGCGGAGCTCGCCATCCATCTCTCTCAAGACGGCATCGTCCGGGTGACGAAGATCTCCCGAAAGAGTGACCCTCCCGGCCACAGTGTTGGGAGAGTTCGGATGGACGGACACGCGACCGACAGTGCTGCGTGCGTTGGGCCGACTGCGGCCGATGCGATCGATCTCAAGGACGATGCGAGACGCTCCAACCACGGCGTCCCTGCGCGCGTCCATGGGCGTTGGTCCTGCATGAGCCTCCTGGCCCTCCAGGCTAATGTCATACCAACGCTGCCCTTGCGCAGCGTTCACGACTCCGATCACCTTGCCGTTCCGCTCGAGAACCGGCCCCTGTTCGATATGAGCTTCGAAGTAGCAGGCGACTGGATAGCTATTGACCGCCATGTCACCCGCATAACCGATGCGCTCGAGCCCTTCCTCGATGCTCCAGCCCGCCCGCTCCTCTCGCATCGCCAGGGCTTCATCCAGCGGGATCATCCCCGTGAATACGGCCGAGCCGAGCATCGGCTTGAAGATGCAGCCCTCCTCATTGGTCCAGACGGCCACCTCGATAGGTGCCTCGGTCTCAATGCCGTGATCGTTGAAGCTTCTAATCACCTCGAGACCGGCTAGAACGCCGAATACGCCATCGAACTTGCCGCCGGTCGGCTGAGTATCCAAGTGACTGCCGGCCATGACGACCGGCAGCTCGTCACGCCTTCCCGAGCGGCGGGCAAAGGTGTTGCCGAAGCGATCCACAGAGACATGACAACCAGCCTCTTCGCACCAACGCACGAAGAGGTCACGCGCGCGCCGATCTTCATCGCTGAATGCAATACGGTTGCAGCCGCCCTTCGGCGTCGCTCCGATCCGACCCATTGCCATCAAGCTCGACCAGAGCCGCTCGCCGTTCACCCTCATGTTGCTCATCTTTCCTTCCAAATGGGCGCAGTTCGGATTGCCGATGCTGCCCGCAAGGCTGAGCGCCGGCCCTGACGACGCCGGTTCTTTCTCTCAATGCAACTCTGAAGTCAGCCGCTCTAGGGCCGACCAGAGCTTGTCGAACAGTTCGTCGATTTCACTCTCGCTGATGATCAAGGGCGGGCAGATGGTCAGGGCATCGCCTCTAGCACGCAAGATCAGGCCCAGTTCCTGGGCGATGGCGTTGGCCCGCGGACCGACCTTGAGAGTCGGATCGAAGGTCGCCTTCTCCGCCTTATCCGCCACCAGCTCAACCGCGCCCAACAGACCGACACCGCGGGCCTCGCCGACAAGCGAATGAGAAGCCATGGCGTTCAATCGCATCATGAAATGAGGAGCGATCGTCCGGACGTGATCCGGAATGCGGTCCGCCTCATAGATCCTCAATGTCTCCAAGGCGACAGCGGCGGACACCGGATGGCCCGAGTAGGTGCTGCCATGCCCGAACATCCCTATCTGTCCGCTATAGCGCTTTATGGCCTGATAGATCTCTTCGCTGATCATCAGTGCCGAGATGGGCGCATGAGAAGCCGACAATGCCTTCGCAAGAGACATCATGTCCGGGGAGATCCCGAAGGTATCGGCGCCGAAGGGATTGCCGGTTCGCCCGAAGCCGCAGACCACTTCGTCACAGAGGAAGAGAACGTCGTACTTCTTCAGCACGGCTTGGATGCGCTCGAAGTAGGTCGCCGGCGGCACGATGACGCCACCTGCAGCCATCACCGGCTCGGCAATGAAGGCTGCGATGGTCTCCGGGCCCTCTTCGAGGATCATACGCTCCAGATCCTCGGCAAGGCGGCCGGCGAAAGCCTCCTCGCTCTCACCTGACCGCGCAAAGAAGTAGTGATGAGGACAGTCGGCGAAAAGGACCCGGTCGATCGGCAGATCGAAGCCCTTCTGGTTCACCGGAATGCGCGTGAGGCTCGCGGTGGCGACCGTGATCCCGTGGTAGCCTCCCACACGGGAGATGATCCTCTTCTTTTCGGGCCGACCGATAGCGTTGTTGTAGTACCAAACCAACTTGATCGCCAAGTCGTTCGCCTCGGAGCCGGAATTGGCGAAATAGACACGCTTGACACTCTCGGGCGTGATGGATTGAAGCTTCTCCGCCAGCTCGACGGTCACGTCCGGCGTTCGGCCGAAGAAGTTGTGGTAGAAGGGCATTCGCTTGAATTGCCGTACAGCGGCCGCGGCGAGACGCTCTTCATTGAAGCCGAGAGCGGCGCTCCAGAGCCCTGCCATGCCATCGAGGTAGCGCTTGCCGTTGTTGTCGATGACATAGACGCCCTCCCCGCGGGTCATGACCAAGGGGCCGGCTTCTTCCAAGGCCGCCAGATCGACGTAGGAATGGACCTGGCTGGCGATATCGCGCGCCTCGATCGAGTTTGACAGCATCATGTTCCTGCCGATAATTCTGTTTTTCCGAATCTTTTCCTATTTTATAGGATCTATGGTGAGAATCAATGCGCGGATGCGAACACCCGGGCTACGCGGACATTCTTCCGACAATCCGTTCCGGCCCCGGTCCCACGGCACTCAAACGCAAATCGACAAGACAATCGGCGCGCGATTCCAAGGCTTCCCGGAGCATGAGAGTATTCCTGATATTCAGGACCCTATACTATTTTGTGGAATAGTATGCTAATCTCCTTTGGGCATGAGCGAGGCGGCGAGGCCAAGACATTGACCCGGCGAGACGAGCGACGCGTAGCCATTGTGACCGGGAGCGCGACCGGAATCGGTGCGGCTTGTGCCGAAGAGCTCGCAAGGCAGGGCGTCGATGTCGTCGTCAACTACGCGCGAAGCGATGGTCTGGCCAATGAGGTGGCCGAGCGGTGCCGGAACTGCAGCGTCGACTCGATTGCCGTCCAAGGCGATGTCTCCGAGGATGAAGCCTGCCGCGACATCGTGAATGCGGCTCTATCCCGATGGGGGCGACTCGACATTCTGGTCAACAACGCCGGCACGACGGTCTTTGCCGATGCGTCGGACCTGAAGGCCCTCACTGCGACGGATTTCGAGCGCATCTTTGCCGTCAATGTGACCGGCGCCTATCAGATGACTCGCGCCGCCGAGCCGGCATTGCGGAGGTCCCCGCTCGGATCGGTGGTCAACATCTCGTCCCACGCGGGCTTCTCCGGCGTTGGCTCCTCGAGCGCCTACGCGGCCTCCAAGGGCGCCCTCAATACCTTGACGCTGTCTCTGGCGCGCGCCTTGGCCCCGGACGTTCGGGTCAATGCCGTTTGTCCCGGCTTCGTCGACACCGGATGGATGTCGCGAAAGCTCGACGATGAAAGCCTGGCAGCGTTCAAGAAGAGATCGGCAGCGATCTCCCCACTGAAGCGACTGGTGTCGCCGGCCGAGGTGGCGGAGGCGGTATCCTGGTTCGCCCTGGGCGGGCCGTCGATCACGGGCCAGCTTCTGGTGATCGATGCCGGGACGCACCTTGCGGTCGGGAACCCACTCTGAAAGAACCCAAACTCGGAGGCTTTGAATTCAATGCTCGAGACTCGTGATTTCCAACCGGCCGATCCCGCTGTGACCCCTCGATTCGCGGATATCGCGACCTTTCTGCGGACCAAGCGCCACGACGTCGACCCCGTGATCGATGTCGGCTTGGTGGGCGTGCCATTCGACCTCGGCCTCAACTACCGCACCGGTGCCCGACAGGGACCGGCGGCTGTCCGCGAGGCCTCTCGGTTGATTCGCCGGGTCCATCCCACAAGCGGCATCAGACCTTTCGAGATCTGCAATGTCGCCGATCTCGGCGACGCCTCGATCAATCCTATGAGCAAGGACAAGTCGGTCGAGAACATCCAAGCTTTCTTCGAAGCCCTGCGTGGCGCGGAGATCGTTCCCATCGCCATTGGCGGCGACCATACCATCCCCTTGCCAATCCTTCGCGCGCTAGCGGCCGATCGGCCGTTGGGCATCCTCCATATCGATGCTCATGCCGACACGCTGGACGAGCTCTGCGGTGACAGGATCAATCATGCCACCTTCCTGCGTCGTGCAAGAGAAGAAGGACTGCTGGAATCCGAGCGGGTAATCCAGATCGGTATGCGGGGCAGCCGATTCAGTTCGGACGACATCCAGTACGGCTATGACGTCGGCTACACCATCATTACCATGGACGAGTACGAGGAGTTGGGTCGTGCAGCCGTCATCCAGAAGATAAAGGACGTGCTCGGCGAGGGCCCGATCTACATCTCCCTCGACATCGACGGGCTCGATCCCGCCTATATGCCCGGCACGGGCGTCCCCGAGATTGGCGGCATTCTGCCGCGTGACATGCAAGTCATCCTGCGGTCTCTGCAGGGCCGCGACGTCGTCGGCGCGGATATCAGCGAGATCTCGCCCTGTTTCGACCCCACGGGAATCACCTGCGTGACGGTGGCCAACCTCATGTTCGAGATGCTCTGCATCATCGCTGATTCGATCGATCGCAGGCGGGTAACCCCTTGACCAGTCTTTCAAGGCTCCTTCCGGATTACGCCTCGAGCGATCGATTGTGAGAGTTGACGACTGGTTTCCGAAAGAGCCTGCACAATCTGTGCTTCGCTCGCCCGCTTCGACATCCGGTCCTTGAAGCCGACCATGGCCACGGCATATGCGGTTTGAGAGCGGCCGGATAGGACGGGAACGGCCAAGGCATATACGCCCTCATCGTATTCGGCATCGTGCACCGCGTAACCTCGCTGCCGGACGGTGGTCAACTCGCTGCGCAACTTTCGTTTATCTACCAATGTGCCGGGAAGGTAGCGTTTCAGCGGACTCGCGAGGACCAGATCGACGAAGGCCTTCTCCTGATAGGCGAGAAGTGCCTTGCCGGTTGCAGTCGCATGGAGCGGCAGGTCATGTCCGGGGTGGACCAGTGTGCCCTCCCTGGACAGCGGCATCTCCAGGGCCACCACATCGACCTTCCGGTCGCATAGACGGCCGATGAAGGCGACCTCCCCGAACTCCTCCGCAAGGGACTTCAACGAAGGAGCGGCCAAAACGGCGATTGAGCCAAGGCCCAGTGAGAGCTGAAACAGTCGGTCGAGCCGGGAGCCCAGCCGATAGATCTTCGTGTCCTCGTCATACACGAGATAGTCGATGTCCACCAAGCTCTTGACGATCCGGTGTACGGTCGAGACGGGTAGCTCTAAGGCTTTGGCAATGTCGTTCAAAGGCGCACCCTTGGGTGAAAGCGCCACAAAGTCGACGACATTGGCTGTGCGTCGTAACGGATTTGAGCCGCTCGCCATTTCGTCTTCCTAGCCCACCGCTCGTCTCGTCAAAGCGCCTGCGCCCTCAGAGATAGGTCGCGTCCTGCCTCACCCGGATCAGCGTCGGAGCATCGGCGCCGAGTGCGGCCTCGATAGCGCTACCGATATCCTCGAGGCTTTCCGGCTCGACCGCATTGCATCCGAAAGACCGAGCCAGGGCAAGAAAGTCCGGGTTGTGGGGATAGACGCCAACTTGCGGAATCTGCCGGGAGCGCATGAAGTCCGCAATCTCACCCAGAGCGCCGTTATCCCAGAGCAGGATCGGGAGAGGCAGGCGTCGCTCGACCGCCGTGGCCAGCTCTTGAACGGTGAATAGAAGTCCGCCGTCACCGACCAGAGCCAAGGTGGCTCGGTCCGGGCAGGCAATCGCGCCGCCGATGGCCGCCGGCAGGGCGTAGCCCAAGGTTCCGTAGCCCACAGGGAAGTGCCAGGATCGGGCCCGCTCGACCGGGAAATGAATGCAGCCCGTATAGGAGATCTGCGACATGTCTGCATAGACCTGCCCTGTCTCGGGCAGGGCCCGACGTATCATGTCGAGCACTGCCAGGTGTTTTGCCTCGAGCGCCGAGAGATCTCCCACATTGGCGGCGCGCACGGCCTTCAGTCGCTCGTCCCAACCTTCGCACGAGGCAACACGATCTTGTCCCAACGCCGCAACCAACATTTCCGCGGTCTCGGCCGCATCCCCAATCAAAGCGACGTCGGGCGGATAGTCGCGGACCACGACACTTGGATCCAGATCGACCCGGACCAGGCGCCCGGACATCTCGAGACCAAGCGTCGAGACCTCCTCGCCGGGGCCACCGGCCGCCTCGGCATCGGCACTGACGTAGAGATCGGGCTCGGCAATCTCCGTGCCGACCGCGATCACGAGGTCAGCCTCTGCGATGAAGCGCCGCGTGGCGATCCGCTGCAGGGTCGAACCGAGGGATTGAGGATGAGACTCGGGAACCACGCCCTTTCCGGCGATGGTCGTAACGACGGCCGCACCGGTTCTTTCCGCAAGGCGCCGCAGCTCCGCGCCGGCTTCGACCGCCCCGCCCCCGATCAAGAGGACCGGCCGGTCGGCGTCACGGACCAGGGCGGCCGCCCGCTCGATCGCCCTTCGCGATGGAGCCGGCCGGTCTGGCAAGGTTACAGGCTCGATGCTGCCCTCCGCCGGAAGCTCGAGCACGTCCAAGGGTATCGAGATGTGAGCCGGGCGTGGCCGGGCAGCACGAAACAGGGCCATGGCCTGGCCCAGGACGACCGGTAGCTGCGCAGCATCCCAGGTCACCGCGCTCATGCCGGTGATCGGCGTTGTCAGTGCGGCCTGATCGGATATCTCGTGAAGCATGCCGCGGCCGAGACCGATGTCGCCTCGCGCGTTGACCGTCGTCAGTGCCAGGAGCGGTACCGAATCCGAGTAGGCCTGGCCCAGCGGTGTCGCCGCATTCGTCACCCCAGGACCGCTTATCAGCAAGCAGACACCCGGGCGTCCGCTGGCGCGGGCATAGCCGTCCGCCATGAACCCGGCGCCCTGCTCGTGGCGCACGCCGACATGATCCAGTCCCGCGGCCCCGATCGTCCGATAGGGCTCCAAGGAGTGAACCCCCGGCATGCCGAAAACCGTGGTAACACCGTAGTTCGCCAGCAGATATGGCAGGGATTCGCCGCAGGTCCGATCCATCGTCATGCTGCGTTCCGTCGCTCGACAAAAGAGGCGATCCGTCTCACCGCCTCCTTCAATGTCGCCTCGTCTCTGAGAAAACCGATTCTGACGGAATCCCGAACCGAACCCCCAAACGCGAACCCAGGGACGACCGCTACGCCGACCTCGTCGAGCAGTGACTCGGCAAATGTCGCCCCATCCATCCCGGTCCGACCGACGCCAAGCAGAAGGAACATCCCGGCATCCGGCCGATGGACATCAAGGCTCGGAATAGCCGCCAGACCATCACAGAGAACATCCCGCCGGCGCTTGAACGTGGCCGTCATCTCGTCGACTTCAGGAAACTCGCGCTCCAGTGCTTCGGCGGCGGCGTCTTGCACGAACTGATTGACGCCGAAAAGCAGGCATTGTGCGAGATCCACCAAGTGACCGGCTCTCGCGGCCGGAGCGATCGACCAACCGATGCGCCAACCGGTCATGGCGTGGGACTTCGAGAGGCTGTTCACGACGAAGCAGAAATCCTCCGCCCCCTCTTCGGAGAGGGGCGACTTGTGTTCACCATCGAATGCCAAAGACCAATAGACTTCGTCAGAGACCAACCAGATCCCACGTTCTCGACAGAGGGCGACCAATTGGCCGAGGTCGGCACGTCGGTAGAGTCTGCCCGCCGGATTGCCTGGCGAGTTCAGCAGGATCACCCGCGTTCGGCTCGTGAGCGCCTCGGCGACGCGGGAGACGTCAAGAGCAAAACCGGTTTCGGCCGGCAGCGGAACGCCGACCAGGGTCGCACCGCCGGCCTGGGCCACCGCGTCATAGGTTGCGTAGGCCGGTTCAAGAAGAACGACCTCGTCGCCTCTTTCGGCCAAGCAAAGCATGGTCGCGAAGAGGGCACATTGGGCGCCGGGAAAGATCACGACCTGATCCGGCGCAATTCGCTTTCCGTGACGGGCGCTGGCCTGGCTGGCAATCCTCTCTCGCAGCCGTGGTTCACCGGCTATGGGTGAGTAATGAGTCCTGCCGGCCCGCAAGGCCGCGATGGCGGCCTCTCGGATCGCAGCGGGCGTGTCGAAATCGGGATCTCCTACGCCGAGTTGGATGATGCCCTCGACCGTCGATTCCAGGGCGGCCGCTCTGTTCGTGACCTCCCAAGCTTTCGAGCCAGGCCCGGAGAAGCGCCGCACCGCTGCCGACAGTTTCCACAGGTCAGTTGCCTGCTCGGCCATCGCCACCCTCGCTCGTTAAACCGCCCCGTGTCGGCCGGTCAGAGTTCCACTTGGAACCAATAGCCCCATATTCGGTTTTTCGCAATTCACTTCTGTTTTTCGGATATTTCAGACCTCTAGTCGAACAGCTTGCCGGGGTTCATGATCCCCAGCGGATCCAAGCTGCTCTTCAGGCGCTTCATCACGCCTGCGGCCGCGCCATGCTCGCGCAGCAAGAACGTCTTCTTCCCGAGTCCAATTCCGTGCTCCCCGGTGCAGGTGCCACCTGCGTCCAGGGCGCGCCGGACCAATCGTTCATGGAAAGCCTCGGCTCGGGAAATCTCGTCCTTGTCCGTCGGGTCGACCAGCAGGGCGATGTGATAGTTGCCGTCTCCGACATGTCCGACCATCGGCCCGACAAGGCCGGACCGTGCCAAGTCGTCCTTGGCCTCCAAGACCGACTCGGCCAGCTTCGACAAGGGGACGCAGACGTCGGTCACAAGCGTGCGGCATCCTGGCCGCAAGGTCTTCTCCGCATAGGCGGCGCTGTGTCTAGCACGCCAGATCCGGGATCGCTCCTCGCTCTTCGTGGCCATGTCGAAGGCCACGGAACCGCAGTCCCGACATGCATCCTCGAGGAGGCGGACAGCATCCGCCTCGGCTTCACCCGAGAAATGGAGCTCCAAGAAGAGCGTCGGGCTGAGAGCGTAGGCTTCTCTCAGGTATCTGTTGGCAGCCTCCATCTCCAATTCGTCCATGAGCTCGACACGAGCCAGGGGCAAGCCCGAGGCCGTGAGCGCTTGCACCAATTCGACGGCAGAGTCGAGGTCCGGCATCGGGGCCATCGCGCTCACGATACCGCCCGGGCGCGGATGAAGACGCAGCAGCAACTCGGTGATAACCCCGAGCGTGCCTTCGGAGCCTATGAGAAGCCGGGTCAAATCGTATCCGGAGGATGACTTCCGAGCGCGCCCCCCGGTTCGGATGATCTCACCATCGGCAAGGACCACCTCCAAGCCGATCACGTTCTCGCGCATCGAGCCGTAACGCAGGGTCATGGTGCCGGACGCCCGCGTGGCAGCCATTCCGCCGAGAGAAGCATGGGCCCCGAGATCGACCGGAAAGAAGAGGCCGCTGTCTCGGAGATGGGCGTTCAATGCCTCGTGTGTGACACCGGCCTGGACGCGACAGTCCATGTCGAACCGGTTGACCTCGAGAATGCGAGACAGCCGGCTGGTATCGAGGGAGATGCCGCCCCGAACGGCGTTGACATGCCCTTCCATCGAGGAGCCGGCTCCAAAGGGAATGACCGGCGCCTCGTGCTCCGTGCAGATCCGAAGAGCCCGCGAGACCTCCTCCGTCGTCTCCGGATAAACCACGGCATCTGGCGGTTCCGTCGGATGCCAGCTCTCGTCATGTCCATGGTGATCGCGCTGCGCTGGCGACCTATCGCAGCGTGCGCCAAAGATCCGATACAGCTCCTGAACTGCCGCCTGCCGTCCCTCAGTCGTCATTCGACGCCCAGATATCGGTCCATGGCGTGCTCCGGGAAATGCCCACGGCTTATGACTGCCTCGACGCCACCGTGAGCATCGATTTTCGCCTCCTGATCGGCGAAGGCTTGCGCGTTCGCGGCGTCCGGATCGACGACCTGGCGCAACAGCTTCTCGCAATCCGATCTGATCTCCGTGTGAGCGGGGTCCTCGCCCAAGTCATCCAGTTCGAGTGGATCGCTTTCAAGATCAAAGAGCTGCGGTGCGTAGCCGACGTGATGCAGGTACTTCCACCTGCCGTTTCGGATCATGAAGCTACCGGTAATCGATCCGCCGGCGTGATACTCGCTCAGTACCGTTCTGTCCGGAGCCTCGCCCCCTGCAATTCGGAACAGCGACGTCCCCGGGCGTTCCGCCTCTTCCGTAGGCGCCTCCTCACCGAGCGCATCCAGGATGGTCGGATAGAGATCGACGAGTGAGACGACATCCTCGACTGCCTTTCCCGCGGGCAAATCCGGTCCCGCCATGATCAACGGTATACCCACCGACTCCTCGTAGAGGGTGGAACAGCTCCAAATACCGCGATCGCCGAGATGGTCTCCATGGTCGCTCGTGTAGATGATGCGCGTATCGTCGGCTTCGCCGCTCTTCTCGAGAGCCGCCAAAATCCGGCCGACGTTGTAGTCGAGGAAGCTACAGAGGCCATAGTAGCCTGCGCGCGCCCGGCGCACTTTCGCCTCATCGAAATAATCGTCGTAGTTCCAGATATCGCGGTTCGCGACGACCGTCGGGTGGCTGGGACGCTCGTCCGGGCCGTACTGAATAGGCATCGGGACCCTGTCGTGCGGGTAGAGATCGTAAAACTCCTTTGGCGCGATCAAGGGGAAATGGGGCGACACGAACGAGACATAGAGGAGCCATGGCTTGCCATCCCCATGCTTCTGCGCGTCGAGCAACCATTCGCAGGCGGCTTCCGTGATTCGCAGATCATAGTCGCTGTGGTTCGTTTCGCCGGCACCCGCCGCCTCCGCCATCATGGCCGGACCGTTGATCACGACCTCACCTTCCTTCGCGGCGGACCTGCTGCTCGGATAGGTGGTACGGTTCTTGCGAAGCAAGCCAATGAGATCGCCAACGCCGAAGCGGACGTGCATTGGCCAAATCTCTTCGTCAAACCCGTTGTTGTCCTCGCTGCTGCGAAAATGGAGCTTTCCAATCGAGGTCGATGGATGACCGCTCTGCCTCAAGCGATGCCCCCAGCCCGGCTGCGTGCCGTCCCAAGGGTGTCCGTTGTCCCAACACCGGATGTCATGGACGTAGCGACCGGTTGCCATGCTGGCCCGCGACGGGACGCAAAGAGGCGAGTTGGAATAGGCGGCCTTGAACCGCGTCCCCTTCGCCGCCAGGCGGTCAAGGTTGGGCGTTCGGACTATTTCGCTGCCATAGCAGCCCAGTGCTTTGCGTGTGTGTTCATCAGACATGATGAAGAGCAGGTTCTTGGCATCCATCCTAGCCGACCTTCTGCTTGATCGAGTTCCCTCGAAGTTGCTCACCAATAGTCATGCCATCGCCCGCTTGGATGCGTTGGCCAACGCGAGTCCGATGACGGCCAAGGCGATATTGAATAGGACGAGCACCGCCGAGACTGCCGCCAGGATCGGGCTCAAGTCGAAGAAGATCCCGTCGAGCATTCGTTTCGGCAAGGTGGTGGAGGAAATGCTGCTGAGAAACATCGCGATTACCACTTCGTCGAAGGAGATCACGAACGCGAAGACGCCACCGGCGGCGATGCCCCGCCAGATGAGTGGCACGGTGACCAGCCGAATGCTGGTCGCGTGCGTGGCGCCGAGGCTGAGAGCTGCTTCTTCGTAGGACTTCGGAAGAGCCGCCAAGGCCGCATTCACGTTCAAGACGACGAAGGGCATGGCGAGCACCGAGTGGGCCAGGGCAATGCCGAGCTCGGTACCGACGAGTCCAAGGCGCGCATAGACGCCATAGATGGCGATGGCCACAACGACCAGCGGCAGCATCATCGGCATGATCAGGAGGATCGAGAGTATCGCGTGACCCGGAATCCGGTGACGATGCATTGCAATTGCCGCGGAAGTTCCGACCACCGTCGCGATGATGCTCGCAATCGTTGCGATCCGCAGGCTGATGAAAGTCGACTCGATCCAGCCGGCATCCGAGAGGTACTCCTTGTACCAGGTCAGGCTGAAGTCCTGCGGTGGAAACCGCAGCATGGGGCTCGGATCGACCGAAAGCGGAAAGATCATCACGATCGGGACGATCAAATAGAAGAGCCCCAAGGCCGCGAGGACGCCGAGAACGACAGAGATCCAGCCCGCTTCAAGCCGCGGCATCGCCCGCTCCCGCCACTTTTTCGACCGAGACGACGCGCATATAGGCGGCA
>JANQEO010000333.1 GCA_028278325.1 Candidatus Binatia bacterium
GCTGCCTCCGACCAGATCGGGCCGGCGCCATAGCGACTGTAGAGCAGCATCTGCAGATAGTAATACCAGGGGTGGACGTGCGTCGTGTCGTGTCCGCCGCCCCGACCGAGGTACGTCGCGTACGTCAAATACGAATCCAGAATGCCCCGCGGGTGACTGAAGAATGACGAGCAGAAGACAGCCGAAACGCCCACCCCCGTCAGCAGGCCAATCAATAGATGGCCCGGGCAGAGCCCTCTGAAGATGATCTTTGCCGATCGACTCTCCTTCGGAGCACCGATGAAGCGAGCCAGAGCCCAGGCCAGTCCCATCGCCCCGAGCGCGATGATGCATGTCTCCTTCGTCGCGTGCATGAGCCCAACGAAGGCACCGGCCGCAATTGCCCACGCCAGGTGCTTCGTCCGCGAATAGCGGTAGCCGCAAACCAGGACGCCAAACGTGAAACAGACCAACAGCATCTCCTGGATGTAGTAGCGGCTGTAGAAGAAGACCGCCGGCGAGACGGCGGTCAGCAGCGCGATCGGCAGCGTCGCCCAGCCCAGACCTCGAACCAGGAGCACCGTCAACACGATCGTCAGAATGCTGAACGCGATGGGAACGAGGCGCACCGTCGCTTCGTTGATCTCGGTGTAGCGGTCGTGCCCACTGAGGGCGGCGGAAATGAGCGTGGCGTAGTTGAGCGTGGGCCCGTGGTACTCGTCGGGATCGTACTCGTAGTAGTTCGCTTCCAGGAGGTCGCCGAACTTGTCGGCGTGAACGGCCTCATCGGTGTGCATGGGCCGCAAACTCAGTCGCGGCACTCGGCTCGCCAATGCGCCGAGTGCCACGACCAAGATCAATAACCAACAATACCTGACTCCCCCCTGCGAGGGAGCCTTGTCAGTCAGAATCATTCAACCGGCTTGCCGTAGACGTCGATCTCGATGTAGTGGTTCAGATCGTTGCTCGTGTTGCCGTTGCTGTAGAGCCGCACGTACCGACCCTTGGGGCTGCCCTGCGACAGACAGTCGATCAACTCACCCTCGGACGTCTCGGTGTAGTGCTGGTCCTTGCCGATGCCCAGCCCGGCCGAGTTGTCGATGTCGTTGTTGAACACCGTAACGACATCCGTGATGAAATCCTTGTCGTTGGAGATTTGGGCGACCATGTCGAAGTACACGCGGGGCTGCTTGTGATAGTGCCAGACGATCACAGCGTAGATCTCGCACTCCTGCTCGAGGTCCACGGTGACATGCTGGACGAACGGGCCCAACTCGACATAGCTGCCGTCGGCCGCTTCCTTGTCGCCATCGGTGATCATCTCGATGTCGCCAATGATCGGCTCTTCGTCGCTGGCCGAGACCGGCTTGTTCAGCGACAGCAGTTTCGCTCCGACCGGGGCCAGGAACGGCGGGCGCTTCTTGCCGCGCGGC
>JANQEO010000337.1 GCA_028278325.1 Candidatus Binatia bacterium
AGAGAACACGGAGCTGACACCGAAGGGTGCTTGGGATGGCACCCCGACGAATCGCGCGGCCGCGCCCCAACCGCAGGGATGAGCATCACGAACCAACGCTTCGATCCGGGCCCGGCATCTTGAGGAGAGACCGACCGGCTCTCTGGGACAGGTGGGTTCCCGTGCGGCCTAACGGACTGGGCGCTCAGCTGCGTGGCACAGGCCGCCGACGGTCGCCGAGGCACCTGAGGTTGATGCCAGAATGCTACCAGACCCCGATTGGAAGGCCCTGTGCCACGTCAGCTGCAGCGCCTTGTTAGGCAGCACGCATGAATGCGCGTGGAGTGAGGCCATAGGCGAGGAAGCTGAATAGAGGGATGAACTGCCCGTAGTAGCCGAATACGCCGAAGACAGCGAGCCGCCACAAGGGAACGTCTTTGCCGGGATCGAGCTGGACGTTGAAGGCCAGGGCACCGGGAGTGGTGATGCGCTTGTGGAACGCCAAGCCGAGCCCTGCCCAAAGGAACGCGAAAACGGGAAAGAAGCCGACACTCAGGAGGATGTCGGTTGAGTGGCTCTCGGACCTCGAGAACTCCCACGGCGGCGGTAGCGAGCCGTGTTCGATGACGAGTGCGAGAAGGCAGAAGGGCACCGTTGCGAAGGCGAAAAGGGTCACAAAGTCCACGTAGAATGCACAGGAGCGACGCCACCATGGGGCTCCTACGGACGCCTCGGACGACGGCGCGGCCAAGGACGCGGCGAGTGCAACGAACAGCAGAGGCCATGCGGCGAGCGCTCCGGGGGAGAGCGAGGCCGAGATACCTCGGGCGTTGCTTTCGAATCCTAGGCCGCCCGCCACATGGACCATAGCGACGCCGGGGATCGCGAGAGTGGCTAGTAGGCGGTGGATGCTCGTCGTGCTGCCTAACGGACATGCGCTTCAGCTGCGGGGCTGCCGCCTGCGGCCCGACCGAAGCGCCGAGTTTCAACGCCAAACTCTATCACCGGCCGATTGAAACGC
>JANQEO010000340.1 GCA_028278325.1 Candidatus Binatia bacterium
GCAGGCGCTCTCTGCGGTCGGCCCTCAAATCCGTGACGCCGGTGACCACGCAATTCGGATGCTCGTGCCAATGGAACGAAGCTCCGAACCCCCCGCCTACCACCCCCATGCGGACGGTCTTCCCCGACTCGGCCGGATAGGCCCTTCCGACGTGCGTCAGCAGCTCGCCGCCGATGGCCAAGGTGGTCGCGGCGGATAACTCCAAAAACGTCCGACGCGACACGCTCCGCTCGTCTCCTGGGTCTCGATCATCTCGGCTGCCGGCGGTCATTCGCTTCACCCCCCTGGTATCGGACGGAATCCCCCCATCACGCTCTGTTGGCCCATTCGAGCCATGGTGTAAGACTACCCTTCAGTGCAAAAGGATGAAAGGGCGCGGCGTACGAAACCCCGACTTTTTTTCCGGGAAGTTAAGAATACCACACGTACAGAGAGGCCAAATACCCCCCGGTAGAAGCCGCCCACAAGACCCGCACATGTGCTAGACGAAGGCCCTCGAGTCGCGCACACTTGCCGGATCTGAAACCCGGACGGCACGAAGCCGTCCCCCCCGGACGCGCTGCGTCTGCGTGCGGATGGCTGTTGCGGTAGAGAAGCGAGGGAATTTGAGCTAGCGCTCCTCGAGCCCCCAGCTTTCGATGATCCCTCGACCGCCGGGGGTGAGGGTGCGAATCTTCTCGCTGATGGTTGCGCGTTCCGAGACCGTGGCCTTCTTCAGCTTCTTGGCCAGTTGACCCAGTTTCCTGCGACGATGTCGACGACGCTTGATTTCTTTACGGCGTTCGCTGCACGGCACGTTCCAATTCCTCCCATGTCAACTGCATCACTCGGTCCCGGTTAGATACCCCGAAGTGATGCCCAATCGAGCACCCCCATAGCGGGGACCAAGCCACCTTGGACGCTCCCTTTTCTACCAGATCCGAGACCAAGGGTCAACGCAGCCCCCCCAACTCGACGTACCCCGCCGCCGGCAGCCGGATTTGACATACTTTTCGTTCGACTACGTCTGGAGACTCACTCTAGCGTGAGAGCATAAGATCCAGCACTACGTCGTCCTCCTGGTCCTGATCTTCGGCATCCAGGTCGTCGGCAACCAGCATCAGCGCTTGGTCCCAAACCGACTCGACCGCAGGGGCCATCCAGGGATCCGACGAGTCCTCCGCCCAATCAATGACCGGCTCCAGCAGCAGATCGTTGAGGGAGCCGTCGCTCGACATCATGGCGTCACCGGCCGGGGAGGGATCGCCGCTGGGAAGCTGGTCGAGGAGCCGGCTGCGGGCATCCCTCCAATCCGCCGTGAGAATCCAGGCACTGGCGTCCACGTCGCAGAAGATCGAGTACTCCGCGTCGGCCGGCGCCTTGCCCAGCTTGCTGCGGATCAGACGCCAGTCC
>JANQEO010000113.1 GCA_028278325.1 Candidatus Binatia bacterium
GCGCCCGGATGTCAGCCATGCAGGCGCGAGCGGTGCGAATGGAGTCCAGCATCTCTGCGGGGAGCTCAGCAGTCACTGGGGAATCACCGATGGTTCGGCTGTCCACTCGGCGGCCCTTTGCGGCCGATCTCTAATTGCGGCTTTGGTGGAGGCAGTTGTCATTCCCCGTGTCCCACCATGCCACGCTAAATGATCTCTCCCTTAAATACTACGACACCGCAGATGAAGGCGTTCTCTGTGACTTCCATGATGCGCGTCGGCCAGTCAGGATTGAGCGCTCTGAGATACATTCGACCGCCCTCCACGATGAGCTGTTTGAAGGTCGCCTCCTGCGTATCCTCGAGGCGGACCACGACAAACTTGCCGTTGTCCGCCGCCACATCGGGATCGACGAAGATGTACTCACCGTTGTGGAAGCGGGGCTCCATGCTCTGTCCCTTTACCCGGAGAACGAAGGTCCCCTTGCCGCAACGCACGGGACACGGCAGCCAATCCTCGGCATCGGCGCTGTCAAAAGCTCCGGCGATTTCTGACCACTCGCCCGCCTGCACCCAGGAGATCAGCGGATAGAGTCCCTTTAGGTCGAGTGCAGCCTCGACATTCGGCTTTCTGTCTCCCTTCTCCATCACCTCTGCCAATAAGTCCTCATGCGGCTCGTCCATCCAGCCTTCGGGCTTTCCCATGGCTTGCTCAAGTTTGTTTGCCAGCTCGTCCCCGACATTGCGCGGCGTCCCTTTTGCTGTCGGCAGCTGGCGCCGCACCTGACTGAGGTAGGAGCCGCTTGTTTCCGCCTTCCGTGCCAGGTTCAAGCCTGAGCCCGCCTCGGCGATGAGGATCTCCAGATTCTGTAATCGGACCTGGGAGCGTCTCCGGTTCATCATTTGCGCCTGCTTAGTTATTAGCATAGAGATAAATATATACTTGGAGATGCGCCTTTTCAAGCTAGTTACAGGGGTGATAAATTAGCTTGCATGATGCTAAAAAGCTTCCTGCAACTCGCGTCCAAGCGCGAACGGGCTGAGGTCGCCGTCGTGTGCAACGACTCGGTCTCGTATCTCTATCAGCTCGCTGGACAGCATCGCTACGCCAGCGCATTGCTGGCGACACGTATCGAGGCGGCAACCCGCGAGGTCGCCGAGCGCTCGGACGGGTTGCTCGGGACCGTGCCGCGGGAAAGCCTGGTCCGGCATCCGGAGATCTTCTCGGGTCTGGAGCATCAGAGCTTAGGTGGCAGGAGTGAGGCTCGTGAACGGATCTGACGCGCAGCAGCAGCCTCCGGCGAACAGGGACTCTGCGGCCCTTGGCTCGGAAAGGAGTGAACGCGAAAACGAGCTGCTGTGGCTCGAGATCACTGGGATCCGTCCCTACGAACACAATCCACGACGGACCGAGAACTCGGCATACGAGCGCATCAAGGCCTCGATCCAGGCCGATGGTTTGGCGCAGCCGCTTGTCGTCACCCAACGGCCAGGCGAGCCCGACTACAGGGCCGCTGCTGGCGGCAATACCCGTCTGCAGATTCTCCAGGAGCTTCATGCGGAGACCGGTGACGAGCGATTTCTACGCGTCCCCTGCCTCTATCGGTCCTGGACAGACGAGGCCGATGTGCTCCTTGCCCATCTCAAGGAGAACGACCTGCGGGGGGAGCTGAGCTTTCTCGATAAAGCGCGCGCAGTGGTCGAGCTCAAGGAACTGATCGCTGCGGAAACAGGATCGGGCGAGGTTACTCAGACGCATCTGGCCGAGGTCCTCAAGGCTCGTGGCTATGGGCTCAGCCAGGGACGGATCTCCCAGCTCCTCTACACAGTTGAGACCCTGCTGCCGTTAGTTCCCCAAGCTTTAGAGGGCGGACTCGGTCGGCCGCAGGTCGAGCGGATCCGCAGTCTCGATCGTGCGGCCCGAGGGTTGTGGGAAAACAAGGTGCGCGACGATGCCTATGAGGACGTCTTTGCTGCGCTGTGCCGGCGGTATGACGCCCCCGAGTGGGACATTGACAATCTGCGGCGGGCCTTGGAGGCAGAGATCGCCGAGCGGTCCGGTATCAGTATCCATTCCGTCAGCATGGAGCTCGAGGAACGACTTGCAGGTAGAGTTTCCGGACTGGTTCCAAATGGGATAGCTGCGGAAACTGACAGGAGCATCGGTTTTTCTCTCGACGATGAAGTCGCGATGCCGGGGAACGGGACAATGCACGACGAGTCCCGAGAAACCTGTGCACCACCAGGCGAACCAGAATCAACGGATCGACAAGCGAGATCACTCTCGCCTCCGGCGGGCGACCAGCCTGAGTGCGGGCATGAGCACAAACGCAATCAAGCCGAAGACGCAGACCCCTCACTGGAGGAGCCATTGCTTCCGGAGGCAGAGGGAGAATCCAACGTCGCCGCCGGCCTATCGATGCCAACCGACCTCAAGTCCCTTCGTGCGCGATCCTGGACCCTGGCGCGGTGTTTCGCGCAGCGACATGGTATCGGCGAGTTGATCGCACCGCTCGGCAACGCGGGCCTGGGCTTTTTGCTTAGCGATGTCCCTGACCCGGCGCTGACCGAGGCGCTCGACGAGGACAGCCTGGCGCAGGTCTCGGCGGTCTGGTGGGTGCTCGCCGCCTGCTCGGAGATGACCGTCGCCCCCCTCGATTGTTTGCTTCCGGCCATGGAGGATGGCTCCACCCTCAAACAGGCACTGCGTGAGCAGGACGCTCAGCTGCTCTTCAGCCGCGTCTGGACCCCCGATCCCGGACACATGGGTCATCGGCTATGGCGGCGGCTCGACGACCGCGGCTGGCGCGAGCTTCTCGACCTGATGGAGACCTATCGCCAGATCCACCGTGCCACAAAAGCGACAGGCGTTTCACCCTGGAGTCCGCCGCCGTGAGCGCGACCAAGGAGGCGGAGCTCACCACGGCGGTCCTTCTCTACGCCGTGCGCTGCCTCGCCGAAGGCGATCAGCATGCGCTGCGGGCGATGAGCTTCGGTGCCAAGGAGGTCGAGGCTCTGCATACGCTGGACTTGACCGACCTGTACCGGGTTCACCGCTTGCAGGCCCACTGTCTAAGCATTCAGCTCGATCGGGACGTCTTTTGGCAGCTGATCGCCTATCTGCGCCGCGAGCGCGAGGCAGCAGCCCTGCAGCGCACCCTCATTCAGGCCGATGCCCCCTTCGAGATGATGCAGCGGTTGTTCGGGCTGAGCTCGCGTGATTACACCCGACTGCGCCGTCTCTTCGGTGTCCCACCCGCGGTCGGTCGACCGCCGGAGCCCGACCAGGTGCTTGCACACCGGGTCTGGGCGGTAGCGCGAGAGCGCTTCGAGCGGACGACCAGGGAGGAGCTTTTGGGCGACGATTATCTGGAGATCGCCGAGAAGGGCGACGCGCCCCTGCGTGCCGTGTGGCAGCTCACCGAGCGTTGGGTGAGGGAGGGCGAGCTTTCCGTCCCAGGTCGCCACGAAGAAAGTGCAGAGAGGGAGAGAGCCGGTGCCGACATCGTGTCCATGTCGAGCACCAGGGCATGACGCAGGCGAGGGCAATGCTCGCGATAAACCGGTCTTCGCGGCGGTAGCTTCATCCGTCTCCCGGCGATGCGCCCAGTGCGCGACCTGATGGGCGCGATCCTGGGTGGTTCGTCGGACAGGGTTGACAAACCTTTCGGCGAAACTCAACCGTCGCCAGTCCCGAACCTCGATGCCGTCGTTCCACGCTTGCTCGAGGACCCGCTGTTGGAACCGGTGGACAAGGTGGTTTGGCTGGTGATCCGGCAGCACACTGCTGAAAACCCAAAGCAGCACCGGCTCTTCCCCAGCTACCGGGAGATCGCCAAATGGGCCAACATTGCCTCGGTCTCCACCGTCTCCCGCGCGGTTGCCATCTTGCGTATGACACGCTGGTTGTCAATCCACTCCGAGGGCCGTGCGCCTGATGGACGCTTCAGTGGACAGAGTTTCAAGCTTCATGCGATGCCGCCACTGATGACTGCGACCCTTGCCGCAGACCAGGGATACCTACCTTTTATCCGTGCAGCCTGCGAGCACCATCACGCCCGGGTCAGACGGGTAGCGTACTCGATCCTGGCGGCCACAGCGACCGACATCACGGATGATTTACCTCCGAACAGGTCTGTCACTGAACTGCCAACTGTCGCGACGGGCGCAGAGAAGCGTGTTTCGGATTCCGTACCGCCAGGCGCAGGATTCAGCTATCGCACTTCTCCCGTGACGAGACTTCAGAATGCCCCACAGTCAACTCCACCGACGGACTGCGACCAAAATTCGAACGCGCTCGATCCTGTTCGATTTTTGCACAACCAAAAATCGAACAGCCCAAGTAGTAGTTGTTGTTTATATAAAACAACAACACCAGAGACGGCGGATGTTCGAAAATCGAACAACGGCGTCGCAACAATCCAGCTCGTGTACCCCGGACGGCTGACGCCCGAGCAGCGGGAGACGGCGGCGCGCCAGCTCGCCGCGATCCCGGGTGAGTTGCGCCAAGCCGTGCTCGATGAGCTCGAAGGTCGGCTGCGAGCCGAGCGCCAAGGTGCCAAGCCCGTCTACGACCCCCTGAGCTATCTGCGCCACCTCTGCGGCAAGGCCGCTGCTGGCGACTTCGAGGCAAACCTGGGGCTCCAGATACGGGACGAGCGCTGCCGGCGCCAAGAGGAGGCCGAGCGACGCCGGCAAGCGCAGCTCGCTCAGCAGGCCGCCGAACGGCGAAAGCAGGAACCGCGCGTGCGTCGCGATGCCACCGCCCAGATTGCCGCTCTCAAGGCAGCGCTCGGCGGTCGTACAGGACCCAAGCCTGGTCAAGACACGACCGACGAGGATTGAGCCCAACCGAATTCCACAGTTTCGCTGCGTTCTCCAGTCCGAGCGCCTCCTTCCTGTTCGAATATCGAACGCGTTCCCCAAAGCAAGCAGTCCAATAGGGCGCCCCAGCAGGTATTCCACTGGAATACCCCCGAATCGTGGCCTAACCGCCACTAAATATCGAACACCCAGCCTGGAGCTCAAACCTCGACCAGCGGGAACTGAATAAAGCCTTTTGCTGGCTCCGAGCTTGTGCGCTGATAGGCGCAGTTCGAGTGGCAGTTTGGTCGCCAAACAGCGAGCAGATGAACAAAGGGGGCGCGATGACGACTGGTCCTGCGGAGGGTAACGGCGAGCAGGAGCTGAAGAGCTGGCACGCAGGTCAGTCCGGTCCTGCCCGGCCGCCGATCGTGGCTCCTGGTGCCCTTCGCGGCGGGGCCTGGCTGACGCTGCAGACGCGCCACGCCGGTCGCCTGGTGAAGGGGCGTCCCGGCACGGCCGGAAAGCCGCCAATCATCGGCCTGCTCGGTTTCGCCGACCGGCTGCGCCTAATCTGGCAGGGCATCCAAGCGGGTGATCCCTACGCCGAGTGGTGGATGGTGAAGGTGGACCAGGCGCTCGCTCTAGCGGAAGCCGAACTACAGGCGCTTCGTAGAGATATCGACACGAGATCCGCTGCCAGCGATGGGCTGGAGATCGACGCGGCAACGTCCGTAGAACCGACACGGGTCAAGCTGGAGTTTGCCAATCCCTACGCATATCGCGGCGCTCAACTGTTGGCGTCTTACGACGGTTTTGCGCGGCAGGTGCTCTCGGCACGACACGTGGGGCTGGCCAGTCGGGAGGACGCAGAGCGCTACCTACGCGAAGGTGCGAGGCCGTTGCGGCGTGCCTTCGGCAGTGCCCTGGGCTATCGGTTTCTCGGCGTCACCCGTGCGGATACGGAGCAGCAGACCGTCAAGGGGAAGCAGGCCGTTGAGGCAATGGGCGAGCTCCCACCGGAGATCCTCTCCGACGCGCTTCGCGCGAGCCTGCTCCCGAAGCGTGTAGCCACCGCGAACGAGACCGCTGCGCCCCTGAGTCCGGATACCTCAGCGCCAAGCCAGTGACGTCGCCGTCCACACAGCGGCTGTGCATCCGGCTCGATTCGGCGATGCTGCTCGAAAGCCTCCTCCTCGAGCGTCTGTCTCTGGTCCCTAAGGTCAGACGCCAGGAGTGGCTGCGCAGTCTACTCGTTCAGGGCTATCTGTGGGAGGGACGGACCAGTCGCGGTGCCCAGGGCGACACTGAGGTGGCACGCCCTGGTGGCGAACAAGCAAAGGGCAAAGATGCCGTATCGGTAGCTGCCTTTGCCGGCTGGGTAGGGCGGGGCCAGACGCCGGTGCAACGGGCCGTGCCGAAAGGCAGCAGGCCACACCGAGGTGTGCCGTCGATGCCAACCAAGCCAACAGGGGGCAAACCCTTCGCCCACCTGCGCAAGGTGATCGGTTGACGCGCCTAACCTAGCGGTGACGCGGAACATTTGGATAACGAGGCCGCAGTGACAGACTCCACCAACAGCTCCGAACCGATTTGCATCGGCCTGGACGACGGCTATGCCTACACCAAGCTCGCCCTCGCCGACGACCGTCTGGTTGCCATTCCCTCGCGCGCTCGCGTGGGCCGCGCCAACGTCACCTGGCTCAACGAGGCCAAGCATAAGATCGCCGAGTACGAGGCCGAGGGCACCCTCTATGCCGCCGGTGAGGTGGACGGCGAGCCCACCTACTTCGATGGCTATCCCTTCTCCGGGCTCAACCGGGCCATTGTCCAGCACGGGATGCAGCAGGCCAAGCTCGGGGGTTATTCGGTCCATGCCGTCTCCGGACTGCCGGTGAGCGCTTTCTATTTGAAGGACGGCAGCCAGCGCGACCAGACCGTGGCGAAGAAGCGGGCGAGCCTCAAGCAGCCTGTGGATCTCATCGATGGGAGGCTCGCGGCATCGATCGCCTTCCACGACGTCATCCCCGAGGCCCTGGCCGCCTGGTACGACCATGTCATCACCGACAACGGTGGCGAGGTCACCGTCGCCGAGGAGCGCCTTAGCGCCCCCATCGCCGTGGTCGACATCGGCGGGCGCACCACCGATTACGTGGTCGTCGCCGACCAGGCCGTGGTCCACGACGCCTCGGGATCGCTGCGCTGCGGTTTGTTGGATGTAAAGAAGCAGGTCGGCGAGGGCATACGCGCCAAGTACGACCTGGAGGAGATCGGCGAACGCACCGTGGAGCTGGCGGTGCAGAAAGGCAAGGTCCGCCTCTTCGGCCAGGATCAGGATGTCTCCGCCCTGGTGCGTGAGGCCAAGCAGCAGGTCCTCGAACGCATCCATGCCGAGACCCGGCGCCAGCTGGGTCTGGGTGCGGAGCTCGACCGGGTGCTCTTCGTCGGCGGCGGCACCGTCGCACTGGCCGAGCACATCCGCGACTGGTTCCCCAACCAGGCGGTGGCTGAGCATCCCGCCTTCGCCAATGCCCGCGGTATGCTCAAGTACCTGCGCTTCGTCTGCGAGGTCCCCGTCTGATCGGATTTTTAGTGTCGATTTCATCCGTCGCCGCTGCGGTTCAGTGGCAAACGAGCACCTACGGGCCGTGCAAAGGTGCAGCGGCATTGCCGCCGGTCCATGTTCGGACGACGCCTCGCGTCGTCTTTCACTCACCTCGCTGGGGAGGCGTCCTTCCCTGCGGGGTCGGCGTGCTCTCCGTTTTCGATCCGCAATCATTCTGGAGAAAACGCCATGTCAGACCAAGAAGCCAAGTACTTCGATCTTCTCACCACCGGCCTCGGCTACATCAACCGCGTCCGGGAGGTAACGCCCGAGGAGGGCAATCCCTTCACCAGCGTCACCCTGGCCGCCCTGCGGGGCAGCGCCGACAACGCCCAGTACACCCACTTCGAGTGCCGGGTGGCGGGCAAGCAGGCGAAGGCCGTGATCCGGGAGCTGCAGGCCGCCGTCTTGGGCGACCACAAGGTCCTGGTCGGCTTTACCCTGAGCGACCTCTACCCGGAGGCGTTCACCTACAAAAAGGGCGAAAAGGCCGGCCAGACCGGCATTAGCCTCAAGACCCGGCTGCTTCGCATCGGCTGGGCCAAGGTCGACGGCGAGCCGCTCGAGATCGAGCAAGAGGCAGCCTGACAACGCCGAGTGACACCATCACTCGGATTCACTCCACTGCGTGGGGAGCCAACTCCCTGAGGGGAGCGGCTCCCTTCAACTAAGAGGAGAACGCCATGCAAGCGACTGCCCGGGCCAGGTACGCGGAGCGCAAAGGTCAGCTGGAGCAGCGCCAAGCGCTTTTTCTTGCTGCCTGGAAACGCGGCGTACGCCTCGCCGGCGAGCGCTGCTTTGACATCACCGCGGCCAGCGTGGACTGCGCCATGGACAAGGACCAGCTCCGCCCGAGCTGGGACTACGTAGAGGCCCACCTATTGGATCGCAGCTGGGGCGAGGCCGCCTTTCTGGCGGCCCTTTGCTCCTTCTTCAACAGCCACTGGGGCCAGGCGCTGCTCGAACGTGCAGGTTACCCCAACTTGTGCGACGTGGCGGCGACGCTCGATGCGGAGCATGCGGCCGTCATCGCCGATCTTTTCTGCAGCTACGAGGGTTGGTGATCGGGGCCGTTTGTGACGTCCCGGATCCCACCGATCCCTATTCGACATCGAGCCAGCAGCTGGCTGCTTTTCACCCATCCGGGGAGCCTCCCCGGTCGGGCGGTCTCCCTGTATTCCATGGAGACCGCTATGCCTTTACAGAACGTTCTGCCTATCGACCACCAGCGGAACCGCTTCGCGGGCCTGAATCCCGCCGATCTACACCAGGAGGAGATTGACTCCCTGCTCGATCTGGCGCTCAAGGTGCTCGCGCAGCGCCACCGCCGGGGCAAGCCCTTGACCAGCCCGGAGGCCTCGCGGGCCTATCTGCGCCTGAAGATGGGCGAGCGCAAGTTCGAGGTGTTCGTCTGTGTCTTCGTCGACAATCGCCATCGGATCATCGCCTTCGAGGAGCTTTTCCAGGGCACCATCGACGGCGCCTCCGTCCACCCACGGGTGGTTGTGCAGAGGGCCTTGGAGCTCAACGCCGCGGGCGTCCTACTAGCGCATAATCACCCCTCGGGTGTCGCGGAGCCGAGCCTGGCGGATCAACAGATTACCAGGCGGCTGAAAGACGCCCTCGCGCTGATTGATGTGCGGGTGTTGGACCACTTCATCGTCACCGCCGAGGACAGTGTCTCCTTTGCCGAAAGGGACCTTATCTGAGGCATCTTCCACCCCCGAGCCGGGAAGCACTTCCCGGTGGGGCGGTGCTTCTCCGGAGCGAAACAGCAGGAGAAACACCATGCATCATCCAACCAAGACCGACTCCGTGACCGAGCTTTTCGGTGAGGTCATCTCCACCTACAGCCGTGCCCAGGCGCTGGAGGATGGCGTCCTGGTCGACGCCGGAGCCATGGCGAAGGAGGCCGGCTTTCGCTGGCCCGTCGCTATCACCGCAGCGGCCTGGTCTGATTGCGTCGCTTGGACCGATGCCGACAGTGAGCGTCAGGTCCATCAGGACCAGCCGGGACGTCTGTGGGACGTCCTCTTCATGGCTCAGCACGCCATACGGGTCAACCGTAGCGGCGGCGATAGACTGAGGTTTCAGCTTTACCGCGTGCCGCGGAACGGCAACTCGACCAAGGCCACGATCACTGCGCTGAAGCTGATCGTCGGTCCCGGTGATCAAGGCGAGCCCGTCATCACCATCTTGTTGCCCGATGAGGACTGATTAAGCCGAATCACCGGCATCTTTCCCTGGCCGCTTGGGTTAAAGCGGCACTCCCTTCTTTCTTCCGCAACGACTCGCCAACAGATTCTTGCGTCTACTCCAGACGGAGCGATGTGATGGGCGCACCGAGGCGGTGATGCTGGGCTGGATCATGCCGGCGCGGTGTTGATGCCCATCTGGCCGAGCAGCGTCTTCAGCCGTTCGTCCATGGTAAGAACGGCGCAGCCGGTGCGTCTGGCCAGAACGGCGTAGAGCAGATCATAGACGGGATGCGCATAGCGTACCGCCTCTGTGAGGGCCTCGGTGGCGAGTTCCCAATCGGGGGTGAAGTCATCGATAAGGGCGATTGCCTCTTCGTAGCGCTCGAGGGCCGTCTCCGCCTCCAGGCGGCCAGCTTTCACGTACTTCCACAAGGCGTTGGCGACCTCGCTCGCATAGAGGCTCGGTGCGGCCACCACCGTTGCCGCAGAAACGGGGTCGAGCAGCTTGTCCGCGGCTTCACCACGCATCACCAGCCGCACCGCGGCGGAGGCGTCCAGGACCAGACGCATCCCTCAGCGCTCCCGGTCCTCGCGTACCAGCTCCTCGGGCGGAGGGCTTAACGAAGCTTCAGGCTTGTGCAGGGTCGTCCGAATCCTAGCGATCACAGCCTGACGGCGCTCGCCGGCGGTCAGCGCCGGGATGCGCCGCAGCTCTGCAACCGCTTGCTGGGCCAGGCTGCGGTGCTCCTGCCGGGCTCGGAAGGCAAGCGCCTGGTACAGGTCATCGGGCAGGTCACGAATTTGCAGCGAGGGCATGGCTTCTTGTCCGGCTGAGCACATCAAAACGCTTGCGTCCTGATGATACCCAGTGGCGAGGCTTCTCGCCAAGCTGATGAGAAGGTGACCAGTCCCGTCAGCACCCCCCCTCGCCGACTGTACCCAAAGGCAGCTGTCCACCGAGTCCCCAGGCTGTGCCCGTCACGGCGAAGCGAGCCCTCTCCAGCTCGCGCAGCCAAGGGCGGGGCCGCCCCAGCGGCGCCTGTGGACCCCGGTGGGCAGGTGACAGCGTGCCGGAGGCTCGAAGCGGCCATCCGATCTGCGAACCGCATGCCAGGCCCGAGCCTGGCGGGCGGATTGCTGCGCTCGAAGCCGCCATCGTCACTAGCGGCGAAGCAGGGTAGTGACAATGGCGGCGGCTCGGCTAACCGGAGCGGCTACGGGAAGGATTTCCGGGTGACGGGCACGTGATGCGTTCTTAGACTGCGGACATCCGGGCGTGAGTCCGCATCGATTTTATCCGTGGCCACTGCGGCTCAGTGGCAAAAGGGCGGCCCCCCTTGGCGCAAGCCGAACCGGGCACCCCGGCAGGGGTCAAGCTGCCGAGAAGGCATCACGGATCGCGCGACGATGCCGCGACCCTCGGGTCGCCGGTCCTCCTTTCACTCAGCCGTGCGCAACGCCGGCACTCCTACGCGGGCCCTGCCCGTATTCCCCTAAGCCGAGCATCGCAGACGCCTTTGGCGTCGCCCGATCGAGGCGCTTCTTTTCACCCACGCGGATCCCAATCCGCGCAACTCAAACGGAGGTCAACACCTGCATCGACATCCGCCCGAGAAGGGCACATTGGTCCGCGTCGGATCCATCCCAACAGGGAGAACCGACGTTGCCTGCAACCAGGCATCTTCAGGTTGAACGGGAGTGGTGTCCCGTGACCCGCGCCGCGCAAGCGGATTCGGCAGGCTGCGGCCTGACCGAATGGTCAGAAACACTTACCAGAGCGAATGAACACCGTGCGCGACCTGAACCACCAACTCAAACAACTGTGCCGGCGCAACCGCGACGGCAGCCACGCCACCCAGCGCAACCGCGAGCGCGTCCTCACCCTGATCGCCGAACAGCTCCACGCCCTCGGCTTCCGCAGCATGAATACCCGCTCACTGAAACCCAAGCACGTCGAGGCCCTGCTCAAACACTGGCGAGAAGGGGAGCTCTCGGTCGGGACCATCAAGAACCGCATGGCGGCGCTACGCTGGTGGGCGCAGAAGGTAGACCGGCAGAACGTCATCGCCCGGTCCAACGACAACTACGGGATCCCTGATCGAACCTTCATCGGCAGCGTATCGAAGGCCAAGACTATCGGCGCGACAGACCTTGATAAGGTGAGGGACCCCCACGCCCGAATGAGTCTCGAGCTACAGTCGGCCTTTGGCCTGCGCCGGGAGGAGGCGATCAAGTTCGCCCCCGGCTATGCCGACAAGGGAGATCATCTCCTACTCAAGCCGTCCTGGACCAAGGGCGGCAAGGCGCGGACGATCCCGGTTCGGACAGAGCCGCAGCGCGATGTTCTTCACCGGGCGCACCGCCTCGCCGGGGGTGGCTCCCTGATCCCGAGCGAACGCAACTACCGCCAGCAGTTGCGCGTCTACGAGCGCCATACTGCAAACGCCGGGCTGTCCAAGCTTCACGGGTTGCGGCACCAGTACGCGCAGAGCCGGTACGAAGAGCTGACCGGGTGGAAGGCCCCGGCGGCGGGTGGTCCGCCGACGCGAACGCTGAGCACTGAGCAGCGCGCGTTGGATCGCGAGGTGCGGCTGACCATCAGCCGAGAACTGGGCCATGAGCGCCCTCAAATCCTCGCGGTTTATTGCGGTACCTAGCTTCAGTCGCCTGTCGACATCAGCCGCGCCGATTCGCTCCCCGGCCGAATCTGTTGCGGATGGCGTCTAGTGTCTCGTCGAGGCGCTCTTGCTCCGGATGGAGCTCAGGCATCGGGGTGTCGAACAGATCCCGCTGCACTCTTGCATCCGCTTCATCCTAGCCGGAGATACCTAACCCGATCAGCCGTACCGGCCTGCCGTCCCAGGGTTCGCTCTGAACGAGCGACCAAGCGGTGCGAAAGATCTCCACATCGCTCGCAGTCGGCGTCTTGAGGGTACGCGAGCGGGTGTGGGTCTCGACGGGGCGAAAGCGGATCTTCAAGGCGATCACCAGGCCTTTAAGCTGCTCGTGGCGGGTCAGAGCCTTCCGCCGTGTCGTAAGACGCGAACTGTGTGACTCGCCGTTTGATACCGCCATGCTGTACATTACCCACAAAAGCAACTTGTATGTTGTGCAGGCTGCTGTCGCATAGATGGACTCAAAGGAGGGAGACTAAATGCCGATCCAGCACATTATCATTCACGAGGTGACCAAGGAGCCACCGTCGCCAGTGACGGCGAACCTTCGACAGCAGGAAAATCCCGTTAACGACCATGCGGAGCGTGTCAGCTCTCAGCTGGCCGCCCTGTTCAAAGGCGTCAATATCGGCGGGTTCCACCGACCAGACAATCCCGGTTTGCCCCCATCAGCATTCGAAGCGCTGCTGAACACCTACTTCGACGGCAACGATTTCAGCGACTTCGTCGCATTCTCGCATGGTGCCTCCGAAGTGCTAATGGACAAGCTCAACGACCCGACGGCGCAACAGGCGAAGGGCGGCTACCTGCTGCTCAATCACTATACGCACCAGGGCGGCCACTTCCTATCCGTCGTGCTGCTTCGCATGCGGCAAGGTATCAGCCTCTCCGAGGACTTGAGCTTTACAGAGGTCGATGAGCTTAACTTGGATACTCTGCACATGGCGGCGCGGATTAACCTGTCGGATTGGCACACTGCTGCGACCGAGCGTTACATTGCTTTCAAGATTGGTCGACAGGCAAGGGACGTTACTCAGTATTTCTCGGAGTTCATTGGCTGCCGCGAATACAGGGCTGCAAAGGAGGACACAAAGAGCCTGGTCGCCGCTACCGGCGAATTTTGCGCCCGGCGCAACTTGAGCGACTCAGATACGCTTGGCGTCAGACGACATGTCGAGGAGTTATGCCGCGACCGTTTGGACAACGACCTCCCTGTCCTCTTGGAAGATATATCGAGTCTCCTCGATGCGCGTTTTCCACCGGGTGACGACAAGGACCAGGGCCTTTTTCTCTCAATCGCTCAGGAGGATTACGGACTAACCAACACGGCGGTGATCGACAGAGGCGCGCTACGCTCGTTGGTCCGTTACAGTGGCAAGACCAAGAAGCTGGCGATCAGCTTTGACGCGGATCTCTTGGACGAAGGCGCAGTCCGATATGACGGCGAAGCGAAGTCACTCACGATCACGGAGCTGCCGGAATCCCTGCTCGTCGAACTTGAGAGAACTTGTGGACCGCGGTCCTGACCGATGGAGTTGACAGAAAGACACCTGGAGGCGTTGCGGCTGGTGCGCGGTGCCTTGACCGATCCTGCCAACGGCTGGGATTCAACACTGGAAGGCACGATTACGCTGTCCCCGGAGACGCATGAGGCGCTCGATCTGCTGATTGGCGACAAAGTGCTCGATGAACTGGTCCAGGTCGGGCGGGCACAGCGCGATTGGAGCACATTTTCGAGAGACAACGCGGATGTCATCCGCATACGGCTGCCGGTTGCAGATTGGGGAGTCGGTGACTGCGTGGTTTACAGAAACCTCCGCGCGCTGATTGGCCGTGGTCGGTTCCTTACTGTGCTACCCAGAGCCTTCTACCTGATCGATGAAGGCATTATCGTTCCCCCTGACGAAGGAACTGCCACCGTCAGATGCTATCTGCGGGCAGTCGCGCTTACCGAACTGCTGACGCAACAAGCCGATCACATCGATCATGCAAGCGGCACCCCGAGGCTCGTCTTCCTGCACAAAGTCTCGATCGCCGTCCCAGTCGTCTACGATGAGGGTAATCTCTCCGTGCCCATCGAGGGACTGGAAGACCTGCAGACGCTCCTGGCGTCGCCCGAGCACAGAGAACAGAAGCGTAGCATCCTAAAGGCCGCTCTGTATGACCTGTTGGCCACGGAAAAAGAAGGGGATCGATTTCGCCGCTTGCTGCGCCACATAAAGGAACTGTCTCAGGAATTCCGCGAGCGTTACCAACTCTTCGTCAGCGAGTTCGACTTCAACGAGGTCCGCGAAGAACTCGAAGAAAGGCGGCGTGACTACCTGACGAGATTAAACGGAGCATTCAACGACGTAGGCGCCAAGCTGCTGAGCGTACCGGTTGCCTTTTACATCGCGGTCACCAAGATGGAGCCGCTGCCTGTCAGCGGCAGTCCGTTCGAAGCGCTAGTACTGAATTCGGTCGTGAGCTTGGCCGTCCTGATAGTGTGCATCTATATACTGATGCTACTAAACAGCCACCGTCATACGTTGATGGCGACCGGACAGGAATACGCAAACCTCTTCGACCGATGGCTCGGAAAGCTGAGATTTGCGGAACAGAAGGCTCAGGTTCAGCAGACTCTTGATGACCTTGATCGGCGTCGGCGAAGGCTGCTTTGGTACTTCCGAGTCACCGTTTTCAGCGTGGTTGGTACGCTGATCATCACCTTGGCTCTGTACCTGTTGCGCCTGTTCCGTTGGGAGGACGAGACATGGATAGCACTGCAGGCAGTGCAGACGCTGTTCCTGCCGTGACGCCGGTCTGGCCGCGCGGCTCGACACGAGCCTACGCATCGCAAGGTCTTGATCCTGTTCTACAGCTGCGGAGTTTCATTCGGCGGGCTACCTGGTCGCTAAGAGCAGTGGGTTAGGGCACTCGCGCCGAATCGTCGATCGTCATCAACAGCGAAAGCACTTGCTCCTTGCTGATAGCGGCGCCGGACTGACTGCCAGGCACCATCCAGCGGCAACCGAAGCCATTCTTGATCAAGGATCTCCAGAGTCTCCGGGGTGCCGTAGCGTGTGCGACAGTCGGCCTTCAGGGTATCTTTTTGCTTGGGGTCGCAGCGTCGGTTGGTGACGAGGATGATCAGTCGGTGATCGAGGCCGTGCCTTTGGGTCATGCCCAGGTCTTTGCGCACTTTGGCGGGGACACTCTTGCGCAGACTCAAGTGAAAGACCTGCCCTTCCGTTAGCCAGGAGACTGATTGCCGGTCTTTCTGCTTCTTCACGTCGATTGCAGAGGATGTGCCGAATTGCGTCCTGGCCACCATCGCGGCGGCCAATCCCTTGCGGCAACAAGCCACCGAAATCGCCGTAGTTGGCCAGCAGCTCAGCACAGAGCTGCTCGAACCGAAGCGGATCGTACAGGATTCCAGGCAGTCAATGGTTTTGCTCATTCACTGCTTCCTGTCGCGCATCAAATCCAGCCCGCTGTCGAATCGACGGGGGGGGCGTTTGGTTGGTGAGCCGGATCATATTCGACACGATCACAGCTACACGGGGATCCAGTCGGTCTTGTTGGCCACAAGTTCTTTCGACCCCTGTTGCCGAGATCGAACTCAGTGTTGTTGAGCTTCTGACACAGCTAAAGCCTCTTTCGCAGCCTCGGCTATTACACGGGCACGCTCGACAATTTCCGTCTGTGACAACTCCTCGAACACTTTGAAGGTTGGCGGTCCGGCGCTCACGTCCATCGGGAACTCCGGTAGCTGGCGACACAATTCCTTACGCCATTCCGAATCGGCATTCTCTTCACCGATTGCTGACCCGTACACAATAAGGGCTTGAAACCGAACCGGCCGGTTTCTCTCCTGGGCATCGACTGCCACAACGCCATAGCGGGCCAACTGGTGCGCCATCCGAGCTCCGAGCTCCTCGTCGTCGGCGTCCAAGTAGACTTGGCCAATGTTAATCTGCGGTCTCAGGTGGTGATGGATACGTCCTAACACATCGGTCCAGAAGTCGGGAAAAATCATCAAACTGTATTCGGCGCTCAATTGCTCCATCACGACCTGCACGATGGGTGCTCCGCGTAAGTCCAGAATCAGCCCGAAGTCAATCCGGCCGAGGGCATAGGCCGCCGCATGCGCGCAATCCAACACCGGCTGGAACAGCAGCGCGGTCAGGTCCGCAACGATCCGATCGTCGCGTGCGGCATGTTCAGGCAGACAGTTGCCTGCGATGATGTCACTCGCCGCCCGAATGGCATCTTCCAGGATCGCTTCTGCCAGTTCCCCACGGTCGCCCTCGGCACTCAGCAATGCGTCTGCACTCAAGATTTCGTGCAACAGCGTCAGGGTTGGTCGGTGCCGTGCCGCGCAAAGCGGTTGAAGCATGGCATCGAGCCTTTCCTGCATGTCGAACAGCTTGTCACGGCTTGGGTCCGACCCGAGAGAATCGAAGGCACTTCGCGCTTCGTCAAAAAACAGCGGGAGGAGCCTCGACGCACTCCCAGCACGGATGCGGGCTGCTTCCAGCCTCGCAAGCTCCGCGAAACATTGGGTGTCGCGCTTATCCACTACTTTGTAGGCGCGAGCAACGACCGCTGGCGACGGCATCCGAGCGTAACGCGACACCGCCGCTCCGATTGCGCCTAAGGCTTGCATTCGGGTTGCTGGGTGTCCGAGACGTTCCAGCATTTCCGCGTCGCCCAGCAGGCCGGCGCTCATGCGGTTCTCGGTCACCAGGTCCTCCCAAAGAGACGACCTCCGGTGGCGGCTTGCACGAGCAAACAGCTCTCGTGCCCTCTCGGTCGGCAGCTGCCCGACGTGCCGCAACAGGATGGCGAGTGGGGCTGAGCGCTCTCCGGCGCGTGCGTCCAGCTGCATCTGCTTGTCCAGAAGCTTCTCGAACTCTACGTACGCTGTATCGGTTTCCATGTCCATCAGGATGGAGATCGCGTCTTCGAACAACTCGTTGCGACGGCCCATGCTCCAGCCCGCAACTCGCAGTACGAAATCCATGAGCTCCGGCCGCCGCGATGCTGAGACGAATACCCAAACTCTCGTCGCGAAGTCATCGAGTATCTTGCTCTTGCTCGCGAGCCCGGCCATCGTCTTGCGATCCCTGGGCCGGGCAACGTCGACAAATGCAATGGCGGCAACGAGTGCACGGCGCTGATCCGTGCCGAAGAACGCCTCGCGCACAGTGGCGTAGGCGCTCGGCGTCCCGGCCTTTACAAGTAGCCTATAAAAGTCGTCCTCTTCGCGCCCGAAGGCCACATAGGGTTCACCAGGATACGGTTTGTCGAGAAAGTCCTCCGGGTACTCGCTCTCGAGCGCCTCCAGTTGGTCATCCAGGTCGTCGATGGATTCGTGGGCGTATGCCTCGAAGTACTCAGGGTCGAGCATCGCCAAGGCATCCGTGACAATGACGCTGCCCTGGTCGATCAAGTTCTCTTTCGCTTCCAATAGATCAACTCGCAGGTCCGCTCCGAGCCAAGAGGTCGTGTCACGGATGCCGGCATCGGCAAAGATCTCGGCGAGGGCGCTCAACGCGAAGCCACTGAGATCCTTCTCCTGATGGAGCTGCCATACCAGCTCGCGGAATGCCTCCTTCTCTCCGCGGTAGTACAGAAGTGCTGCATAGGCGCGGAATGCCAGTCGCCAAGCGGGCGCGAAGCGACGGCTCATGAAGTCTTGTTGGTCGCGCCCCAACATCGCGTGCCCGAGCAGATGCTCTTGCAAGCTCAGATGCACGAAGTGGTATTGCGGATCGTCCTCCGACCATGCGGCGATCAACCGCGTGGGCAAGATGCGGGAGCCCAGATCGCAGGTCGGCCCCGACGCATCGCCGTATGAACGCCAGTCGTTCAAGGAGAAGACCTGCACCGGGCCCGTGGGTCGGTCGTAGAGCCAATAGCAGAATCCGGACAAAGCCCGAAGTGCCTCAGCGTCCAGGATCGTCGCGTCGGCGAACCGACGTTGCGCCTGGAGGCCGATATGTTTGATGAGCTCCTCGAAGACCGCGACGCGGCTGACGGGCAACCGTTCGTCCAGGGCAGCGCTTTTCAGAAAACACAACGAGGCCAGCAGAAAAGGATTGGTGGCCATCTGGCGAAGGGCTGGCACGTTGGAGATCTCTGATTTGAGCCTGTCTGCGAGGTCCCGTCCGTATCCGCTCGCCGACGACCAGTTCTCGATTAGAAGCTCGACGGCCTCCTCGTCGAGTGCCGCCATGTCCGAACGCTGCTGTTCCCCGCAGGACCGTACGAGTCCCGCCGGGCGGCAGGTGGTGATCCAGTCAAGGCACAGGGACAAGGCTTCAAGCTCGCCATAAATGCAGTCGACCGCCGCGGCGTCGGCGGCAATCTCATCCAAACCATCAACGAGAAGAAGCACATCCGATGTTCGTCGGGAAAGCAACAGGCTCTCGGCAGCTAGAACTCGTGAGGGCTGACGCCGTAGCGGATCCATGGTGTCTTCGATCGCAAAACGCAGGAGGGAGATGGGCTCATCGGACTTGCGCCTGGACCAGAAGCGGCGCGCTTCGGCGAAGACGACGGCCTGTTTGTGGAACCATTGCCCAGCAGCAATATCCAGAGCAATGCGCCGCAGCAAGCTGGACTTGCCCGCACCTGGTCCGCCGAGGATGAGCACGCAACCGACATCGCGTCGGTCGAGCAATTGGCGAGGAGTACGCCGCACCTGATAGCGTTCCTCCTCTCGTCGCATGATCCGCTCTGCTGGCGATTTGTGATGCTCCAAGAGATGCGGCGCTGCCGGTCGTTGCTGGCGTGCTGCCAGCGTGAGGTCCACATACGCTGTTGCGACGGGGAGAGTCTCCGTCGTTTCGAACAGCGCCGGCAATCGCGTCAGACGCGCGTGCGATGCAACTGCGCGGGCCAGGTCATCGAGCAGTTCATCCACCTCGATCGATGGCTCCGAGGTCGGAGTTGGTGTAGCGAACGGGTCAGCAACGAAGCCGACGATGGAGGCGATCTTGTCTTCGCCAAGAGAGAACAGCTCGTTCTCCAATCGCTGGCTCAGAAACGCTTCGCAACGCTCCAACCCGTATTCGCGGCGGATTTCTTCCAGGGCCCGATGGAGACGGGGTGACACGGCGCCCGTGTAGCGGTCGTTCAGGACGAAATAGAACTCGTGGATGCCCTTGGGAAAGAGATCTGACCAATCCAGCGTTTCGGGTAAAATTGAGTCAGATCCTACTTTCAACTAGCCGTTGCACACCCGCCCATGCGGATTGTTTGGAGCTGATGCGACGATTC
>JANQEO010000382.1 GCA_028278325.1 Candidatus Binatia bacterium
CTCATTGCGGGCGAGCCGGTACTCGGCGAGCAGTCGCGCCTAGGTCTTGCCGCGCTCGCAGGAGTCAGCCTCTGCCTGGCGGGCTGGTTGCTTCGGCCGCTGGGTCGGAGCCAAGATCGAGACGCATAGCCACATGCCCCCTAACACGCGGTTGCAGCTGACCATCCCTTACGGGCGCCCAATCGCTCCGTGGTACGCTTGGGGGCGTCATTCACGCGGCTCAACGCTACCCCGGGGCCGGGCTGGCAGCTGAACCGCATGTCCGTTATGCCGCGTCACCGGCCATGAGCATCTACAAGCCATTCCCTGACGAGCGCAGTCAATTGGCGCACCCGGTCGACGCTGCCGACTTTGAGACTGTCAACTCGCTGGTCAACGGTGACAGCCGAAGCGAGGCCTGGTCTCCCCCAGCCTTCCAGCTAATCAACGAAGACGAAGGCGCGAGCCTGGTTCCTGTCGATCTCCCTTGGCTCGGCTCACATTCGCTGGTATTCAAACCTCGAGCGCTGCTCGCTCTACGAGCGTCACTCGAACCGTTTGGTGAATTTCTCCCGGTCGACTGCAGCGATTCGAAACTCTGGCTGTTCAACCCGCGTGTGGTTCTGCCCGCACTCGACTTCTCTGCCGCAGGCGTCACCCGCTTCGCTAACGGGCGCATCATGCGTGTCGCTCGCTACGCGTTTCTTCCTGACGTCGTAGCCTCTTGCGACGTTTTCAAGATCTCCGAACTGCGGGTCTCGCCAACTTTCTTCTCCGGTCGAATCGTTGAGCTCTTCCGTGAGCACGAGCTAACCGGCATCTCGTTCCGTGAAATCTGGGGCGCTGAGCCAGACGCGGCATAACAAGCCGTTGCAGCGGACGTGCTCACGCTGATGGTGTACTGGGTCGTGGTAGAATCGCGGTCAACCGAGGCGTTCCGAGCCGCTGTGCCAGATCGGCGCACGCCGCTGAACGCCGACCGTTGGGCGGCGTGAGAACGAGATGCGAGTAGCCTATTGCCGACTGCAGAATCTTGTGACGCTGGCCTGGCTTGCCGTGGCGCTCGTGGTCTCTCTCGTCGTGTCGGCCCCTCGCGCTCTCGCGGACGATCCCGAGTTCGATCCGTGGGTGCCGGTCGGATTCTTGATCATCCGCTCCACACCGGACTACGCCGAGGCTAGGCAGATCGCCGAACGCGCCGCTCGTGACCTCGATATCCGACTCGATCTTCGTGGTCTGATCCACGATCCGGCGCACGGCCTCACCTGGCCTCCTGAGGAGTGCGCGAAAGATCCGCTCTACCCGTTCCCCTGCTACGTCGCGCGTGGCCGCTTCGATCCCGGCGTCTACCTGAGCGTTGAGAGCTCCGACGCTTACCGTTCCTTCAAGCCAGGTTTCTTTGTCGTTGTTGCCGCCAGCGGCGAGCCGGGTTCGAGCGAACTCAACGCTTCTCTAGCTGACGTCAAGCCTCTCTACCCTGATGCCTATGTCAAGCAAGATGAGGTCTATCACGGCTGTATGCACTAGCGCGCACGCCGCCCAACAAGGCGCTGCAGCTGACGAGCCACAGCGTGATCCAATCCACCTCTGGTAGAGTTTAGCATTGAACAGGGGTGCTTCGGGCGAGCCGCGGAGGCGCTGTGGCTCGCAGCTGAGCGCCCGGTCCGTTAGGCGGCGCCTTGTGCAGTACGCAGAAGTTGTCGACTGCCTAGTCGAAGCTGTCCCGGAGATCCGCGACGACGTGGACGCGCTGCGGGCCTACTGCTCACCCGAGCCGGCCGGTGCATACAACGTCCTAGATGAAGTTTGGTCGAACTTCATCATTCGCCACCTCTTGAGCGGTTCGCCTCAGAACGTTCTTGCCGGTTCTTGGGGGTTCGCGGAAGCACTGGCCGAGAGCAACGATCCTGAGTGCCGAGCCTTGGCGTGCGAACTTCTCTCCCAGCTCCATTCGGAGGGTGCAGTTGCGCTTGCGCGTCCTCACATTGGTCGGCACACAGCCGTCCTGTTGGCCGAGCTTCAACGCGTGTGGTCTGAGCTGTCCCTCCCGTGGTGGCGGCGTCTGTTCAAGCGCGGCGCCGCCTAACAAGCGGTTGCAGCTGACCATCCCTTGCGGTCGCCCAACCGCACCGTGGTACGCTCTGGGGCGTCATTCACGCGGCTCAACGTCACCCCGGGGCCGGGCTGGCAGCTGAACCGCATGTCCGTTGGGTGGCCTCGGCGTCCAAGCTGGCGGCGGGAACCGTCCTGGCTCTTGCGAAGG
>JANQEO010000409.1 GCA_028278325.1 Candidatus Binatia bacterium
ATCGGCGACGAGATTCGCGACAACCGCTACCAGATCGTGGTGCTCGACGTGTCGCCCGGCAGCGGCGGCGCCGAAGCGCTCGAAGCCATCCGCAGGCAGGACAGCGACCTGTGCGTCATCGCCACCACCGAGGTGGCGAGCGTCGAAGCGGCCGTGGCCACGATGAAGCACCAGGCCTTCCACTACCTGCAGAAGCCCATCGACGCCGACGAGTTTCGCGCGGTACTGAAGGAGGCCATCAACGAGAAGGGCCTGCTCGTCGACCTCGAAACCCGCCTCAACACCGTGGTGGGTGCGCGCATCCGCGAGCTGCGCCACAGCCGCCCGCTCACGCTGAAGCAGCTGGCCAACCGCACGGGCCTGAGTGTCAGCCTCATTTCGCAGATCGAGCTCGGCAAGAGCGCGGCCTCGATGAGCACGCTCCACAAGCTGGCCACCAGCTTGAACACGCGGATGACGTACTTCTTCGAGACCGTCTGAAGCGTGACCTCCCGCCGTGTTCTTTCCGGCGGCAAGTCCAATGCGCTTGTCGCCGGGGGACGCGGGAAGGTGGGAGTTGAGCTCCGGCCGGTGCGTTCGTTCGCCGTGCTGTCGAGCTACGCTGGGTTCGTTCCATGATGATCGAGACGAATCCAGTGCGTCGTGAAGGATCGGCGCAGCCAGTTCGAGGTGGCCACGCATGACGACTTCATCGCCTGGCCCCGGCGCGCGCGTGAAGTACGTCACCGTCACAGATGACGAGTTGGAGGTCGCGCTCGTCGACGGACGCCGCATCGCGACGCCGTTGGTCTGGTTTCCTCGGTTGCTGAATGCCACCCAGGAGCAACGAGACAACTTCGAGTTGTCGGGTGGAGGCATCGGCATCCACTGGCCCGACGTCGACGAAGACCTGAGCGTGGACGGGCTGCTTCGCGGGGCGAAGTCGGCTTCGCGCTGACGTGGGTTCTAGCCCCGTGCGTTTTCCAGGAGCCACACCGAACCGCGTTCGGTGACGAAGACGCGCCCGCCGCATTCGGGCGCGCGCTTGCGAACGACGAGCCCGCGATCGTTCGCTTCTTCCCAGACGGGAAGCCGCGGGCAGCTGGTGCGCCAGGCGTCCATCACCTCGGGGTAGGGGCGGCCTGCCTTGCCGATCCACTCGAGCAGGTCGGCGATCAGGGGATCCACGGATTCGGCTTCGCTGGCCTGGGCATCGGATGCCGCGGGTGTGCTGGGCATGGGGAAGGCTCCACTCGTGGGGCGTACCTCGATCGCTTCCCACTATGGCAAAGGGGTACAGCGCCCCGCAGCAGCATGTGAGGCGCAGCTTCTCGCACGGGTGAGGGGCCCGGGCGGGTCCGAGAAGCGCGCCAACCCCGCAAGTTGACGCCGAAAAACCCAGGCCCTACCGTTCGGCCCCTCGCGTGGCGTTGCTCCAAACGAGCGCCGCGAGACAAAGATTCGCCATCGGCGCGCACAGCCTCGCCACCCAGCAGGCCGAGAGCCCAAAGCGCACCGATCAGACTTACGTGGGGCCGTAGCTCAGCTGGGAGAGCGCTGCGTTCGCAATGCAGAGGTCGGCGGTTCGATCCCGCTCGGCTCCACCAAATCGACTTCCGAGGATGTCCGAGGACATCCGAAAACGTCCGAAAAGCTCAGTGTGGACGGACATTTGGCGTCCGCGAAGGTCCGGCATCGGTCATTGACAGCCGGGGGCAACAGGGGGCAAGTTTGGGGGCAACTCGCCACCCTCGAACTGGAGTTGCCCCCAGATGGCTCTTACCGACCGTGCCATCAAGAGCGCGAAGCCCGAGGGCAAGGTGCAGCGGCTCTACGACACCGGTGGCCTTTACCTGGAGATTTCGCCGACGGGCGGGAAGTGGTGGCGGCTCAAGTACCGCTTCGCGGGGAAGGAGAAGCGGATCTCGCTCGGTGTCTATCCGCGGATCTCTCTGAAAAAAGCGCGGCACCGGAGGGATGAGGCGCATGGCCTTCTCGATCAGGGCATCGACCCGAGCGCGCACCGAAAGGCGCAGAAGGCGGCGCAGGTAGCCGGCGTCGAGAACAGCTTCGAGGCGGTGACCAAGGAGTGGTTCGCGAAGTACGAGCCCACCTGGGCGAAGAGCCACTCGAATAGGGTGCTGCGGCTGTTCGAGCGCGATGTCTTCCCTTGGGTGGGCACTCGGCCGATCGGCGAGATCACCGCACCAGAGGTGCTCGCGGTTCTAAGGCGTGTAGAGGCTCGGGGTGCTCTAGAGACCGCGCATCGAGCGCGAACCAACTGCGGTCAGGTGTTCCGCTACGCGGTGGCTACTGGCCGTGCGGATCGCGATCCGACGGGCGATCTACGCGGTGCACTACCACCCGTGAAGGGGAAGCACTTTGCGGCCGTGACCGACCCGAAGGAAGCCGGGGAGTTGCTCCGCACTCTGGACAGCTTCGTGGGCACACCAGTGGTGCGTGCGGCGTTGCTCCTCGCACCCCTCGTGATCGTGCGCCCAGGCGAACTGCGCCAAGCGGAGTGGCGAGACATCGATCTCGATGCGGCTGAATGGCGCTTCACGATTTCGAAGACGCAAACGCAGCACATCGTTCCGCTCTCGGGGCAGGCGGTCGAAATCCTCGAAGACCTCCACGCGATCACTGGCCGACGGCAGTACGTCTTCCCCGGCGGTCGCGATCCCCGACGCCCGATGAGCAACAACGCCGTACTCGCGGCGATGCGCCGGTTGGAGATCCCCAACGACAAGATGAGCGGCCACGGGTTTCGCGCGATGGCGCGAACGATCATGGACGAGGTGCTCGGCTTCAGGCCCGAACTGATCGAGCATCAACTCGCGCATGCGGTGAAAGACCCGAATGGTCGCGCGTACAATCGAACAACCCATCTAGCAGAAAGGCGCGCAATGATGCAGTCCTGGGCAGACTACCTGGACGGACTTCGATCCGGCGCGCAGGTCATACCGATTTACCGGAGCGCTTAGATGGGCGCAAAACGTGCACCCGCGCCGTCAGTCGACCATTCTGACGAGTTGGATCAGGCTGGCGAAGTCATCAACCTCTCAAGCGGTCTTTCGGCCCGGCAGGAGAGATTCTGCCTCGAATACCTGGTGGACGGGTGCGGGAAGCGCGCGTACATCCGCGCGGGCTACGCACCGAAGTCTGCGGACGTGTGCGCATCCCAGCTCCTAAGGAAACCTAAGGTTGCGGCGCGAATCGCTCAGCTACAGGCCGAGCAAGCCCAGCGGCTCCAGTTCGACGCCGACCGAGTGCTGGAGGAACTCATCCCACTGTGCCTGTCGGACATGTCCGAGTTGATCGGCGAGGACGGGAGACTGGTCACCGATCTCTCCAAACTACCTCGCGATGTCACGACTGCGATTCAGTCGTTTCGAGTTACCTATCGGCCTGACGGGACGACGACGGTTGCCGTGAAGTTCTTCAACAAGATCACGGCATTGACCCTGGCCGGAAAACACAAGAGCGTTCGAGCATTCTGTCGGCGCGAAAGTCGAAGCAGGCAGATTCAGTTCGAGGTGGTCTCTGGATGGGATGACGAATCCAAATAGGATGATCGCATCTCCTTGACACGCGACGTCGCGAAAACCAGAGCCATCGCGGATGGAACCTGCTGCGATGGGAGTTCCAACGAGCTTGCCCCCGGGTCGATCCGGGCGAGGCGTCATACAAATCCGCGTAGTGTATTGGAGCTTGCGCGGAACCGGTTGAATGTGATGCGCACGGCACGCGAGAATCAGGGACTCCAAACACGAACTTTGAAACGGTCCCGCTCGTCGCGAGCTACGGTCTCTCGTACTCGGTGCCAGGTCCGGGTGATTCTCCATTCCGATGCTCAACATCGTCGCTCGGGCTACTTGCGTGTAACCTCGCGCGTCGCAGTGCAGATTGGATTTCTCGCACATTGGGTTCGATAAGTAGTGCTCTCTCGAGGCGAGGGATAGCATCCGACGGAGTGCCAAGTTTCATCAGGGCGAGTCCAGATCGGAAAAGAGCCTCGGCGTCGTTCGGCTCTATCTCGAGGAGGGCGTCGTACGAATCCAAAGCCGCCCGCCAGTCAGCCTGCTGATATCGGAGCTTTCCCATCGATCGAAACGTCTCGGTGGTAGGGAGCACGGCGAGGCTCTGTTCGAACTGCAGCATCGCCGCAGTCAGTTCGCCTCGATTCGCGTACGCCTGACCAAGCAGGCGGTGCCGACTGGCGCTCTCCCGTCCAAGCATGGCAAGGCGGTCAGTCGCGAGTACAGCCCGACCCAGGTCGCGCTCCTGTAGCGATCTGGCGAAGCCAACTTCCTCCTCCCAGAAGGTCGCAGCCGCATAGATGACACACAACGCGCCGACTGTGTATATGGACCGACGCAGCCAGGGAGCGCGGGCCTCATTGGGGATGGTAGCGGCGTCTGGAGTGGTGGCCCGAGCTGAGGAAGCCGATCGCAGTAGGAGACGCGCGACTCGTCCGTCTCGGAGTTTCCAGATCGCACCATCGAGAATGAAGTGATGCAGATTCACGGTGGCGGCGACCAGGAGAGCGAGGCCGCTTTCATGCGGCAAGCTGCCGAATAGGCTCGGCCCCAGCAGCAATACGGGAAGCGTCCAGATCGCGTAGCCGGCAACGGTCGACTTTGCGACGAAACGAACTCGCTCACCTCGCGGCCGATGGCCAGCAGCGTAGTAGGTGGTGATCCACAGGTACTGCGCGGAGTGAAAAGCGGCGATCCAGACGAAGCCGTAGGCCGTGTAGGCTGAAGCGAAATAGGTGCTCTGGGCCTCGCTCCCCCAGAAGCGAAACGTAACAGGTACCGCGAACCACAGGGATTGGGTCACGGCCAATACCAGCGATGGCGCGATAGCGGCCCAGCCAGCCGCGCGAAGAAGGCGAATCAGCGCCGCGGCGGACGCCACGAGATAGGCAGATCCAATGGTGGCCAGGGCTACGCCCGCGAGTGGTAACGGAATACCGAGCGAGAGAGCTGAGTACACGGTTCCCTGATACGAAACCGGCGCGTAGGTCGCTCTCGGGTCGACCCCATGAATCGCAAGGAATGTCATGCCGAACGACAAGGCGAACGATGCATATGCCAGTCGCTTTGTAGTCGGGTCAACTTGGACGCCACGCCGAGCGAGCAGCATCAGGAAGACACCGTAGTTCTGACCGGTGTAGTGCCACGGGCTCCAGGTGAGGTAGAGCGTCAGCACAAGTGAGCCGAACAGTGCATTCTCGAGGCCGAGAACCAGAGCCAGCGCGACTGCGACCGAGCACCAGACTGAAAAGAACGAGTAGTGACGTCGGTCGGACTCACTCTCGTACACGCGAATCAGCGTTGCGCCATAGTGCGGGACCGCGAGGAACAGAATGAGCAGCGAGGCGGGAACGACTGACGAGATCAGATTTCCGGTAAGCGCGAGAGTCGCGATCAAGAGAATCGAGCCTAGGCCGCATCCGACAAAGACATCACTAAACGGTCCAAAAAGCCATCCGGCGTTAGGGCGCTCCGCGTCACTCATTGAGACACGATAGCGAAGCCAGTTTCGATGAAATCAGTGGCAAGACCTTTGAAAGTCGACCGAAATCGAATGTACCACTATGGTCGAGCACGAGAATTCGTAGTTGCCATCACGTGAACGCTTGGTTCCGCATGAAGCAATCAAGTTTGTACAAGCGTGTTGCGAACGGTGGCGTGGAGAATATTGATTGGCCTCTGTGGTCCGAGACAAGAGAGGAAGGAAGGGCGCTTCCGTGAGGAAACTCGCTTTCGCGACCACCGTTGGGATGGTCGCTGCTGCCTTTGTGCTCAGTTGTTTTCACAGCAACGACCTTCTCGATTCGGGCGGAACTATTCGGCTGGGCGCGGCGGAGTCCACGATCTCGATTAAGCAGGAGGCCCGCGATGTCGCTGGAAGTGCGCCTGTAGTCGAGTTCGACGTATACGCGAAGCAGCCCTGTTTCCTGCGTCTCGGCGCAGGCGTGGAAAGAGACGGGTTGAAGCCCACTTTTCGAGCGTTCGGCGAACGCCCCTTTCGGCCCACCCAACTACTCCTGGAATTCGCTGGTCCCGACGAGGCGGGGTGGGTGGACCGCGCAATCCCGCTTCCGCCCGAGGGCATCACGAAGCTCAGGTTGGAAGTCGAGGGGGGGTCAGATGCAGTTCGGTGGGCACGACCTAGGCTCGATTGTCCTCGCAGCGCGTCTCAGTCGAGCTACTACAACGTTGTGTTGGTTTCGCTAGACACGCTTCGCGCCGATCGCGTTGGAGCATACGGGGGACGAGACCGACTGACTCCAAACATGGATCGAATCGCAGAGCAGGGGACTGTGTTCGAACGCGTCTACGCTGCCTACCCCAACACTCTCTCATCACACGCTTCCTTGTTCAGCGGCAAGCTTCCCTCCGAGCTGGGCGTTCTCCCAGGTCGATCCCAAAGGATCCCAGCCGAGGCACCGATGCTCGCTGAGGTTTTCGCGGCTGCGGGCTACTCGACCGCGGCATTTACGGAGAACGGTTTCGTAGCGAGTCGGTGGGGTTTCTCTCGCGGTTTCGATCGCTATCACGACGGAACGAACCTCGTCAACGATTCGGGGTTCGCTGGAAACGCCCGGGAGACATTCGGGCGAGCGATCGGTTGGCTTGCTGAAAAGTCTGATAGTCCCGTCTTCCTGTTCATTCAGTCGTACGAGGTTCACGTGCCGTACTCCCCGCCCCGCAAGGAGGTCCGGCGGTTGAGTCGCCTGAGAGGTCACCGCTATCAGGGCATGTTCGCCCTGAGTTTTACCTACGCCTTCATGAACGCATTCAACATCGGTCAAGATGACTTCTCTGTGTTGGAACGAAGTCAGATCGAACTCTTGTACGATGCCGAAGTACGCACTCTGGACGCCGAGGTGGGACGGCTTGATCAGGCGATTCGCGACTTGGGGATAGAAGATGAGACGATACTGGTTCTGTTCTCGGATCACGGTGAGGAGTTCTTCGAACACGGATTCTTGGGGCACGGCAATACCCTTCATGAGCAGGCACTTCGCGTCCCGCTCATCGTCAGGGGACCGAAAGGATCGGTTCAAGGCAAGCGGATAAAGGGCGTAGCAGGACTAATCGACGTTTCCCCGACGGTGTTAGAGCTATCGGGTGTCGAGGCGGAGTTCCAGAACGACGCGTCGCAATCCCTCGCAAAGTCCGTTCTGGATGCTGAAGTAGATGAAGTATCACGGCTCGTTGTGAGCGAGCGAGTTCAACGCGAGAGCCCTTGCCCTCGTGACGGCGAACCGCCTGTGACGAGCAACTGCGAGGTGATGTCAGTTTCGCTGCGCGACGGTGCGTACACTTATATCCTGGACCAAGGATCGGGAGAAGCCAAGTTGTTTCACGTGGCTTCCGATCCAAGCGAATCTCGCAACCTGGCCGATCAAGCTACTGAGATGGCCAACCACTATTCGCAGCTCGTCGCGGAGCTACCTCGTCACCATTCGCCCCGCCCGCCCAACCCTGCGGATCCGCAGATCTCGGAGGAACTCGAGAGAAACCTGCGCGCGCTTGGCTACGTGGAGTAGAGAAAGGCCGTTCGCGCAAATCGCAATCTAGGAATCAACGAGATTTCGAACCACTTGCTGGACGAAATAGTGCTCGCCCTCCGTGGAGTTTCCCCAGCCAA
>JANQEO010000447.1 GCA_028278325.1 Candidatus Binatia bacterium
CTCGGACAGGCTACCGGCTCCACCCCAGTCACGGTTCAGGAGCTTGGTGGTCTGCTGGAGGAGGTAGAACTGCGCGGGCTTGACGAACGCGTACCGGTCCTCATCGGGGACCCAGTTCTCGTCCATCGTCTGCGCCGCCGAGGTGATGCCGGCCGCCAGGGTATCCCCGACAGTCGCGTAGTCGGCGTTGGTGAGCTGGGTGCCATCGGGCAGGCCGTTGTTCAGGACATCGGTGCCGTTGGCGGCGTTCAGACCGACCTGGAGGACGTGCTTGTCCTTCTGGATGGCCAGGGCCTCCGCCTGCTGCATCGCGTACTCGCCCATCACATCGAAGTGGTTGAGCAGAGTGTCGAACTCGGCGACGGCGATGTCGCTCAGCAGGACGTTGTCGATCTTGATCAGGCGCTGCCCGTGTGCGACGCTCTGGGCGCCGGTCAGGTACGCACCCGGGGTGTGGTAGGCAGCAGCCGTCCGGCCGAGGACCGGGAACTGAGCCTGGTGACCCTGGGAGATCTCTCGCTCGACGAACTTGCCGTCGGTCGCGACCCGTCGCCGGAACGCGTTGAGGACCATCCCCGAGTAGGTGGTGAGAAACAGCTCGAAGGCGTCGGAAGCACCACCGGCTGCCTCACCAGGGCGGTTGACGGTGAGATCAGGCGCAGCCATGATCGTCATCCTTTCTGGTGTGGTTGCAGGTCAGCGCCACTTCGCCCAGTCCAAGGGTGTCCGTCCGGCCCCCGTCGCAACGGGAGCCTTGGGGCCATGTCTTGGCGTAGCTTCTGCGCTCGCCCTCCTAAAGAGGAGCGGCACCCCGCGCCAAAGCTTTGACGCGAGGATTTTCGTTAAGACCCTGTCGCCGGGAAGGCGATGGCCTGGATGTGGACCGTGGGATCAGACGAGGTGCTCTCTCGGTAGAGTTCGCCGGCCTGATCCCCGGTGTGTTCGTAGTTGGCCGCGTACCGGGCGTTCGCCGCGGACGCGCTGTTGACGTAGTTGTCCAGGAGGAACACCGAACGGCCGCTCGGGAAGGTGCCCACCCAGGAGACCGCGAGGGTAGCCACGGTGACCGTCAGCTCCTGGTACTCACACACGATCGTCCCCGAGGTGTCCTCGACAACGTAGCAGATCGTGTCGACGCCGGCCGCGTTCTGGCCCCCGATCATCCTCACGGTGGTCGTGGTGGCTCCAGGGTAGAAGGCGACGTTGAGGCCATCGAACCTGTTGCTGCTGTCCTCAGAGGACCCGAAGACGAACGCGTGGTCCCAGTCGACGGCGTTGATCGTCCCGGTCTCCACGGTGGAGCCGGCGACCAGCGAGCGCTTGACCTTCTGGACCGACCAGTTCGAGCCGGTGAACTCTAGAACCGCCAGGCGGATCGTGCCGTCGTAGATGTCGTCGCCGCGGGTAACCCGGAGCTTCAGGCCGCTGGCGTCGACCACCTCTGCGGTCACGAAGCAGCTATCGTAGCCGGGCGTGTTGTCGGCCTCGGAGCATCGAATGGAGCAGACCAACACGGCGCAGTCGTTGATGTCCGAGATGCCGGCGCCACTCAGGTCGATGTCCTTGGTGAACTCCAGGGACTGCGCCCCGGCGAAGCTCACATCGTCGTAGTACCTCAGGGCGATCCCGAAGTTGGCCCCCTCGGGTAGCTCCCAGACCTCCAGGGACCCCTTCCGGCCCGTCGGTGAGGCGGCCGTCTGGCCATCTGCGAGGACCGAGGTGGTGGAGGCGAAGGAGAGCCCAGCGGTCAGCACGTCCATCTGGTCGTCCCCGTCAAGGTTCGTCGGGGTCCAGTTGGCGGATGCCCATCGGGCCAGGGCCTTGGAGGTATCCACAGCGTTGATCGTGAAGGTCTTGTCAGCGGTGGTCCAGGTGGCGGTCTCGCGCTGGACGGAGATGGGGGACGCTGATGGTCCCCCGCCTTCGCCTGAGACCCCGCCCTTGGCCCGGATCGTGTCCAGGAGAGCGAAGAGCATGGTTGTTACCCCGCCATCAGGGCGATCGAGACGATCCCCTCTTCCTCCGGTGGGTCAACCGGGGCATCGAGCATGGCACGCCGGACCCGCGGCGGCAGTCGTCGGGGGGTGACCCCAGGGGTGAACCCGGAGAGCGCCTTCCCGAGCGTCTGAGCGCTTACGGTCGAGCGGCCAGGCTGAGCTTCGGCCACACCGGCCAGGTCGCTGGCTCGCAGCAGATCGCCGGGCTCGACCACGCCCTTGACGCGGACGTAGTAGACCCCGAGGGCCGCCACGAAGTTCTCGTCGTCATCGCCGCACGGGCGGTAGACGCCGTAGACCCGAGGATCGCCACGCGTGGTGGAGACCTGGACCTTCGGGTGACGATCGTCGATCAGCTCTCCGGTCGAGATCAGGACGGTCCCCACCGGCGGCTCTTCGCCGATGTCGTCCTGCCACGCCCCTCGGTGAGACCCGAGGAAGGCGTTGTAGCTGACCGTGTTGCCCGAGACCGAGATGTTACCCTCCTGGGTGCCACCCTGGCGGAACGACACGATCTGACCGTCCGAGTTGATCCGGTTCAGGTTGGCGCAGACGGCGCCGGACCGGGTGGCCCGAACGAGGCCGTCATCCGTGAGTTCGAGGCCGCCTGTGGCACCGCTGTCCCCAGCGGTCTTCCCGACCAGCAGGAGGCTGGGCGCGATGGTGACTGGGGTGACGGTCGACCCTGCCGAACCGACCGTGAAGTCCATCCGACCGGCGTGCGCGCCATCCCCAACAGCGGTGGCGACCGCACGGATCTGTCCGTAGATGGGCTCGCTCACACCACCGGCGTCGCGGCCGGTGAACCTGAGCGCTCCCAGAATGTCGTCCACAGCCGGGCTCGCGCTGTCCCGGAAGACGTTCAGGATTGGCCCGACCAACGCCGAAGCGCTGGTGGAGATCAGCCTCCAGGTGTCACTGGAGAACGTGCTGTGCTGTGCCCCACCGATGTACAGGTCGATCACGTCGTCGGCCTGCTCGACGAAGTAGCTGTCCTCGTCGTCGTCGAGGCGAAGCTGCTGGCCATCCATCGAGAGGGCCTGGGCCATCACGACCTTGCCGCTGGTGGCAGTCCAGTAGAGGCCGCCTCCAACACGGAGCTGGAGGCTGTCGTCGGCGTTCGCCTGGAGGTAGGTGTCCAGGTCGAGGTCGAAGATCAGCCGGCCGTTGGTGGTGGCGTTCCCCAGATCGATGTTCTGGCCGTTCATGTCGAGCGCGCCAGTCATCGCCCGCGTGCCGGCGACCAGGAGGTACTGAGTGTGGTCGTCGTCGGCGAGCCCGTCGAGAGCCCCGTGGTCGATCCCCGAGGTGGTCGAGGAGAAGGTCACGGCGCCACTGAAGGTGACCGCGGTGCTGATCGTGAGCGCCTCGTCGATGCCGCCGATCAGGCGGTACTTGGTCGAGGTGAGCTTCTCGATCGTGACCGATCCGCCCGAGAGGAGGTTACGGGCCGTGGTGGTCCCATCCTCCCATGTGGCCGAGCCCGTAGGCTGGACCGAGACGGTGCCGGTCTGGTCCTCCGAGACCAAGATCTTCAGGTCCTGGGAGACCGTGTCGGCGAAGGTCATCGCGATCGCCGTTGAGGGGACCCCGTGGAGGACGTAGTTGACCCGGCGCTCGACCGTCCCGTTGTTCCACCGGTCCGCGTTGGCGGCGTCGGTGAGCGCTCCGGAGGCGGTGACGTTGACGGTGGCTACGTCCAGGGCGAGCCCTGTGAGCTGTGTCCCGGCGATCGCCAGGGCAGCCTCATGCTGCGTGACGTTGGTCTCAGCGATCCGGGCGTCCGCGAAGGTGCCCGAGTTCACATCGGAGGCGGCGTGGGTGTGGCTGGCTGCCGCGATCCCGGCTTCAGCCAGGGTCCGGTTGATCCATCCACTGCTGTAGCCGAGGACCTCGCCGTTGGCGACCGAGCTGATCGTAACATCGGTGATGTCGTCCAGGGCAGGCGCCGAGGCGCTCGCCGAGAGGACAGTACCGGCGATCGACAGTCCGGAGCCGACCTCCAGGAAGCGGAACGCGTTCGCGCTCTCGTCCCAGAAGAAGATCCGGTCAGCGCCTGGGTCCGACAGGGTACCGTCGCCGAGGGAGATCTGGATCTCGTTGGCGCCGTCGTCGTGGTTCACGTTGAGCCCGAATGGAGCTACCAGGAAGCTTGCGAGGAACTCCTCAATGGCCTCCGAGGCGATCCTCAGGTTCACCTGGGAGCCCGTATCGGTGATCAGGAGATCGCCCGTTGAGCTGATGAAGAGGGGCTCCAGGATGCTGCTGTCGAGAGCGTCGGCGGTCAGGAACGCCTGGATGTACACGGTGTCCGCGTCGTTGGTCACCCTGACACTGCTGTTCCGCTCCGTGATGCTCTTGAACTCCAGGCGCCCACCGTCCTTCTGCTTGTAGACCGCCTCGCCCAGCCCTAGGCTGAGCCCATCACTAACGTCGGCGCCAGCCCCGACGCTATTGAGCTTGGTGACTTGCTCGTCGGTGAACCTGTTGACGCCCGAGAGGCCCTCGTAGAGGGTCTGGATCTCGGCGCCGGTCAGGTCTGCGGTCGCCCCTGCTTCGATGGCGTTGAGCTTGGAGAGGAGAGCGTCGGTGAAGCGGTTGGTGTCCGCCTGGCCCTCGTAGAGGGTCTGGATCTCGCCCGCGGTCAGGTCGGCCGTCGCGCTGGCCTCGATCGCTGCGAGCTTGGACCGCTCTGCGGCGGTCAGGAAGAGGTTGGTCGACCCATCGGTGAAGGTGTCGACATCATGGGTGTGGCTGGTGTCAGCCTTGCCGGTCTGAAGCGTCGCGATGTCGGCCTGGTTCGCCTCAATCTCATCCTTGGCCGCCTGGAAGTTGGCCCTGAGATCGGACTTCTTGGCCTTGACGCCCTGAGCTGGCTTGGTGGGATCGATGCTTGATGCCATCAGTCGTCCTCGAAGCCGAAGTCATCGGCGAAGTAGACCCACGGGTCTGTGAAGGAGGACCCATGAGCCAGGGGCTCGGCCTCGAACGGCTCCCCCTCCGGGCTGGCCGGTAGCTGAGGAGCCGAGGCACGAGGACGATCTGGTATCCCTCGCCGGATGGGTCCAGGGGTGTTGCGGACCGGCGGCTTGCGGATACGCAGGGGCATCTAAGGGTTACCTCCGGGTGGTGTTCGGGTCGATCCCGCCCAGCCAGGCCCGGCGGGTCGCCGCGGGCATCGCCGAGAGCTTCCGCTGGATCTGTGCGTGGAGCCCGGGATCGTTCGTTCGGGTGGCCTTGTCGAGTTCCGCCAGGTAGGCCTCACGGCTCTCGTAGCCGGCCCCCGAGGGGCTGCCGCTGCGGACGCCCTTGACGAGGTTCGGGGCCTGGCCGTTGGCCTGGACGAAGCGGGCCTTCAGACCCTGGAGTGCCCACGCTGCGCCCGCGCCGTTATCGGCAGCGACCGCCCGATCGAAGGCGTCCTTCTCGGCCTGATTGAGGTTCGCGACCGCCCACTGGGCGATCTGGGTCCACTCCTCCTCACCCTTCAGGCCGGCTTGCTCGAAGAGCTGGGTGCGAGCCTGCGCCATCTGGGCCTGAAAGCCCTTGACGTAGGTCTCGGCCATCTGGCGGGGGATGCCGTGCTCCTTGGCGAGCTTCTCGTAGTCCTCCTCGTCGAGGTTGCCCTTCTGGGCGATCTTCTCGGAGAACTCGGCGAACTTGTCCTCGCCGACGGCGTCCTTGGCGGCCTTCTCGGCAGCCTTGGCCGCTTCCGTGTCCGGATCTTCCTGGCCGTCCTTCGGCTGATCCTGCGGGGTTGCGTTGGGATCGACCGCGTTGGGGTCCGGTTCCTTGGCCGGATCGTCCTTGGGCTGGCCGAGCTTCTTCTCCAGCTCTTGGTAGGACTTCAGGAGGGCCTCCTGGTTGAGACCCCCATCCTTCGTCCGGAACTTCTCGGGGATCTCGGTCTTGGTCTCCGGAGGCAGCACGTCGCGATGGGGCTGACCTCCCGTTCCCTGGTCAAGGGAGACGCCGGGCTGGTAGCCGCCGGTCGCGAGCGCTGTCTCTTCGGCAGGCGATAGCGGGACGATCCCGACCGCGTTATCCTCAGCCGTTGGCTGGTAGGGCACGGTGCGAACTCCGCTCATGGATTATCCTTCCTGTGGGGCCTGGGCGCCGGCCATCTTCATGGCTTCGGGGCCGAGCTTGTCGATCACCTGGGACTGGAGGGCCTGATCCTGTCGGGCCTGTGCTGCCTCGGCGATCTGTTCGGGGGTTCGAATGAGACCATCTGTGTCGATCCCGATGGAGATCGCCAGGCGGTCGGCGACTTCGCGTCCATCGACCAGTTCCAGGGTTGCCTCTGGGCCGATCGTCTGGGTGAGCGCGGAGATGTACTGCAGGAGACGGTCACGTTCATAGCCGCGGCCGAGCGCGTTGAGCCCGGTCGTGACCATCGGCTGGACCACCTGGTCGTCGACCTTGGGCCAGTTCCGGACGGTCTTCTCCAGCTTCTTCAGGCGGACCTTGACGTAACGGAGCTGGAACTCCATCGAGAGGGTCGAGTAGACACCCCCGAGGCCTTCCTCAAGCTCCTGAGCCATGAGTCGAACCTCTTCGGCGGTGACCCGCTCCGCATCGCGCTGGAGGGAGGAGGTCATCAGGAACGCCTGAGCCAGGCGCTGCTCGATCCGCTGGGCGGTCTCCAGGGTCACCCGGAAGTCGTTGAACTTCTCGACCTGGAGGATCGAGACATCGTCAGCGTTGCCGGCGATGATGTCGCAGGACTGGGCCTTGGAGACCGCGTCGATCTGCGTGGTACCGTTCGGGTTGATCAGGAAGAGGATCTTGGCGGCAGCCGCCGAGGCCATCACGAGAGCCTTGTAGAGGCCCTCCAGGCTCTTGAGGTCGCCGTAGTACTCGTCCACGAACGATCGGCCGTAGTCCTCCCCGTCGACAGGCACCATCCGGAGCGCGAAGAACGGGAGCTGGTCGGCCAGGTACTCTCCCTGGCTCTCAGGGACGAGGGTCTCCTCCACCTCCTGTCGGATGTAGAAACGCCCGTCCCGAAGCTCGATCCAGGTGAACAGCTCGGCCTTCTCATCGCCGCGCTTGGAGTTGCGCGCGCCCAGGAGTTCCTGGATGGACGCCGGGAGGGTCTCCCAGTGCAGCTCCTCCTTGATGAGGATCTCCACGGGGTTGCCTTCGCGGTCCCTCTTGACGACGAACTCGTCGAGCTTGAAGACCTTCAGGCCGGCCTCTTCGGTGTCCTGGAGGAGGACGTTGCCGGCGACCAGGAGGTGCTTCAGGGCCTCGCTGACGGCGACGCGATCGGTCACCATCTCCATGCGGTGGAGGAAGGCCCGTTCGATCATCGACAGCGCTCGGACACTCTCCCGAACCATCTCATCGCCGCCCGCTTCCTTCATCTCGGAGATCACGAAGGGATCTACGGAGAGCTTGAAGAAGGGCTGCGAGGGTGGCATGAGGGCCAGCAGGAGCTTGGACGACAGGTTGTTGACGGCACGGCCGCCGAGGCTCTGGTAGGGCTGGTAGAAGCGGGACCCCTTGGACTGTCCCTCTTCGGGGATCAGCGTGGGGATCGTGAGCTTCGAGCAGTTGCGCGCTCTCTCAAGGTGGTCCTGCCGAGCCGCGGCCAGTACCTCGTAGCGGGACCGAGCGCTTGCGGTCTCAGTGGGCATGATGGGTTACCTCGGGAGCTGAAGTCCTGTGGTTGCCGCCTGGGCGAAGCTGTCCGTCCGGAGCTGGGTCTTCCCGGTCCGACCGGAGAGGTTCACTGGGAGACCCCCACTGGTGGCGCCAGGGGTGGTCGGCCGGTTGGGAACCGGGGCGGCCTGAGCGGGAGCTGGGGGAGGTGGTGCGGGAGGCTGTGGGGCCGGCTGGGGCTCGGGCGCCGGCGGCTGATTGCGCTCATCCTGCCGTGCCTGTCGCTCCGCCTGTCGGGCCTGCCGGTCCTCCCTCCGCGAGACCATGGTCCGTGTCTGGCGGAGAACCTGACCCCAAGCATCATCTCCGACGGTGGAGAGCTGATCGGGGTCACGGTTCGTGAAGATGAACTCGGCGTTGCTCTGGCCCACAACCCCTGCTGCCCGCTGGAATGGGGTGAGCTTAGGAGTTGGCGGTGAAGCCATCGGGCGGTTCCAACTGCTGGTCTACGCCGCGCTCTCTGGCATGGCGGAGATGGGTGACGACCGAGGCCTGGCCAGCCAGGAACCACACCTTGTCCGTGGGGGTCCCTGGCTGGGGGCACCGATCAGGGAACATCCTCGTCAGGTAAGCGAGGAGTTCGTCGGAGATGTAGGGCGGCCCCTGATCGGCCATCTTAGCGTTCTCCTAGGGTATTGATCCTTGGTGTTCTGCGTGAGTACCCGGGTTTTTTGATCAGCGCCCGTTGAGGGCCTCCCAGACCGCCCTACGGACCGTGTCCGTGCAGGGGGCTGTGATGCGGACATCGAACGGGTGCTTCTCCAGGAGGCCCTCGGAGACTGTCTGCTGGCCGCCTCCGCCGTCGGTCCGCGCGAGCCGCCAGACCTGGCCGCCCATCGACTTGATCCAGGCGTGTTCGTTCGGGTAGCGCACGTCCGAGATCACCACGTGGAGCTGGCCTTCGTCCTCCAGGTCCTCGTAACGCTGGGCCAGATGCTTGACCCAGAAGTCCACCCCGAAGCGCTGCCTCAGGCCGTCCCCAAGTTCGACCCCGAAGTCTCGGTAGGAGACGCCGCAGGGGCTGACCGGGCGTTCCTTGAGGGCGCCTTCGAGGGTCTCGTGGAGGTACAGGTTGTGTGGATTGGTGATGCCGAGGAAGGCGGCCCACATGTCCCGGATGGGCTGTGCGAAGCGCATCTCGTGGTAGCCGAAGCGGTCGACCAGGACTTCGGCGGCGGTGCCCTTACCCGACCGCGGGAGCGGTGAGTAGAGGCCAATGATCTCGGGCAGGACCATCAGTGGTACACTCCGATCATGGGCTTACAGAAGCGAGCCGTGAAGGGGATGCGGGGCATGTTCTCCAGGGCCTCATCGCAGGCGAGGCGTCCGTCGTAGAGTTCGTCATGCCACCGCTTCTCGTGGATCTCGCCGTTCATCATGACGACGATCAGGATCGCGAACAGCTTCATGGGGCTTCTCCTCAGAAGGGTAGGCTCTCCCGCTTCAGGATGCGGACACCGGGGGCGTACTCGGGTAGGGAAACCCGCGGGTAGATCGCGAAGGCCTCCATGGTCACGGTCTTGGTGCGGACCGGCCACCGGTCGGTGTACCAGGCCGGCGCCCAGCGCTGCTTCACTGCCTCCCACCAGTCGATCGGGAAGGTGACCGTCTGAGTCTCCAGGTCCTCCGAGAGGACATCCACCATCACCTTGTGGATCAGCATGCCGGTGATGTCGGGCTCCACGTCGTACTTGGCCTGACCGCGGAATTCGGGGTACTCGGCCATACCCAGTACGAAGCGCTTGCGGTAGAGGTCGACATACTGGAGAGGGTCATCGGGGTGCATCGAGCTTCTCCTTTAGATGATCGGTGGTTGCCAGTGAGCGATCGTCTTCTCGTGCCAGTCGTAGTCCTGGCCCTGGAGGATGCGGGCCACACGGGCCTGCTGGAGGGCGCCCTGGAGGCCCAGCCCCTTGGCCATGAAGGCCTCGGCGATCCGGCTCCAGGCGAGCTGGTACCAGCCTGGTCCGCCCTCGTCCTCGGCCGCCTTCAGGATGGCCTCGGCACGGACTGAGCCGATCCCCGGGCAGCCCTTGTAGTTGTCCACGCGATCGCCCGTGAGGGTCTGCATCAGGTGGAACCGTAGGGCCTCCTCGGGCTTGATGGTGAAGAGCTTCTGCCGGTCGGGGTTGTAGTGCCGGCCGGGCACGGTCTTCATGTCCTTGTCGATCGAGACGCAGATCTTGGAGCCAGGGAGCTTCCGCTTGGAGGTCATCAGGAGACCCAGGAGGTCGTCGCCTTCGAGGCGGTCTTCGAGGAAGGTCCGGTAGTGGCGCTGGATGTGCGATCGGAGGTCCGCCCAGGTGACCGGGCGTTCGAAGTCGGCGCGCTGCTCCTTGTAGGTGTCGAGGATGTCGTGACGCCAGTTCGCTACGGGGTCCGAGAGGCACATGATCGGGTTGCCTTCGAACTCGATGCAGAGCTTCTCGACGAAGTCGTCCAGGGCAGCCGAAGCCACCCTGGGGTCCGCGTAGGAACTCTTGGCGTCGTCACCCCAGTCGATGTCCTTCTGCGTTCCGGCAGAGAACCGGTAGACCAGGGTGTCGGCGTCGAAGAGGATCGTGGTCATGCCATGCTCTCGATCACGATGGCCTTGGCCAACTCCATGTCGACCGAGAACCACTCGCGTACGTGCTGCCTGTGGGCGAGCTTCTGGTGAACGCGGGCTTCCATCTCCCGGTAGTCCGCGACAGGGTCCGAAATCCAGATCCGAACGTTCCCCTTCGGCCACCACGTTCGGGCCGACCCGAGGCGAGCCTTGGGGTCGTTCGAACAGCCGATCTTGCAGAGACCAGGGAACAGGTCGTTCTCGACGATGTAGACGTAGCCCGGCGTCTTCGGCCGGATCAGCCTTGTGCCCCTCGGCTTGGAGAACGCCTTGGGGAACTCGAAGTCCAGGGTGTCGTGGGTCTCACCCTTTGGCGTATCTCCACGATACTCCTTCAGAACGATAGTGCCTTCTGGCTGACGGGTCAGGTCTCTGCGCCAGATGTCACGGACGCTCCCATTCGGGCGCCGAACAACAACACGCTTGCGGCTGACCGTTCCACCATGACACGAACGACACCGCTTCTGTCCTGCTGCCCTCTGAGATGGTCCCCAGGTTTCTTCGGTGAGTTCCACTCCGCAACTGTAGCAATGCTCAGTGGGTCTCGGCCCAGTTGGCTCCCTTCTTGTGATCTCCATTGAGGGGGCAACGAAAGCTGAAGTACTCGCCGGCTCGAACGATGGAGTTGACGCCGCGGGTTCCAACATCGTCTGCGATCTCCGGTCTGGTGATGAGCTGCATCTCGTCGTGGACATGGGCGGCCTGCCAGTAGTCCACCAGGACCACGTAGTCGGTCGCGAGGTCGTCATGCAGCAGGATGCAGGCCTGCTTCATGATCAGTCCTCCGGCGCTCTGGAGGAGCGTGTTCAGGGCGCTGTAGTCGTTCCGGATGGCCAACTGGCGGCCGTCCAGACCCCGAAGCCAGGAGCGCCTCTTGAGCGCACGCTTCAGATCCTCCTGCAGCTCCTTGAACCCCGGCATCGACCGGGCCATCCGCTCCTTGACCTTCTGGCCGATCCCCTTGTGGGTGAGCTTGGGGACAGGCGCGCCGGCCCGCTGAAGGTATTCAACGGAGGTCCTGCCGAGCTTCTCCAGCCCGGCGCCGTAGAGGCCTGCGTAGCGGATGGTCTTGGCCGCGTCGCGACCTAGCTTCCCTTCGGGGACGAGATCCCCAAGGGCCAACTGGAGAGTGGTGTGAGGGTCGCCTTCGAGGAGTTCCTTGACGAACGCGCCTCCGTCGTAGCGGTGAAGGTAGTGAGCCAGGCAACGAAGCTCGATACCCGAAGCATCGAAGCCAACCAGGAGCATGCCCGGCTCAGCCGTGAAGAGCGCCCGGCACTCGGCGCCGAAGGGCGACCCGACGCGAGGAACCTGAGCGAGGTTCGGGTTCCGGTGCGCGCATCGTCCCGTGACTGTGCCCGTCGATACCACTTCGCCATGAATTCGTCCGTCCTTGGCTACCTTCCGGAGCCAGGCTTCGTCACCGTCAGCGATCTGACCGATCCGCTTCCCGACCGTGAGGTACCGGCCGATGGCCTGGGCCTCAGGGAATTGGAGACGACCGATCGTCTCGTCGTCGAGCCTCGCCTGGCCGGACTTGGTGTACTCCTCAGGCACCCACCCGGCGTCCTCAAGGACCTTCTGGATGTGCGCCCGCGAGCCGGGGTTGAACTGCACCCGCTTGATCTTCTGGTGGGGACCCTCGTACTGGATGCCGAGGCGCCGGTAGGGCTTCTTCGGCTCGGTCATCCTCCCATCCGGTCCCCACCACTCACCGAAGCGCTCGACAAGACCGTGGGCAAGGCGTTCTCGCTCAGCCACGAGGTCAGCATGGAGGGCTTCGGCTGCCGCCCGATCGAATGGGAAACCGGGCTGCGTCTGGTACCTCAAGCAGATGTCGGTGAACCGGTGCTCCAGCTCAACACCCCGCGGGTCAGGCTTCCGCTTCATGAGGTGCTCGTAGAGCTGCGCTCCCAGATCCACATCCTGGCCGCAGTAGTCATCCATCACCTGGGTCCACTGGTCCCATGGCCCCTTAAAGTCCCCCTTGTAGTTCCCCAGGCGGTGCCCCCAAGCTTCCAGGGAATGCTTCCCCATGAGCTGGCCCGGCTGCTTCTTGTGGTACTTCTGGTCGTGGAGGAACATGTCCCCGAAGCAGAGCCGTGACAGGAGGAGGGTGTCGGTCGTCTTCTCGATCGGCCAATCGAAACCGTAGAGCATCTTGAGGACCACGAGGTCGTAGCCCACAATGTTGTGGCCGATCAACTCGTCCGCCATGGACAGCGCCGTGATGCCGCTCCGGATCTCCTCGGGGTCAGGTCCGAAGCGGTAGCTCTCCCCGATGTCGATGTTGCGGCAGTGGATGCAGTGGATCTTGGTGACCTCGTCCAAGAGGCCGTCAGTCTCCGTGTCGAAGACCAGTCTCATCACACAGTCCTTCTCAGCGAGGGATTGGATCCGGGCCAGGGTTTCGAACCCCAACCTCTTGGCTCAGAACCAAGCGTTCTGCCGTTAAACTAGCCCGGAACTTGGAGGGTAGGGCGGGCCACGATCCCGCATCTCCGAGATTAAGAGTCTCGCGCTTTGCCCCCTTAAGCTACCTACCCTTGGCTCCCGCGGAGGGCTTCGAACCCCCAGCCTCCTGGTTAACAGCCAGTTGCTCCGCCAGTTGAGCTACACGGGAATGGTGCCCTGTACTGGTCTCGAACCAGTTGCCTCCTCGATACCAACGAGGTGTTCTTCCGGATGAACTTCCAGGGCGATTGGAGCCGGCGGCCGGATTTGCACCAGCATCTCAACGCTTACAAGGCGCGTGTCTTGCTGTTGGACCACGCCGGCTGGTCTGGGCGGGAGGGCTCGAACCTCCGACTTCACGCTTCCAAGGCGTGATCTCTACCAACTGAGTTACACCCAGAGAGGATTTCAGGAACATGGGGCAATCTGAAGTGAATTTCAGGGGTCGTAACTATATTTCAGGGATGGAGCCCCTGGTGAGGATCGAACTCACCTTCCTCGGCTTAGAACACCTCGCCCGTCCCAGCGGCAGGGGCCATGTTATGGTGTTCAGATCATAAAGGAGCTTTATGGTGTCTGGCTCATAGTATGGCGGATGGCACAGGGGTCGAACCTGTACGTCCCTCTCGGGACCAACGCCTTAGCAGGGCGTGGCCGGCGCCGTCTGTCGGCTGGGCCATCCTTGGGGTGAGGTCGGGGATCGAACCCTGGTCTCCGCGTTCACAGCGCGGCGCTCTGCCACTGAGCTAACCCCACCATCAGTCGTCTTCGCGATCGGGACACACCCGCCGGGCCGCCCGATCCGATGCCGCATTCTTGAGCCAGATCAGCCCACAGTGGCGGCAGCGCCAGTAGCCGAACCGCCAGGGAACCCAGCGGTGGGCCTTGGAAGCCATGGCGATCTCCTTGGGTTGGCAGAGGTGGGGAGGATCGAACTCCCGTAGCGCGGTTTTGGAGACCGGCTCGCGCGCCAGCGCAGCACCCCCATGGGGATGTGGAAGCGGAGGAGGGAGTTGCACCCTCGCGACCCGGCGTATGAGACCGGGCGGGACACTGGTCCTCCCCGCCATGATTGGAGCCCCCGGCAGGAGTTGAACCCGCACCCAGGTGGTTCGAAGCCACCGGCTCTGTCCAGTTAAGCTACGAGGGCATGTGAAACTGGAGACCCCTGTCGGAATTGCACCGACGTGATACCGCTTTGCAGGCGGCAACCTAGCTGCTCGGTCAAGGGGTCATGGAGCGGTCGGCGGGACTTGCACCCGCGTCATTGGGTTGGAAGCCCAAGGCCCTGGCTACTAGACGACGACCGCATGGTCCTAGGGGATGGGATCGAACCACCGCGCTCCGGTATTTCAAGCCGGCGCTCTACCTACTGAGCTACCCTAGGGTGGTACTCGGGGCTGGGATTGAACCAACATCGGACGATTATCGGTCGCCTGCTCTACCATTGAGCTACCCGAGCATTGGCGCCTCCGACCGGACTCGAACCGGCGGCCTCCGGCGTGACAAGCCGGCGCTCTTCTCTCCTGAGCTACGAAGGCGTTGGCGGATGGGGTGGGGCTCGAACCCACACGCCCGTCAAGGGCTCGCTGTTTTCGAGACAGTTGCCGCTAGTCCTCTCTCGGCTTACCCATCCGTGGTCCCCTCGGCCGGATTTGAACCGACGTTGTCCTGGTTGAAAGCCAGGGGTCCTCTCCACTAGACGACGAGGGGTGGTCCGCCAGACAGGATTTGAACCTGCATTGTCCTCGCTGAGAACGAGGGGTCCTGAGCCGTTAGACGACTGGCGGTTGGTACCGGGGGCGGGACTCGAACCCGCAAGACCTGATTTCTGAGACCAGTATGTATTCCAATTCCATCACCCCGGCATTTGGTGGACCCGGTCGGAGTTGCACCGACACCTGATTGCTTGCAAGGCAACCGCTCTCCTGTTAAGCTACAGGCCCGAAACTGTGGTATCCGGAGCTGGGATCGAACCAGCGGCCTCCTGCGTGTCGGGCAGGCGCTCTCCCGCTGAGCTATCCGGATGTGGTACCTGAGGCAGGGATCGAACCCGCGTCCGCCGGGTGTAGGCCGGCTGCTCAGCCACTGAGCTACTCAGGCATGGTGGTGGGCGGGGTGGGATCTCGAACCCACGCGCTGAGGGGTTACAGCCCTGTCGCCTGCCCTGGGTCCCGCCCGCTTAGTAGGCCCCGCCGGTGATCTGCGAGACCAGGATCATGACGACCACCGCCACGACCCACCCGTAGAGGAGCGCCGCGATCACCCGGGAGACCCCCAGAAGGAGCCAATTGTCCCAGGTCATGCGGCCTCGCAGGAGCGGTATCCGGTATCCGGGTCGACGTAGCAGGCCGCGCCGTCCACGTCGTCCTCCTGATCCGGATCGGCGGTGGCCTTCAGGATACCGTAGCGCTTACCAGCGGGATTGAACGTGGTGATGCCCTTACAGCCAAGCTCCCAGGCCATCTCGTAGAGGCCCTTGAACTCGTCCCAGGGCATGTTGGGATCGACGTTGACGGTCTTCGAGACAGCGCTGTCGACGAACCTCTGAGCGAGCGCAAGCACGCCGACATGATCAGCGGCAGCCATGGCGGTAGCGCAACGAGGAGTAGTCCCGAAGACACGCTTTCCGTAGTCCTGGACGATCTCGACCTTGGCCCCACCAGGGGTCTGAATGGTTCGCTCGAACTCGATCGAGAAGACTGGCTCGATGCCCGAGCTGATGTTGTCTGCGGCAAGGCTGATCGTCCCCGTTGGGGCGATGCTGAGGAGGTGGCTATTGCGGATGCCGTGCTCCCGGATCAACCGGCGGACGCCCTCAGGGAGGGTCCTGATGAACATCCCCTGATCGTACTTGTCCCGGTCGTAGAGAGGGAACGGGCCACGCTCCTTGGCCAGCATCGCGCTGGTGATGTAGGCGGTGTCTCGAAGGCACGTCAGGACCGCTCGGAGCGCGTCACAGAAGCCCGCGGACCCGTAAGGGTATCCCATAGCCTCGATGGCGTTCGCCACTCCAGTGACCCCCAGGCCCATCCTACGGGTGTTCTCGTGGGCGACCTTCTGCTCCGGCATGGGGTAGTTCGCCACGTCGATCACCCGGTCCATCGCGTAGACGACCGAGGCGATGTCCGAAGCGAACGTCCGGAAGTCGAAGTCCCGGGCGCCCGTCACGTAGCGGACCAGGTTGAAGCTCCCGAGGAGGCAGGCGCCATTCGGCGGCAGTGGCTGCTCCCCACAGGGGTTGGTCGCGTCGATCCTCTCGCAGTACCAGAGGTTGTTGTCCTGGTTGATCCGGTCGAGGAAGATGACACCGGGCTCGGCCCAGTCCCAGGTCGACCGCATGATGGCGTCCCAGAGATCGCGGGCGCGGATCGTAGCGTACTGCCGGCCCTCGAACCGGAGGGTGAACAGCTTGTCCTGCTGGACCGCGATCATGAACTCGTCGGTGACGCCGACCGAGACGTTAAAGTTGGTCAGGCGCCAGTCGTTCTGCTTGGCTCGGACGAACTCAAGGATGTCCGGATGGTCGACCCGAAGGACAGCCATCTGGGCTCCCCGCCGGTGGCCGGCCGAGGCGATCGTCCCGCAGACGGAGTTGAAGATCTCCATGAACGAGACCGGCCCCGAGGCGTAGCTCTGAAGGGACCGAATGAGGTCGCCCTTGGGCCGCAGGGTCGAGAAGTCGTAGCCGATCCCGCCGCCCTGCCGCATGGTGAGCGCGGCGTACTTGGCGGTATCCATGATCCCGTCCATGGTGTCGGGGATCTCGGGGGCGACGTAGCAGTTGTTGGCTGTGCGCCCGCCGGGGGCGCCGACAGCCGCCTGGATGCGGCCCCCAGGGAGGAACCGCTGGTCCAGGAGGATGTCTCGGAAGGAGAGGAACTCGGCGGTCCCACCGGTCAGAGCGGAGGCCACCCGGTTGCAGGCTTCACGATGCGTCTCACCGGGTAGCCGGTGCTTGGTCGCGCTGATCTCCTCGGAGATCGGAATGGTGGGTCCCATCGGTACCTCATGGCTGGAGAAGAGTGGTCAGTCGTTCTCCTCACGCTCCCAGCGGTAATCTGGGACGTAGTTCAGTGGCTGCTTGTAGCCATCCGAGGGGATCACCTCGGGCTCCGCCAGGGGGTCCACCTGAGGCTTCCCTGGGTCCGCTGGTGCCGAAGGCTTGGGCTTAGCCGCCCGCCCCGGTCGGGTTACGTTCATCCGCATCCTCGTATCTCCCCTCAGCGAGGGACCACAGCATGGTCCGGATCGGCAGTTCGTCCTTACGGATCAGCCCGATCCAGATGTGCATCCGGATCCAGGCACGGACGAGGCGTTGGGTGTCATGCACCTCCGTAGCCCTCCAGCATCTTGCGGATCGATGGGTCCCAGCAGTAGCGACCCCGCATGTAGCGCAGAAGCTGCCGCTTCTGGTCCGCCTCGATCCGGCGGTGGATGGTGACGACCGAACGCCGGCCCGGTCCGATCTGGTGCGAAACCCGGCTCAGCAGGATCTGCTGAACGACCGGGCTCATCGATCGTCCCCGTCGCCCTTGATCTGGTCGCGGGCGCGCCGATCGTTGAGCTTCCGGATGTTCCGGCCGGCGATCACGTGCAGCGGGATGCCCCACTCCTTGGCCGCCATCGCGACGTACCAAAGGACATCGCCAAGCTCGTCCACCAGGGCCTTGAGGTCCGCCTCGCCGTCCTGCCGCATGAGCTTCTTGATCTTCCCCGCGTACTCGCCAGCCTCATTGGCCACGCCGAGGGCGGTGTAGACCTTACCGGTCTCCGCTGGGTAGACCGCGAAGTCAGCCGCGAGCTTCTGGTACAGGCTGAGCCCGAGATCGGTTACCTGCTGTGGTGGCTGCGGCTGGTTCCGGTTCAACGCGTTGTCGATGATCTGCTTGATCCCCATGGGTCACTCCATCAGGTCTTCGGGTGAACGGCGGTCGACGAACCGGGAGCTGTGCCCGGTGTCCGTCAGGACCGAACCATCTGGGAAGTGGACGCGACGATCGCGAGCGCCTTCCCTTGGGATCGCCTTGTGGATGGTCCCGTTGGCGACCTGTCGGGCCTCGACCCGGAGACCATGAAGCTGGCGGGCTTCGGCGATCTCAACGTCGTGCTGCGACATCATGCGCTCCCCTCGCAGGTCGAGTGGATGTTGAAGCCGGTGTGGCGCATCGCCCGGTGAGCGTTCACCATGGAGATGAACTGGTCGTGCGCGCGGACGAGCGCCTGCAGCTCAAGCTGCTCCTCGTGAGGCAGCTCCAAGCGCCGCCGGAAGGCTTCCTTGAGGTGGTCCGAGAACATCGCGAAGGAGCCCGAGATGATCTGCGAGAGTTCTTCATGGCTGTGCTGGGAAGGATGCGGGTGCATCAGAAGGTCTCCACTGTGTCGACCTCGGCGAGGACAGGTGCCTCGGGAGGCGGGTTGTTCTTGTCGAACACGTCATGGCATCGAGCCGGTGTGAGTGGCGCAGCCGCCAGGGCGCGATTGATCTCCTCGATTGCATCGGTGATCTGCTTTCTCTGGTGGTAGAGGTCAGCCCTCCGCTGCTCCAGCCACCAGCGCTGCTGCTTCTGCTTGCCAGTCAGCATGTCAGAACTCTCCCTTCTCCTCTTCAAAGGCGCACTCGGGCTCCTGGTCTCTCTCCAGAAGCAGCCCGGTGTCCTGGTCGTAGACCAATCCGAACGTCCGCCCGGTGCTGTTGCCGGTGTAGCGGTCCTTCAGCACCCTGAAGGTGGTCGTGTGGCGGTCGTCCTCCTCCTTGGCCTGCTGGTTCCTCTCCATGCCGAACATGAAGTGCGACCAGAAGCCGATCGCCCGGCTGCCCTTGAAGTGCCGGATCATCACCCGCCCGCCTTCCTCGTGGGGCTTGCCCTCGGGGGTCGCCAGGTGGCTGATGCAGTGGAAGATGAGCCCGAGTTCCTTGGCGAGCATGGCCATCTCGGCCATCACCAGCTCCAGGGTCTCGCGCTCGTTCTCGTGCCCCGCGGCGAGCGCCGTGAGGTGGTCGAGGTAGATGTTGCGGCAGCCGGCGGCGGCCAGGTAGCGGATGTGGCTCTTCACCACGTCCCAGTCGGTGCACCCGAAGTTATCGTAGAGGTGCATCTTACCATGCCTCTGGAGAACCGTGAGATCCCTTGCGAGATCGTCCGGTGTCCAGTCCGCGCCGGGGATGTGGAAGCGCTTCCCGGAGATCTTCCCGGCGATCCGGCGGACCGTCTCGGCGGGTGTCTGCTCCAGGTAGAAGATGCCCACCTGCTCGTTCAACTGCACGAGGTCGTGGCAGATGATCTGGGTGAAGACATCGGTCTTCCCGACCCCGGTCCCGGCGCCGAGCATGTAGACCTCGCCCGGGCGGCGGCCGTAGGTGAACTCGGTGAGGCTCGGCCAGGGCCAAGGGATGCCCTTAACGACCGGCCTGAGGACCTGCTCGAAGACATCCTGCAGGCTGACCATCCCATCCGGGCGGTACTCTTCGGCCTGGTAGATCGCCTTCATCAGCTCGTCCGCACGGGACGCCAAGAGCATGTCATTCACGTCGTTCAGCGGGAGGTGCGCGATCTTTCCCTTTCCTGGAGGGAGGAGTAGCGCTGCCTCACGAGCTGCCTTCTGTCCTGGATCATCCTGATCAAAGCAGATGACCACCTCGTCGAAGGAGCAGACCCATTCGAGGTTGTCGGCGAGGGACTTCCGGGCTGACCCGGCTCCCTGGACGATGGACACGACGGGCCACTTGTTGCCCTGGGCTTGGGACATGGAGAGGGCATCGATCTCCCCTTCCGTTACGATCAGGCGCTTACCGCCCTTCTGCCAGAGGTGCTGCCCCCAGAGCTGGACGCCCTTGATGGTCCCCGTGGTGGAGAACTCCTTGTCGGGCGTGCGGATCTTCTGGGCAACGATGACCCCGTGCTGGTCCCTGTAGGGGGCAACCTGCACGAGCTTCCCACCGTACCTACCGACCCCGTAGCCGAACTTCTCGCAGGTCTCTTGCCGGATGCCCCGCTTCTTGAGACCCCGGATCTCCTCGATCTCTACCAGATCAGCCATGGTGCATCTCCTTGAGGTCTCGATGCGGTTCTCTGCATCACCGTCGGCCAGCTCGTAGTAGCCACAGCCAGGGCTGAAGCAGTAGGCGTGACCGTCAGGGTACCGAGCGAGGTTGTCACGGGAACCGCAGGATGGGCAGGGCTCCTTGGTGACGCTCACGTGTAGACACAGTTCGCGATCTTGCGGATGACGTAGTCCTCCTCAGGAGGCTGCGGCGTCGGCGAGGCGGAGCTGTAGACCCTCCGGATCTTCCTCATCAGGGCCGCCCGGTTGGTCGCCGCGAAGCGGACCCGCCCATTGTACTCGGCGAGCCAGATGTTCATGGAGACTGCCATCACGCTTCCTCCATGAAGGGCTCTGGCGTGTAGCGAGACTGGAACACGAGGTCGCTGACCGCCTTAGTCGGGATGCCGTTCTGGATGATCAGCCAGTCACCGGCGTTGACCCAGATGTTCAGCTCCTTCGCGGTCTCCGCGGGCGCGCTCTGCGAGAGCTGGACGGAGCAGGAGATGTTGATGCGCACCGCCTCAACGGGTGCACCGAAAGGGACGTATCTCGCCATTGGGGTTCCCCACAGGTGGCAGATAGGGCGAGGGCATTCGTCGCCGGTCGCCGCAGTAGAAGCAGTAGTAGAGGTCGTTGTTCGGGGTCTCGAAGTCGATCCCGATCAAGATCCACTCACACCGCGCTGCTGCGCCGCCCTGCTTCGAAGGCTCACTCGCCACGGTTACCGGGTTCGCTGTCACGAGATCAGCACTTCGCTCCAGCGGGTGGTCATCGCATGGCCGGAGATCCACAGCCCTGCCTCGGCGTCACGTCGCCGGGCCAGGCCCTGGAGGGGCTTCCCGCCCGCGAAGATCCACCGCTTGAACTCCAAGGCCGCCCCGGCGTGGTCGCCCGAGTTGACCTTCTTGAGCAGCGTCGAGGTTCCGAACTGGCCGGAGCCGAGGTTGAACACGAAGTCCACCAGGGCGGCGAGCTGGAACGGATGCAGCTCGACATCGACCTGCCGCATGACGCCGCGGGTCGCGATCTGAATGTCGTCGTAGAGGAAGGCTTCGGCCTCCCAGAGTTCGATCGTCTGGCCCAACTCGATGCCGTCCTCGGGGAGCACCAGGTGGCCGTAGCCGACCGTGAGCTTCCCGGCAGGGCAGAGGTAGGCCTTGAGCTTGCAGCCTTCGAAGTGCTTGACCAGGTTGATCACCACTTCCGCTGCAAGCTCGCCGTCGTCGAGAGGTTCATCCATTTCGGGCTCCTTCGAGTAGCTCTCGGGCTTCGTCGGTGAGGCGGATCTCGGGGCATCCGAGGATGGCCTCGACGGAGACCCGGTTGACGGGCTCGGTGACCCATCGGTGGGGGAGGACTGGCTTGCGGCTGTCGCAGGCCTCGTAAGGGATCCCATTCTGGCGACACCATGCGGCGTAGGTCGTCTTCGACTTCTTGCCGATGAGGTTGTTGGGCTTCGAGAACAGGAACCGGATGTCGATGTCGGGGTAGCGGGCATGGATGAGCTTGTGCTTCGCTCGATCGCTGCTCTCGAACCACCCCTTGATCTCGACGACGATCCCGTTCCCAAGGATGAGATCGGGCTTGTACTTGGCCGGCTTCTCGTAGGGCAGCACGATGCCCTCGTAGACGAACGGGAGCCCGGCTTCCCGAGCCCCCGCTACGACCTTGTCTTCCAGTCCCGACCGGTAGTTCCGGCGAAACGGTCTCACCCGATGCGGGTCAACAGGTCCACCAGGAGGTACGCCACGACGCCCGAGAGGACGACCACAGCGATCCAGTTGGTGGTGGTGACGGCGACCTGGCGAGCCTTCGCCTTGGCCTCCTTGGACATCTGAGCGTAACCCATTAGAAGTCCCCGTCGCCCTCGTCCTCGGTGGTCTCTTCGACCTGATCCTCGGGACCTTCGTCCTCGTCGATCCCGTCGTAGCCGTCCTCGACCCCGAAGGCCGACTTCTGGCCACCGGCGCCGCCCTCGACGAGCTTCAGGACCTGGACCTGCTGGAGGTCGAGGCGCAGGCCGACCTTCTTCTCGGTCGCGACCCACGAGCTGGGGTTGTCGAAGGAGCCGTCCGGCTTCTCGTTGCGGATCGTGAAGGCGACCTTCACCAGGCTGCCACCGCCGATCAGGATCGACGACGGGACCTGCTTGCCCTTGGCGTCGAACTGCGGGATGCGCTTGATCTGGATCGGGTCCTTGCCCTTGGGCTTGATCAGGGCGTTCTGCTTGAACGGGATGAACAGCTCGCCGGTCGGCTCGCCTTCCTCGTCGGTGATCTCGCGGGTCACCTCGGTCTTGGTGATCTTCCGCTTGTCCTTCGGGTGCTTCTCGCAGGCGATCTGGTAGCCCTGCTCCAGACCGTTGTCGAACAGCTCCCGGTAGGTCACGTCGAGGGTCTTCCCGTCGGAGGTCCGCACGGGCTGGTCGAGGTCTTCGTCCTGGATCACCAGGTCGAGGTGGAACAGGCCGTCCTCGTTGAACTTCGTGTCGGGCTTCGAGAGCCACGGGTACCGGGCAATGCCCTTCATGCTGACGTAGGTGGTGCGCTTGGCCTTCGCCATGACGTTCTCCTAGGTGGGTATAGGGGCAGCCTCCTGGCCGCCCCTCAACGATACCGGCGAGGCCGGCTTACGCTACGCGCGTCCCCTCGACGATCAGCAGACCGTGCGGGGTCTCGAACTCGAAGACCACCTCATCGGGGATCTCGCCGTACTCGCGGATCACCGCCTCGATGGCATTCTGGGTCAGCTCGACGGCCTCCTCCGCCGACTTCTCGAAGTCGAACCCCTGGTCGGTCAGCTCGGGGAACAGTTCGAGCTGCTCAGGAGCCGGCGGGCAGGCTTCGCACATGTCGAGGCCAGGCTCGCCCGAGCACGCGTCGCACTCGGAGTAGGGCTCCGGAACCGGGGGCGCCGGCCAACTCGGGAGGTCGCCGAGGCTCAGCTCGTGGAGCATCTCCTCGATCTCCGCCCAGTAGGTGTAACCCTCCTCGGTCTCGTCCCAGGGGAAGCCGTTGAACATCACGTTCGCGGCATGCGCGAAGGGATCACCGGCGTCGGTCTGGTCGTAGTCCTCGGGGTACGCCCAGGAACTCTGGTGCATGTACGCCGAGGCGACCATCAGGGCATTCCTGAAGCCGTCCCAGAAGTCATGGCCCTCGGCGGTCTCAGCGAACACGAAGCCGCCCGAGAGGCACTCCGCGGCGAGCGTCAGGGCATCCTCGGGGTAACCTTCGGTCTCGGCCGGCGGCTGGTCCCAGGTCGCCGCGATGGCGTCCCCGGCAGCGTCGACGAGATCGACCAGGCCTTCGAGGTCAGCGCGGGCGCCGCCCACTCGGCCGACCTCCAGGTCCTCAACCGCGTAGAGGTGGTAGTTGTCCTCGCCGGCGACCTTGGCGATCACCGCGTGGTCATTCCGGACGAGCCACTCGTGGACTGCGTCCTCAGGGGTGCGTACGAACTCGGCCATCAGGCATCATCCTCCAGGAGGGTCTTCAGCTTACCAGCCGCGGCGACCGCCTTGGTCCGCTCGGTCCGGCAGGCTTCTGCTGCCGCGGTGGCCCGAGTGGCTTCGGCTTCGTGGGCGCCGGCCTTGGCCGTCATGGTCTCGGCGTGGGCTTCGAGCTTGGCGATGGTCGCCGTGAACTGCTTCAGGATCTTGTCGACGGTGACGGGACCCAGGATCATGCTGCTTCTCCGATGTGAAGGTCGGCGATCGTCACGCCGACATCGTTGAGATGGGCCACGAGGTCGAGCGGGATGCGATCACCCCGTCTCAGGTACCCCATGGCCCGCCGGATCAGACGCTCTCGCCTGGACCAGCTCACGAGGGGACCACCCAGACAGTCGCGAGGCGACCGCTACGGGTGAGGCGAACGCGACCGCTGTTCACGACGCGGCCTTCCTGGACCAGCTCGATCCGGCGCGGACGAAGCGTGTTCTGACGGATGTCTGGGAAGCAGTGAAAGACCTGCTCGTCGGTGAGCCCGTCGGTCCCGCGGCTGAGGATCAGCTCGTAGACCTTCTGACGGACGATGGTGGCCTTGCTCTCGATCCGCTCGGCGGAACGACGCGAGGCAGCCTCAACGATGGTGTGGGGCATCTCAGAGTTCCTTCTCCATGTACTGGGCGACCGCCGCGAACTCGGGGCGACGACCCTCGGCGTGGTTCATGAGGTTGGTGGTCTTGGCGAACAGGTCCGCCGGGTCGGCGCCGAAGCGCTCAGCCAGGAGGATGAAGGCCGCCGCGATACCATGGGCCTGCACCTCGGGATGGAACCCGCGCTGCAAGGCATCGATCACCACCATCGCCGACGACGCCGCCGCGACGGGCGGGATCGAGGCGTGCACATCAGGATTGAACGGCTTCCACATGAGGTTTCCATTTTGCGTTGGGCGTGAGTACCCGGGTTTTTTGAGGGACCCCTTTCGGAGCCCCTCATCAGGCGATCAGGCGAAGAAGAAGTCGGAGTGGCGGACCATCCCGAGGTTCAGCTTCCCCTTGGTCGGTGGAGGAGGCACGTCCTTGTGGTGCTCCTCCGGGATCTGCTCCAGGATCTGCTCGTAGAAGCTCTGGAGCGGGTCGTGCTCCTTGTAGAGGTCCACGAAGGCCTCGCGGAGGCAGGCGGCCAGCATGTCCATGTCGGCAGCGTGCGTCCCGTAGCAGTCGTGGATCAGCATCCAGGAGGTGATCCCGTTGTCCTTCCCGTAGAGGACCGTCTGCATGAGCGCGCAGGCGTCCATGGAATGGACGAAGTTGGGCGAGATACCGTTCATCTGCTTCGATGCCCGGATCGTCCCCGGCTTCTCCTCCTTGTAGGAGAGTTCCAGTCGGAGCTGATCCCCGAACCTGGTCTCGATCGAACGGACGATGAAGTCCGCGTACTCTTGCGTCATGGGGAACCCCAGGGGGTTGACCCAGATCAGCGGTTCGTTGGTCTTGGCGTGCACCTTGGCGCACGTCCTGAGCCACTGCATGACCTCACGGCTCGACCGGATGACCGTCGCGATGGCCGCCCAGACGTGCTTGGCGAGGAACATGGCTGACTTGACATCGCTCTCGAACGGCGGATCGCCACCTGGCCACTGGGAACGGCGCTCCCGGATGTGATCCAGGATGTACCGGCGGCAGGCGCTGATGGTGCCCGAATAGGGGACGATCATGACCGACCGCTTGGTGGTCTTCCGGGTGATCCCGAAGTTGAGCCACTGCTGAGCCTGGGAGGCGACCTCGTGGTCCTCCTGATCGGCCATGGCCGTGCAGGCGGAGCCATAGAGCCCGCAGCCCTTCCGCATGTCTTCGCCGCAATGGCAGGTGTGCGCCCGATCGACCAGCTCACCGAGACGGTCAATCACCACGTCCGCGACCTGCTGGTACACGTCCGCCGGCTCATCCTGAGGCACCAGGTTGACGGCAGCGCCGCCGACCTCGTCCCGCAGCATGGCCGAGAAGTGCTGGAGCCCGTTGCACGACCCGTCGACCGTGATCGGCAGGTGCGACACGAACCCGTAGCCCACCTTCTTGAAGGCGACGAACTCCAGGCAGAACGCAAGGAACTGCCAGGGCTTGTCCGCCTCAGTCCAGAAGCGGCACCCGAGAGGATCAAGCCCCGATCGGGTGATCTCGGCGTTGTTCTCCTCGACCCACGCGATGCGATCCTCCATGGACACCTTGTCGTTGCCCCAAAGGTTCGCCCCGTGGACCATCAGCCAGCCGAGCCCGCGCTCATCGTCGATGGGCTTCCCCTCGGCGAACTCCAGGAGACCGCGGGCGTAGTCCGGACCCTGAGGCTGGAGGTGTGACGGCATCGGGTACATGCGCCCCCGGAAGTCCAGCTTGTGCGGGAAGTAGAAGCGCTCCGCCTCAGAGAACCTCTCGGCGAGCCCAATGGCCTTGGTGACCTGGGTCCGGCGATCGTTCTGTGAGAGCCTCTCCGACCACGCCACGGCCGCGATCTTTCTCCACTCCTTCCGAAGCTCGGGGTCCTCGTTGAGGCACTGGTGACCACCCTCAGCCTTGGTCTCGACGTAGCCCCCGCACTTCGGGCAGGGAGGCATCGGGGCGAAGTCCCGAGCGGGAACCGAGCCGATCTCGTGGCCATGCTCCCAGGTGTGCTGCAGGACCCCCAGCACCGCGGCGTTGACCCGCCAGGGTGTGCTCTGGACGGTATTCAGGGCCTCGATGACGGTCACCGATGGGGCGCCCTTGTGGCCCTTGTAGAGGCCGAAGGGACCAGCGTCGAAGGTCACCTCGGAGGCGATGTAGTAGCCCCCGCCCAGGCCGTTCTCATCCCATGGCTTGGGCGGCATCAGGGTAGGCATCCAGAACGGCTTCAGGCTCTCGCACTTGCTGTCCTGATCCCTGATCCAGGTCATGAGGCGTTCGGTCGGACGGACTTCGTAGTAGCGCTTCTTCTTCCCGCTGACGCGGTAGAGCGTGAACAGCCCGGTGATCTCGACCACCAACTCAACGAGCTTGGTCCCCACCCGCAGGATGTCCTTGTACGACCAATCGAGGTCGATCGAGGCGTCCTTCAGGTGAAACCCGTAGACCCTCGCCCGGTGCGCCTTGTGGTTGGTCTTGAAGTTCCGCGAGACGGTCTGGTATCGATCGGGGTCCGCCTCGATGAGCATCTCCAGGCGCTTCTCCATGCGGAGCGCGTTTCCGATGTCGGTCGCGAAGCTGGTCACAGTCAGGGTCTTGTGGGCGTGGTCCAGCATCCTCCGAATGGCGATCAGAGCGACCACCTCCGGATTGAACTGGGCGAGGTACTTCGCAGCCAGGTTGCGCCGGCCCGGCTTGCCGGTGTTGTGGGCGCCATGGACGAACTTCGTGATGGCGTCGGTGAGGGGGTCGATGATCACCGCCGCAAGGCGCCGCATCGGTACCGTGTCGGATGCCTGGCCGCGCTCCACAGCAGCGCGCTGGGCGGAGCGGTAGGCGTCGATCCCGTACCCGATCATGTCGAGTTCGAGCTTCTCCTGTTCAGGAGTGATCTGCATGGGTCCTCCAAGGTGTGCAAGGGGAGGTAGGGTGCCCCGAAGGACACCCGCTCGGCAACGCGGGCGTTCACATCATGGCCTCCATCGTGAGGGTGACGCGGAACCGGCGACCGCCGGCCACAACGCCCCGGTTTCCCGAGGCGCTGAAGCCGAAGGTCAATCCGTACGGATGCCCGTCAGGGTCCCGATTGTGCCTGGGCAGGTGAAGACGGCGGTAAAGGTGGTCTCATTGATCGCGAACGTCACGCGCGAGCAGCGGGGAGCCCCCTGAACCTTGAAGCTCCCGACCCCGGCCCCGACGCCGGTCTCATCGCCTCGCAGCCGGAGGCGGCCGTTCAGGTTGGCCCTGGGACCCGGTAGGTCGGTCCCACAGGTGCCCTTGAGGGCGCCACGGCGCTTGATCTGCACGTCGCAGGCGTTCAGGTAGATGTTGGCGGCATCGAACGCCGTCGAGGTGATCCGCCAACGGCTGGGAGTGAACTCCGCGGCGTCAACCGGAGTGACGGCCGCTGTGCTCGCCAACAAGGCGAGCGCCACGATCGCGAGCTTACGCATCTCTCATTCTCCTCAGAACCGGGCGCGAACCCGGGCGATGGTCTGCTTGACGGCCGCCTTGGCGTACAGCCAGGTCTCAACGGCCATGATGGGGAAGGTCGCGTAGAAGCACGCCAGCACGAACAGCGCCAGCGGCAGCAGCACGCCGTACCAGATCTCGCCCATCACGGAGCCTCGAACTCGGAGGCGACCACGTTGATGCAGCTCTGAAGCTCATCACCAACGAAGCCCGCGTAGGTGCACCAGACCTCGGCGTGGCGGATCGCCATGGTGCTGGGTTCCGGATCGGGCGCCCAGGTGGAACACCCGGCGACGCTCAGGGCGACCAGGAACACCGCAACCGCCATGACCAACCGGGAGGTCAGCCGCCGGTCTTCGCTCCGGCGCCGCGCAACGATCTTGTTCATCGGCCATAGACCTTCTGGAAGACCCGTCGGAGGAGCCCGATCGGGTACGCGTTGACGTAGTCGATCCCGTGCTCGCTCAGGAAGGCGCCAGCTCGCACCTTGTACACCTGGAAGCCGGCTTGGTTCTTGACCTTGAAGCCAAGGCGCTGGGTTTCGTAGAGGAAGCTGTCCTGATCCAGCATCCGGCGAAGCTCGGTCGAGTATGCCAGAGCCAACCAGCCGATGACGGTCTGGTAAGAATCAGCCGAACCCTCGTTGAGCAGCTTCAGGTCAGGCGAAAGGTAGTCCTCGGTCGGGCGATCGAGGAAGTAGACCGGCTGTGGCCCTGGCGCGTTCGCCGAGATGTCGTTTAGGATCGCCTGGAGGACCTCACCAGCCAATCGAGGCTCGCTCTGGTCGAGCAAGGTCTTCGCGACCTCTACCAGGGTGAAGTGCGTGTGCTTCATCAGATTTCCCTCTGGAGTTTGAGCCATCGGCGGAGCACCGCCTTGCGGCGAGGCCCCTTGTGCTTGGCCGCCGGGATCACCTTAGGGCGAAGCCGGCGGGCGGCCTTGGCGACCGGATTACGCTTCGATCCAGCGGCCATCGCGGTACACGTACCCGATCAGCATCCGGGTGGCCCACTCGGGCAGGAACCGCCCAAGCCAGTTGCCCAGGGCGAACAGGAAGCCGAACCCGAAGACCACCAACATGGTGAACCCGAAGCCTTGCCCGGCGATCAGGTGGAATTCGTCGCCAGTCATGAGAGAACCTCCAAGATGGTCATGGTGGAACCCAGCCACCACACACCGCCTTGATGGGCAGGGCGCGTGTGACGGGCAAGAGGATCGAACTCGACCTTGGCCCACACTCGACCCTTGGTGCCGAGGTGTGGCGCCTCAGGCCGCTCGCAGATGTGCCAGCCTGGCCGATGCGCGTAGCCCTTGGTCGGGTGGTCTTCGTAGGGATACGCCACGCCAACTTGAAGGCGCTGGCGCTTGTTGATGAACAGCGGGCCGAGCGAACCGTCTCGGCGCTGCTTGAACAGCTTGTAACCGATCATCGATCGGACCCCTTCTGTGAGCGTTGAATGCTGCCCTCAGGGCGAACCCCAAGGGCAGGGATCAAAGCTCAGGCGTGGCGGATCACGAACCCCGTCGTGTCCTTCTTCGCCTTCCCCTTCGCCTTCAGCCCGATCAGTTGGCCCTGATCGAGGAAGCGCAGATCGTCGGCATCACCGTCGACCACCTCGATCGTCGGATGGTCGTCGCCCTCAGCCGTGATCGGCCGGAAGTCCAGCCGGCGGACGCGAGCCGGGAGACGATCGTAGACCGCCGCCACGTTCCACCCCAGCCGGAGCGCGTCTGCGGCGCGGCCAAGCGCGTTCGGGTCTTCGTTGAGCGAGTAGGTGAGCGTGTAGTTGCGCGGCAACGGACCCTTGGCCAGGCGTTGCCCCGGAGACCACTTGGTGTAGTCGTAGAATTGGACCTCCGGAAAGTGGCGGATCACGTCAACGTCGAGACCCGGGATCTTCACGCGTTCCCACACGATGTCCGAGGTACCGTTGAGGCGGACCGCCGGCTGGAAACCCTTGCGCTCGCACGACACCACAAACTTGCGGATCTCATTGACCAGTTGGGCCATGAAGGCGCCGCGGTTGTTCAGGTAGAGCCGGGTGCGCCGGATGCGAGCCTCTTGGGTCGCCGTGAAGGCGCCGCGACCAGCCGTGTTGAGGCATGCCGCCGCGCAGCCAGCCGTCGCGAACGGGCAGACGTTCTGGCCGCCAGCCAACCGAACCGGCGCGAGGTAGAGGATCGCCGTCTTGACGCCTCGCTTCTCGCCCTTGATCGTCTTCGGGTCGTTCCCGATCGTGAGTAGGTTCGTCATGGGATATCCCCTTGGATGCCGCTATGGCGGCCGTTGAGCAGACCACAAGGGCAACCCCGAGAGGCTGCCCCTGAAGTCTGATCAAAGGCGACGGCGGTCGCCGTCTTAATCGGACGAGATCCAGCGGACTAGCCGAGCGTACCAACCCGTCTCGGTTGGGAACACACTCGCCTCGGTCCCGTATCCCTCGGGCGGATACTCGCCCAGGTGCTGGTTGACCCACTCGTGGAGTAGGTCGCGGTCGGTGCAAGCCGCCTCAATCGCCACTCGGCGATACCCCGCGGCTTCCCACTGGTTGGTCGTGTAGATGAGCGTCTCGGGCATCATTCAGCGGTTCCCATTGCTCGGGTGGCTTTGCTTCGGGGTCGATCTCTCTGCGAGCCCGATCGAGAGCAACGAGCTTGCGAATGTGATCGAAGACCACACTCCAGCCAGGCGTCTCCGGAAGGTAGCTTCTCATGCTTGCCTCTTGATGAGCTTCGGACCGTGGTCCGTGGTGAACCGAGCGACCGGCCGGCGCCAGTCCTTCCCACGCTTGGGGAGACCGCTCCGGCTCGCCCAGCCATAGATTGGCGTTGAGGCCATCCCGAGGTTGATCCTCTTGGGTGCCTCGCTGGTAGCCTTGGCGCAATAGGTCGCCATCTCATCTCCCCTCGATGAAGCCTCGGACGATCCAAGGCCTCATTGGAAGGGAAACTGGTAGGAGACGGCTAGCGGCCTAGGGCTTGCACCGTCACGAACCCGCCCTCTGTGCTCGGCTTGGGTGGCGTCGTGATGATCAGAAGGTAAGCCCGCTTGTCGCCTGAAGCAAGAGCTTTTTGATAGGTGCGGCGTGCTGTCGCAGGCTCCCTTAGATTGTCCTTAAGTTCCAAGTCCTTAGAGAGTGGTGACAGCATCCATACCCTTGAGCGTGGCCAGCTTCATGGTGGGCTTCATGGCGATCTTGGGGATGGTCCTAAGGACTATCTCTTAAGGTAGAGGGCCTCTTGCTCCTGGAGTACCCGGGTTTTTTGAAGGTGGGCTCTGTGGGCGATCCTGAAGGGAGCCTTGTGGCACCCTGTCGACCTGGCACGCAGGCTAGATGAACGATACAGATGATGTCAAATCCATGGACGCAGCATCACAGCCGGCGACTGGCCCTGTTGCTCCCTTCATGCTCCCCTGAGGCTACCCATGCGGTACGTCGGAGGGTGTCTCCGCCCAACTGCGGGCGCAACCTGGCGTCTGCCTTGAGGTCTGCCCTTGTGGTGTCCTAGCGAACCCACATTCAGACCCACAATCGAAGGAGGGTGCCCCCTGATTTCCCAAAAGACGGTCCGCCGGGGCGGCATGGGGGGAACCGCGCGATGGTGTATCGCGCATGGGACCGGGAATTTGTGCTCCAAAATGGCCGCAGACCGCCCCTCAGGGCTGCGCGCGGTAAAAACCCCGGGTACTCCTGAGGAGCAAGGGGCTCTATACCCAAGGGGTTACCTTCAAGTGATCCTCAAGACCACCCTCAAGCTCTGTCCTAAGGGTATAGGGCCTTCACTCACATCCCTCTGTAAGCCCCTAGGAGCCCCTCTGAGGGGTGCGACAGGTGTGGTCAGCTACGATCGCCCTCCGGAGCCCCAGAGAGGCCGCTGATGGGCTTCCCTGGGGCTCGCTTGGACAGTCTTAGCTGAAGTCGCGGGTGGCTACGTCCACCAGCTCGTCGAAGAGCCGTCGGACCTGCTCCTCGTGGGTGATGACGCGGACGCCATCGACGTTCGAGGTGAAGTCGATCTGGCCATCGGCCCGCTTGTGGACGACCAGCTCCATGCCGGTCTGGGTGTGGCCCTTCAGGCCGACATCGATCACGCCATCGACACCGTTGGCGAGGGAGCCGACGACGGTGAAGGTGTCCCCGGTCTCGGAGATGGTCTGGTTGCCAGCCGCTCCGGGCACCCGGTTGGTGAAGCTGATGCCGGTCTGTCCGTCGGCGAGCGAGGAGTTACCCCAGACGGCCACCGCGATGTTCGCATCGGCGACAGTCTCGGCGGGGTCCGAGGAGACCTGCCCCTCGACGCACGCCAGGTCCTGGGTCAGGGTGACGACACCACCGACATCCGCGGCGGTGACCTTGATGGCGTTCGCGTTGACGGCAGCCTCGAAGGCGGTCGCGGCGGTGAGGTGGGTGGCACCCTTGACGACCTGCACGTCACCGGTCGATCCGTCGCCCGCGGCCGAGAACTCGAAGGTCACGGCGGTGCCTTCGTAGTCGGTGACGGTGACGATCGCTCCATCGGTCGGAGCGCCGGTGGTGAACGTGACGGTGGCCTCGGCGGCCACGTTGTTGATCGCGCAGGCGACCTCGGTGAAGTTCGAGATCGCGGCCATGAGGGCGGCCTGGGTGTCGGTCGAGAGGGTTCCGATGAGGACGGCCTGGTCCCCGGTTCCGGCGACGGGAGGATCAGCGGTGTCCAGTTCGAACTGGACGCTGTTGCCCTGCCCGTCGACGATGGTGATGGTGTCGCCGTTGTCTCCCGCGTCAGCCATGGTGACCGACCCGGTGGCTGCTACGCCGCGGGTCGACTGGTTGATCACGAGGGACTGGACGATGTCGTTAGCTGCCATGGTGTTCAGATCCACGTGGATGAGGGGGTGGGGTTGACCGACGAGAACTCAGGCCGGAGCCCGCGCTCCATGTCGGCGATCTGCGCCTCAAGGCGTCGACTTTCCTCGTTGCGCATCTCCGTCTCAACGTCCAGGCCCATGCTCTGGGTCCAGTACCAGACGGCCCAGGCGAGGGCGTCGAGGCGGTCATCGTGCAGGAGCGCTCCCTTCTCCCTGGTGATCCGGGTCATCTGGTGGATCAAGGAGTACTGCCGCTGCTTCTCTGGAGGATAGTGCTGGATGGCGTCGAAGTCTCGACGGATGACCTCGGGGTCCATGATGAGCCGGTGCTGGTTCATCACGGGTTCAAGGATGTCGATGATCCGCGCTTCCTTGAACTGCGTGGTTGGAGCCTTCTCTTCCCTGGTGGTGACCGGGTAGATCTTCCTAAGGAACGGCTTGAGGAGTGCCGTGAACATGCCGTCGCCGAAGTTGGCCTCGATGACGATCTCATTGACCTTGTGCTTCCGGGCGACCATCGCGAGGTACCTGAGGGTTGCCTCGGTGTAGCCTCCGGACAGGCCGCCGACCTCCATCACGAAGATCTGGCTGTTCCGGATCTTGGTCACGGCGTAGCCGGTCTCGTCCTGCCCGCGCCCGCTGGGGTCGATCGTCATCACGCACCCGGTGTAGGGGACCACCTCCTTGGAGACGCCCAGGGGGCGGTGGAAGCGATCGCCGGTCATGGCCAGGTTCGGGATGTCGGGGAACACGTTGTCCTTCCCGGATGCCCAGACGATCCTCTCGGGGGTGTTCTTGTGGTCGAGCCCCATGACGATCAGGTCGGCCACCTTCAGGGGGTAGCGCTCCAGGTCGCTCAGGCGGGTATCGAGCATGAACTGAAGGGCGAAGGTGGAGCGGCCGATGCTGACCTCCTTCTTCTGGAGGAACATCTCGGGGAACCGCCGTGGCTCCGTCGGCGTGCCGGCGAGATCGGGGTCCTCGGCGAGCGCCTCGGTGATCTTGGGGGCCAGCATGCTGCCGTACTTCTCGGGGTCCTTGGGGAACCTCACGGGCCAGATCCGGACGGTGTATCCGCGGCCGGCGAGGACCATGTAGAGGCTGTCCTCGATGTGCGGGGTCCCGAGGTAGGTGATGGTGCTGTCGTCCCTCGGGGTGATGATGCTGTCGAACTCCTTGACCAGCTCGTGCAGCTTCTCCCGCATGACCTGCGTCTGGGAGTTCCGGGGGATCTCCACGTCATCCGCGATGATCTCGTCGGCGCGGGACCCGGTGATCTGCCCGGTGATCGAGGCGGCCCGCACGGACGGCGCGGGGTTCGGTCGGACGCCGGCCACGTCGAACTGGAAGGCGCTCCAGCGGTACTGGTCGCCCTCGGGGACCATCCCCTTGCAGAGGGGGAAGCTCTCGATGATGCTCTTGGCGAAGCGCACCCAGTTCTGAGCGAACTGGTCGGTGGCGGAGACGACGAGGAACTTCCGGTCCCGGTCACGCCAGAGGGACCAGACCACGTAGGCGGCTGTGATCCAGCTCTTGCCAACCCCGCGGTACGCGAGGATCGCCTTCCGGGTCGGACCGTGCTGGAGGTAGTCCGCCAGGTCCATCTGGATGGGGTCCGGAGCGGGTAGGTTCTGGTGCTTCCAGACCAGCGCCAGGAAGAGCCTGAAGTCTGCCTTGATGGCGGACACTCGGTCTGCCGTCATGTCTGCCATGGTCGCCTCACATCACGAAGAAGTAGCAGTAGACGGCGCCACCCAGGCCGAGCCAGACGCTGGCCCAGAACAGTGTGATCACCGCCTGCTTGAGGTAGAACTTAGCGTGATCCAATGCGCTCCTCCAGGGAGATCACCTCGGCAGCCTCAAGGCCTTCGAGGAGGTCTCCGATGGGGCTCCCTTCTGCGGGATCGGCTTCGATGCCGTTGTCCTTGAGCATCCGGAGCGCGTTGGTCACATCGGCCGCCGTGGCCTCCCCGCCTTCGATCCGGCGGAGGAGGTCCTTGGCCACAGCGGTGTGGAGCTTTTCGAGCAGCTCCTTGGGGGCACCCATCAGGCGAGCCCCAGGTAGGCGAGGATGTTGGAGACATGGGCGATGCCGAAGCCGGCGACCGAGCCCACGATACCGGCGAACATCATGAGCCTGGTCTGGCCTGCTCGCAGGTTGTGGACTTCGACCTCCAGCTTGGTGATCCGCTCAGTCAGTCCGGCGGTCGCCGTGATCTGGTCCATCTGGAGGCCCATGAGCTGGCGCGCCGTTGTGCTGTCGATCTCGGTCACGGTGTTGCTCCCTGCTGGAGGATGGACAGCTTCCGCTCCTCCTGCTTCTGGATGATCTGGGTCTTCAGGCCGGTGTCGCTCATGACGAGCTGGTTCCGGGCCAGGTCACGGTGGCGCTGGACCCACGCTTCCGCGATGCGGAGCATGAAGTCATCGCTACGGCCGGCCGCACGGGCACGTCCAAGCTCGGTGTCGAGGCGCTGGTAGAGCGTCTTTCCGCCGATCCGGTTGGTCCCATGCAGGACGTTGAGCTGCTGGTACTGCTGCGGTGAGAGTTCCACCCCGCGGAGCTGTCGCGAAGGGGGCCTCATGTTCATCCCGATCTGGTAGAGGACCTCGAAGACCGGGTCCCGCTCCTCCTTGATGATCGGCAGGGGGTTCATCTTCGACGGCAGGACAGCGCTCTCGGGGTACTCGATCGGCTGCCCGGTGTAGAAGTTGATCCGCGCCGGGAGGGTCTGGCTGAAGCCTGGGACCTTCTTCTTGATCCGGTCCATGATGCCGTTGACCTCGCGCATCACGGGGTCCCCCTCGCCGATCGCCTGGGCGACTGGCTGGAGGCCGGAACTGAAGGGGAGGAGCGTCGAGGCGAAGTCGCCGGCGTAGCTCTCCAGGTAGCGGTCGGGGTCGCTCATGACCTCGGCCACGTCCATGATCCCCTGGACGTACGTCTTGGAGGTGACGTTGCGGGTGAACGCCAAGGCGAGCGCGTTGGTGATCTCCTCGACATCCTTGTCCTCCACATGGGTGACGATGTCGACGAAGTCGGCCACGCCGCCGAGGAGGGTCGCCAGGGGCTCGATCTTCCGGTAGCTGACCCACTGGTCACCGAACCGGATGGAGTGAGGCCGCCAACCGTCCTCGAAGAGGAGCGCTCGCTGGGCGGGGTCCGTTGGGCCGGCCCCTGTGATGTTCCCGGAGAGCGCCGCGTCGGTCGCCCAAGCCATGGTGCCGAGGCCAATGGCCGCGCGCCCTCGGGTCATCGAACGGATGGCAGGATCGGCGTGATCCCAGCGCGCCCGGAACTCGCCGGACAGCGCCTGGAGCCCCGGTGTCCGGAACCAGGCATCCTTGATGATCATCGAAGGGGTCCGCACGAACGGCACGAAGACCCGGAAGAACGGTACGGCGTTGAGGCTGCTCTCCAGGTTCCGAGCCCACTGGGTGTGGAACTGGTCCGTGAAGGTGGTCTCCCGGGCCATCCACATGCCGCTCTCGTCGAGCCCCATCCCGTCGCGGATACTCCGGTCGAGGTAGTCACTCGCGTGCTGGCTGGCTGCACGACCGCTCAGCCCCTGAGCCCGAGCTTCCTGGAGCCCACGGGCGATCACGATCGACCGGTAGGTCTGCTGCTTGACCAGCTCATCGCCGGCCATCAGGAACCTGGAAGGGAGCTGGAAGAACTGCGCCCATGCCTTCCCCGTGCTGGTGTTGCCGAACGCGGTGTCCAGCTCGCTCTGCTTCTGGAGAGGGTCGAGGATGTTGCCGTTCTCCTTGAGTGCGATCCGGGCCATCCGCATGCTGTCGCGGAAGCCCATCATGATCCCCTGCATCTGATCGACTGCCGACCGCATCTCGCCGACGTTGCCGCTGAAGGCCGCCCCGACGACGCGCTCGAAGGGCGCCGCGAGGAGCTTGGCCTCACCCGACAGGACGTTGGTGAGGGTGGTCGCAGGGTTGGAGAGCAGGGCGTTCATACGCCACCTGGCCAGGTGCTGACCTGCACGCTGCCAGAAGGACAGCCGGGAGATTGCCTTGAGGTTCCCTTCGGCTGCGATGATGTCCTTCGCCAGGGTAGCGGGGTCGTCAATGGCTCGCGTAGCCATCTGGATGGTCTCAACGTCGATCCGCTGGCTGCCCAGCGCGCGCGCGACTTCCGAGACCGAAGCCTTGAAGGCGGTCGAGATGTCCCGAAGCTCGCCGACGGCCCGACCAAGGGCTTCTGCGGTCTCCGGGGTCGGGTTCGCCTGGTACTGCTTGGCCAGATCCGGCGCCTGCCGGCCGGCCAGGTCGTTGATGTAGGCTCGGGTCGCCACCATCTTGGTCGACAGGCCCCGAACGTCGTCCGCAGTCCCCTGGAAGAAGGCCATCGCCTGGTCTGGGGACACGTCCATCACGTCCGAGATCGCCTTCGCGGCCCGCTTCTGGATCTCCTCGAAGGGAACCGTCTTGGACAGCTCCTCGACCTCGTCATTGGCGGTCCTCAGGACCCGCTCGACGGTATCTGCGGTCTCGACCCGGGCGGCGATCGTCTCGGGATTGAAGGCCCGCTGCGCTGCTCGGTCCAGGGGCTCCCCGAAGATCATCTCAAGCTGCTCGTCGGCCTGGATCTGGTCCTTCATGGACAGCTCCAGCTCCGGGAGCGCCTCTTCGAGGTACTCGGCCGTCGCCTTGCCGCCCTGGCCGCGTGCCTTGGCGTACCCTCGGGCGAACTTCGCGACCGAGAAGACCACGTCGGTGGCCGCCCCGATGCCGGCGCCCTCGACGGCGTTCTTCAGCCGGCCTTCCCAGGTCGTATCGTCGGGGTCCGCGCGGAGCGCGTCGGTGATGATGTTGCCGTAGCCGGTGCTGTCGATGAAGTTGGACAGCCGGGCCTCCAGGGGGTCGACGACCACGAAGTCGGCTGCCGCTCCGGTCGCGAAGAAGCGCCCCGCGCGCCCCGCTCGGGTCACCGCCTGGGTGGGCTTGAGGATCTTCCCAGCGCCGAGCATGCCGACACCGAGCTGGACGAAGTCCCGAGCCACCTGAGCGACCGGGTTCTGAGGCTCCTCGACCTCAGGGAGCTGGATCGGGTTCTCCTCCTCCACCTCACCGCCGCCGACCGTCCCGAGGGAGAGGACGTTCTCCTCCAGGAACTGGCCGGCTTCGTGGGTGAGGTCGAAGGTCTCCTGGGCGGCGTCCCGGATGCCACCGATGACGATCTCGCCAAGGGTGTCCAGGAAGCCCCCATCCTCCGATGGGGCCTCAGGGGCCGCTGGGGCCTCCTGAGCGGGCGCTACAGGATCAGGAGTAGGGGTTGCCCCCGCACCTGACATCGGCGTCTGAGCAGCCTCAGGCGGGCTCTGGGGGGTATCGAACTGGTCGAACAGGTTTGCCATGAGGCTCCTCGCAAGGATTAGTCGCCGATGAGGGTCTCAGCCACGCTCTCGCCGTTGAAGTACTTCACATTGAACTGGTGGAGAACCGAGGGGTCTCCGGAGTTCGCTCGGAGGAACTCAAGGGCGCCGAGAGGAACCTGGATGGCGTTCCCGGCGGGGCTGGTGATCAGCGTGCTCTGAGGGGTCGGGCTGGTCTCGACCGTTGGGACCGCCTCAGGGATCGGCTGGGTGACTGTAGGGGTGACCGTTGCGGCGCCACCGGTGAGGGAGGCGCTGCCGCTCGCGGCCGTCAGGGAGGTCAGGCCCCGCTGGAGGGCAGCATCCTGGACAGCGTAGAGCTTGTCGCGTGGCGGAACCCCATCGTGCTGGTCATAGAGGTCCGCGATCTCGTCCTGGAGCCGACGCTTCTCGCGCCGGATCGCCAGGGCCTGGTGTGGCTGGATGCCGTAGCCGGCGTTCTCCACCTTGGCCGCGCTCTCGAACTGCTCGACGATCTCGTCAACGTCCGACTGGACCGATCGCTCGATCCGGGTCCGTCCGCTCTCGTTGATCTGGAGCAGCGTCGCGGTCTCCTGGGCGGTGTAGCCTTCCTGTCGGGAGATCTGCTCGATCTCTTCGGGCTCGAACCGGCCGAGCCGGGCGTCCGAGGTGACCTCGATCAGCCGGCTGGTGTGCTCCGTCCCGCCTCGGACCGGTCGGTCAAGAGCGTTCAGGGTGTCCGTGATGATGTCCAGCTCATCCGGGTCGTCGCCGCCGTAGTTGAGCGCCAGATCGAGAAGCTCGTCGGGCTGGTCGACGCCGAGGCGCCAGACCTGGAGACGGAGCTGGTCGAGCTGAGCCTTCCGCTGCTTGGTCGCCACGGCTTCGCTCTGCCGGGCGGCAGCCTCCTCCTGCCGGGCGATCTTGTGGGACACGTTGAGGGCCATCTCGCGGAACGCAAGGGTACCGCTGAGGGGTCCTGTGCCGGCCTTCACGTGGTCGCCAAGCTCCAGCACGCCGGTATCACCGCTCTCCAGAGCCAGGAACCCGAGGGTCTCTGTGACGATCCCGTTGATCTCCGAGTGAGAGAAGCCGGAGTTGTAGGCCTCCTCGGTCTTCCGCTCGATGTACCGGGCGATGTAGTCCCGGCGGATCTCCATGTCGCTCTTGCCGTCGATCGAGCCTCCCATGGAGACCAGTCTCTCGGCAAACGGCATGATGTCGCTGGTGGTCTGGACCTCGCGGACGGCGGAGAGGAGCCCATCGTTGAGCGCCTCGACACCCCGCTGCTTGGTCCGGCGGAACCCGTCGGCGATGTGCTGGACGGCCAGGTTCTGCTGGGCCTGCCGGGCGAGCCCGTCGAACTCCTCCGAGACGACCGTCGAGGCGTACTGGTTCAGCTCGCGGGCCGCGTAGTCCGCGGTCTTGGTCGACAGCCAGGTCTCGAAGGTGCTCTCGTCGGCGCCCTTAACGGCGGCGTCTCCCTGCCACTGGGCCTGGAGCCAGGCGTTGAAGTGCCGGCCCTTGCTCTGGACCTCGTTGCGGATGACGCGCTCCCTGAAGAACGGGCTTGCGCCCGCGGGAAGCTCGCCATTCCGAACGGCGTCCGCGTAGGACCCCACGTGGTTGCGGGAGAACTCGTCAGCCCGGGCGCGCTCGCGCTCCTGGTAGAGGTCGAAGCCAGCGCCGAGGAAGCGCTGGAGCTGTGGGTTGATCTGGGCGAGGCTCTCTGCGAACGCGAAGGCCCCACCGGTGCCGGTCGACCCGACGAACCGCGGGGCTGCCCGCTGGGGTGTCCCAGGGACCCGGAAGGTAGCCGGGATGTCGAACCTAATGGTCGGCTGGCGGTTGGACATTAGCTACTCCCGAGGCCCCCGAAGCCAGGATTGGCGAACGAGGCCTGCGTCTGCTGGAAGGATGGGCCGAAGCTCGGCTGGGTCGTGGTGACCTGGGCGTTCTGGAACGACTGCAGGGTCGGCAGGAGGAACGACGAGGCGGACGCCAGGCCGGCCGAGAGGGCACCCGTGGCCGCCCCACCAGCCGGTGAGACGTTCGGTGCGATTGGCTGGTTGACTGTGATCGGAGCCGGGATGAACGGCTGGACGGCCGCCCGGTTCTGCTCAAGCTCGATGTCGAAGCCACGCTGCCGCTGGAACGAACCGATCTGCTCGGCCTCATACTGGCGCTCCAGGCGAACCCTCTGGGCAGCCTCCTGGGCGCGGATGTCGGCGAGGACGAGTTCAGCCGACTGGCCTACCTGTCCTCGGGTTGCCTGTGCGGCAGCCATCTGGCCGCGCGCGCGGATGCCCTGCTTCCGCAGCTCGGTGGTGTCCTCGGCGAGGATCTCCCGGATCTGCTGGAGGCGTAGGTCTTCGCTCAGGTTCTGGAAGTGGTAGTGCTGGATCGCGCGAGCCTCGTTCTCCTGCCGCTGCCGCTCGTTGTCGTCGACCAGGTCCTCCTGGTACTGGCGCTGAGCGTTGGCCTGCGTCTCCGCCTGCTGAACCTGGTAGTCGTAGGCGCTCTGCTGTGCAGCGGCCTGCTGGGACCCCTGGAAGGCAGAGAACGCCATCGAGGCCGCAGTGAGCGCGAGGGGGACCGCGATCTGGGCCATTAGGTACTCCGTGCGTATGTCGTGTAGGCGAGCCCGTCACCAAGCTCGAAACTCTCGACAGGCTTGAACCCCAGCCACTCCGCCAGGCGGATATCCTCGGGGTTGCGGCTGTCGATGTACATGTGGAGGCCACCTCTCATGGTGACCAGGGAGTGGATCACCTGGCGCCCCAGCTTCACCATCGCCCTCCAGTGCTCGTAGAGGGCCGGCGTCGCGGCGAACCAGAGGTACCCGATGTCCCACCACCCGAAGAGCCCCAGGACCTCCATGTCCCCGTTGTCCTCGACCGCCACAAGGGCGCGGATCTGGGAGAACTGGAGGGCCTGCGTCAGGGCTTCGCGAGGGTTGATCCCGAGGCGATCGTAGACAGCCTGAGCCTTTGGGTCCAGACGGTCAGCAACGTAGTCCAGGTCTTCCGGCGTGACGCCGTCTACGATGATCCTCATGGGATTAGAACCTCGCGCTTCGGATGTAGAAGGTTGCCTCGTACTCGGCGTTGGTCCAAGACGAGGGGTAGGGGGTGTCGTTCTTGAGGCGGATGGTGAACTCGTCGTTCTTGGCTCGGACGAACCCGCTGATCTTCCCTGTCCGTAGCTGCCCGGTCGCCCCGTAGGTCGACGTGAGGGGGCTGTTGTAGGTGTAGCTGCGGGTGGCCCGATCGAACGGCGTGATCTGCATCGTGGTGTGGGCGGTGTTCCCGTAGTTGACCACCCACCGGAGGATCTGAAGGCGACCCTCGGTGACAGCCACGCGTTCACCCGAAGACGTGCTCTCGCGCACCACGGGCTTCGAGAACTCGAACTTCGTCTCGTAGCGCATCCCGAACCGCCAGGCATCGCTGTTCCCGACCGTCAGGTTGCCTGGAGCCGTGAACGTGTTCGCCCCGGTCCGCGTCAGCGTGGTGGGCTCGCCGGCAGGCTTGTTGACCTCGTCGTTGTCGAAGACGCGGATGAGCGCCGGGAGGCGGCCGTCACTGTCGCAGTCGTAGGGAACCGTGATGGTGGTCGTGTCGGGACCCGCGTTGTAGCTGGTGGTGAACCCCGTGATCGACCCGGCGTCCGCCAGGCTGAGCCAGCGGTCGAGGTAGATCTGGAAGTCACTGTTGGTGTCGTGGGTCTGCGCGGGCGAGAGTTCGATCCGCTCCAGCTCCAGGTCGCCGTCGGCCGCGATGATGAAGACGTAGAGGAAGTCGCCCTGGATCGCCACCTCGGCCACCTGGTGGTTCGCCGGAAAGTCCCAGTAGGACCACGAGGACAGGAGCTTGGTGTTCGCCACACTCGTTCCGCCGTCGGCGCCCCAGAAGAACCGGTAGAGATAGATGCGGCTCGGGAGGTCGTCGGTCACGACGAACATCGCGTCGTTCACCAGATCGACCGCCATGGACCGGATCGTCCCGTCGATCAGCTCGGGGACGTGGGCCGTCACGTCGTCGGCGTCGTGAACATCCTCGGTCTGGATGTAGTACTCTCGGACCTGGGACACCGTCCCCGACCGGGCTCCGAAGAGGATGGTCTTACCGGTCGCGATGGGCTTCCCCGCGTCAGACCTGAAGGCGGTCCTCTTGTTCACCGAGGCGGTGCTCGGGGAGAGGATGTCGCCGAAGCTCATCTCGTACTGTCCGTTGTCGGAGAAGCAGATCACCCGGCCGCCGAAGGGGATGGCGTTCCGAAGGATCGCGACCTCCGCGTCCGACACAGCGATGTCGATCGGGTCCGCGTCCGAGAGGGCCAGAGCGGTCTCCCGGAAGAAGTTGAAGAAGTCCCCGGCCCGGCTCATGATGACGTTCTCGTCCGACAGGAACCCAAGACGGTTCTTGTAGAAGAACACGTTGTTGATCGTCCGGCCGACGAAGGTGGGGAACGGGTTGCTGGTGTCGTCTCCTACCAGTCGGTCGATCCACGGGGCCTCCTCGAAGGAGAAGGTGCCACCGCTCTCGACCAGCACGTGCGGCATGGTGTCCGGATCGAGCTGGGTCTCAATCGCGAAGCCGATCGTCTCGGTCCACGACACGTCCCCGATCCAGGTTCCGCCGAGGGTCTGGCTCTTGACGTAGTAGTTGTCGAAAGCCGTCCCGGTGTCCCCGATGACCTCCACGACGAAGTTGTTGGTGGCCTTCTGGGGGAGCTGAGAGAACGACTGAACGGTGCCGTTGCAGGCCCGCAGGCCGGCGCCGCCGAGACCATCGGAGGTCCGGACGTTGACGGCGTTCATGCTGTTCTGGATGCGGAGGACGCCACTGGCCGCTCCCGAGAAGGTCCAGTCCCCCATCTCGCCGGGGCTGCTTTCGAAGTCGGTCTGAAGCTCGTTCAGGATGTCCTGGGTATCGATGTCCCGGATGTCCGTCGCGGTGTCGCCATCGGGAGTCTTGTAGGTCGCCGTGTAGGTGTTGGTCCCGTCGTTGATGACGACCGTGTAGTCCTGCCCGTAGGCGCCCTGGAGGCATTCCACGAAGGCATCGTTGGCGCGGGCGGCCGACAGGGTAGAGCCCTTGGCGACCGTCTTCTTCTTGTTCACGATGAAGGTGTAGTCTGCGATCGTGATCGCCCGGAAGGTATCCTTGGGCGCGTCCGCGGCGTCGATGTTGAGGTAGGCTGTGCCGTCGGGGGTGTTGACGGTCTGTGACGCCCCGGTGTCCAGGTTGAAGACCGAGATCGCGTTGTCCTCGATGACGATCCCGTAGTGGACCCCGGTGACCCCATCGCGGTAGGTGTGAATGAAGGCATCGGTCTCGACGTTGGAGACGAGGTTCCCGATCCACTTCGACGGCTGCCGCCGGTCCACGCCTCGCAGGGGGTTCGGCCACGCGTTGACCATGTCCTCGCACTGCGTCGGCAGGCGGACGTTGATCGGCTGCTGGGAGATCCCCTGGATCAGCGAGGGCAGCGCCGCGGACACGAGGTTGGACATGCGTGGCTCCCTTGAGGGTTAGCGGTAGACGCCCGCGTAGCGGTCGATGATCTGGAGGCTATCCTGGTCCATCAGCATGTTGCGCTGACCGGTCTCGGCGGACGCCTCTCGCATCCAACGCTCAGCCTCGCGCTCATCCTCCAAGGAGAACCCGATGAAGTCGGTCTGGCCGATCATCCGCTGGATGAACTTCCGGGCGGCCCTGAGGAAGGCGTAGTGGCGAGCGTGGGCGGGTAGGTCGGTGAAGACGTAGTGGAACGTCTGGTTGGCGAAGACGTTGTCGGTGAAGGTGAAGAGGTTGTCGGTCTGGTTGTAGAGCTTACGCTCGCGCTCAACGATGATCAGACCACCATTCCAGTACCAGGGGCACTCAATGTGGATCACGTTGGTCGCCAGGACGATCTCGGAGTTGCTGTCGGGGGACAGCTCTGCCTTGATCACCTTGTTCCAGTTCCAGCCTCGAAGCTGGATCTCCAGGACGGTCTTCGCGAGTAGCTTCTGAGCCAGATCCACCTCAACGATCGAGGTGTCGATCGAAGTGACCTGAGACGCCTGGATTGCGTCCAGCATCTCGTTGATCGCTTCCAGCTCAGTTGTGAGGTCGCCGGTTGCGGCCATGGTCGATCCCTGAGGTGGATGTGGGTAGGATAGGGAGGAGAACCGAGGGCCGGAGCCCCCGGTATCCAGCGTTCAGCCGTAGCTGGCTGGGCGGAACATCACCTCCCTTCAGGCTTAGATGACGGCCTTGACGACCGAGACGACCTGCGAAGCCTCAGGCGGAACTTCCAGTTCCAGCTTGATGCCCATCTTGCGGGCGAGCTTGTTGACCAGCGCCATGGCTTCCATCGCGGTGATCTTGCCGTCCTTGTTGGCCATCTCGAACCAGGTCATGATCTCCTTGGCCACGGCGATCCCCGTGGTGACGTAGGTGAACCACTTCATGGTCGTTTCCTTGAGGGAGAGTTGATGGGAAGGCAGGGGGAAGAGTCGCCGGCTTGAAGCCTATTGCCCCTGCGTTGCTCCGACGAAGCGGAGGCGACCAAGCCCGATCACCAGGACCCTTCCGGACGGGCTACCCTGGGAGAGCGGGGACCTCTGGGCCGAAGCCCATGAGGGGGGATTACGCGGTCTGCAGCTCGACGGCCGCCTCAGGCCGCAGGATGCCGTGACCCATCGCGTACTTGGCGATCAGGACCCAGCTCTGGACCATCCGCTCCCAGCCCGCGTCGGTGGTGACACCCATCCGTCGCAGGGTCCCGACGGCGCTCCGGTGGATCACCAGGGCCGCGGTGTTGGTCGCGTTGAAGGCGTAGTCGGTGTTCCGCTCACCGCTGATGGCAGCAACGTTGGTCCCAGCAGGGAAGTTGTTGGTCTTCACGAGCTGGACGTTGGTGATCCGCGGCAGGGTACCCTCGGACAGGCTACCGGCTCCACCCCAGTCACGGTTCAGGAGCTTGGTGGTCTGCTGGAGGAGGTAGAACTGCGCGGGCTTGACGAACGCGTACCGGTC
>JANQEO010000134.1 GCA_028278325.1 Candidatus Binatia bacterium
CTCGGCCGAGGTGGTCGTTCTGCCCCCTCGCAAGGCCGGGGAGGCTCAAAAACCAGCCGCGCAACTGAGCGGCCACAAGGCTTCCTCCAGGCAGTCCGACGGAGAAAGGGATTAGACTATGGATCTTCTCCTGGCACTCGCCCTGATGCTCCTGTTCCTGCTGCTCAAGGGCTTCTTCTCGGGCTCGGAGATCGCCCTGGTAAGCTCCGACAAGATCAAGCTGCGTCACAAGGCAAAGCAGGGCAATCGGGGCGCCGATCTCGCGCTCGGGCTGTTTCGGACCCCCGATGTGCTGCTCAGCACGACACTGGTGGGAACCAACATCTCCACCGTGGTGCTCACCACCATCGGCGCCTTGATGATGATCCGGCTATTCGGCGCGAACGGCGAGCTCTATGCCTTTCTCATTCTGACCCCGATCCTCTTGGTTCTCGGCGAGATCGTTCCCAAGAGCGTTTATCAGCAGAAGTCGGATGAGCTGACGCCGGTCATCATATATCCCTTGCGGTGGGCTTCTTGGCTGTTCTACCCCATCGTCTTCGTCTTCTCGCGGATCGCGCGCCTCGCCGCGCGGATCGTCGGCGCCGGAAAGGCCGAACAGCCCTTCTTCATCACCCGCGAGCAGCTTCGGGCTGTGATCGACATGGCGGAGCAGGGGGCGGCCATGGACGCTTTCGGGCGAGGGCGTATCCGGCGCGTGATCCGCTTTGCCGAGACGACCGTGGCGGAGGCCATGATTCCCATCGCGGAGGCGACCGTCATCAGTCATGGCGAGACCGCGGCGGCCGCCGTTCAGCTGGTCCGCAAACACGGCTATAACCGGCTGCCCGTCTACAAGAACAGCACCAGCAACATCGTCGGTATCGTGACCCTGACGACCTGGGACCTCATGGACAGGGCGCTGGCCGAAGAGCCGCTGGCCGCGCTGACCAAGCCGGCTTTCTATGTCTCGCCGCTTCAGACGATTGACCAGTTGCTGCCCATGCTGCGCCGTCGGCACGACCATATGGCGATCGTGGTCGACGAGTTTGGCTCGGCCATCGGGATCATCACCATGGAGGATATCGTCGAGGAGGTCGTCGGAGAGATCGACGTCGGCTACGACTTCGAGGAATACCTGCCCAAGCGCAAGCGCGTCATCGAGAAGCTCTCCGAAGATGTCTATCTGGTGGACTCCCGCTTGCCGATTTCCGAGGTCAACGAGACGCTCCATATTGGACTGCCGACAACCGAATTCCACACCGTGGGCGGCCTCGTTCTTGCCCGACTTCGGCGTATTCCCGAAGTGGGCGAGTTCGTCATCGAGGAGGGCTATCGCTTCACGGTCGTGGAAGCCAGCGAAAGGGCCACGGTGAAGCTGCGCGTCGAGCCCGAGTACGCCGTCGGCGAAGGGTTGTAGCCGCGCAAATCAATCAGCCTGCGCTCGGAGGATTGGCTGGCGGCTTCGGATTATCCGTAGCGTCCTTCTATGTAGTTCGCCGTTTCCTTCTTGGCCGGAGTCACGAACATTTCGGCGGTATCGGCGTGCTCGATGACCTCGCCCATGAGCATGAAGATGCACTCCTCGCTTGCCCGTCGGGCCTGGGCCATGTTGTGAGTCACGATGACGATCGTGTATTCGCCGCGCAGCTCCCAGAGCAGCTCCTCCACGGCCTTTGTTCCCTTGGGATCCAGCGCCGAGCAGGGCTCGTCCATGAGCAGGACCTGAGGCTTGACCGGCAGGAGCCGCGCGATGCACAGCTTCTGCTGCTCTTCCAACGAAAGGCCGGTCGCCTTCTTGTTGAGCCGGTCCTTGACCGAATCCCAGAGTAGGACCTGGCGCAAGGCCTGCTCGACGATTTCGTCCTTCTCGCTGCGGTGCATGCGTTTTCGGCCCTCGGCGTGCAGCTCGAAGCCGAACAGCACGTTGTCGCGGACCGAAATCGGCAGCGGGTTCGGGCGCTGGAAGACCATGCCGATCTGCTTGCGGACCTGGGCTAGCTCCACGCCTTGGTCGTAGATGTCGTGGTCTAGAACCGCGATGGTGCCTTCGGTTCGCACATAGCCGAGCCGTTCGTTGATGCGGTTGATGCTGCGAAGGTAAGTCGTCTTGCCGCAGCCGGAGGGCCCAATCAGCGAGGTGATAAGGCCCTTCTTGATCTCGAGATTGATGTCGTACAAGGCTTGGAAGTCGCCGTACCAGAGATTGAGCGCTCGGGTCCGGATAGCGAGGCCGTTCTGGCCGTTTTGATCGTCCGCGATCTCGTTCATGTTGAGAACCTCCAAGCCTCCGCTTCGGCCGCTGCGACCTATCCGAACCGTCCCGCGATGTAGTCCGAGGTGCGTTGATCGGTGACGCCGCCGGTGAAGAGGGCCTCGGTGTCCCCGATCTCAACGCAGCTTCCCATGAGGAAGAAGGCTGTTCGATCGGCGAGCCGCCGGGCCTGCTGCGTCAGGTTGGTGACCAGTATGATGGTCATCTCGTGACGCAGTTCCTTGAGCACGTCCTCGATTCGCATGGTGGTGACCGGATCGACGGCAATCGAGAATTCATCGAGAACCAACAGATCCGGGTCCTGGGACAGGGCCCGGGCGATGGTCAGCCGCTGTTGCTGGCCGCCGGAAAGCATGCTCCCCAGCGAGTTCTGGCGGTCCTTGACTTCGTCCCAGAGGGCCGCGCGGGTCAAGCAGCCCTCGACGATTTCGTCGAGCTCCGCCTTCCGGGTGATGCCCGCCAGTCGGGGCGCCAGAGCGACGTTGTCGTAGACGGTCATGGGCAAGCCCACCG
>JANQEO010000140.1 GCA_028278325.1 Candidatus Binatia bacterium
AGCGTGCCGTCCGCGGTCTCGGGCCAGTTCGTACTCGTCGATCCGACGACGCCTTCTGGATTCCGGGCTTCCCAGGCATCGCGCCTCGTCGTGCAATGAAGCGCCGTTATGGCCGCGTATCCGGAGAACCCGGTTGAGTGAGGCGTCGGCCCCGACTTTCGTCTAGGGCGACGAGCGTCATGGGCGACGCCTTGCCGCCTTCTTGGATCACGCCCGGCGTCGCCGCTTCCCCGCCGCGCCCTGTGGATCCCGAAAACCCTGTGCACACCCAAATCGTAGTCAACGATCGTGTGGGGTCCGGAAACCCGAATCGTCGCGAACGGCGTGATCATGATGGACTTCTGTCGATCAGGAGCGCGTGGTGTGACGCACGTCTGGGTTCGTTGATGACTACTGAACGGACGCCGGGCTCGGAGGCCATGCGGTTCGAAGGGAATCCGAGCCTTCAAGCGGCGCGACGGTAGTACCGCAGCATGCCGCCAAGGCGTTGGCGGCACGCGATTGACCCCGTCGTAGCACCGACTTCGTCGCCGGGCTCGATGATCTGGTTCGCGATTCCCTGATGGTTTCGCTCGCGGTTGTAGTGGGCGAGGAACTCGCTTTGAGCACGGCGTAGCGCGGCGACTCCGAAGAAGATCATCCTGTTCAAGCACTCGTACTTGATGGTGCGGACGAACCGTTCGGCATAGGCGTTTGCGTTTGGCGCACGGTATGGCGTCCGCACGATGTCGATGCCCTCGTCTTGGAGGATGCCATCGAAGCCACCACTGAACTTGCCGTCGTTGTCCCGGATGAGGAAACGCATGTCGGTGAGGAATCCGTCGATCGGATCGGTCAGGTTCTTCGCGATCTGCGCCATGAAGATGCCGTCAGGGTGGGGCGTCGTCCCTGCGATCTCTACACGACGAGTCGCGAGGTGGATCACGAAGAACGTGTAGAAGGTCACCAGGCCACGGGGAGTCCAGACCTCGGTCGTGTAGAAGTCACAGGCGGCGATGGAATCCCAATGAGCCTTGAGGGACGTGCGCCAGGAGGCCGTTCGGCCTCGTTCGGGCGCTGGGACGATCCCGATGCGCTTGAGGATGGCCGCGACGGTCGTCGAGCTGATGTCGTAGCCAAGGTTCTCGACGGCGCCCTGGATCTTGTCGTATCCCCAAGTCGGGTTCTCCCTGGCGAGGCGGACGACGAGCTCTTCGATGTCGCGAGACTTCCGAGGTCGGCCTGGCCCGCCGGTGACGTTGAAAGTCCACTTCAATGCGATGAGCTTGCGGTGCCAGGCCAGGATGGTCTCGGGCGTGACGATGGACACGAGGCTGCCGAGTAGCTTGCGACCAAGCGGCTTGCCTTTGGCCGCCAATCGGCGTCGCTGATCGTCAGTCAACCTCAGCCGTTTCTTGCCTATCTGCTCCCGCAAGACGCGGTTCTCTTCCCGGAGATAGTCGATCGCGCGCTGTTGGTGCTTGTTCAGCCAGCCAGCGAGGGAAACAGCGACGAGATGGACGGGGAGGAGGCGTCGATTCATGGACGGCGAAGCGTACTCGCGACTCGCCAGAAGTCGCTATGCTGGAGCGCGTTCGAGTTTCCGGACCCTACGGGGTCGGTGACGATGCACAGTGACCCTCGAATCGAGTCGTTTGGTTCGCGGGATTCAGGCTGCGCGGCGGTAGATGTAATGCAGGCTGCCGAGCACCGGCGTGCTGACAATCTCGACGGGGCGTCCGATCGCCGGTCCGAATGCGACATCCGTTGAGCACTATCGTCCCTCTTGCCTGAGGTTGACGCGGCGCGGGCCCACCATAGTGAACACGACGAGAGGGTACGACCTATTGCCGTCGGGTGCCGCCCGAAACTCGCTCAACTCGTTCAGCCGAGCTCCTTGCGTCGAGTTGATCGTTCACATCCCCACGTAGGAGGCGCCGAGGGCACCGGCTCCCACGGCGACGAACCTCGTCGTCGTGCCAGCCATGTCCCAGGGGTTGTTGAAGCCAGCCGTGTAGTACGGCATGGTCCCGTTCGCGAGTCCGAACCACTCCCAGAAGGCCTCATTGGGTTGCCCCACGATAGGGTTCGAGGGCAGCGTTGACAGGTCGCGCTGGGCCGGCCATCCGGTAGTGGGGATCGCGTTCTGCCCAGGTGAGATCCCCATGAGCTCGTCGTAGACCATCGCCATGTTGAGAGGGTCATGGACCATGACGATGTCCCCGTTGGTCATGTCGAGAAGCACGTGGAACGAGTGGCGGCTGCCGGCATTGCTCCACTCGGCCATCTCGATCCAGTCCACCCGGACGGTAGGGCTGGTCTGGCTCACCGTGGCCACGATCGAGGCACCGGCATAGGACTGATCGAGGTCGGTCCACTGCGGTGCGATGCGCGGTTGTTGCGTCCGAAACTCCGTCGGTGTGGGAGTGAAGTCGCCGCTTGCCGATCCGAAGGTGATGTTGCCGTCCGTGTTGATGAACATCCGCGTGTAGGAAGACGCGTAGTACGGGAAGGTCATCCCGTACGGCACGAGATCGAACAGCGCGCCTCCGTTGTTCGGCGTCGAGATCGGAACAACGGCCGCAGGGGCGATAATGGAAACCTGGCTCGCTGCGGACAACGCCACGAAGGTGCCAGGATTGGTGGGGTCGGCCAGGACCGCCTGAGTCGCGGCCTGGGCTCCGGTGACGGCTGCCGTGGACACGGGGTAGTTCGTGTTGAAGGTCCCCGAGGCGCCGATGGAGAACGTTCCCGGATTCGCGAGCCCGTCCATCAGGACGGAGTACCCAGGCGAAATGTCCACGTCGAGGAACTGGGAGCCGAGCACCAGGGTGCCACCGCCGGTCGTGAGCGAGGGCGTCATGATCACCACGAACGGAGCTCCCACGGGGCCTGTGATGTCCACGACAGCTTCGAAGCCGGCTGTCAGCGGGACGCCTGTGATGGGGTAGGGAGGTCCAGCCACGCCGTCGATCGTCATGGAGGCGGCGGGCGTGTTGGGCTGCTGTGCGTTGGCGGTGAAGGCGAGGAGCAGCATCACGACCACGGAGCGCGTGGGACGGTGCATCATGGATTCAGTCTCCCGGGCCGTTCATTACGACGAGAGCAAGGCGGACTGGTGGTTTCCGCGGCATGGAGTTGGCGGGTATCCCGAATTCATCATGCACTTCCGCCGCCTGCATGTGACGTCCAATCGAGGGTGGATTGACACAAATGTTCGCGAGAAGGGGCACCTCGGCGGCTCGATTCGTTGCGACCCGTTTTCATCCCACGCGCGCCTTGCGGCCGAGACCGTGCCTGCAGAGATTCCATCCGTCGCACCACCATGGATTTACGACGCCGCTTCATAGTCGTCGGCACACCGCGTCGACGGATCCACGCTCGATACGGAGAGATTCACCGAACCGATTGCGTCCGGACGCCTTCTAGGATGTGACAGGTGCTCGGAGGGAGGAACAAGCCTCAGACCGAGCAAGAGCGACTGACCGCCGGACGACAGGGCCGGCGAAGGCGTTCCTGCGCACGTCGGGTACCACCCAGAGGGAGGCCGCGGCGGCTCCCTTGATGAAAGACAGGAATGGCGGATCGGTTCACGACGTCGCGGTCGTGAGGCAATCCAGCCTCGAACAATCCAACAGTTGACGTGAATCCCGTGGCCCCCTTAGCGTTGCTATGTCGGATTCCTCGACTTTACGATCACGCGGCCGACCAGGGTATCGCCGGAGGAACGGGCCATGTCGAAGTGGTGCGCGGTTTCCAGAGCCGGAGCGATGGTGGCGATCATGCTGAGTGTCTGCGGCGCTCAGCCGGGAATGCTCACGACGCTTGCCGACGGGGGAGTCACCGTCCCTCACTCAACCGCGCTGGTTCCCACTGGAGGGTTCACCATCGAGGCGTGGTTCTATCTCGATCCGTCGAGCCCTGTTCCCGGCGGCTACTCCAGCATCGCGCGGAAGGACCGTGGTGGGTACGCCAGCCTGCCTTCCTACCTGTTCCGGGTGTTGAATCCCAACGGCGGGCCACTACAGCTGGAGTACCATCTCGGCTCGGGCGGGTTTCATACGTTGACTGCACCGACTCCTACACCGGTGAACGCCTGGCACCACGCGGCGGCCACCTATGATGGAACCCACGCTCGCCTCTACCTCGACGCCGTGCTCATTGCACAGATGATCCAGCCGGGCGTGCTGTCTGCTGGCGGCTACGGCATTCTGAGGCTCGCCGACGGACACGGCACAGATACGGATTCGTGGAAGGGCAGTCTGGACAACATCCGAATCTGGAGCGTCGCACGCACTGCGTCCGAGCTGGCATCGACGATGAACTACGAGCTTCCCGGGGAGCCCGGAGTCGTCGCTGAGTGGCAATTCAACTTCGACTACCTCGACTCGACGGGACAGCACCATGGCACCGGGTCTTCCGCCGTCGGCCTGTTCCCGTCAACCAGCCCCGTCATCGGGCACTACCTCACTGCACCGTCGATCGCGCCGATCGGGTCCCCCTTGCAGTACGACCTTCGCATCGGTACCGCCAGTCCGTACATCTTCGACATCTCCGGTTCGGGGACGTCGCCGGGGACCGCGATCCCCGGAGTGGGCACCATCCCACTCAATCGACCGTTTCTGAACTTCGACTACGGCGCGGCACTTCCGCCGGGCCTGGTGCAGGGCTTCTCAGGCGTCGCCGCTGGCCCCGTCCTCGTCCATCCTGTCCTGAACGTGCCTCTCGATCCGACGCTCGTGGGTCTCCAGCTGCACGCCAGTTTCGTACTGCTGGATCCGATGGGACCGTTCGGTGTCGGATTCATCGGTAACGCGGCTGCCACGACGGTTGTTGGACCGGGCCCTTCGATACTCACGGTGAGCCCCAACACGTCTCCACAATCGGGCGGTTGGCCCATCACCATCGCCGGGAACCACTTTCAGGGAGGTGCGCAGGTGACGGTGGGCGGTGCCGCAGCCCTGAACGTTGTGGTCGTGGATCCGCAGACCATCACTTGCGATACCCCTCCGGGGAATCTGGGACCTGCGGACGTCACTGTCGTGAATCCTGACGCTCTCAGCAGCACCCTCCTTGGAGGCGTCACCTACGTCGAGGACCTCGCGCTGACGAGTGTGGCGCCAGTCCCGGCGGCGTCAGGCGCGCTCGTTGTGATCACGGGAACCGGTTTTCAACCCGGACTCAGCCTCGACGTGGGCGGCATCAATGTGGTTCCGTCCAGTGTCACGTCGTCCAGTGTGACGTACGTCAATCCTCCGGCCGTGCCCTGCGGTGCGCACGTCACGGTCACCAACCCCGACAGCCAAACCGGGTCGCTCCCGGTGAACCCGGATCCGACCATCACCCAGCTCATGCCACCCACGACGCCGGCGATCGGCGGCAGCACGTTCTTCATCGTCGGGAGCAATTTCTTCGCGGGCTCGACGGTCATCGTCGGTGGAACACCGGCGACTGTGAACATCGTGAACGAGGGGGTCATTGCGGTGACGGCCCCTCCAGGAACGCCCGGGCCCGCAGCCGTCGTGGTGGCGACCCCGTCGGGCTGCGCTGCCACCGCCACCTTGTTCTATCAGTAGGCAGAAACAACCGCGGCCGTCAGTCAGCCCGAAGCACCGTGGCCGAGCCGCGAGACAGACAGCGGAGAGAGATCGATGAGATCGACGAGTGTCTTGGTCGTGATCCTGGGATTGGCGGCCTCCTCGGTCCCGGCGCAGCCCGGAATGCTCAGAATCGACCAGGTGGGCGACTATGCAAGGGCGAACCACGACCCGATTCTCGCTCCTCCGACCGCGTTCACGGTCGAGTGTTGGTTCAACTACGACCCGTCCCTTCCCAGCAGCAACGCTGCGCACATGGTCCGCAAAGAGACCAGCCCGAATGTCTCGTACTTCCTCAGGGTGAACGCACCAGACGACCTCGAGGCGGAGTATGTCGTCAACGGATCCCTCAAGAACCTGCGGGCGTTCTCGGTCGTCCAGCCACTGACGTGGCACCACGCCGCGCTCACGTTCGACGGCAGTGTCGGGCGTCTGTATCTGGATTTTCAGCTCGTCGATTCGGAGGTGACTCCCGGCGCACCAGCCACCAATCCCGGGGTCCTGACGATGGGCGCCGGGGAGTTCGCCACCAACGAGCGTTTCGGGGGAGACATTGATGAGGTCCGTCTCTGGGGGCGCGCTCTGACCTCCGCGGAGCTGCAGGCGAATGCGTTCTCAACGCCGAACCAGGGAGTCGATCTGCGAGCCGCGTGGCACTTCGACAATGGGAGCTTCGTCGATGGCGTGTCCGGCATTCTCGCGACTCCCAGTGCGACCACGACCCTGCTGCCATCCACCTCGCCCGCGCTGGGGAACTATCTCGAGGCCCCGACGATTGCTCCAATCGGTGGCCCCCTCCAGTACACGCTCAACATATCCCTGCCCGGCACTCCCTATCTCTTCGACGTGAGCGATTCAGGTGCCTCGCCAGGCATTCCGATACCGGGAGTCGGCACCCTGCCCCTGAACCCTCCGCTGCTGAACTACCACTATGCCGCGGCGCTCCCTCCGGGGCTCATTCAGGGCTTCGTAGGCGTGAGTTCGGCGACGGGACCGGTGTACCCAGTCATCAACCTGCCACCGCTGCCGTGGCTGATCGGGCAGCAGCTGCACGCCAGCTTCGTGCTCATCGATGGATCGGCGCCGTTCGGAATCGGTGAGATCGGAAACGGTGTCGTGACGACTGTCACCGGCGCGGGCCCGGCCGTCTCGGGCATCACCCCTTCCACTTCGCCGCAGGCGGGTGGAGCTGCCGTCACCATCACGGGAAGCGGTTTCCAGAACGGCGCGCAGGTGACTATCGGCGGTGTGAGTGCGACGAGCATCCTTGTCATGGATCCGCAGACCATCACATGTCTGACGCCCCCGGGACCGCTCGGGCCTGCCGACGTCACCGTGACGAATCCGGACACTCAGAGCGGAACGCTCGCCGGCGGCCTGACGTACGTGCTGGACCTCGTTGTCACCGGCGTGGCGCCTCTCGGGGCTGCGCCAGGAACTCTGGTTACGGTCACGGGAGCCGGTTTCCAATCGGGCCTGACCCTCGACATAGCCGGCTCGAGCGTACCGCCGGTTCTCGTGAGCCCCACGTCGGTCACCTATACGACACCGGCAGGTGTTCCGTGCGGGGCACAGCTCACGGTGACCAACCCCGATAGCCAAACTGCGTCCTCGGTGTCAATCCCGACCCGATCATCACGCAGGTGGTACCGCCCAGCGGCCCGGCAGCCGGAGGTAACGCGTTCTTCCTGCTGGGCAGTCAGTTCGTCACCGGCACCACGGTGACCGTGGGCGGCGTCCCCGCCACGGTTGCCATCAACAATCCGAGTGTCATCACCGTGACTGCCCCACCGGGGTCACCCGGATCAGTCGCGGTGATCGCAACAACGCCAGGCGGTTGCTCGGCGACTGCCAGCTACACGTATCAGTGAACGGCTGCCATCAGACAGCGGCGAGTAGCCACGAGACGGAAGAGCGAGGCCCCACCATGAGTTCCCAGGTCGCCCGCACGTTGTCTTTTGTCCTGGCTCTGCTCGCCTGGACCGCGTCGACTCCCGGGCAGTGCACCCGTCCCGAGTTCGTCGGCGCTACCAGCTTCCCCACGGGCGTTCAGGGTGCAGGGCGCCTTGCGATCGCCGACTTCGACCTCGACGGAACGCTGGACGCGGCCACTTCCGGTTTCGATGACGTGTCGATCTCGGTCATGCTGGGCATGGGGGGTGGCGCTTTTGGTGCGCCCGTCAGCTTCGGTGTCGCTAGCGGTCCGCTCCACGTCGTCGTGGGCTACTTCAACGCCGACGCTGTCCCGGATCTTGCAGCGGCATGCTTCCACGCCAACCAGGTGTCGGTGTTGCTTGGCGATGGGCAGGGCTCGTTCGCCCCTCACGCACAGTTCTCGGTGAGCTTCGGACCCCGCAACCTCGCCGTCGGCGATTTCAACTCCGACGGCGCCACGGACATCGCAGCGGCGTGCTCACAAGGGGGCTCGTCTGCGGTCTCGATCCTGCTGGGCGACGGCCTGGGCTCGTTCGGGCCTTCCACCAACCTCCCCCTCGGCGCAGATGCGTGGGCGATCGTTGCGCGCGACTTCGACATGAATGGGGACCTCGACCTCGCAGTGACGAACTTCGGGCCCGACACCGTTTCAATACTCATCGGTGATGGTCTCGGTGGGTTTTCCACTCCGACCACCTTTCCTACCGGTGTGAATCCCCAGGCGTTGATCTCGGCAGACCTCGATCAGAACGGGACCACGGACCTCGTCACGGCGAATCAAGGTGCTTCCCTGACACTCATGTTGGGGGACGGGGCAGGTGGGTTTGTGGTGAGCCCGGTCCCCATTCCGGGTGTGTCGCCTCAGCAACTCGCGGTGGCTGACACGAATCTCGACACACACCCCGATCTTCTCATCGCCTGCATCAACGCAGTGTGCGTTTCCCCAGGCGACGGGATCGGTGGCTTCGGCCCGATCACGAGCTACCTCGCGGGCAGTGGTGCCATGGACGTTGCGGTGGGGGATCTCGATCTTGATGGACGCACCGACGCGGTGGCGGCGGCCGTGGGATCCGTGTCCGTGTTCCTGGGCGAGCCAGCGGGCGGTTTCTTGACGGCCGAGCGCTTCACGACCGGTGACAACCCACAGTCGGTCGCGCTAGCCCACCTGAATCAGGACTCCTTCCTCGACATGGTGGTGGCAAACCACTTCACCGACGACGTCTCCGTCCTGCTTGCCGACGGACTCGGTTCGTTCCTCTCGGCGTCGAGCTTTCCGGCGGGTGACGGCCCTCGCTCGGTGGCGGTCGCAGATCTCGACGTCGACGGTGCCCTGGACCTCCTGGTCGCAAACGAGAACTCGGACGACGTCTCGGTGCTGCGTGGGGACGGTCAAGGTGCGTTTCTCCCGGCTACTCATTTTCCTGCGGGCGATCGGCCCTACTCCGTCGCGACGGGCTACCTCGATGCGGACTCGACTGTCGACATCGCCGTCGCCAACAACGGAAGCCACGACGTCTCCATCCTTCTCGGGAATGGTGCGGGATCGTTCGGTCCCACAACGAACCTCCCCGCAGACGTGAACCCGCGGTCGGTGGCAGTCGATGACTTCGACCTCGACGGGACGACTGATCTGGTGATCGCGAACAGCTGGACGGGCGGAGTCGCCGTGCTGCTCGGCAATGGAGCAGGGGGTTTCGCACCGTTCGTCCACTATCCGGCAGCGCTCGGCCCGCAGTCGGTGGGGGTCGGAGATCTCAACGCCGACGGCTCACCCGATCTGGTCGTGGCGACCTCTACGTCCGACGCGGTCGTCGTCTTGCTCGGGGACGGCCAGGGAGCGTTCGGCGCTCCGGCGATCTTCCCCACTGGGGACGGGGCAGGAGCGGTGTCGATCTCGGACGTCAACCTGGACGGGCTCCTCGATGTTGCAGTCGCCAATCGCGGCGATCTCGGGCACAGCGTCTCCGTCCTGCTCGGCGATGGGCAAGGGGGATTGGGTTCGGCACGCGCTTTCGCCGTCGGGCGCGCGCCGAGGTCGATTGCCGTCGGCGATCTGGATGCCGATGGCTCACCAGATCTTGCAGTCGCGTGCGCCGGTCGAGACGAGGTGTTCGTTCTCGCCAACCTCTGCCAGATCACGACGGGTCCGACGTTCACTGCCGCCTCGCCGTGCGGCCACATGCTAATGGCCACGGCAGGATTGCCTTTCAGCTTTCAGATCGGTGTCACCGCGGCCGATCCGGGCGACCTGTTGACGCTGACAGTCGCGGGTGCCCCTGCGAGCGCTCAACACACGCCGGCGCTTCCCTTGACAGGGACCCAGGCGCTGACGACGACCTATCAGTGGACACCAGGTTTGTCCGAGTTGGGAACACACAGCATTGTCTACACGTGTGCCGACCAGACCGGAAGGTCTGCCACCTGCACGGTCACGCTCGTGGTGACCGAGTGCTACCTCGCATTCGGGACGAGCCAGGCGTCGATTCCACTGGGAAACGGCGACACGCTCCTCACCTCGATGGACGTTCTCTTCCCGGCCTCCCTCAACCCGCCTCCGACGTTCGCGATCCCTTCCGATCCGAACCTGCTGGGTGTCGTCCTCTATGCACAGGCCGGGATGATCAACCTGGGCGCGACTGATCCGATCCTGCTCACGGACGGCCTCGCCATCACGTTGGGCTCCACTACCACCCCCTATGGGAACGGGGGATCAGGTCTCTCTCTAATCGTTCCAACCCTTCCGCTACTCGGATCCACGGCCACCTTCCGCGTGGTCATCCCGTAGCGCTGCAGGTGTGCAGCGAGTCTTGAGACACGCGCAGGCTGCGGCCTTCTTGATGGCGTCGTAACGTCATGATGGCGAGCTGTTCTCCGTTGTCGGGACGCACAAGGGTGGACCGAGGCGGTAGCGCGGTGGAAGGCTGTATACTCAATAGTCGATCAGTGTTGTCACGGCGCGACATCGGAGGTGGGAGTGTCTGGCCCTTTCAGCGAGGAAAGACGAATGTTGCCAATCATCCGGATCGGTGTCGCTGCAACGTTGATGTTCGGCCTGACCTCGGCGTCCGCCGAAGGACAACCGCAGATGTTCACGACGACCTCGACAACGAGCGACGTATCGGTGCCCCACCACAGCGACCTCGTCCCGACGACGGGCATCACGGTCGAGGCATGGGTCTACCATGACACCACCGGTCCGGGCGGAACCAACCGACCGACGATCTGCCGCAAGAATCCGGGCCAGGAGTCATACATTCTGCGGGCCGACGGTTACGGCCCGGGTCCCGCCCAATGGATCCTGCGGACGCAGAACTCGGGGCTGTCGATTCTCGACACGACGATCCCAATGCCCGTCAACACGTGGGTGCATCTCGCCGCCACCTACGACAACTCGGTCGCTCGCGCGTTCTTCGACGGAGTTGAGGTCTTGAACTACCCGGTGAATGGCGGCCCCCTTCTCAATACGGGCAGCGCCCTGAAGATCGGTCGCGGCAATGCCGGCAACGAGGTGTGGAATGGTTCATTCGATGAACTCCGGATCTGGGCCTACCCACGAACGGCGTCCGAGATCATGTCGACCATGCAGTTCGAGTTGGACAATGCACCTGGACTCGTCGCCGCATGGCACTTCAACGGGAACTTCCAGGACAACACGGGGGGTCATCACGCAACGCCGCAAGGTGGTGTCGCTCTCCTGCCAGCGACCAGTCCGTTGCTGTCGCACTACCTGGTGGCACCCTCGCTCGCGCCGATCGGTTCCGCGCTTCAGTACACGCTGTGGGTCGCGACTCCGATGGCGCCTTATGTCTTCGACATCTCTGGCTCCGGTTCATCTCCTGGGATCCCGGTGCCCGGAGTCGGGACCATTCCGCTCAACCGTCCGCTTCTCAACAGTGATTACGGGGCTTTCCTGCCACCGGGGATGATCCAGGGTTTCGTGGGACTCAGTCCAATGGTCGGCCCCGCCACGCCGATCTTCAACTTGCCACCGGACCCGTCACTCGTCGGCATGCAGCTCACCTCGAGTTTCATTCTGCTCGATGCCACGGCACCACTGGGAATCGGCTTCATCGGAAACGGCGCGACGTCGACGGTGACGAGCTTCGGTCCGACCATCGCTTCTATTGCGCCCTCGACATCCCCGCAGTCGGGCAACTGGCCGGTGACCATCACGGGAGCCGCGTTCCAGACCGGCGCGCAGGTAACGATTGGCGGTGTCGGCGCATCGAATGTGGTCGTGGTCGATCCGCAGACGATCACGTGCACGACGCCGCCCGGGTCACTCGGTCCCGCCGACGTCACGGTGACGAACCCGGATACTCTGAGTGACACGCTTCCCGGCGGCCTGACGTACGTGCAGGACCTTGTGCTTCTCAGTGTTTCGCCACTCGGCGCCCCGGCGGGCGCCGTCATTACGATCACCGGCTCGGGCTTTCAGCCAGGCCTCGGCCTTTCCGTCGCCGGGATGGCCGTGACGCCTCTCTCGGTCACTGGAATGGCCGTGACCTATTCGAATCCCAGCGGCGTTCCGTGCGGAGCACAAGCGACGGTGACGAACCCGGCCGGCCAGATGGCATCGATTTCGGTCAACCCGACACCGTCGATCGCGCAGGTAGTTCCCTCCAGCGGACCGGCTGCGGGCGGTGGCACTTTCTTCCTTCTCGGCATCAACCTGCTTCCAGGGAGCACGGTTACCGTAGGCGGAGTGCCGGCAACCGCGACTGTCGGTAGCCCGGGTGTGATCATCGTCACAGCTCCGCCGGGTTCCCCCGGAGTCGCATCGGTGGTCGTCACAACACCTGCGGGTTGCACAGCGACGGCGAGCTACACCTACCAGTAGCGGCACGTTCACCCGCGCGGGTGTGCGGGGCCTCGCCCAACCTGCAATGACGGCAAGTGCTGCAGGAACTCCTCGCCCTCACGATGCGGGTCGAGAGCGGCCAGGCGGCGTTCGAATCTGCGATTCATCTTGAGTCGTCACCCTGAACGCCATACGACAGATTCCGGGTTCAGACGAACGACCTATCGCCCGCGGTCCTCGCAAACGTGCCACTCAGCTCCGCCCTCCACGACGAGGTGACGAAACTGAGCGGCATCAGCCTTTCCTCGCGGTCGCTGCCAGGGCCGGACCAAGGCCAACCGACTCCGGGGCTCGCGCGACTGGAATGAGAGACGGTTGAAGCGGCAAGATCGTTCCTAGTTTCTTGCGACCGAGATGCAACGGAAGCGGACAGTTTCCTCTATCCACTTGACGTACCCCGGGCTCGAAGCGCAGGCTGGATGATGTGCTGAGCTGTCCCCTCGGCTTGGCAGTCGAGCGAGAGAAACTCGCCCAGAGCTATTCCCCCGCCAGCCTTCGCCGTTCATCCCTTCCCCCAACAGGGAGACCCACTCATGCGTTGGTCATCCGCTGTCCTTGTCGCTCTACTCCTGGCCGTAGCCTGTCCGGCCCAACAGGGCTCCCTGACCACTTCCTTTGCCGGTGGCAACGGTTGCTCTGGCAACCTCTTCGATGTCGTTGCGACTGTGGATGTCACCGTCTGCTCGTTCGACGTCCACGTCGATCCTGTGCCCGTATCCTTCAACGTCTACGCGGTGACGGGTGGTGGCTCCTGGAATCAGCCCGGTGTGGTGAGCACGCCCGCGGCCTGGACTCTGCTCGCCACAGTCGCAGTTACGGGTGCCGGCGTGGGAACCCCGACTCCGCTCAACCTTAACCTCGGCTACCAGATCCCCGCCGGGGTCACCCAGGGCTTTGCCATCGAACTGGTGAACACCGGCCCGGTCGTGTGGTACACGAACGGCGGCAGCTACGGGAACCCACTGGTCAACAACGCGGACATCGCGATCCTCGAAGGTGGCGGGCTCTGCAATACGACGACCGGCCAGTTCACGCCCAACGCGCCCCGCAACTGGAACGGAACCATCTACTACGAGCTCGGACTGAACCCGACCTGCGTCGGTGGTCCGGCGATTCCGTATCAGACGAACAACAGCGTCTCGTCCCTCGACGTGAACGGTGTCATCGGCACGGCGTTCACGAGCGCCGCCTCGAACGCCTGTGTCGGCGAGATCGTGAACATGAACTCGTCGGGCACGGGCAACTATGAGATCGGTGTTGCGTTCGCCCCGACCGTTGCGGGTGGGATCGGTACGACGGCCGGCGCTCAGGTTGTCAACCTGAACATCGGCGACCCGTCATTCTTCTTCCTGAACGGCGGGTCCATCGGGTTGCTCATCCCTCACCCCGGGACGTTCGCGATGCCGCTCACGACTCCGAACGTCCTCACCGCAAGCGGCCAGCAAATGGTCACCGACGCGGGACACCCGGACGGGTTCCAGTTGTCCCAGGCTCCGGAGCTCACCGTCACGGTGGGCAGCGGCAGCACGCCCGTGACCCTGCAGGACGACAACTTCGTCCAGATGATGCTGCCCGGCCCGCCCCTGTGCGGGACCACCGTCGATTTCTACGGCACCACCTACACGGACTTCTTCGTGGAGTCGAACGGTGGCGTCACGTTCCAGATGGGCTCCGGGGACTTCACGGCCACCGCGAGTGAGTGGCAGAGCCAGATGCCACGTCTCGGGATTTCGGCCGACCTTGAGCCGAACAACTATGGCACGGTCACCGTGACCAACAACGGAGCCGCCGGCATCGGCAACTGGATCACCGTCGCCTACTCCAACGTCACGGAGTGGGGCACCGCCGGAATGGGGGTGACCAGCTTCAACGTCGAGCTGCACGGCCCGAACGGTCATGAGATCGGCGGGTTCATGACGGACGGCACCTGGGGCGCCACTCCGGTCGTCGGCGGCATCACGCTCGGTGCTGGCGGAACGCACCCGATGCTGGTCAGCTTCGACGTCCTGTTCGGGATGGGCCTCCAGGCCAACGCCAACACGACCGACAGCGTGATCGACGAGAACACGGCCGGCATGCTGGCCAACACCAATGGCTGGACGTCGGTCCAGTTCCCGTCCTTCGACGGCTCCGCCTACCTCGTTCAATAGACATCGATCCTCTCTCGGTGGCGGTCTCAGCAAGAACCGCCACCGGAGCGCCACGGTGGCATCCGCGCGGCAAGGGTCGGAGATTCGAGTCGCGGTTGCCACGCGGCGGCCTTGTCCGACGGAGGGCAAAGGACCTCCGTCATTCCGGGCTCAGACGTTGCTCCGCGAAGAGTGCAACGAACCGCGGGGGGACCGGCGCCACTGACCGAGGTCATCCGTCAGCACGATCTTCCAACGTCCGGCGATACGAGGCGACTGATACGGCGCGCCTTCCGCGGAAGCGCGAATCTCGGCGCCCCGACCACAGAAGGCCCGACAATGCAGAGGGTTGTGTCGGGCCTTTGTGTTTGGGTGAGGGAAGGCGTGGGGTGGTCGTCGTCGGCTTGCTCGCGTACGCCGCACGGGGACGGTCCGCAAGAGCGTAGACTGGGTGATTGGTTTCACCTCGCCCCGTCGGAGGTCCCACCATGCTCAGGCGTCTTGTACCCGGTCTGTTTGTCGTTGCTGCCGCGCTGCCCGCCCAGCAGGACATCATCTTCTACAAGTTCGAGGGCGGAAGTGGAGACGGAGTGGTCAACTTCGGGGACCCGGGTCCGAGAACTGATCGCATCGGACAGCTCGAGCCGGACTCGAGCGGTATTCCCGTCAGTGCGCTCTGGGGACCTGGAAAGCACGGAGCGGGGGGGCTCGCCGCGGGGGTCTCGAATCAGTACACCGCCGGCCGCGTGAACACGGGCTGGGACGGTCGCATCGAGGACGGCGAAGATGTCACGCTGGCGTTCTTCTTCCGCGCAATCTGGCCGATCTCGACGGGAAGCGTGAACCCGATGTTCGAATGCCCTTCGAACGAACCCAGTCTGCGGCTGCAGGCGATCGGGTGGACCTCGGCTTGGGGTCAGTTGCGGATCGACTGGAACAACGCGGGCATGAACACATCGACCGTGTGGCTGCCGCAGGACGTGCTCACACCTGCATACAGCGACTGGGTTCACATCGCCATCGTGATCGACCGCACCGCCGGAAGCTCGTTCGGCATCATCCACTGGTACATCGACGGCGTCGCGCAGATCCCACTGTCGAGCAACAGCCTCTATGACATCGTCGGCTCGATCGAGCCATGGCGCGTCGGCTTCGGCGCGTTCAGGTTCGACGACGTACGACTCAGCCTCCGCGCCGTTCCCCCGGCCGAGATCATGCAATGGGCGAGCAGCGACGAGGCTGCCGATGCGCGCTTCGCCGATCCCTGTGTCCCCTACGGGCAGTTGGCGCTGCTCGACAACGTGACAGGCACAACTCCGTTCATCGGCAACGGAGCGTACCAGTTGTCACTGTTCGCACCGTACGGCGCTCTCGCTCGCATCGTTGTCGGGTTGGATCGGACGAACCCTCAGGATCTCGGCACCCTGGTCAATCCCGCCCTGTCCGGGTGCTTGCTGCATCCAAGCCAGGACCTGCTCCTGCCGGTCGTGACGTTGCCCCCGACGGGACGCATCGACTTCCCATTCCCGGTTCCGAACGATCCTGGACTGGTCGGCCTTTGTCTGTACGCGCAGGCTGTCGGCTTGAACCCGTGGACGTCGGACTGGTTCTCCACAAACGCCTTCGCGGCAGCCTTGGGGAACTGATCTGGAGTGTTCGCGTCACGCGAACGCCCATCGGACAGCGGATGACGGAATGTCCGGGCTGGTTCTGTTCTTCATGGTCGGCATCATCGTGGTCATCATTCTGGTGATCCCGGTATGGGTATTGATGAACGAACTGTTGATCCGGTGCGGAGGTGAAGTGCACCGAACCGGATGTTCGATCGTCGCTGCGATGTTGTGCCCCGGGATCATCGTCGCGTCGGTGGCGGCGGTGGTTGTAGCGAAGTGGTCATTGGAACGCCGAATAGTGTGGGGTTGGCCGTGGGATACGATCGCCGCATTCGCAGCGGCCGCCCTTCTTGCATGGCTTGCGTGGAAGGCCGCCAAGAGTGCCACGACAACCGACAGCCCAAGTGTTCAGCTCCGGCGCGATGATTGACGGCCAGTTCCATCACCTCATCCACCACATCCCCGTGGGGTCCGGAAACTCGAATCACCGCAAGTGGCTTGATCGGCATGGAGTTCTGCCGCCGACAGCCTCTCGTGTGACGTCTTCCGGCCTTAGTGGGCGTTCTCCGCCTGGACCCTTGCCCCAAGCATCGTCAAGTAGAGGGCCGAGTTCGATCGCTCCGGCGGCGCGGCGGTAGTAGCGAAGCATGCCGCGGAGCCGTTCGCGGCACGCGATGTGGCCGGATGCCGCGCCGACCTCAGCACCGGGATCGATGATGCGGTTCCCGATGCCCTGGTGGTTTCTCTCCCGGTTGTAGTGGGCGAGAAACTCGCTCTGCGCCCGCCGCAGAGATGCGACCCCGAAGAAGATCATCCGGTTCACGCACTCGTACTTGATGGTGCGGACGAACCGCTTCGCGTAGGCATTTGCGTTCGGCGCTCTGTATGGCGTCCGCACGATGTCGATGCCCTCGTCTTGGAGGATGCCATCGAAGCCGCCACTGAACTTGCCGTCGTTGTCCCGGATCAGGAATCGCATGTCGGTGAGGAAACCGTCGATCGGGTTCTTCGCTATCTGGGCCACGAGGATGCCATCAGGGTGGGGCGTCGTGCCCGCGATCTCGACACGTCGAGTGGCAAGATGGACCACGAAGAAGGCGTAGAACGTGACGAGCCCACGCGGTGTCCAGGTTATCGACAGTCCCTTGGATCTTGTCGTAGCCCCAAGTCGGGTTCTCCCTGTCGAGGCGGACGACGAGCTCCTTGATGTCGCGAGACTTCCGAGGATGGCCTGGCCCGCCGGTGACGTTGAAAGTCCACTTCAGTGCGATGAGTTTGCGATGCCAGGTCAGGATAGTCTCGGGCGTGACGATGGACACGAGGCTGCCGAGGAGTTTGCGCCCCAGAGGCTTTCCGAGCACTGCCAGTCGGCGACGCTGGCCATCGGTGAGACGGAGCCGCTTCTTGCCGAGCTGCTCGCGCAAGACCCGGTTCTCCTCCCGTAGGTAGTCGATCGCGAGTTGTCGGTGCTTGTTCAGCCAGCCAGCGAGGGAAACGGCGACGAGATGGAGGGGGAGGAGGCGTCTATCCATGGACGCCGAAGCGTACTCACGGCCTGTCAGAAGTCGCTATGCTGGAGAGCGCTCGAGTTTCCGGACCCTACGGGATGTCCTCGTATCCCCACGTCCGGTTGTCCCTGCACAGTCGGACGACGAGTTGCTTGTCCGATGTCAATCCGGAGGGAAAACGCTTGCCGGAACCGGTGGACCACGATTAGGTTCACCGCTTCTTCTGAGACCGTCGATGACCGCGTGGCGTACGGCTTCCCTCGTTGTGCTCGTGCTCGCCGGGCTGCAAGCGTGTGGTGGCAGCGGCGAAGTAGAAGCCGCTCTGTTCGTCCCTACGTACTTCCCTCCAGACCCGCTTACGGCGGCCGAGGCGGAGCAGGTCATCATGGATGCCGTGAGCGCGATCGATCATCCGGATCTCGTCGCTGCAGTCGTGGATCGCGTCGGCAACGTGCTTGCGGTCTACAGCAATCGGGTCCCAAGCAACCCGGACCATGACAACCTGGCCGTGAGCCTGGCGCGCACGGCCGCGTTCTTCTCCAACGCTCAGGCACCACTGAGTTCGAGGACGGTCGAGTTCATCTCTGCGGAGCACTTTCCGCCGATCTTCACCTCGACGTTCGTCGATTCCCCGTGCCCACCGAATGGCGGTGCCTGCGGGAGCACCGTCATCGCTCCGCAGCGCACGGTGGTGGGCGTCAACGGAACGCCTCAGGGCCCACTCTGGCAGATCAACGCGACCAACCGCGGCATACCGTTCGCCTTGCCCGCCGCCTCTCCATTGCCGCCGCTCACCAACCCGCCGACCGAGTTCGACGTGAATCGGGACCTCCCATTGCCGGTCAACATCGACGGCACGGCGCCGGGTCCGGGAATCACCCGCCTCCCCGGAGGCATTCCCCTCTACAAGCCGGGCATGGGCGCCGGCCCCGACGATGTCCGTCGCGTGGTTGGTGGCGTCGGTGTCTGGATTCCGGGTCCGAACGGGCCCGAGCTCGACGCCATGGAGCACGCCGCCCTCATGGGCGCCGGTGGTTTCCCTTTCCTTCCCTCGATCCCGCCCGTTGGGGCCGTCTACTTGATGGGTCTTCTCCTGCCCTTCGTGGACACCGACAACCTGAATCTCCCGGCGGGGTTCTCGCTGGGCACGTTCGGCACCGGTGCCTATGTCGTGACGGCTTCGGACGGAGTACCTGAGCCGTCAGGGTGGCTCATCAGTCCGCGGGACAGCGTCGATCCACCGCCGGCCGCCGGCGGTCTGTCTGCCCTCGATGTCCAAGACATCATCGACCGAGGCATCATCTGGGCCAACGGAACCCGCGCCGCGATTCGTCTCCCCTTGGGCTCATCAGCCCGCATGGTGCTGTGCGTCGCGGACAACCGCGGCCTCATCCTTGGTCTCTACCGAATGGAAGATGCCACGGTCTTTTCGGTCGACGTCGCAGTGACGAAGTCCCGATGCACGCGCTACTTCAGCAGCCTCGCTCTCGACCCCCTGGACCAGGTGCCTGGGGTTCCGCCGGGTGTTGCCATGACAACGCGCACACTCGGGTTTCTCTCGCAGCCGTTCTTCCCACCTGGCATCCAGACCTCGGGAGTCCCCGGGCCGCTGTTCGACACCGCGCTCCTCAATCAGCTCCCAGCTCAGGCGAGCTTGATGGCGAACGCCGTCCCCGATCCTGGCTATCAGAGCGGCGTGATCTTCTTCCCGGGCGCGACACCTCTGTATGTGAACGGTCAGCTTGTCGGTGGTTTCGGTGTTTCGGGCGACGGCGTCGAACAGGACGACTTCGTCACGTTCGGAGGAAGTCAGGGGTTCCTTCCGTTCCCGTCCATGAGGGCTGACGCCTTCTCGTACAAGGGCGTCCAGTTGCCCTACTTCAAGTTCCCGCAGAATCCCGGACCGGGAGGCTTCTAGCCGGGACCGCCTGTGGTCCTGTACCCGACACGGCAGAGAGTTGTGTCGGGCCTCGTCTTCTGCTCTCAGGCGGGCAGGGGACGTGTACTCACTTAGTTGTGGGTCCTGAAAACGTCATCCGGGGCCAAAGCATCGACGATCGTCGACCGCACGGCGACGTCATCCTGATGTCCAGATGCGCCGAGATGGACGTTGACCTCGGAACGGTTCGCCGAGAGCGCGCCAGAATCAGGCTGCGCGGCGGCAGATGTGATGCAGACCGCCGAGGACTGGCGTGCTGATGATGTCGCCGTCGCCAGCATCGACACGGCGGGGGATAGAGGGCGTCGCTGCGGGCCCTCCAAGAAGCTCCGTCCGTTGGGTACGGGGGAGGACATCGTATCCACGGCTCAACGCGCGACTTGTCGTCGTCTGAGAACCGCCCGAACCTGGCTTGACCCCCTTCACCGGCGGGAGGACCTCGTTTCTCCTCGCTCCTTACCTGGTCCTGCGAAAGACCCGCTCCCGGAACCCTGTGTGGGAGCGCGCGCCCCGGATCCCCTCGGTGCCGTCCGGCACGAAGATGATGGGTACGTCCAGCAGCCCGAGAACGCTGACGTGGAACCGGTGTTCGGCGTCGGGCACGAGCGCTTGCGGCCCCATCTCGGGATCGCGTGCGACGAGTCCACCGTCCTGGGACGAGATCACCAGGGGCGGCCCTCCGTCCGCTGCTTCGTACGTGCCGACGTACCTCTCCAACTCAGCGCGTGTCGGCTCGTACGGCGCGGGATCGGTGCCAACTGCGACGAGTGCGGGAAGCAGATGCCGCGAGAGCATGGCCAGGTTGCGCAGCTCGCCGAGCGGGTTGTCGAAGACCTGGTGAGTGAGCACAACGACGGCATCCAGGGTGGGCAGGACGATGATCTTCTGGCCTCCATGACCGGACGCGAAGACCGCGGGGATCCGTTTGTCCGCATGCAGAAGCGTTCCGCACCACCACTGAAACCCGTAGCCGGGTCCATTGGGCACGTCGAGCCGACGTCGACTCGACTCCTCGATCCACGCGCGCGAGACGACCTGCCTCCCGTTCCACCGACCTCCGTCAAGCACGAGGCGTCCGATCTTGGCCATGTCGCGCGGCCTGAGGTGCAATCCACCGTCCGTGTTGGTGAGCCCGTTGGCCACTTCGTCCCAGCGATACGAAGTGATGCCGAGGGGGCCGAAGAGGACGTCTGTGGCGAAGGCTTCCGCGTTCTCGCCAGTAGCCTCTGTCACGAGTGCCGAGAGGAGGATCGAGAGACCGCCGTTGTAGAGGAACGTCTTCCCAGGTCTCTCGACCACGCGCTTGGCGAGCACGACAGCGAGCGGATCGTCGCTGCGCTCCATGGCGGTGCAGTCGTTCCGCCGGTCTCCGTACGGATGGGTCGCCTCGTCCCACTCGAGTCCCGCGCTCATGGAGAGGACGTGCCTTAGTCGTAGGTGCGCCTTGGCGGGGTCCTCGTTGATCAGCGTGGTGTAGGCCGGGAACAGCTCGGCCACGGGTCGATCGAGCACATCGCCTTCTCGGGCTGTGAGGAGCCCACGATCGATCGCGATCCCCACGAGCAGTGACGCGACGCTCTTGGTCACCGACGCCGTGTAGTGCAGGTCCGTCGCCTCGTAGCCCCCGAAGTACCGCTCGAACACCAGCTTGCCACCCTTCACGAGTAGGACGCCGTGCACGTTTTCGTAGACCCCGTTCTCGACCTTCGTCACCAAATCGATGAGCGGGGCATCGTCTACTCCCAACGAGGCCGGTGCGACGATGTCCCAGTCGTCCTCCACATGGGAGTCCGCTGAGCAGCTGGAGGCAAAGAGCACCAGAAGGGCGAGCCAGAGTCGGACCGGGATGGATCTCATTTGGATGCGAGCCTCACGCGCCATGTTAGAGGCTGTCTGCTTAGAGGAGAAACGACCTCGCCGTGAGTGCCTTCGGACTCCATCGGTTTCTACGACGATCCACCAAATAGCGTCCCGCCGCTGCGAATATCCGACCCGCGGACCGAGGTCCTACGGTCTACGTCGTCGAGTTCAGAAGCTGCGTGCCGTGATCGGCCTTCTCGCGGCGACTTCATGCGTGGAAGCGCACAGAGCAAAGCTGCGACCTGGACGACCGTTCGTCGTGTCCAAGTCATCTCCACATCGACTCACCGCCGACGAGTTTCAGACGATGAAGGAAATGACGACCTCGACTGATCCTCGGACATCGTCAGTGCGTCGGTCGTGACGGTTTCGCGCTCGGGGCCGCGTAGCCATCCGCGTGCCGTCGATGCTGGCACGCCTACGGTGGTTGCGATCGTGATGTCGGCGGTGCTGCGAACGAGGTCCCTGAGCCGCAATTGATGGCGGTCACGGAAGACGAGGAGGCAGGCGCGTGCCAGGGCATGCCGTTTGCGCTTCACCTCTGTTCGTGTGTCCGGCAGGTCGCGGCGTGTGGGCCCTGAGCGGTCTTGCTCTCGAACCTGTCGGCGGTCAAGGAGGTGAGGCCATGATGGGTCGAGTTCCGGGTCGGTGTGTTTGGCGCAGCGTACTGCTCGTTGCGCTGTCGGTGTCCGTTTCTTGCGCACAGGCTCCTGAGTGGCAGCCCAACCAGCCCGAGGCGAGCGTGGGGATGATAGCCCAGCCACCGGGAAACCCCTTTGGTCCGTTCTACATCGAGGTCACCAGCACGCTTGCTGGCGCACCGTGGGAGGTTGCGTTGGTTAATGCACCCGCGGTGCCCTTGAGTCTGGGTGGCATTCCGCTGAGTGATGGTCAGGTCGTCAATCTCAACTTCATGTTCGGTCCGCCTGATCTCTTGTGGAACGGCTTCCAAGGCCCCGGGATCCCGAGCTACCTGGCAATCGTCGTCCCAAATCTGGCGCCGATGAACGGGCACCTCTCCGCCCAGATGGCGGTCATCGATCCGTCGACGCGCAGCGGCATCCGCCTGTCCCAGGCGATCTACATGTTCGGGATGCCTACCTGCGTCCACCCGTGGTGCCCGGGTTAGGGACCTCGTCAGCGGCGAGCCGATGCGGAGACGACGTGCGGCAGGAGGAGTAGTCGCCCAAGTCGCAAGTCCGCTCGGCGCGCTGCCAGGCATGGAGTCGGGTCGCTGACAAGCCGATGATTGCGAGCCCGATCCGATGCGATGGCTTGGATCAGATGCAGCAAGTGAACAAGAAGAGCCATTGCGCCATCGTCCGTGCTCAGCGCGGTTGACGCGACGCAGACGCGCAGGCTACCGTCGTTTCTGATGGCGTCGTAACGTCATGATGGCGCTGTGCTTCCCGTTTTCGGGAGGGACACGTAGCTCGGCGAGATCGTCGGCGTCACGTTCCGCGGCACCGGACACGCACCTCCGTCCTCGCGCGGCGACGTCGCCCGAAACTCGCCGGACCCCCACGGCAGCGCCCCTTCAGCGGAAGAGCCGCATGAACTCCAGCCGTTGCTCCTGGGTTCCGATCATGAGGAGCTCGCCGTCGGCGGGGAGGGAGACGGAGCTCGGCGGATTGCAGACGACGGTGCCATCGCGCTGCAGGGCGATGACGTTGAGCCCGGTGCGAGCTCCGATGTCGCTCTCGGCCAGGGACTTGCCGGAGAGGCGCTGGGGAACGTCCACATGGAAGAGCTCGACGCCGGCACCCAGCATCATGAGCTCTCGGCCGTGCACGGCCGACACAACCGACTCCACTCCTAGCGATGAGTAGCTGAGGACGAAGTCCGCGCCGGCACGATGGATCGCCTCCAGGTTCCGACCGTGCGTGATCCGACTGATAATGCGCAGGTCTGGGTTCAGGCGACGGCAGTAGACGGCAAGGTAGACGTTGATGCTGTCGTCGTTGGTGGAGAGGATGACCGCTGGCGCCTCGGCCAGCCCGGCGCCGAGCAAGACCTCGCGGTCGGCGGCGTCGCCGGCGATGACCCGATCGGCGACGCCCGAGAGGCGCTGCACGAGCGCCTCGCTCCGTTCGACGATGTGGACAGGGACGCTACGGCGTTTGAGGGCGGCGGCCGCCGCGCAGCCGACCTTCCCCCCGCCGATGACCAAGGTCGGGTCGTAGTTGGTGTCGTAGATGACAAGCAACATGTTGAGATCAAGGAGCTGTTCCCTGGTACCGATTACCACTGGTACGCTGAACTCCAAGAGTTCCCGGTCAGGCCGGGCCGCCTCGAAATGCCCGCGCTCCCACACGCCCACTACGCTGACCCCCGTAGCCTCGCGGAGTTTCGTGTCACGCAAGGTCCGCCCCACGAACGGTGTGTTGTGTACGGGGAACTCTGCGATGACCAGGTCGCGAAACTCGCCGATGACATGCGCCTCGGCATGACCGGCGTTCACTCGGTTGGCGAGTGCCTCACCGAGCCGTTGCTTGAGCGGCAGGACCTCGGTGGCGCCGGCGAGTTCGAGGATGTCGATGGAGTCTTCGCTCTCGACCGTGGCGATGATGGGCACGTCGGGTGCCTCCTGGCGGACGGTGAGCGTTATGTTCGTGTTGCGGGCGTCATCACTGTTGGCGACGACCGCGCGGACCCGGCGGACGCGGACCGCGTCCCAGGTCGACGACGATTCCGGATCGCCCGCGACGACCGACACACCGTTCGCGAAGTGCTCCGCGGCCGCGGCGGGATCAGGCTCCAGGAGGAAGGACGGGATCTGCATCAGGCGCAGGCGCTCGATGAGTTCGCGCGCGATCGGGTCGTGCTTGCAGATGACCACGTGACCGCTGGTGCCTTCCGGGGCCGCTCGCGGCGCCCGGGTGTTGAGCTGTGCTTCGAGCCATGGGGCGTAGAAGAAGCGGATGAAGGCAAAGGGAAGAACGATGAGAAGCATCACGACCCCGGTCAACAGGACGACGATGCTGAAGATCCGACCGAGATCGCTGTGGAAGGTGATGTCCCCGAAGCCAAGCGTGCTCATTACCGTGAGCGTCCAGTAGACCCCCGTGAGCCAGGAGTGCTTCTGACCCTCGTACGCCATGATGAAGTGGAAGGCGACGGCGTAAACGGCGATGACGACGCCGAGGAACGCGACGTACTTGAGGAGCGCCGACAGGTTCTGACGCAGCTGCCGCTGGCTGAGAAGGTACGAGAGCTGTGTGCCCAGGAACTTCACAACTCGATTCTCGAGCGCGATCTTAGCACCTCTGCGCGCAGGATGCGCGACACACCGCGCCGCTCACGCTGCCGCGAGTCGAAGCAGGTGGCCTCCACCGTCACCGGCGGAACCAACGGAGGGATGCCGTAGTGAGGAGTGACCGATAGAGGGGGAATCCATGCGCATGATGGGCTGGGTCCGGCGCTCGGTTGGTCTGATAGTCGGCACCCTGCGCGACCTTGCTCCGATACTCCTGATTGTCGCTTTCTTTCAGATCGTCGTGTTGCACCAGCCCGTAGACGATCTGGCGGGCATCGCAGTCGGGTTCGTCTTTGTGATGCTCGGCCTCGCGATGTTTGTCCAGGGTCTGGAAATGGCGCTGTTTCCTCTCGGTGAGACGCTGGCCGATGCTTTCGCTAGGAAGGGATCCATCTTCTGGCTGTTGAGTTTCGCGTTCGGCTTGGGCTTTGGCACGACCGTTGCCGAACCCGCCCTGATCGCCGTGGGCGCCGAGGCCGCCAGAGTCATGGGGGCTGCCGAGTTCATTCCCGCCGGCGAAGACTCGGCAAACCGGTACGCACAGGCCTTGCGATACACAGTTGCCGCCTCCGTCGGCACATCGATGGTTCTCGGTGTCGTCCGCATCCTCAAAGGCTGGCCGATCCAGTGGCTCATCATCTCCGGCTATTTGGTCGTGGTGACGCTCACAGCGGTCGCGCCGGAAGAAATCGTCGGCATCGCCTACGACAGCGGCGGAGTAACCACGTCGACCATTACCGTTCCGCTTGTGACGGCGCTGGGGGTCGGGCTTGCCAGTGTGATCAAGGGGCGTAACCCGATGATCGACGGATTCGGACTGATCGCCTTTGCCAGCCTGATGCCTATCGTCTTCGTTCTTCTCTTCGGCGTGGTGATCAGCGCATGAGCGACTTGGCCAGAGATCTGATCGAGACCATCGGCACCACGTTGCTCGATGTGCTGCCGATTGCGGGGATACTCGTCGGTTTTCAGGTCGGGGTGTTGCGCCAGACGATACCGCGCCTGCGGCGGGTGCTGGTGGGTACTCTCTATGTCGTCATCGGGCTGAGCTTCTTCTTGTTCGGGCTCGAACGAGCACTGTTTCCGCTCGGCAAGACGATGGCACAGCAGCTCACTGATCCCGCATTCATCGGCGCAGCCGCCGATGCGGCCGCACTCGCGTGGCACGACTACTACTGGACCTACATATTTGCCTTCGCCATCGGCTTCTCGACTACGATCGCCGAACCATCCTTGATCGCCGTGGCGATCAAAGCGCGTGAGGTTTCTGGCGGAGCGGTCGGTGCCTGGGGGTTGCGCATTGCGGTTGCGTTGGGCGTTGCCTTGTCGCTCGCCGTCGGGACGTGGCGCATCGTGACCGGTACCCCGCTCTACGTGTATATGATCATCGGCTATGTGATCGTCGTCGTGCAGACGATGCTGGCACCACGCATGATCATTCCGCTTGCGTACGATTCCGGCGGCGTGACCACGTCGACTGTGACCGTTCCGCTCGTCGCTGCACTCGGGCTGGGACTTGCATCGAGTGTGCCCGGGCGCAGCGTTCTCCTCGATGGATTCGGCCTGATTGCGCTCGCCAGCCTGTTCCCCATGATCACGGTCATGGGGTACGCACAAGTGACGAGCTGGCTCGAGGCCCGCCGTAGAAACGCGAAGGTACGAGCCATCCCGAGCAAAGGAGTTGACAGTCCATGAAGTTCAAACTGATCTTCGTAATGGCCGAAGACAACCTCACTGACAAGGCGACTGCGGCTGCCCGCGCACACGGTGCGACTGGCTGTACCGTCATCACCAGCGTACGCGGGGAGGGGCTGACGCCTGCGCAGACGTTCATGGGGTTGACCGTCGCGGGCCAGCGGGACATCGTCCTCTTCCTCGTGGAGGAGCACCACAGCCGCGAGATTCTGGAAGCCATCGCAGCGTCCTGTGAATTCGACACCAAGCCAGGGACGGGTGTTGCCTTTCAAATGGACATCGAGGATGCGATCGGGCTGCACAGGCAAATCGCCACCATTGAGCAGCAGTTTGGCGAGGAGGACCTGTGATGGAACGGAAGATCGTAAGAGTCTCGGACGTGATGCAGACCTCGGTGCACATGGTGAGCGGTCTCGCGAGCGTTCGCGACGCGATCTCAGAGATGAACCGACACAACGTCAGCTCGCTTGTCATCGATCGACGTGACAACGACGACGAGTTCGGCGTCGTGACCGTACGCGACATCGCTGGGCAGGTAGTTGCTCGAAACAGATCGACGGAACGCACGAGCGTGTACGAAGTCATGACCAAACCGGCCATGACTCTCGACACCGAAATGAACGTCAAGTACGCGATGCGGGCGCTCTCCAGGTTTCGACTGACGCGCGCCCTGGTGACCCATGGCAAAGAACTGCTCGGCATCGTTACCTTGCGCGACATGGTGCTCGGCTATGTCAATTCGGTCGAAGCCACGGAGGCGGAAGAGTAGATCGGGTGAGCGCGAGGAGTAGACCGGCAAACGGTGGCGAGATCGAGGAGGCGCTCAGGTGCGCCGACCCCTGCGATCGGTGAAGACTTCGCCCGAGGCCGAGGTCACTCCCGCTTCTGCGCCTCGCGACGGAAGTGCTCGAGCTGGCTCTCGAGTCCTACGGCGCGCTCCACGTCCACCACAAAGGCGATGCCCGTGCCCGGTTCCTTGAAGCGTCCAGCCTCGTAGATGGAATCGAGCACAGCGTCGACGAGGTGCTCTTCCAGCAGCAAGAGAACGACATCCGTCTGGGCTTCCAGCGTGAGGCCGAAGAAGGTCTTGGCCTCATGGATCCCGGTGCCGCGGGCGGGAATGATCGTTGCTCCAGTGCCGCCGGCTTCCTTGGCAGCCGTGACGATGCGATCGGTCTCCTTGGACTTGCCCATGGCCACGACGAGCTTGAAGTTCATATCATGCCTCCCGGGCAGGCTTCCTGTGCCGCCGCTGTGTGTCCCAAGAACTCCATCCGCGGAGGAATCGCAGACCATCGTCGACCCTATGCCGACGTCGTCGCAGTGTCCAGTTCAGATGAGGCGGACGTCGAGCCCGAAAGGAGTCTCTCCACGGCCCGGGTCCTGGCCGCGCGACGGTAGGTGTGACGGGCGTCGCCGAGCACTGGAGTGCTGTCGCCGTCGCCGGGTTCGACGAAGCGAGGGACGGGGCTGTTGCCGTCGAGCGCGCGATGTGCGGGCTCGATCTCACACCCTCCCGCATGTCGTCTGCCCCTCGTATGTCCTACTATGTCCGCCCGGCTGGCTTCGGTTTCTTCCGAAGATGGTCGTCGTGCCCGCCTATTCCCTAGTATGTCCGCTCACATCGCGCCGACCGCGAGCGGTTTCCTAAACCGCAGGTCGGAGGTTCAAGCCCTCCCGGGATCGCTTGTAGGTGTAGGGCGTGGCGGCGGTTGTGACGATGCACTGAAGCTACGGTCAGCGGTTATCCGGAAACTCGCGGATTCCTCGCAGTCGGTTTGTCCGCGTATGTCCGTCTAGTCCGGTAGTGAAGTGTCAGGCTATTGGCGGCCAGCTCTGCGGAGGACCGTGAGTCATGGGTGCGCTGGACCCGCGAATCACCCGAGAGAACGTCCTGAGAACGATCTACTCGAGCAAGCGGACCATCTGGTCCCCATGCACGACGCTCGAGGCCATGGGCATCGAGTGGTTCCCGCACCAACCAGCGCACAACCGTCTTGCCATGAAGAGACTCCTGAGAGCCTTATGTGAAGAGGGCGTGCTCATCGAACGCCCGCACCCACACTCGCACTACACCTTCAAGGAAACAGCGTACGAGCGTGTCCCCGGCCTCGGAGAGGACATTCGGTGATAGATCGAGAGGCACGACGGCGTCGAACTGGTCACTGAGGTGACTTCACCATGACGAACTTGCCCGCCAAGCCGGAAGACCTGATGCCTCGTTTGCTGGAGATTGCGCTAGGGTTTCAGGCTTCTTGGGAGGAGCACCTTGCATGGTGGGATGACGAGACGGCGGGGATCTACAACGACACGGCCACGTTCTGTCACTACCTGATCGACTGTTACTCCAGGGGAGAGACGGACTGGTATCCGAGCTTCTTCACGTTGATCGAGGACCTCGTGCGGGAGGGGTCGTCTGAGATGCATGCGATCGCCGTGGGGGGGCTTCTGGAGACGATTCAGGTCTCGGCGAGTCATCACGAGCACGGCGAAGATGTCTTCGTCCAGTGGCTCGGCCCCATGTCGCGGAAAGCCTGGGCCGAGATCGACGTCCAGTGGTCCAGACACGAGAACCTGGCGGACATCATTCGAGCCGAGCGCAAAGAGGACGACTCATCGTCGGAATGATAGTTCACATGCGAGAGCTACTCACGCTGATCATCCTCGGGGATGAGTGCTACATGGGCCGTGTCGTGGACTCGAGTCAAGATCCGGTCGAAGAAGAGGAGGGCGGGCCTCCAGACCGGGATTGCGAGCGACATCATCTACGAGCACAACCCGTACGGCGCCGTCACCAGCGGTTTCTCCAGCGTCGTCTTCCCGACCTCCGATCCGACCCAGTGGCTCGTGAACTAGCGGCCGAGGTCAGGACGAGCCGTGATACCCGTCTGCTGGGCCGTCCATTGGCCGTCGGATCCGCCGTGACCTAGACGGCGCGGGCGTTTGACGCTCCTCTTCGACACGAGCAGCTGTTGCCCGAGCGCAAACGTTCTCAATCTCCATGCGCGCGCGGTTCCGACGCGATGATCTGGCCGGGCTGAGGAAGAGATCGCGGCCGGCCGGATTCCCGACAATTCCACTAATACGAAATAAACCGAGATTTCGATATAGAACGCGGGGGGTGAACGGAGTGGTTCCCAGCTTCCTGCGGCAGGCGTTCCGGGCCAGCTCGTCTCGCCCAGAGCATGCAGTTTGGGCTCTCGGCGGGGGAGTTGTCGCTCGTTCTCACAGGGTAGGGGAGCCTGCGGGCCAGCTCTGCTTCAGCCCGCCAACCCTCGTCACGCGGCGAGCATGCCGACCCGGCCTCAAGCGGAACCTCTCGAGGTCTGTGAGACAGGATGACCATGCCGACCGATGCGGCGTGGCGCTGTTGGCAGCAATGAACGTCATCATCATCCTCGCGGCCCTGGCTGCTGCATTCCTGGTCGTGGCGTTCTCTGACAATCGCGAGCACCAATCATCGACTGCATCCATGAGAGCGTTCTACATCGCAGAGGCCGGGCTCAACGACGCGATCGCGAGATTCCGTGCGTGCGGCGAGGGGACGATCGGAACACCTCAGACCCCTATCTTGTTTGGCGGAGGTTCCTACTACGTCACCGCCGACACTGGGGAAGGCCCCGTCACTCTCGTGGCGGTGGGTCGATACGGCGACAGCGTGCGCGCCATTGAGGGCGTCGTTTCTCTGGGTCTGGAAGGTGTCTCGACCTTCACAGCCTACGGCGACACGAGCATCGTCATGGCTGGTGAGAACGTCGTCGATAGCTTCGACAGTTCGGCGGGAGCGTACCTATCCCATCCGAGGAGTACGACTGCGCAGGGAACCAGCTACGCAGGGCGGCTAGCGGACGTGGTCAGCGGCGGCACGATCGACATCCTGGATCCCAGATCGGTCGTGGCGGGTGATGTCAGCGCTCGTGGTATCGGCGATCTCAATGCTGCCGGCGTGATCCTGGGTACCACGATCCCGGGCCGCGGTGATCAGCCGTTCCCACCGATCCGGCGACCCGATACGTCCAGCTGGTCACCCAAGACACCGATCAGGCTGCAGAACACTGCCAGCAATACTCTCCCGCCCGGCAAGTACTTCGTCTCTGAGTTCTCCGTGTCGGACGACGCCGTTCTCACGCTGACAGGGCCAGCCACATATGTCGTGGATACGTGGAAGGTGCAATCGAACGGCAAGGTCCTGATCGATGGCACGGCAGGCCCCGTGCTCGTTTACGTCGAGCACGAGTTCGAGATGCAGAGTGATGGTTCGGTGTCGAGCACGCGATCGCAGGCTGCCGACCTTTGCTTCTTCGTCTCCATCGACAACCACACGGGCTGCGAATCGGACCCAAAGGGCAACTCGAACCGGAAGCTTGCCCTGGAGGGCATGGCACGGATGAACGGGTCACTCTACGCGCCCAACGGTGTCATGAACTTGCTGGGTGACTCGCAGGTGTTCGGTTCAGTCACCGCAAAGCGGATCTACATGGACGGGAAATCGCAGATCCACTTCGACGAGGGCCTACGACAGGCCCCGTGGATCAGTAGTGGACGGGGCGTCGCCAATACCTGGGGGCAACTCCAGGGCCGGGGCGGTGATCCCGGTGGGGGCAGCGGTGGCGAGCGCAGCCCCCGACCGGGGCACGGCCCTTCCCTGCTCTCGTGGCGCGAAGTACACGCAGATCGGAGCCCCCAGGGGAGGGGACCGGTCGGGGGAGCGCCTTCGCCCAACGACCGGGGCGAGCGTCGGTAGAATCTTCCGCTTCCGTAGCTGCTTCAGCAGCTTCGGGAGGATGGGTTCATCCGATCCTGCGAGCTCGGCGGTTCGGTTCAAAGCCACACTGCGCGCCGTCGCCGTGAGATCGTCTCGGGCGCGATGGGGTCTTCTATGGCCCGCTTGTACCGGCGCAGCGACGACTCCAGATCGGCCTTCGGTCGGGCGTCAGGCTGGTCCTGCTTCTCGATGAGCTCGGGGGCATCTCACATGCGGTGACTGCTTCCTCGGGCTCGTCGTTGGCGGCCAGGGCGCGGGCAAGCAGGCAAAAGGCCCCGAGGCACCAACAGGAGGGTCACGGAGACGAACGTTGACGCTGCGCAGATGGGCAGGCTACGGTCGCTTCTCATGACGCCAATGCGGACTGCCCGGTGGTCCCGCCCGTCAGCTGTCGTCTCCCGCCGTTCCTCCGTCCCGAGGAGTAGACATGCATCGTGTCCTCTCGCTCAGCCTGATTGCCCTGTTACCCGGGGTCGTGATGGGCCAGAACGTCATTGTTTGGGCCAGTTTCGAACCCCCGATCGCTGTCGGCCAGACGCCCGTTGGCTGCTGCATCCCCACCGCGCCTTGGACCACGATCCCAGGCGCCATCAGCGGCGTTACGACCGTGTACATCGAGCCCGATGGAACCACCATGTTGGGCCCGCAAGCGGGCTTTCCCACCTCCGGTTCACAGTGGGCCATCGTCAGCGCAGCCAACGGTGATGGCTCCCTCGCTCCGCCTCCTGGCGGCGGACCGGCACCCTATCCGCTCGCGCCGGGAACTACGGGCAACCTGGTCTTCGCGGGGGTCGTGCTCCCTGCAGCGATCTCCTTCGACTGGAACTACGTCTCGCCCGAGTGCCCGATGGACACTCTGTACAACGACTTCTTTACCGCCGACATCGTCGACCCCGTGACGGGCATGTCCATCGTCAACCTTCTCTACCGGGACACGTTCTCGATGAACTACGCCGCGGCCAGCGCAACGACGCCAGACGAAACCGGCACCGTACCAACGGGTTTCTGCGCGAATACGCTGGAGGAGGCTCCTCTGGGCACCGCCAAGAGCGTCATGTTCTCCGTGCCGGCGGCTCTCGTCGGGACGGTGGCGAACCTCGAGTTTCACGTGGGCAACGCCACTGACGCCGGGTTCTCGAGCTACTTCTGGATCGACAACGTCGTGGCGCTGGGCGGGGGAGCCGCGGAGTACCAGCTCAACCAGCCCGAGGCGAGCCTGCTCGTCAACGGAGTCGCGGGAAGCCCGACAACGCCGGCGATCATCAACGTCCCCATAGGCGGGCCCGCCACCGCGACCCTATCGAGCACCCTGACCGGGAACGCGTGGGACGTGGCTCAGACCGTGGGCCCGCTCGTTCCTGCGAGTGCCGGCGGCTACGGGTTGTCCGGCGGAGTGATCATCAACGTCGATCTGTTCGACCCGACTTTCACCACGATTTTCAATCCGTTCTTCTCGGGTCCGGGGTGGTCGAGTTCGCTCACGTACGGACTCCCGACCAGCGTGCCGTCCGCGGTCTCGGGCCAGTTCGTACTCGTCGATCCGACGACGCCTTCTGGA
>JANQEO010000147.1 GCA_028278325.1 Candidatus Binatia bacterium
GTTAGGCAGCGGCAGGAGCGCCGCGCATGAATGAAGCAGTAGTCGTTACCGGTGCGTCGGGCGGAATCGGGAAGGCGTGTGTCACTTGCCTGCGAGACGCCGGATTCACCGTTCTGGCGGCGGTTCGAAACGACGCTCAGGCGGCGGCGCTACCCTCTGGCACGCAGTCGTTCCGACTGGACCTCTCCGAGCCTGCCTCGGTGGACAAGGCGATCGAGGAGATTCGCTTCTTTGATCTCCCCGTGCGAGGTCTCGTCAACAACGCTGGAGCATCTCTCGCAGGTGCGATCGAAGATCTCTCGATGAAGTCGCTGCGCGAGGTCTTCGAGATCAATCTTCTCGGCCCGGTTCAACTCACACGAGCGCTCCTTCCCGATCTGCGGAGTGGCAACGGGCGGGTCGTCAACATAGGCTCGGGCGAAGGTTTCCTCGCAACGCCACTCAACGCTCCGTACTGCATGGCGAAGCACGCGCTCGAGGCCTTCTCGGAATCTCTTCGCCTCGAGCTGGCACCCTCGGGAATCCCTGTCTCCGTCGTTTCGCCTGGTCAGACTGAGACGCCGATCCTCGAAAAAGCGCGCGCCAGCTTCAATGAGCTCCCTTCCCAAACGTCCGCCCCCTACCTCGATCTCGTCTCTCCGAGAGCTCGCATGGCCGAGCGTCGAGGGGCCCCTCCGAACCGGGTCGCCAAGGCGGTGACCCAAGCGCTCACCTCAAGGAAGCCGCGCAGCCGCTACTTCGTTGGTGCCGACAGTCGAGGTGCTTACCTGCTGGGCCGAGTCGTGCCCGGAACACTCCGCCAACGGTTCATGCGGAGCTTTCTCGGGTTTCCGTGAGGGCCGCTGCCTAACAAGGGGTTGCAGCTGACGGCCAACGCCAAGGCAAACATGCTTGGTGGTATTCTGGCGTCCTACCTGGGTGCTGCTGCGACCTCGGCGGCCGTTGGCCGCAGCTGAACCCCGAGTCCGTTATGCGGCTGAGCAGAGGTCGCACCACCTACGGCGTTCCTGCTTCAAGTCCTCGAGCTCGCGGTTGGCTGCTAGCTCGCGTCCCCGCCTGAAGGTCGGCAAGGGTTCTTGCCGGGTTGCCTCGCACCGCCAGGTCTCGGCCTTCATTCGTCGCCACAAGCCGTCAGGGCAGGTCCCATCTCGGGCCGCTCCCTTCGATGTCCGTCTGCTCGCCCCAACGTGGGCGGTCTCCCCAGCCGTCGTCAGCCGCATAACAAGGGGTTGCAGCGGACCGCCTTACGCGGCGATTCAAGTTCCGCTTGTGGCATCATGAATCGATTAGCCGGGCGTCTCAGCCAGCCACCAAGTCGGCGGCCGCTGAACCCCTAGTCCGTTAGGCGGCGTGGGCCGGGCGCACACACGTGGGCATGTTCGACTACTACGAGCCGTTACCTGCTCTCAACTGCCCCGACTGCGGGCAGCCGCTTCGGGACTGGCAGGGCAAGAGTGGCCCGTGTGCACTCGTCGCCTGGAGGCAGGGCGACGCCGAAGCAACCGATGCGCCGGGCACTCAACCTGGTCCGAAACGTGCCGAGCTCCTGGCGTCCTGGCGACTGCCCCATACCTTCACCTTCTACACATCGTGCTCATGCGGTCGTTGGGTGACGGCTCGTGGCGAAACTGACGACGAGCATCGCTGGGTTGCAAGCGCTCTCGTTGGTACCAGACCCCTTAGTCCGGCCTGAGCTGCGCGCACGCCGCCTAACAAGGGGTTGCAGCTGACGGCCTACGCGGTGGCGCGCCTAGGCATGTATCCTTGCGAGACTACGAGCGGGGCCCATCAGCCTGCTGTCACGTCGGCCGCAGCTGAACCCCGAGTCCGTTAGGCGGCATGAAGCGCACAGCCCTGTTGTCCTTCGCCGTTCTCTGCTGCGCTGATCCGAACTACTCGGGCCTTCGCATCGAGTACCTCGACGATCCAACTGTGTTCGGGTGCAGCCCAGACACTCTCCAGCCCGGCGACCTGCTGACCATCTCCATGGCAGTCCCCCATTGGGGCTTCCTCAACGTCACCACTCCCGATGGAGTCGTGTTTCCCCTTGTCTTTGACCACGACCCATACTTCCCTGGCCGAAGCATCGTTCCGTTTGCAGACTTTCCTTCAATCCAGACGTTCGTCTTCGGAACCAACGCACTGACTCAAGTTCCCTACATTCGTGGCCAACTCCAGCCATCAATCGTGTTCTCGCAGCCGGGTCACTACACCTTTCTTCTTACCGAGGAGTTCGCCTCCGATCTCGCAGAGGCATACCGTTGCCAGGTCGAGCTAACTGAGCCCTAAGCATGCCGCCTAACAAGGGGTTGCAGCTGACCGCCTACCGCTCAGATCAACTGACCTCCTGTGGCATCATGAACCCACTAGCCGGGCGTTCCAGCCAGCCGTCAAACCGGCGGCAGCTGAACCCCTAGTCCGTTAGGCGGCGTGAAGCTTCCATGAGCGTCATCTACAGGCGCGCGGCTCTCAGCGTCCTCGGGTTTCTTGTTGCCGCGTACTTTGCTCTGGCCGACACATCCTGGATCGACACCTCGCGCGCAACCTTTCTCTTGGCGCAGCTGGCGGGCGTCGCTGCGCTAGCTCTCATGCTCCAGGTCTATTTCGTCCGGTGCCCGAGCTGCAGCGAGCGGTTCTTCCGTTTCACTCGTTGGTCCCGGTTTCGGTGCGCGGGCTGCGGTTTCCCCAAGGCGTCTTCGCACGCCGCCTAACAAGGGGTTGCAGCTGACCGCCTACCGCGCAGGCCAACTGACCTCTTGTGGCATCATGGAGCTGCTAGCTGGGCG
>JANQEO010000193.1 GCA_028278325.1 Candidatus Binatia bacterium
GAGGACCTCGGCGGCGCTGACGGCCGCTCCTACGGTGGCCGCATCGAGATTCGTTCGAGCCTCGCGCGAGCCGAGGAGTTCTCAGCCCTCGCTCACGAGCTCGCCCATGAGCTGCTCCACAAGGACTCCGACGCTCCGCGTCTTCCCAAGACCGTTCGTGAGACCGAAGCTGAAGCCGTTGCATTCGTGGTCTCCCACGCTGTCGGTCTTGAGACCGGCACCGCGGCGTCCGACTACATCCAGCTCTACCAGGGTGACTGCGACACCCTGGCCGCTTCTCTGCAACGCATTCAGTCCGCTGCCTCTCACATCATCCAGGCCCTCGTCTGAGGGCCCTTGGCCCCGTTTCGGCGGGGCCACGCCTATGCCGCTTGACTCGTCGTCTCCACGCCGCCAAGTACGTGCGTCGCGGGTAAGGGCGCGGACATTGCCCAAGCCCTAAAATCTCTCAGCAGCGTTGCGTTCATGCACTTGGCCCGCGCGCGGATCTCGGGTAAGAAAAGCGCGGTCTGTGACGGTTCCACTCACTTAAGGAGGCCCTATGGCCAAGAAGAAGGCTCGCCGCACCTCCAAACCTGCATCTACAGGTTCCCGCGCTGACACAGTGGCTTTTGCAGCCAAACACATGAAGAAGAACCCCGACATCTCAATGCCTGAGCTCAAGAAGCTCGGCAAGAAAGCGGGGCACAACATCTACCCACTCATCATGGGACTCGCCCGCAAAGAGCTCGGCTGGGCGAGGCCAAAGCCCGCCGCCAAGCGCAGGACGAAGAAGGCGGCCGCGCGCCGAGGGCCTGGCCGGCCTCGCAAGGTTGCTTCTGACCCAACGGCGGCCATTTCAGCCGTGATTGCGCGCATGAAGGAGCTCGAGCGCGACAACGCGGCGCTACGCAAGGCTGTATCGAAGATCGCTGACCTCGCGAGCACCGCTGGCTAAGTCAGCTTCACTGAGCCACGTACCGTCGCACAACGGTGCGTGGCTCTGCGCGTACTGCTCTCTGCTGCAACGCCAAGGCCCCCGAAGGCCCGATGGTTCCAAAGTCCGTTTCGACGTCTTCCCCGGAGTACACCTTGACTTCCCAGCGCTCTCCGGCCGAATTCTCGGGCAGTGTCACGGTGACATCGCCAGGAATCGAACTCAGCGTCTCTGACTCATACAGCAGGCCGTCAACGTAGATCTCGACTGTAACTGGCGTCTCAGGTGCGCCAGTTACGTCTACAGTCAGCTCGCCACCTTCAACAATGAGCGTGGGGCCGACGGTGAACGTTATGTCCTGGGCTCCGGCACACCCTGTACCGAGAGCGGTAACCGCGGTGCAGACGGCGACCGCAAAGCGACTGCGCGCCATGTTTCATACTCCTGAAATCGTTTGGGGGAGGGGAGAGGGGACACCTATTTTGAGGCGTCTGCGGGAGACTACCCCACACATAGGGCACCGGCGCCGTTGGTCTCCCGTTCGGCGGCGCTATTTCAAGCGTTGAAGCGCCTTTTCGGCGGAGCGGCGAACGCTCGCGTCCTTATCGGCATTCAATCGCTGGAGCAATTCACGGTCGCCTTCTGTGCCCGAACTGATGAGATGCTCCGCGACCAGCCACCGTACCCCACTGTCGCTGTGACTGGAGAGTCTTCGGAGTAGCTCGCCCCAACCGCGTTTCGGCTCCACTGCATCAAGTGCAGCAAGCAAGGCCGCGCGGCCCCGATCAAACAAGCTCTCGCTCGCGACTCGCTTGAGCTCACTTCGCACGGACTCATCACCCAACGCGCTAAACACAGCCTCACTGGCAATCGCTCGGCATGTCTGCGGAGTCCAGTCCGCACCTCGCCCGCCGCCTAAGAAGTCGACCGCGGGCCAGTTGACGCCCACTGCGCACAAGGTCTTCACCGCCACTTCGAACGCTCGCGACCAGCCTCGCTCCGTCGCTCGATACATCAGCGACTGAACCTCCGCCTCATCCTCGCTGGACAAGCCCTGGCGCCCCAGTGCGAGGATTGCTGCTCTAAGCACTTCTTCCTCCTCGCAGTCTCGGGCCACTCGGATCACGTACCGTCTTGCCGGGGCCCCCACGGCTTGCAATACAAGCTCCAGACCCCAGCCACGGTCCCGTGCTGAGAGCCGAGCGTCGGTCGCGTAGCCGAGGAGTAGCGTTAGACGGTTCTGCGCTGTCGCCGGTGCATCAGACCACCCGAACTCGGCAAACAGAGACTGAGCTGCCGCGCACGCGCGAACTCCCTCTAAACCGCCTGGAGCTCTCCGTACGACCAGGCTCACGGCCTCCTCGACACGATCAATCTCTCCTCGGGTATGTGCTCCGCGGATGATCCGCCGCAGCGCCCCGAGATCTGTTTCCGCAAGAGGGACGCGCAGACTATCGTCGAGCGGTCCGTCCCCGTTGCCGCTGCCCAGGCTTAGAACTGCGACCGTTATCAATGAGCCCACAGCTGTGAGCACAGCTGCTATCTTGAGCCGTTTTCCCCGCCGGTTCTTCTCGAGCAGGCTCAGTCGCATCGCCTCGATCGCCTGGTCCAGTACATGGCCACAGGGAGGGCACACCTCTACGTGTTCCCTGAGCGTTGCTTCATCGCTGCTCGACAGCTCGCCCCCGAGACACCTCCCGATGAGTTGGCGCATTTCAACGCATTTTGGCGGCTGGGGTGCGTCGCTGCGCGCGTACACCATGTCTACCATCGCCCGCAGCGAGAGCGCGTCAATAAGCGCAACGCGCAAGAGCTCATTGTGGCGAAGTTCCTCTTCGAACGCCTCACGCTGTGCGTCGTTGAGCTTCTCGTCCAGGAACGCGTGCGCGTGATCTAAGAGCTCAGGAGGGACCTCCTCAGGATCAGTCAAGCGGCAATCCTCTATGCTGCGGGTTGCAGGAGAGCCGTCGATCCTATCACTGTACCCAGATTGGTGGCACCTCACGTACGCGTCCAGTCGCCGGGCAGCGGCGTATTCCGTATGCGACAGGCAGCCTGCTGTGAGCACCTTATTGCTGCTCGGCGTTACTCGGGACTTGACAGCAACTCGACCAACTGCTTGCGTTGCGCCAAGAGCCAGTGCCATCCAATCGCCTCTCGTCAGCACGTATTCTTGTGCGAGTAGCCCCGCATACACCACTAGAACTTCCCGCTCAATCGGGACCACCGACGGACGGCAGCGATGAGGTTCTGGACCAGCTGGACGTACAACTCGACGCTGGCGACATGACGCCCCTACAGGTTCCGTGTTAACTGTCGCACTTCTACCAAGTGATTCTCTCTACGTTGGAAGCCTGAACAACGTTGGGGCCATAAACCACGCACACCAGGTCCCACGTCTCCCCGGCCAAAGCCGTGACCACACTTAAGGGCACGAGATACGCGGTGAGAGGGAACGCTCCGCTCACCCCTCCAACGAAGTGCAGAGGATCTCCTACGGCGGGCGTCGAGTGACTACCCAGTAGAAGGAACGTGGCGTAGCTCGGGTGGATGCCCCACAAGGGACCCGCTCCAACCTGTCCAGATGTCGCAGTGCTCGTCAAGGTGATTCCAGCCGTTACACCTGCAGGCAACCCCACGAGCGTCGCCTCGACCTCACCGTTCGGAAGTGGAGACATCGAGAGGGTTAACTGACTCGGATTGCCAAGCTCGTCAGCACCGATATCTGGAAACGCATCTCTCGGCTCACCGTCTATGTCATCGGTCACTCCGCTTGAGACCGAAGATGCGCCCACGCAAGGAGACGTTGAGGTCAGATGTAGATCACCAACGGCCGGCGATACCAGCAACGGGTCAGCCTCCAGAGAAGCCATGTCCTTGCCTGACAACGTCTGCCACGTGGTGAAGTCCGCTGCAACCACCTCGCCTTCTGAGAACGGGCCACCCGACGTATCCAAGTAGCAATTTGCATCGACTACGGGGGGGATGCCGGTCGAACCAATCAGCGGAAACCGCAGCACCGGTCGGATGGAGTTACTCGTCTTGACGATGATGTTGTTGCTCAACTCCGCGAAGTGGCTTCCCGTTCCCCCCGATGGCGAGTCCCCAACAACGGCGAACGAGTTTCCAGACGCCGTCGTTACGTAGAAGGTGTTGTTCAGTAAGCGCGAGTTGTCATGCCGTCTTCCTGAGACGTACCCAAACCGCGCAAGTGCTCCGAAACCGCCAGCGTTCGTCGACTGCAGGTTCCACAGGAAGTTGTTCTCAACTATGGTGTTCTGAGGTCGTTCACTGTTGCCGTATATGGCGATTCCCGCAGCACCACAATCGTGAATTCGACACCGTCGTATCACTGCGCCCAACACTTGCCCATGCTGTGGTTCGCTGTAGAGCGAAACACCGTCCATCGGCGCATTCTTGATCTCGACTCCGTCCAAGGTGCAGTAGTCCGCGCCGTTCCAAAATACACCCATCGCGCCTAACGCAGCATCGAACACAGGGCTCTCTCCGGCCGCTGCTTTGAAAGTCACGCGGTTCGCCGCCGACGCTCCCAGCCACTGCTCAAGCACCAAGACGGCAGTGGAAGGTTGCCACTGGACAGCGCTGGTGACGAACGGCATGGTAGCGGTGTAGGGACCGCTGTCGTCGTAGACCTCGAACTCAACAGCTCCTCCGACTCCCTGGGCCGTGAGTGCAGAAACCGCAGCGGACAAATACGGGAAGTTGCTGCTGCTCGCAGCCGCCGCCGGATTGATCGTGTAGTTCCCCGCAAGTTGGGCGGTGGCCACAGACTCCACCGCCCCGAGCATACATGCGACGACGAGTAGGCGGCGGTAGCGTGTCGCACAAGACCAGTGGGGCCACGACGATTCCGTCTCAGAACGTGATGCGTATGACATCTGAGTGCGCCATTAAGTTGAACGAAGAGCTCAGCGCGATCGCGACACCGTCGGCTGACGATCCGGATAGATACGCGTACGTACCCGGTGGTTGGTCGATCGGGACCGACGGATAGACCCCCGGCACGAACGGGATCCAGTGTGCGACGCTGCCCGGCACGGCTGGCGCCAACAGCAGGTTGAGCGTCAGGATGTCTGGGTTGATCCCGAACACGGGGCCAGCACCGACGGGCGCGGATGTGTTCAAACTGAAAAGCGTGTACCCCTGCGCTGCTCCGACCGGAGGAATGGGAACGGCTACGTGTGCGTCTCCCACGCCCCCTCCGCTTGTAGAGAACTCAAACATGAGACTGACCACGGAGACGCTCGCCGATGCCAGGGGCGCAAATCCGGCCGCAGTCGCCGACACAGAGATGAGTTCAATCGCCGAGTAGGAAACACTGTCGAACGTAGCGATTCCAGCGACCGCCGTCTCGGTGTTGCCGCTGAGCGTGCCCGTCCCGCTGACCAGCGTGAGTGTCACCTGAGCGCTTGAGCTCGTTATGAGGTTGCCCAGACCGTCCTCCAATCGAACAGTGAACATCGGCCACGAAGCATTTGCTTGAACGGTAGACGGCACTACGACCCCAGCCACCAGCATTGGCGCCGTTGCCGTGACGTATGCGGGGCTTACCTGCGTGTCCATCCCCCCAGGCCCGCTCACGGTCAGCGATACCGTGTAATACCCCGCTATGTTGTACACATGAGTTGGGTGCTGCGACGTTGAGGTCGTACCGTCCCCAAAGTCCCACAGCCATGACGTGACCATACCAGTGGACAGGTCCGTGAAAGCGACCGACAGCGGCACAGGGCCCGACGTTGGCGAGCCCACGAAGCTGGCGCCAATAGGGTCAGCGACAGTCACGTCGAGGTTCAGCGTGACTGTCGCTGCCTGGCCGTTGCACAGCCCGGACCAAGTTAGTATGCCTCCCGAGTAAGTTCCGGCGGCTACACTCAAGCCAGCTTGTGCCGTAAGCGTCACAGATGTCGTCGCGGCCATCGAGAGAGACAGCGATAGCCCGCTCGGCCACCCCGGCCCTGGAACGATACTCCAAGTGTTCGTGCCAGACAGCGTGGCGCCTGGCGCAGCAGGCGTCGCGGTGATCTGCTGACTGATCGAGGCTCCACCAACCACCGCGACTGGAATCGGTGCCCAGCTTGTTGGCGTAAGCGTCAAACCGCAAGTGTCGACGGTGAGCGTGAGTTGCTGGGTTGCGCTGGCGCCTCCCGACGAAGCTTGCACCGTGAACGTGTAGGGCGAGTTGACGGATGTTCCTCCTACTGGTGTTCCCGTGAGCGCCCCCGAAGGGTCAAGTGACAGATTCGCCGGGAGTGCGCCCGCAATGACCGCCCACTGATAGGAGCCAAGGCCTCCAGTCGCCATCAACTGCGACGAGTACAAGACTCCTTCCACAGCGCTCGGAAGCGTCGTCGTCGTTACAACAACACTCGGCACCGATACGATCGTCATGGTTGTCGATTGCACCGTGCTCCAATCCCCGGCGTTGTCCTGGGCGCGCGCTGAGACTGTCATGATGCCGAGGGGCAGGTTCCCAGTCGAAACCGCAAGGGTCCACACGCCTGAGGTTAGGACGCCCATCCCGAGTAACTCCGCCTCCCCCGCACTGATCACGCCCGTCCCGGTCATGTCGTTGAAGAACTGAACAGCGGTGATCGTCCCATCTGGATCCACGACTCCCATCGCATCGAGAGCAACAGTTGCTCCCTGGGGAACCACTGCGGAGCTTGTGGAAAGGGAGGCAATGACTGGGGGTGCGTTCGGACTCACTGACACCACTTGCGAGTACGAGCCACCAAGATCCTGCCTGTTCGTGCTGATCTGCGACAAGTGTAGGGGAGGGGACGACCCTATGTCACCTATGAACAGGTCGTAGGTCCCCGCCCGACTGCTTGAGAACCCGATCGTATTGCCGCTGACATCAAAAGGATCCGAGTCGTCGGCGCTCGGGTCGTTGAAGGCAGCAGGCGACGACGTGTTTGTCACGATGTCGTAGACGTAGATCTGGCTGTTGTACACTGCCGGACCGACCCACCGACTGTACGCTACGAGGCTCGGGCCAATGAACCATGGGTAGATCTCCTCCAACGCTGGCACCGCGGCCGCGCAGCTGCCACCTGCACCGCAGATTGGTCCTGCTCCGCTTCCGTTCGCGTTCATCATCCAGATGTCGCCGTTCGGATCGGCCAAAGACCAGTATGCGATACGACCGGAGCCGTCTGGATTCTCGACCGGGCCGCTGTCCTCGTACGGGCCGCTGGACAGGCGCTGGGCGTCCATCGTCGCGAGCGTGAGTCGGTGAATATCCAGGTTCGGAGGCAACCCAACCGGCGCACCGTTCTTCTTGAACAACAACGAGAGGCCATCGACGGAGAACCGAGGGTCTTCGTCTCGCGTCAAGTTGTACGTCAATCGGGTAACCTGATCGGTAGCAAAGCTGTAGGTGTAGAGTTCCAGGTAGTTGAGGAATCCTCCTCCGTAGCTGCCTCCGACTGGTAACCCCATGAAAGCAATCGTCCGCCCGTCTGGCGAGAAATGGGGGTTATGGGCATGAACCACTGCATTGTCGATGGCCGGAATGCTCGACCGAACGCCTGTAGATAGATCAGCAACGTAGACGTTGCCGTCCGCCGCCGAGTAGCTTGTGTAGGCGTGAAACGCAACGCGCCCGATCATCCCACCCGTCACCGTAAGAACGACGTCGCCATTGCCCAACCACGTGCTTGCACCCGGCGCTCCGGTCCAGACGGTGACCCGAAACGTGTAGTTCCCGGCCAACCAGATCCACGGGATGCTGTAGGTGTAGGAGCCTTGAACACTGGACGCTGGCTGGACGGTAGACGTGGTCTGCGCCGCGAGCGTCGCGACTACTGTGTTTCCCTGGCGAATCTCAGCACCGACGCCAAACGACCGGGGACACGTCCCTGTGTTCATGATGCTGTAGTTGGCGGTGATTGAGTTCCCCGAGGCGACGTTCGGGATTGGGTTAACCGACGCACTCGCAGCTATCACTTCGGAGAGGATTGTGAAACCGCGGTTGTCGTTGTTTAGCCAGGTTCCGATCCCTGGAGAGCCGTCCCAGACTGTGGCTCTGAACGTTCGAGCTCCAGATGTCCATCCACACGGAATCGTGTGCGAGTAGGACCCACTGCTCCAAGTGCTTCCAGGTGCAATCGTGGGAGTCGTCTGAGGGGGCGACAGCGTGGCCAGCACCGTCGACCCTTGGCGTATCTCGGCACCAACGCCAAAGCTCCAAGCTACGTTGCCGGTGTTCGTCACCGAGTAGTTCGCGGTTAGCGTACTACCAACCGGTGTGGACGTTATCGGGGAAACAGTGATGCTCGCGGATATGATCTGTGTCGTGACACTGAAGTTCCTGCTGTGGTTGCCGAGCCACGTGCTGGTACCAGGATTGCCCGACCACACTACCGCTCTGAAGGTGTACGTTCCGGAGGCCCACCCTGCTGGGATGGAGTACGTAAAGGTTCCGTTGGTGGAATTCCCTGGCGAAACCGGACTTGTCGTTTGCGATCCCAGCGTCGCCACCACCGTAGTCCCCGAACGAATCTCTGCCCCGACGCCAAACGACCGAGAGCAACTGCCCGTGTTCATCACCGAGTAGGGAGCCGTGATCTGGTTGCCGGCCACGACACTTGGGATAGGCGACACGGTTACATTCGCACTGACGATCGGAGGGAGCACCGTGAAAGTCCTGTCGTTGAACCCCAGCCACGTGCTCGTTCCCGGGGTGCCGGTCCAGAGGACCGCACGAAAGACCCGATTGCCGTTGGCCCAACCGCAGGGGATCGTGTACTGGTAACTCCCGGTTGAGGTGGAGTTCGCTGACACTGTCAGAGACTGCTGTGGCAGCGACGCAACCACAGTCGCCCCTTGTCTGATCTCTGCCCCAACACCAAAAGTCCAGCTCACCCCACTGGTGTTTGAGACGGTGTATGTTGCCGTCAGTGTGTTCCCGCGCGCGGTTGCCGCTATTGGTGAGACTGTGATACCGCCAGTCTGCCCTTGTATCGGTGAGATCATTCCGAATGCAAGCGCCACACACATCACACAGACTGCCGGCCTACTCATCGCGAGCATCCTTTGGGATTATGCACAAGACGTGGCTTGCGCTGACTCCGCTATCTCCGGCAAAGGCACTTCGTCGCAAGTCGCAACGCCCGCGCTCATTCTTGAGTTCCCGTGCTTGCGCTCGAGAAGCGCACCACTGTGCCACGGAACCCCGCCTCCTGTCACGACCCAATCTCTCCGTTCTGGTGCCGGAGACCGGCTACTTCTATTCGGAAATACCCGGGCAGCAAGGTCCTCCACCACACAAGGAAGGGTGACCATTGCACACGTCGCGGAGTGCGGGCTCACTCTTCGACGGGTGGGCGACGCGGTCATACCCAACACGAGATCGGATGCCCCGCAGGGTCGGTCCCTTCCCGCATTCGTTCAGACCCGCATCGCCCTGGCGCACCGACCTTTGGCTCTTTCTGATCAGAAGCCACCAACCTCGTCCGCAAACGTATGTCCTAAGAGGGCCCCCAAAAACCAAAGAGACGTTACATGGATGACAAGACTCTCCTACACGTGACTGGCGAAGCCTCGGACCTTGCCCGCGTCGTGAACTACTGTGCTTTCGGGCTTGCAGCCACCGCGATGGCAGTAGCGGTGGTTGCCATAGTTACCGTCCGAGCCGCAGATGACCATTGCCCCTGCTGCTTGAACGCCGACGAACGGGCGCACTCACTGGCGCCCACTGCAACGTCCCTCTCCGCTCCCAGCACCGACGCAGCCTCCTTCCAACAGCCTGTTAGAACCGGAACCCCTGATCCCGAGATTCAGCGCCTCCTAGACCGGATGGAGAAGAACGCGAAGGTCCTTCGCGATCACCCTCGAACGCTTGACCACGCTTGCGACGAGCACCTCAGACGCGCCGCAAGAGCTGCCCTTCGGGCGTGGAAGGAACCCGATCCTGAAGTGGACGCGCTCTACGACAGCCTCCGCAAGTACACCGAGGACTTGCTGGAGCGCCATTGACTGGCGAACCTCAGGTCCCGCACAGCAACCTCCACGTAAGGTTGATTATCGGACGCTGCGGCCTCGTCGGGAGCGCTTCGATACGAGTCTGACACACATCGAACACCACTTCCGCGCTCTGAGAGAGGATTCCAGACCGGAGTATTGGCGATACGCGGCCACTGCAGTCGGATACGAGGGCCGCCAAGACCCTATATAGCTGAAGTACCGGCCCGTCGCGTCGCAGTGTTTCTTACCAGAACCGCCTCGACGGGCGGAAAACAAACGCGCGCAAGCATGTTTGTCAGAAGGAGTTTGGACTGTCCGGCCACCATGCCCGAGGCGGTCGACACGGTAGAGCTTGAACCGAGTCCTTCTTTGGGCAAGGAATGGACGGGGTTCGAACCCAGCTGGCGACCGCTCCTCGACGGGGGCAATCGCGGTCGATGGGCCAAACGGCGAGTGATTCGCCGCCTCCATTCCGGACCCAGCGTGGCTAGCCACTTGGCAACGCTCCACTGAAGGGCTCTAATGTCGGGTCTCGCTTCGCGCTCAATAGGCCCAGATAAGGAGTTCGCCATGAAGCGCTCACTCGCACTCGGACTCGTTCTTGTTGCTTGTGGCTCGTGCAAGCTCCCCGATCTTGCGCCGTTCGCAAAGACGACCGCGGAGATTAGTCACGGCATTGACTCACTCCACACGGTCGTCAAAGAGGACCTGCAGATTGCGGGTCTTGAAGATCAGGCAGCAACGTGGGACACGGACTTTGGCGTAGTGGTGAGCTCCGGGAAAGCGATCGTGCGCTACTCCGACGCGCTCACGGCGATCGTACACTCGGGAACTCACGGCGAGGACAACGCCAACAAGCTCGTCGGTGCGGTATCCGGCCTCGCGAAGACGTTCGGAGTATCGGTGCCGGAACCGTTGAAGACAGTCGTCGTTGAGGTGTGGGGCCTTGCTGCCCGGGCACTCGCCCGACAAGCACTCATGGATGCCATGAGGAAAGCCGACATCGTCGTCAAGCAACTCGGACCGAAGATCAAGGACCAACTGGATCTCGCGGTCCAGGTAGCGGCAAGCAGTGAGGCAAAGCTGCGCACGACGGCCCGGAATGGCGAGAGGACGATCTCGGGGATCGCGGACAAGGAGGTGTTCTGGAAACGAAAGGCCATCCGCGACGAACTCGCGGAGAAGGCACCCGCTACCGACAGCTGGCTTGTGGCTCTCCTTCGCGGCTGGGCCGACCGTAGAATGACGGTTCTGCGCGCCCAACTAGAGCAATCCGATGCCGACTGGGCGCTGTTGTCAGCGGAGCTTCGTAGAATCGAGAAGCGCTATTCCGACGTCCGCAGAGCAATCGAGCGCCTCAGAACAGCGCTCCATCAGTGGGTAGACACTCACGGCTCCATCCTGAGCGCGATGGAGAACGACGGAGGATTCGATTGGCGCGCCCTCACGGCGTCGGCGATCGATATCAGGAACGCAATCGACCGAATCGAGAAGGAGTAGACCCGTGGTGGATGACTTCAGCACGCTAAAATCGCCGAGCGAGTGCGCCAGGGCCTTGAAGGGTCTCCTCGCCGAGGCTCGCAGGAGCTTGGGAAAGGACGGGACCTCCCAAGACCGCATGAACGTTCACAACCGCCTCGAGGCCTTCGGCATGGAGATTCCGACGGAGGTCCGCACCAGGACCAAGCTCGATGAGATCGCCGATGAGATGATGGACGCCCTCATCGATGCGAACATCGAGCGGGCTCTCGCGCGGATGCGAGCGGGAAACAAAGAGCTCAAGCGTCTCATATCCGCGCTCGACGGCATTTCGACGGAGGCAGAGTCTTCCGCGTCGGCGATCAGCCTGGCCCCTGTGACCCGTGTGGTCGAGTCAGCGGGGGAAGTCATCAAGAACCTCAAAGAACTCAGGTCGTCGCTCACGGGCAGTCACAGCGAGCTTCAAGGCAGAATCGACAAGGTCATCACCGCCGTACAGAAGCTGCGAGACGAAGTAGAGACACTCTGAGCGAACCGCGGCTGCGATCCTGCATCTGGAAGCTGCCTGGAATAGCCTCCGCGCCGGGCCTCGCTAGGCGCCGCAACCCTCGGGGTGGCATGGCGTAGCGGCATCTGCGGCGGGTCGGGCAACATGTTCGTCCCGAACACTGCGGCCGGCTCGCACGATCGCACCGTGTCGGGACTATGTCGCGGACACATCGGACGATCTGGCTGTCCCCTTCACCCAGGTAGGCAAGGAGGTCGGTGATGTCATCTCGTCGCATGAAGATGCGAACGCGAGGCTTGCGTCGGACGGCGTTTTCCAAGACGCGCTGGAGTTGGTGCGTGCGGAACTTCGCTCGCCGGCAAGCGCAACGCTGTGGCTGCTTGTTGCGCCCCTCCTCACGAGGTGGGCGGAGGATGAGCCCACTCGGGCGGCGGCGTATGCGCTCATAGGGGCCGCGAGTTACGGTTTCCGGCTCAAGGCCGTGCAGGCCATGGGGAACCCAAGAACCCGGAATAGTGCTGACTTGGGTTAGCAAGACTTGCGCGTCCGCGGTGAATTCGGTTCCTTTGTCCGTCCGGATGACACTCGGCATTATCCCCATCGGATACTCGTCAGCGCGTTCGCCTCCGACGGCGTGGGATGCAGAGACTCGATCCTCTACCTTTCGGGCCAACGAGCGCCGAAGTAAGGTTATCAGACGTCGTGTCCAGCGTGCGGTTCGGATTGAGCGCTCTATCGCTCATTCTGTGAAACCAAAGCGGCAATGAGCACCACAATAGCAGTGACTAAACCGACGATGGCGGCGATGAGCGCGATGCGTGTTTCTTGACTCGTTTCTCTCGAGCTCCCACCGGGCGAATCGTATGCTGTGTGTGGGGCATGGCCCGGAGCGCGCGAGGGGTAGATTCTCGGCTCCGAAAGCTTGAGCCAAACCACCTTCATCATGGGCTCCCACATCACCGTGGTCATCTGGGTCACCCAGACGCCGCCTGAATCGACCACCCACTCGATGTCCGTAGGCTGACTGTGGTGCTCTGCGATGACCAAGGCCGCGCGGCCGGGCTCGAGCGACTCGGGCGGCCGTGCGGACGACGCTTCAATGAACATGGCACCCGAGGCCGCGAGGTCCCGGCGCACCATCCCCCTGACGATCACGGAACGCGACGCCGCAGATGGGCCACCTTCACAGAGTTCGACGTCGATGTTCAGGCATGACTCTCGATGCCCCATGAACGATGCATCTTCGCGGTTTGCACCGGCAGCGATTGCCAGCATCCATCGCGACTCTCTGCGTGGTCGACCCGGCGCCCGAACCGTCGCTGCGAGATCGTTCGGTTTGCGTGCCCCCCACGGGTTTAGCTCGCGGCACATCTTGACGCGTACAGCAGCGTTGCCTCTCACGCACAAGTACGTTGGGACGTCCCGACCCTCGAACCACATGATCCCAAAGCGGACTCGGCTTTCATTCATGAAGTTGCTCTCCTCTGTGCATCCTCCGCGCGCGCCTTGAACGCGTGCGGGCGCTACTGGAGAGCTGCTCCCCTCGCCAGCTCGGCAGCGGGGCATAAGAAACGGACAACGAACACGCCAAGCAAGCCGTCCTGCAGCTCGACGACCCAGTCCTCCACAAGCCGAATTGCCGGATATGCTGGTCGAACGCTCCGCTGAGGTATTGACCTCGATGCTTGGTCAACAGCCAACGTCCGAGGTTACCCAAGAGCCGGGGTTATTCCCCCTCAGGCGTCCGGCGATGAGACCTGGCTCGGCAGCTCCGACTCCTCAGCGGGCTCGGGCGAGGAGAAGACGACGGTCTTGTGGCTTCATGACGTGCAGACCCCTCCGCGCAGCCGCGTAGTTAAGGTCTTCGGACGCTGTGTCTGAGTTCCCCTTAGGAGCGCGATCGCGTGACGCTCCTCCGATCTACTCTGCCTGGACCGCGTCAGAGCCGACCGGTCGCGCCCATTCGGCGGGGGACAGGGGCGCTTCGACGGGCTTGTGAATCCAGAGAGGTCAGTCGGACCAGGACATGGGAGACATCGTATCTGACCGTCGAGACACGACTCGGCGGCGGGAAACACCGCCCGGAACGAAATCGGCGGGCCACTACGCCGCTTCACATTTGGGTGACCGGCCGACTCATGTAGGATCTCCATCGTTCATGCAATACGCCACACGCCTCGCCGTCTGTGCACTCATGCTGCTGGCGCCAGTGGGGGCGCAGCAGACGAACACCTTCCTCGCCTCGCTTCAGGTCAACGGGAACGCGGGACCGCCGTGGCCGATTAACGGGGTCCCACTCCCCGTGGGAGTGCCGTCGGTGGGCGTGATCAGCGGAGGTCCCGGCCTCCCGTTCGTCCTGTTCGCGGCCCCGAGCTTGCTCCCAAGTGGGATTTCCGTGCTGGGAGGCGAGCTGCTTGACGTGGACATCGCGGCTGGTGGTTTCGTCATCCTCGACGGAGTGGCGAACCCCGTCGCGTTCAACACGGGGCCGACCGGATCGTTCATTACGAACTACGTCGTCCCGGGCGGGACCGCTCTGGGTACATCGATCGCACTCCAGTGCCTCGTAGCCGACCCGAGCAACACGCCGTACGGTGCACGCCTCACCGCCGCGGCGTTGTGCACTGTGACCCAGGGTGTGACTGTCACTCCGTTGACGCCGCCCACGAACGGCGGTGTGGTCTTCGACTTCACGCCGTTCGGTCTGACGTTTCCCTATTACTCGAACACCTACACGCAGATGTTCGTGAACACTGACGGGAACATCACCTTCGGGTCGGCCAGCGGCGACTTCACGCCGACTCCGACGGAATTCCGCACCGGACCGCCGCGCATCGCACCGTTTTGGACAAACCTCGCGCTGCCGTCTCCGGGCGCGTCGATCGCTGTGACCGTCACCCAGAGCCCTTTCGCGGGGCCGTTCCCGACGGTGACTGTCGCGTGGACCGGGCTGCCGTCGGGCGCGGCCGTTCACACCTTCAGCGCCGCCTTGACCATGACCACGGGCGACGTGGCCCTTTTCCAGGGTGCGTTCAACGTGGCGCCCGGCGCGACAGTGCTCGTGGGTATCACGCCAGGCGGGAATCTCACGCCTCCGGGCGGCACGTGGCCCGTGCAATCGAACCTATCGGCGTTCCCGCTCGCGCCAACGCAGGGTCTAGCCAGTGGAGCCTTTTGGGAGTGGTTCGGACTGACCGGCGGAACGATGCCTTTCTACACCGCAGCCACGAGCAACCCTTTCGACCTGACGGGCGTGACGAACAGCTTTATCGCGCTCTCGGCAGGGACGTCTCTCGCGAGCTTCTACGCGAACTGACTTCGAGGTCGGAGCTCGTTGAACGCTGCATCCTTCGCGGAGACGCCCCGGGCACCGGAACCCGAACCGTTCGTGCGACCCGACCCGCTGAATAGTGCGCCGACGCTCGCGACTGATCGCTTCGGAAGAAAACGCACCTGTGTTTTCGCGCGTGCTCGAAGCTTCGCTTCAGACGGTTTCTGCGCTCACCGATACGTTCATAACCACAACCCTGGGCAGCAAGTGGCCTTGCTCGCTCACATGCTGCCATCCACACCCGTGGAGGCCGTCCGGTTCTGTGAAGCGAACGTGACGGCCTCCTCTTTTGACCCGTCTCGTCGAAACTGAATGACCGTGGCGGTTCAGGGCGTCGTGGCCGGTCCTTGGGTGGCGCCAGCGCACGGGCAGTACCAGCCGCAGCACCCGGCGGCGACGGGTTCTCTTGCCGTCGCATTCTGCCACATCTCTCGGTCGATTCATCCCCTCGCATACTGAGTCAGCACCGCTGGGGTTCGGTTCTTCCTGACTCACGCGTCGCCTGTACACCCTCCTTGTTCGGGCTTCTCCGTCCTCGTGCGGCCTTCGGCCCTGGGCGAAGAACGGACAAGCCCGAACAAGGAGATCGATATGACTAAGCCGCAGAAGCATGAGACCGAAACCACATCAAAGCCACTCAGAAAGTGGTGCGTCACCCTGACGATCGACACGACTATGAGCGCCCACGTTGAGGTGTTGGCAACAAGCGAGGATGAAGCCTGTGAACTCGCCTATGACGCCAACATATCGACGGACCTTGAGTATTCTGTCGCTGACTGTTGGTCCTCCGACAGTGCGTACGTCACCGACGTCGACCTTGATGAATGACACGAATCCGCTCTCCAGGCCTGGCCGAGAGAGCACCGAACCGGGTCCTGACACACGTCGAACGCCACTTGCGGGCTCAGAGAGGGGGTTTCAGAGCTCACAGACGCCTGGATTGGCCACTTCTACCCGCCGTGCGACCGTAGCGCTTCCGCGCAAGCGTGATGTTCTCGGTTTTCTTGACTTGCACACGCCGGTCCCCCTGCCAATGGCGTTGCCGGAGTGCTGTCTGCTGTTCGTCTCAGTTTTCCCCCGGCTCCCGCAGCGGTTTGGTTTTCCTTCAGCCCCTGGGTGCAAGGAAAACCAAACCCCTACGGAGGCCAGAATGGACAACGACGATCAGCACGACATAATCACGCTCAACGATCCGAGCAATCAGAGACCCGTTGAACTCCGCGAGGCCCTCAACGAGTTGCTGGATTGGGCCCAGAGCATGGGCGGGTGGGAGGCGCCCTGCTGGCAGCGTGCTGAACGCGCCCTTGGAATCTCACGGATGCGCAGCAGCAAACGCTCGCAAACCGCTCTCAAGTACGTCCAGGCCGCAAAGCACGACTACTGTGACTGCACTGATGACATCGCCATCAACTCGACACCCGCCGTCTCTGAGGTAGAAGAGGGTGCCTGGGTCCAAGCCTGGGTATGGGTTAGTCGCGGTCGGCTCGACGAGGACCTCGGTTGAACCGATTGGTCACAGGGTGCCCGTCACACAATTGACATTATCGGACGCTGCTTTTCGATCGTCGGGCGTTCCATCGCCATCCGCCAGCGTCGCGGGCCTGTCGAGTCGAGCGCCCATCGCTACTGGCCTCCTCGTCCGCATCCTCGCCTGTCGGCCCGCGAGTTTCGTTCCGTCCGCAACTCACTCCGTCCCAATGCCGAACGCAGGATCCCGTTTGTCCTTGATGCACTGGGCGCTGAACTCCGCGCCCAAGTAACCGTGCTCGGCGTTGCACGGACGTCAGCGTGCCCTCACAATGGGTGGCCCATAGGAGGTGGCATCATGGCGAAACGCCCCACAGCAAGAAAGACGACGAAAAGGAAGCGGCCAGCCGCGAAACCCAAGTCGACCAAGAAGCCGCCCCGTACGCTGAGCGGCAAGAAGCTTGGGCGATGGTCGATCAAGCGGGTTGGTGACGACGAAGTCCTCGTGAAGATCCCAGCGGGGATGACAATCAAGGGCCGCAGGCTATCCGAAGAAGACCTGCTTGCGGCGCTCTCCAACTTCATGGTCGTCAAGAAAGGCCGCCCGCTTGCCTGCTGTAGCGGCAACATTGCGATTGCGTGAACCCGCGTGAAGGCATCGCGCTACAACATCTTTGCGCCGTCAGCTAACGGCTTTCTCGGCGTCAACCTCCTCTCCCGCACAGCGATCGACCTTTCTTCCGACAGTCTCCGTGTTTTCCATGACCTTGCGGACGGACGGCTCGACCTGGATGGCGCGTCGAGCGATCCTGACATCGCCGAGTTCATGGAGGCACTCATCAATGGCATGTTCCTTGTGCCCACCGCGTTCGATGAGCTCGACTACGTGCGGAACCGGGTCGCGACGGAGCGGTTCGATGAGAGCCGACTGGGCCTCGTGATCGCACCTACCATGGGCTGCAACTTCTCGTGCCACTACTGCTTTGAAAGCCATACGGACGCCCGGCTCTCCGAGGCCGCCTGCGCACGAGTCGTCGAAATAGTCTCCGACCGCCTACCAGGGCGAGAGAACCTCTCGGTGCAGTGGTTTGGTGGTGAACCGCTGCTGGCACTTGACCTGATCGAGCGCCTTTCAGGGGACTTCATCCGCATCGCTCGCGACTGCGACGCGGTTTATGCAGCCACCCTCATCACGAACGGCCATGCTTTGAATCGTGACGTAGCCATCCGGATGTCGCAGTGTGGCGTCGTGGACGCCCAGATCACCTTCGACGGAGACCGGCCGCTTCATGACCGGACGCGCCGCGAACGCGGCGGTCATGGATCGTTCGATCAGATCATCGAGAACATCCGTAGCGCGTCCGATCTCCTACGTTTCAAGCTGCGGGTTCACGTCGCACCCTACAACCTTGAGAGTGTTTTCGAGCTCCTCGAGACTCTGGCCGTGGAGAGGCTTTCCGAGCACATACACGAGTTGTACTTCGCGCCGATATTTAACTACCGCTCAGGGATGAGCACGCAGGCGTACGCTCCGGACACGCGGAGGTTCTTGACGTCCGAACAGTTTGCGCAGGCTCAGATCGACCTCATACGCGAGGCCGTCGACCACGGATTCCGCATGACAGACCCTCTCGATGTCTCCTACGGCATCTGCACGGCCGTTCGCGCTGACACGCTCGTCGTCGACCCCTACGGCAACCTCATGAAGTGCTACAAAGACGTCGGCGTGGCCACGGAGTCCTTTGCGAACACACTCAACTCCGTCGTCCAGCCCCGCAACGAACGAAAGTGGCTCGACATAGACGTGCCCCGGGACGACGAGTGTCGCGATTGCTCCTTTCTACCAGTCTGCCTTGGGGGCTGCACGAAGCAGTGGCAAGAAGGGGCTTCGAAAGACGTCATCTGCACACCTCTCAAGTTCAATCATGAGGCACGCTTCAGACTGTACTCCCACGAGCTCGAGGGGCATCGAAGCTCGGTAGGTCGCTGCAGGGCATCTCCGACACCCCGGGGACAACTACCCAATGCGGCGCTTGCGAGGCTCTCCATAGCCTCCAATCGGACATAGGACGAGATTTATCCGGATTCTTGATGGAGAGTGTGCCAATCTCGTCACGAGTGGGGTCATAAGGGTGTCCGGCATAATGGAGTTCTCTGATGCTCTCCCCCGAAGACTATACGCGTCAGGTCTCAGCTCTACGCGCTGTCGCGAACAAAGTGCTGCATGACCAAGCTGCTGCCGAGGATGTCGTGCAGCAGGCGCTGCTGAAGTCTCTGGATAGCGACGCGCCGCCAACATCGATGAAGTCGACCGTCTGGCGCCTGTCGATCAACTTCAGGCGTGGGGAACAACGGAGACGACGACGGGAGGATGTCCGCCGTCGAGCGCGATACAAATCCCCTCTCAGCCCTCAGCAGCATGCTGAGCACGTTGAGGTGCGTGGAGCGTTGGCCGTCGCTATTAACAAGCTCCCCGACACGCTCCGCACGGTCGTGTTGCTTCGCTTCTACGAGGAACTGTCCATATCGCACATCGCACGGGTCACAGGCGCGGGCCGCGCAGCTGTGAGGAGGCGTCTCGACGCCGCCTACGAGTATCTCCGTGCCAATCTCGACTCGTCCTACGGCGATCGCCACGCCTGGATGCTTCCGCTAACCGGTTTCGTTGACGACGATGCCCCCTCGACCGGCACCGGTCAGTCCCGGTTCCTGCTCCGCACTCCCCCACCGAAGGTCCTGGTGGTGATGTCCAGTGTTGTCATCGTCGTCATTCTGACAGCTCAACTCATGATGTCGGATGCCGTGCCTCCCAACGAGCATCCGAACGCACACCGTGTGCGTCCAGCGCTCGTTGCAGAGCACTGTGAAGAGGCTGCCGATCGTCCGGAGCTCCCACAGTCGTCTGCTCGCACGACGCTATGCCCCAGTCCTGCTCGCCGTCTGCTCTCGTCACTGAAGCCAGTCGCTTCGCTCGCTCCGCGTTGGAGACATCAGGTCCTCCCGGGCGCATTCGCTCCCGCGCTCGATCCCGATGGGAACCAGATTCTGTTCACTGCTCTCGACCCACGTACCGATCGGAGCAGCGTCTACTGCGCGCCACTGGGCGCGGATGCTCGCCTGGTCCCCCGGCCGCTTCCCCAGCTCAACATCGGCCACGACCGTGAAACACCAACTATCTCCCCCGACGGGCGAACTGTCGCCGTGATCATAGCTGGCGGCGAGGCTGGTCCTGCCTACCACATATACCTCTCCGCCGGCGACACGCGGTTTCCGGAGACCCTGAGCCGCCCAGAGCCAATACGCGCCGTCAACGGCAGACCTGACAAGTCTGATCACGGGGTTTGGATCTGCCCCAACGGAGCCCTCATCTTTGTTTCGGAGCGTACGGGCTCGAACGACATCTACTTCGCTCCGCTCACAGCTCGCGGTTTCAGTCCCGATGCATGGGGCGCTCCTGTCCGTCTACACATCCGAGAGCGCACTCCCGGCGCCACGACCGTCTTCGATCCAACGCTGATCACGATGCCCGGAGGACGCGTTCTTCTCTTCTTTTCCGCCTCGACCCAACCAGGGAAACACCAACTCTGGACGAGCGAAAACCGACTCGGCCTCGAGGGCATCGGGATTGCGGAAGCTTGGTCCTACCCCACGAAGGTCCCTGGCGGGACTCACGTCCGTCGGTTGGTGGCCGCTGAGCACGGCGTCTTCACTTTCGAGTACCACAGAAGTGCTGAACGCTCCATCGAAGTCTTCTATCTCGCCGAGCGTTGAGTACCACAAAGCATCTTCAGGCGTCTTAACGGTTGCCGCCGAACCGAATGAGACAGACCGCACTGTCCACTCTCTGATCTCAGGTCCGGACAACCACCTCTGACACTGCACGCAGGGTGACCCTCTGCCGTGCACTCGTGCACCCTTGACCAGGCGCAATCCGTTTCAACCTCAACGAAGGAGCCTCCCATGAAATCTACCTCTGCGTTGATCGCGACCTCGATCGCTCTCATTGTTGCGCACGCCTGTGCGCAGCCGTTCTCCGGGCCCTCTCACTACCCGGTCGGGAGCATCGCTGACTCGATCGCGGTTGCCGATCTGAACGGCGACGGATGGCCTGATGCTGCCGTGACCCTGGGTGAGAACTCAGGAGAGCTGGCGGTCCTCGCCGGCGACGGGGCAGGGGGGTTCTTGCCCCCAGTTACTTACCCGACCGGGCCCAACGGCAAGCATCCCAACGGAGTCGCTATCCGCGACCTCGACTGCGACGGCCGCCCCGAGATAGTCGTAGCAAACGGTCTCAGCGGCACGGTGATGGTCTGGAAGAACCTGACCACTCCACCCAACGCCATCGGGCCGACGAGCTTCTGCCTTGCCCAGACCATCTCGGTCACAGGCGACCCCTTCGGAGTCGCGATCGGGGACGTTGACCACGACTGCTGGCCCGACATCGTCGTCGCCAACAAGGGTACGCAGGGCATCGACGTCCTGCTCAACACGACCGGAAGTGGAGGTGCCTGCGCCAGTGGCACGCTGTCCTTTGTTCATCACTTTGTCTCGTCCTCGGTTCCTTTCCCACTGGAACCCATCCTCGCTGACCTCAACGGCGACAGTTACCTCGACGTCGCGTGCCCGTGCGCCGTGCTGACAGGAGAGGTTGTGATCTTCAGCAATCTGGGCGCTGGTCCTGGGTGTGCACCGTTTGGTTCCCCCAGCGTGATTTCGGTGATGCCCGGAACGTACCCAAGGTCGGGAACTGCTGGCGACTTCAACTGTGATGGGCATGCTGACTTGGCCGTCGTCTCGAACAACGCGTCTGGCCAAGTAGCCATCCTGATCAGCCAGGACAATGGAACCGGGGTCTGGCAATTTGGCTCTCCAACGCTCATTCCTCTCTCGTACTCGTTTCATATCCGCAGCGCGGACATTGATGGCGACGGGGATGTCGACCTTGCGGTTGCCCGCACTCATCCAGACCATGGGAACCCGAGCCTCCTGACCGTGATGCTGAACAACGGGGCAGGAACCTTCGCCGAGCAGCCAGGCCTCGGGACCGTCACCGGGACGCAGGGCGTCGCCCCCGTCCAGCTCGCTTTCGCAGACCTGAATGGAGACACCGCGACTGACATCATCCTCTGCTGCAAGAACCATCACAACTTGGTCTACCCAGGCGACGTGACCGTATTCCTCAACGACCGGCCGGTGCAGTTGGATGTCAGCTTCCGGCCGAAGAGGCTGAGGCTCTGCAGCCACGGCAACTGGGTGACCTGCTATGTCACTCCCCCAGGTGACA
>JANQEO010000256.1 GCA_028278325.1 Candidatus Binatia bacterium
ATGAGGACCCCAATGATGAACTCATTCCTCGCACTGAGAGAGTTTCTAACGTCCACCGCCGGCCGTGCCACGTCGCTATCGATCATCATTATGGCGGTGGTCGCCGGCGCGGCGCTACTCTATTTCCCCATCACCCACTCGCATGAGGCGTCGGAAGCGGCAACGGTCCACCCGCGAGATGCCGCCGGCGACCTGCCCGGGAATGGCTCGCAAGCCGTGGTCATGTCGGAAGACAAGGCGCGGACGATCGGCCTGGAGATCGTTCCCGTGCAACGGAGCGATTGGCCGGAGCATCTCCGAGTCACCGGCCGCCTCGAGCTGAACCAGAGCCGCGTGGCGCACGTCACCCCGTTGGTCGGCGGCGTGGTTCGCGAGACGCTGGTGGAGTTGGGACAGACGGTTGGGCAAGGCGAGATCCTGGCCTTGATCGACAGCCGCGGAGTGGGGGAAGCCAAACTGAGGCTCCTCAAGGACGAATTGCAGCTTGCCTCGGCCAACAGAACCGGCCAGTGGCATCGTGCCATTCACGAAAACACGTCGGCGCTTTTGGAGATGCTCGAACAAGGACGCACGCTCGACGAGATCCAAGACACCTTTCAGAACCGGCCGGTCGGCGCCTACTGGGAACAGCTCGTCTCTGCCCTGGCTCGCCTGAAGCAGGCCACGGCGGACATCGAGCGTGTTCGCGGGCTGGCGCAGCAGTCGGTTATCCCGGAGAAGGAGCTGATCCGTTCCCGAGCGGAGCACGAGGCCGCCGGGGCAACCTACCGGGCGCTGAAGGAGCAGATACGATTCGACGCTCAACAACTGGCCCTGGAAGCGCAGCAGAAAGTGCAGGCTGCCGAAGCGGCCGTGGCGATCAGTCGCTCGCACTTGCTGATCCTCGGTTACAGCCGGCAAGAGATCGAGTCGATGGACCCCATCGCCGAGGCGGAACGCGTCGCCTACTACCCGGTCCGCTCGCCCATCGCGGGCACGGTGATTGCCAAAGACGCGCCGCTTTCGAAACACGTCGACGACCAGACGGAACTGTTCCGAATCGCCGATCTTTCGACCGTCTGGCTGCGGGCTGACGTCTTCGAGAAGGATCTCGGCGCCATCGAGGGGCTTGCCGGCAAATCGGTCAGCTTCAAGACCAACGCCTACCCTGGTCGCCAGTTTGTAGCCCAGATATTCTCCTTGGGGGATCTCGTCGACGACGACAGCCGGGCATCTCGCTTGCTTGCGGTCGTCGACAACGAGCACCGGCTGTTGAAGCCCGGCATGTTCGTCCAGAGCGACCTGAACCCGCGCAACGATTCCGACGTCCTCCAGCTTCCGGCCTCGGCCGTTCAACGCCACGCCGGGACAACCTTCGTCTTCACATCCGACAGCGCCACCGGGTTCGAGCGGCGCGACGTAGAACTGGGCCGGTCGACCGCCGAGGTGGTCGAGATCGCCGCGGGCCTTGCCGAGGGCGAGTTGGTCGTGGCCAAGGGCGGGTTCGCGCTGAAGTCGGAAATGCTCAGCGAACTGATGGCGGAGGAATAGGATGATTCGCACGATTGTGGATTTTGCCCTCGACAATCGAGCCGTGGTCTTGCTTGGCGTCGTCGTGCTGGTCGGCGTCGGCCTCTGGTCAATGACCAGGCTACCGATCGACGCGGTGCCCGACGTCACCAATGTCCAGGTGCAGATTCTCACCAAGGCCCCCGCGCTGGGCGCTGAGGAGATCGAACGCTTCATCACCTTTCCCATCGAGGCGGCCATGAACGGCGTGCCACTGGTGGAGGAGATTCGATCGGTTTCCCAGTTCGGCCTTTCGGCGATCACGGTCGTCTTCGAGGAAGGCACGGACATCTACTGGGCCCGCCAGATGGTCAGCGAGCGGCTGGGCGAAGCCCGAGGGAACATCCCGGATGGCATGGGCGCCCCAGAAATCGGGCCCATCAGCACGGGATTGGGCGAGATCTACCAGTTTCAGGTCCGCAGCGAACCCGGGTACGACCACTCTCCCATGCAGCTTCGAGAGATCCTCGACTGGCAGATCGCGTACCAACTGCGGGGCGTGGAGGGCGTGGTCGAGGTCAACACGTTTGGCGGCGAGCTGAAGACGTACGAGGTCCAGATCGACCCGCAGAAGCTCCAGAACTTCAATATCCCGCTGGCCCACGTCTCGGACGCCCTGCGCGAGAACAACAGCAACGCGGGCGGTGGGTACCTGATCCATTACGACGAACAGAGAATCGTCCGCGGCGAGGGGCTGATCGGCAGCGTCAGCGACGTCGAGAACGTCGTTCTCCGCACCACCGACGACGGCACGCCCGTCTTTGTTCGCGACGTTGCCGCCGTGCGGTTCGCCCCCATGCTGCGGCAAGGAGCGGTGACTCGGGACGAGCAGGGTGAATGCGTAATTGGCGTGGTGATGCTTCTGGCGGGAGAGAATGCTCGGGTGGTCGTGGACCGCGTGAAAGAGAGAATCGCAGGGATCCAGAAGACCTTGCCCGAGGGAGTCGTCATTGACGTTTTCTATGATCGAACGGACCTTGTTCGTCGCACCATCCAGACGGCTGCCACAAACCTCCTGCTAGGTGGGGGTTTGGTCCTGATCGTGCTCCTGCTCCTCCTGGGAAACTGGCGTGCGGGGATCATCGTGGCATTGGCCCTGCCGTTATCGATGCTGGGGGCCTTCGCCGGAATGCTGTGGGCGGGACTGTCGGGCAACCTGATGAGCCTCGGCGCCGTCGACTTCGGCCTCATCGTGGACGGGCCTGTCGTCATGGTGGAGAATCTCATCCGGCGTCTCTCCGAGTTCGCAAAGCGCCAGGGCAAGCGTGTCGAAGTTCCTCTTCAGCTACTGCGATCTGCGTGCCATCAGGTGGCCCGTCCCGTGGTCTTTGGCGGTGGGATCATCATGCTCGTCTATTTGCCCATCCTCTCGCTCCGAGGTATCGAGGGCAAAATGTTCCGGCCCATGGCGTGGACGGTCATTTTTGCCTTGGGCACGGCGCTGGTGCTGGCGCTTATCCTCATGCCGGTCTTAGCTTCTTTCTTTCTACGCCGGAAAGTGAGCGAGAAAGAGACGTTCTTGATTCGTTGGGCCAAGAAGGGATACGGCCCCCTATTGAACGTGGCCATGAGACGGCCGGTCCCGGTTGCCGCCACCGCAGTCGTTGTGTTCCTGGCCAGCCTGTGGATCGCGATGGATCTGGGCGCCGTGTTTGTTCCAAAGCTCGATGAAGAAGCACTGGCAATCCAGGCAATTCGGCTTCCCAGCGTCTCGCTGGAGTCTTCAGTCGTCACGACGGGAGACATCGAGCGGACGTTGCGACAGTTTCAACCGGTCGATTCAGTCATCTCGAAAACGGGCCGTCCGGAGATCGCCACCGATCCTATGACGGTAAACCTGACGGACATCATCATCAACTTGAAGCCGCGAGACGAGTGGGTCGGCTTTGCGTCCAAGACGGAACTCATCGAGAAGATGCAGGCGGCGCTCGACGCCGAGACTTCGGGCAACGCCTACAGCTTTTCGCAACCCATTGAACTGCGAGTTCAGGAGCTCATCGCCGGTGTCCGAGCCGATGTAGGAATCAGCCTCTACGGTGACGATCTGAGTATGCTGGCAAACAAGGCCGAGGAGATTGCCTCAGTACTGGAGAGCATTCCCGGGGCGGCCGACGTGGGAACCGAGCAGGCCGCCGGCCTCCCGTACCTGATGGCTCGAATCAAACGGGATGAGCTTGCACGCTACGGTGTCAATGCACGGGACGTCCTCGACGTCATCGAAGCCATTGGGGGCGTGGAAGTCGCCGAAGTTTTCGAAGGGCAGCGGCGCTTTCCATTGCGGGTTCGCCTTGCACCTCAGTGGCGCGGGAATTTGGAGCAGATTCGACGGATCAAGGTTGCCGACCCGCGAGGAAGACACATCCCTCTCGAGCAACTCGCTGACTTGGGAATCGAAGACGGCCCGGCGCAGATCAGTCGAGACTCCGTGCGTCGCCGCACGCTGGTTCAGTGCAATGTGCGTGGACGTGATCTCGCCGGATTCGTGGCTGACGCCCAGGCGGCAGTGGACGGCCAAGTCACACTTCCTACCGGATACAGCCTCGTCTGGGGAGGTCAATTCAAGAATCTTCAGGACGCCAGCCGGCGATTGGCCGTAGCCGTACCGGTGGCGCTCTTCTTGATTGTTGCGCTCTTGTTCGTGACCTTCAATTCCATGCGGCTAACGGTTCTTATATTCTTGAATGTGCCCATCGCAGCCACCGGAGGCGTTTTCGCCCTTTGGGCTGTCGGACTGCCATTTTCCATCTCTGCCGGCGTGGGGTTCATCGCGCTGTTCGGTATAGCGGTTCTCAACGGAGTTGTCTTGGTAAACTACATCGTCGAATTGCGGCAGAACGGCACGGGGGTGAGAGAAGCCGTGTTTGACGGGGCCATGACGCGTATGCGGCCGGTGCTGATGACTGCGTTGACAACGGGACTTGGCCTGTTGCCCCGGGCGATCTCCACAGGCACCGGCGCTGAAGTCCAACGGCCCGTCGCTACTGTCGTGATCGGGGGGCTCATTACCTCGACGCTGCTCACCCTCCTTGTGGTGCCGGCGATCTATCGTTTCTTCGAGCCGAAGTCCTTCTCCAGGAAGGACCCGCTGCCCGCAGACACCGGGAAGAGAATCGACGAGACACATGGCTCGGGCGGCGGTGCGCCCCTCACTGTCCCCTCCGGTCTGCATACCGCGCAGCAAGAGATTATCGAGTCGTAGGTGGTTTCTACTGCCTGCAACCGATGGACAATGCTTCGCATGCTGTCAATGACGTGCTGCACGCCGGTCGTGGCTATCGGGGCCATCACGGCACTCGCCTCCATTCTGGGCTGGGGCATCGCGATCACATTGACCGCGTCGAGGTCCGTTGTATGGGCGACAACGCCGATGTGCTGGAGGATGTCTCGGTAGATCAACTCCTCACGATCGTCGAGGGGATCGGAATCAAACACGGGTGACTCGCCCGGTAGGGGGGGTTGCAACGCCCCCCTCTGGGCCCCGGCGCGGAAGAGCGAGTTCGGGCGGACGCTCATCGCCAGCCTGGATCAGCGGCACTCGAGAGGCAATCTCAGTATCACAAGCCTCGTTCCCGGTAGACTCGTTGACTTTCCGATGGCGTCTGAGTATCGTTGATCATAATTGCCAGATCGCAGAACTGATGCAATCGATTCAACTTAACTCCGCGTTCGGTCGGCGCCGGTACAACATCTGGCCATCTACCCACACGCTGCCCAGAGCCTTCGGTATGTTCTGCACAGGTTCCGGAAACCTGGTGCTTGCCCTTTGCCTCGCGGTGCAAACGGCGACGACGCCGTGCATCCCTTGTCCCTGCGGGGGGCGGGAAGGGGAGCCGCGCGCCCCCGAGCGGGTATTCGGCCCTGGCGGCAACGCTATGGATCAGGGTGGCGTGAGCTGCACCCGTTGCAGATCGGCTGCCGAATTGCAGCAGGTTTCCCGCCATTGTCCGAGGGACCGTCAGAGTCACCCGCACGCCGCCACGGTACACGAGTCCTTCCTGCTCGACGACAACTCGCCTCGGTTCGGTGTTCTGGCCCGCTGCGGCCGCTTCCTTCCGTCGCCTGACGTTGATGAGTTCCGGGTCTTGCTCGAATGAGACCTGACGGCGCGCTTCCTGCGGTAAACGCGCGCTGTTTCGCGACTCGAGCCGCTTTGATCTAGCCTCGCGACGACCCCGTTGTGTCCGTCACGGCTCGTTCGATGCGCTCTGACTCTGAAGCCATGTGTGGCACTTGGTCGAGTCTCGGAACAGGCATCTGTCATCGTCGCCTATGAGGACCCCAATGATGAACTCATTCCTCGCACTGAGAGAGTTTCTAACGTCCACCGCCGGCCGTGCCACGTCGCTATCGATCATCATTATGGCGGTG
>JANQEO010000275.1 GCA_028278325.1 Candidatus Binatia bacterium
GATGCTGTCGGGGATGAAGGTGGATGAGGTGGCCATGCAACTGGAGAGTCGCCGTCACGGCGAATCCAAGCTCAAGGTAAGCGACGCGATCCTCGCGCATCTGACACTCCTCGCAATGACCGGGATGCTGGTCGGCATACGGAATGTCCGCCGCGCCGTGGCCACGTTGACAGCCTGAATACCAACCGAAGGAACCTGGAAAATGTCTGACAGCACCAATCTCGTCAATCTCGGAATCGTCGGCTTCGGCAGAGCCGGCGGCGTTCACCTCGATGCCCTCAACGAACTCGGCAACGTCGCCGTATCGGCCATATCGGATCCGTCCGACGATGCTCGCCAACGTGCGGCCGGTCTGGGCCTCGGTGCCTACGCTACCCCGAACGAGATGTTCGACTCATGCGAGCTGGACGCTGTCATGATCTGCACCCCGCCGTCCGAACATGCGGCCATAGCCAACTACGCTCTGGAGAAGGGACTTCACGTACTGTGCGAGAAGCCGTTGGCGACGACCTCGGCGGACGCGCTCAGCATGCTCAAGGCGGCAAGCCGCGAGAAGCGGCATCTGCTCCTCGCAACGAAGTTCAGACATGTCGAGGACATTCGTGCAGCCCGCGACTTGATCGCGTCGGGCGAGATCGGCGAACCGCTCGGATTCGACGTGAGCTTCTGCAGCCGTGTCGACATGAGTGGCCGCTGGAATTCGGACAGGCACCTTTCGGGCGGGGGAGTAATCATCGACAACGGTTGCCATGCTTTCGACATCGTTTCTTACCTGTTCGGCACCGTGACCCGCGTTCAGGCGACCGCCCTGAAGCCGCTGCAAGAGATCGACGTAGAAGACTCGGCTACGATACAGGTGCGCGCCACTCACGGCGTCATCGGCAAGATCGATCTCAGCTGGAGCTTCTTCACAGGCCGCGACAGCTACCTGACCGTCCAAGGGTCGGAAGGCATAATCGAAGTCGGCTGGGCGACAGCCCGCTTCAAGCGCGACAACGGTGAGTGGCAGCCGCTCAATGGTGGACGCTACGACAAGATCGGCTCCCACTCGCGAATGTTCGGTTCCTTCGTGGACGTAATCAGCTCGCCCGAGTCCGCTGCCCCGTGGATCAGCAGCGTCGAGGCTCTGCGCACCGTCGCAGCAGTGGACGCCGCTTACAAGTCGATGGAGACCGGCACCTGGGAATGGGTCGACACGCGAGCGATCCAGGACAACCGCGAGGTCGAAGCGGAAAGGAGACGTGCGTGACCGACGCGGCACGCACACCGCCTAAACCCCTCCAAGAACCAGCCAAGATTCATCCGACGGCACTGGTAGAAGACGGTGTCGACATCGGCACCGGCACCTCGATTTGGGACAACGTACACGTCCGTGGCCCTGCAACCATAGGCAGTGACTGCATCGTCGGGGAGAAGAGCTACATCGCCTACGGCGTCAGCATCGGCGACAGGGTCAAGATCAACGCCTACGTATACCTCTGTACGGGCATCACCGTCGAAGACGATGTCATGATCTCGGCGGGCGTTGTGTTCACCAATGATCGCTATCCACGAGCCTTCGCAACTGATCCCGGTACGATCGCCACATCCGAACCCACCGAGGATACGCTGGAGACCACTGTCAGGGCCGGCACGACTATCGGCGCAAGCGCGACCATCGGCCCGGGGCTCGAACTCGGGGAGTTTGCCATGATCGGGATGGGTGCTGTCGTGGTCAAAGACGTTCCGGCGCATGGCCTGGTGTACGGCAACCCGGCGAGCCTGCGCGGGTACGTCTGTGTGTGCGGAGCGCGGCTCCAACTCGGCATCAACGACGAGGACGGAACGGGCTCGGAGTGCCGGCAGTGCGGACGCCGTTACGTAAAGCGTAGAGGCTCCGTAGTAGCCGCCTAGCCCGGCCGGATCCACGATCGAGTAGTTTCATGATCGACCTGCTCTCACGTGACGAGTTCGCGGCGCTCGGGATCGAAGCGATGCTCGAGATCGAGAAGATCCCCTTCCGGCGGATCTCGAACCTCGACGAGACGAGCGGGGCTCCGATAATCGCGGCGGCCAGCGACCTAACGGCCGACGAGAGCGACTTTCTCTTGGCGCGGCGCTCTCTGGTATTGAACGGAGGCGCGGTGTTCGCCCAACGCTGCTTCGATTCCGCCTCCCCCGGGATGCACGTTGGTTCCTGCAACATACCGGTCACTGCACCGGTGTGGCCCGCGAGAGTAGTGGCGCGCGCGGGCGATCTCGGAATCAACAGCCTACGCTTACCCAAGACGACCATCTGCTCGCCGTCGGGAGATATCGAGGGAGAGGTCGTCTTGCCTTTCCTCGAGTCCTCGGGCGACCGGCGCAGATCGGGCGCGGCTCTTGTAAGACGAGGGGACTGCGTATGGTCCCTCGTCAATCTCGGGACTGCATTCTCCGCCCTCATGACCGACGCCTATCTCCCCTTGCGTGAGGGACCACCGCGCAGGCGTCTGGGCCCCCATGCGGCCGCCAATCTGCTGTTCGAAGCATACTACCGCCTGCCGCAAGCACTGAGATCGTTCGTGCAACGCCGCACCTACGCCAAACTAGACCGGCGGCTCAAAGAGTACGGCGACATCGCCTCGAGTTATCCGGTCGATGGCACCGGCTGGTTGCTGGTCGAGCTGACCAAAGCGATCATTCGCGCCATCAGCGGCGAGGACACCGTCGGGCTCGCCAAATGGCCGGCCCCCTACGACTCGGCCGCAGTGCTCACGCACGACATCGAGCCGACGGACTATGCCTACGGAGAGGGACTGAGCCGCCTTCTCCGGCGCATCTCCGACGCGGATACTAAATCCACGCTGGGTCTCGTCGAAGCTCCTGCAGTAGCCGGCCTCGATCGTTCCACCACGGCCGAGATCAAGCGCCATGGCGTGATCCTCCACGGCGTCACTCACCGTGGTGACGCCGTCGTGGCTTCTCCTGAGCGGTTGGCCGGTTACCTATCGCGCGCCCGCGAGCGCCTCGAGCTCAAGTTGGGCAGAAGGATTCGCGGGTTCAGAAGCCCGCGTTTGGACAGATCAGCCGATCTGGCCAGCGCACTGGACGCCGCCGGCTTCGCCTTCGACTCTTCCTGGCCCGACGTCGACCGCGAAAACGCCAAGCACTTCGGCGGAGGGGTAAGGGTCAACGTGCCGTTCCGGCGTCCTATCGTCGACGAGAGCGGCAAAGTGCGCGTGAGTCGCTGCCTTGAACTACCGATGACCGCGCCCGACTGCATACAATCCTTGTTCGGCGGCGGCAGCCGAGACGCTCTACGGTCCGACGTGGAGCGCAAGGCCGACTTCATCAGATCCATCGGCGGCCTCTACGTGGCCTTGGTCCACGGCGGTGTCTTCGACGACGATGATGCCGCCGTGCGTGAGTCCCTTCTCGAGGACGTGCTCGAGATCATAAAAAAACAAGGCGTATGGCGGGCCAGCCTGGAGGAGGTCGCCGCCTGGTGGACGAGCCGTGAGGCCGTCACCCTGGAAACGGAGCATGGCGCCGTATCCGCCACTAACAACGGAAACCGGCCCGTCGAAGGGCTATCATTAATCATAGAGAACGCTTCGGGCGTCGAGACCCGGCCGCTACCACGGCTGGAGCCCGGCGAGAAGGCGAGTATCGCTCTGACGGGCGCGGCGAAACCGGCAGCCTGACAATCCAACAACAGAGGTCAATTTCATGAAACTACCATCCGACGCAGACTCGAGCGGACGAGATCTTGGACAGCAGGAACTGGAACTGCTCCGCGAGGTCATAGAGTCAGGTACCTTGAACTGCACGAAGGGGTCGCAAGTCAACGCCTTCGAGAAGAGCTTCGCCGACCGCTACTCGGTTCCACACGCCCGCGCCGTAGCCTCCGGCACCGCCGCGGTCCACACCGCGCTGAATGCACTGATGCCGGAGCCCTGCGACGAGATCATAACGACTCCGGTGACCGACATGGGAGCTCTGACGCCCATACTCTACGAGCAGGCGATTCCGGTGTTCGCCGACGTAGACCCCGTGACACTCAACATTACGCCCGAGTCGGTGGCCGAGAGAATCACGGAACACACGCGTGCGATCGTCGTTACCCATCTGTTCGGCAATCCGTGTGACCTCGACGGAATCTGCGAAGTCGCCCGTGATCACGGACTTCCGGTCATAGAAGACTGCGCTCAGGCTTTCCTCGCCGAGCACAACGGCAAGCTGGTGGGCACCGTCGGCGACGTCGGCTGTTTCAGCCTTCAGCAAGGCAAGCACATGACCACCGGCGAAGGCGGCGTGGTGATCACGTCCGACGATGCGTTGGCTCGTCACATGCGCCTGTTCAGCGACAAAGCTTGGGGATATGGGGATCCGCAACCGGACCACTACTTCCTGGCGCTGAACTACAGGATGACCGAGCTGCAGGGAGCCGTCGCGAACGCTCAGTTCGCGAAGCTGAGCGGCGTGGTCGACAGACGGCGCCGGACCGCTGCCGCGCTGACCGAAGCGTTGCGCGGCGTTCCCGGTTTGACCTTGCCCGAGGCCGCGCCGGGCAGCACCCACGTATATTGGAAGTATCCTCTGACGGTCGACGCCAAGGTTCTCGAAGGCGGCGCCGATGCTCTGGGCGCCCAGCTGAAGAGCCGCGGCGTGTTCTGCGTTCCGCGCTACATCCAGAAGCCGGCCTTCATGTGCCAGCTGTTCACCGAGCGGAGAACCTTCGGCAAGAGCGGCCTTCCCTACAGCAGGTTGGCGGATCTGGGCCGCCCCGAGGTGCGCTACGACGAGGCGGAGTATCCGGGCACGGCCCAGGGCCTGGCTTCCGTGGTCGTGCTGCCCTGGAACGAGGCTTACACAGAGGAACACGTCGACTTCATAGCCGCGGCCGTGAAGGGCGCCGTCACCGAGCTCAGCCCCACCGGCACTTTCACCGGGGCAGCCGCGGGAGAAACGCGGGCGTGAGCCAGTCCTACGCTGTCTTTTCCTGCGACCTCGACACGGTCGACCGTCACCTGCAGGGATACGGCGTGGAGGACCTGCCCGCTTGCGACAGAATCTATCGCACGGCGGTGCCGAGGCTTCTGGAGTTGCTCGACAAGGCCGGCCTACCGGCCGTGATGTTCACGATCGCCCGCGACGCTGACGGCCAATCCGCGCTTCTGCAAGACATGGTCGGGCGGGGCCACGAGATCGCCAGCCATTCGATGTCCCACCCCCAGCCGTTCAGCGTCCTCGATGATGATGCTCTGGCGGTCGAGATCCGCGATTCACGAACACACCTGAGCGAGAGTAGCGGCAGCGATGTCGCCGGCTTCCGGGCCCCGGCCTGGGACGTCGACGACCGCGTTCTCGAGTTCATAGCCGGTGCGGGCTACTCCTATGATGCTTCGGTCTTCCCCACTCCCGCCCTCATTGCCAGCCGCCTGTCAGCGTTTCGCCGCAGCGAGGGGAAACGGTCGATCTTCTCCATGGATATCTTCGCCCACGCGTTCTCGGCACGCGGTCCACACAGCCTGAGCACGCCGTCGGGCGAGCTGGTGGAGTTTCCGGTAGCCGTTACGCGCTGGCTGCGGTTTCCCGTCTACCACACGCTGGCCTATTTCGTGCCGTGGCGGATCTTCTCCAGGGCCTTGGATTCCCTCCTCGAGCGCGACGTGCCGCTGTTCTACGAGTTTCACGCCGCCGACCTTCTGGATCTCGCCGGCGACGACATCGACCCCAGGATGGACCGCCACCCCGGAATGAAGCTTCCGCTGGAGCGAAAGCTCGGCATGCTCGAAACGATACTGACCAGAATCGCCGAGAAACGGCGTGCGGTTACATACAAGCAGGCAATGGCCGAAGGCCTGGCTGCCTGACGAGGCTGGAGAAGGATGAGCGAGCCCAAGGTCGTTCTTTGCGTCTTCGGAACCCGCCCGGAAGCGATCAAGTTCGCTCCGGTCATCCGGGCGCTGGCCGACACCTCGGGCCTGCTGGTCCCGAGGGTGTGCGTAACCAACCAACACGGACACATGCTCGACCAGGTTCTCGATTACTTCTCGATCGACGTGCATCACTCCCTCGAGATCATGACCGAGGGGCAGACTCTTTCGGAGATCGGATCGAGGATTCTGGATAGGCTGCCGACGGTGCTAGAGGCCGAACGGCCGGCAGCCCTGCTGGTTCAGGGTGACACGACGACCGCCTTTGCTGCCGCGCTGGCGGCGTTCCACGAGAACGTCCCGGTCGGACATATCGAAGCCGGACTACGCACCTATCAGAAGGATTCCCCCTTTCCGGAAGAACTCAACCGCCAGATGACGACGCTCTTGAGCGAATGGCACTTCGCTCCGACTCAGCGTGCCGTCGACGTGCTTGCGGCCGAGCGGGTGGCAAGCGACAAGATCATACTCACCGGCAATCCGATCATAGACGCGCTCGAATGGACCGTGGCGAACTGCCGTAACGGCAGTCATATCGACCGTTTGAGCCTTGACGATTCTCGTAGGTTGATCCTGGTGACCGCGCATCGCCGGGAGAGTTTCGGCCAACCGTTCATGGAACTGTGCACCGCGCTGCGTGCCCTGGTCGACCGTAACCCGGAAGTCGAACTCGTGTACCCGGTTCACCTGAACCCGCGGGTACAAGAGCCTGTTCGAGCGATACTGGGAGAGTCCGACCGCATACACCTCATCGAGCCGGTCGACTACGTAACCCTGGTCAGCCTCATGCAGAGGTCCTATCTGATCCTGACCGATTCGGGCGGGATACAAGAAGAGGCACCCTCACTCGGCAAGCCGGTGCTGGTCATGCGAGAGACCACAGAGAGACCGGAAGGCGTGGATGCGGGGACGGCGCTCCTGGTCGGGACATCACACGACAGCATCGTCGAGCATGCCGAGCGGCTGCTGAGCGACAGTGGCGCTTACCGGCAGATGTCGGAGGCTCACAACCCCTTCGGGGACGGCCACGCCGCAGAGCGCATCGCGGCCGTCTTGACGTCGGCCCTGTGCTCGTCGGCAGACTGATTCAGTAGTCCAGCCACACCAAAGGCGCTGGCAATGATTGCGCCATTCCCGGATAGTCCAGCACCTCGATAACGAAGTCGCCGGTGTCGGGCATATCGGTGCCGGCCAAGAACCGACATTCCGCCAGAGGCAACGGGCCGCTCGAAGCTTGGTAGTTCACCAAGTCCACGACCAGCGTAGAAACGGCGGTGTCGTTGTCGAAGAAAACGTCCGGCGCACCCGGCAACAGGTTCGCACAACGCACGTCACCACGCTCACCAATGAACGTCGAACCTGTTGCCGAGTACTCGACCGCTACGGTCATCGCCCCAACCGAAACATCATCGTCCAACACCAGTGTCACCAACAACCCGCAGTCCATTTCCACCTCCAGGCCTACCGCCGCACGCACAATCCGCAATCCGTCGACCGGAGAAACGTTGCCGTCACCATTCGTATCGCACAGTGAAAATGCGCACTCACGCTCGCCGATGGCACCGAGGAGCACCTCGAGTGCATCGCTGACGGTAAGAACACCGTCGTTCGTCACATCCCCACATACGTCGTGCAGCAGACAGTCGGTCCTGCACGCTTGTGGATTCGCATCGCTGTTGCCGGCCCCCTCATCGCACTCCTCTCCCGGCTCCACTACCCCGTTGCCGCAAGAAGGGGTCACGCAATCCGCCGGACACGCGTCACCACCCTGGGTATTGCCGTCGTCACAAACCTCGCCGCCGTCCACTACCCCGTCGCCACAGCTCGCCAGCACGCAGCTGGACCTGCACGCATCGGGCGAGGCATCATCGTTGCCTGCGCCGTCGTCGCACTCTTCCACCCCTACCCACAACAGCCCGTCGCCGCAGGCTGCCGCAGCACAAGTATTCAGGCAGGAATCGGTGTCGCTGACGTTGCCGTCGTCACAGGTCTCGGCCGAATCCGTCACCCCGTCCCCACACCTCGGCAACGAGCAATCGGTGCGGCACGCATCGGCTGCGGCATCACTGTTGGCGACGCCGTCGTCACAAGCTTCCACGCCCGTCCTCACGAAACCGTCGCCGCACTGTGCTGCGGTGCAGCTATCCAGGCACGCGTCGCTGTTATCGCCGTTGCCATCGTCACACTCCTCTCCGGCATCCAGCACCCCGTCCCCACACACCGCCGTCTGACCGAAGGCCGCGAACACCCGCAACTCCGCCACACTGATGAAGTCGGAGGCACCGCCCGGCACACCGAACACCCTGACCGCATCACCGGTGGCGGGAGCGAACTCGAAGTCGTAGGACTCGAAGAACACACCGTCGTCCACCCCCGGATAAGGAGGGGTCACCTGCAAGCCTGACACTTCGCGCCACACGCCCCCGTCACGCACCTGCACGGTGACCGACTCGAACCATCCCCCGTCGCTGAAATGCTTGCCCTCCTGGAACTCGACCCGCACGAACTCCCGGGTCTGGCCGAAGCTGTAACCCATCCAATCATCCGAGGCCTGATTGCTGCCGTCCCAGGTGTCGAACTGGCGGTTCGACTGAGTACTCCCGACAGGAGGCTCGTCGCCGTCACGGATGACCTCGATATCGAGGTTGCCGCCGCCGGTGGGGTTCGGGACTCGCGCTATGATCGCTCCTTGCTGGGTGACCTCGATTACCCCGAACAACCTGCAGCTGCCGTCGCAAGCGCCCGTGCCCGGCGGGTCACATTCTTCGTCCACGTTGTTGACGATGCCGTCGCCGCAGAACTCGACCTGGCAGGTCGGACCGCAGCCATCGCCGCCGGCGCTGTTCGAATCGTCGCACTCTTCTCCCGCATCGAGGATGCCGTTGCCGCAGGCGAGCGTGCCGGCATGCGAATTCTCATCGTTGGGGTCGCTGCCGTCACTGATCTCCTGACCGTCACTGTAACCGTCACCGTCACTGTCGGCGTCGGCAGGATCGGTGCCGTGAACGTTCACCTCGTCTCCGTCCTCCAACCCGTCACCATCGGAATCCACGTCGAAGGGATCACTCTCACCGGCGTCGACCACCTGATCGAGATCCACGTCTTCCTGCGCATCTGTGAGGCCGTCACCGTCGCTGTCGACTACGGACGCCACCGCCGCGTAATCCAGGGCCATCTCCTGAGACCGCGCTATTTCGGCGGAGGAATCATCATAGGAGGCCACCGACACATAGGTAGTCGGACCGAGAGGTAGGTCCACCAGTGTGTAGACAAGCGTACCGTCGGGCTGGGCCGACGGCATGCCGACGTCTATGGGAGAGTTCGTCGACCCCGGCTGGGTATCGGCGTAAAGGAAGTAGCCGCTCGCGGCTTCCTGAGGATCGACAGCCGGACGCCAAACCACCTCGGCGTCATAGGCCGACACGGGCGTGGCTCCCGGCCCCGCCAGCAGTGCGATCAACCCGAAGAACTGAACGAGCGCAAACAGATTGCTTTGCCGGTGCATGATCGGTCTCCCTGCACCGGGCAACCGCAAGCGATATGCCGCCGCCTTGTTGAACGAGAATCGTCAAGAAACGGGGGTTTGTTGCCGATTGTGTACAGGGCGCGCCTGCTGCAACGCGCCAACTTTGACGGCACCGACGAGGTCGCGGCTGACACTACTCGTCAGTCTGTGTTCGCACCTACACCTCAGCCTATACGACAAGCCTGCAGTCGCCGGCCACAAGACAAGCACGAAGGCATGCGGCAAGAGTGACTTGCGCCCCTCGAGACACCGTAAACGCGAATCGCTAGTAAAGGACGGAGAAGACCGGTAGAGAAGGCTCGCTGCTGCTGAGGACTTCGACCGTGAAATCCTCGATCACCGGAACGTCATCCTTGGCATAGAAGCGACAGGTCGCCACAGCAGTGCCTGCCGTGACCGGCTGAGTAAGCGATATGGTAGCGAGGAGCTCGCTGATCCCAACCCTGTTATCGAAGACGGCCAGGGACGAAAGCGAAGGGGCGGCCTGACACTCGACTTCCTGGCCGTCGCCGACGAAAGCTGACCCTGTGGCCGAGTAGTCCACGGCCAGATCCACCGTGCCGGCTGCCACGTCGGACTCGACCACGAGGCTGACAGCCAGCCCGCAGTCCAAGTCTAGCGGCTCACCGACTGCCGCGTGTACGACCTTGGCGGCGTCTACCACGGAGACGTTGCCGTCTCCGTTGACGTCGCACTCAGAGAACGGGCAATGGGGGTTCACCCCGATCGACGCCCTCATGATCTCGAGCCCGTCGGTCACCGATAAGGTGCGATTGCCGCTTGCGTCGCCGCAAACCGGCGGCAAGGTGCAATCGGACTGGCAAGAGTAGGGAGAGAGGCTGCTATTGCCGGCCCCATCGTCACACTCCTCGCCCCCACTCACCGACGCGTCGCCGCAAACCGCCGACGACGAGCGCACGTCGTTGGGGTCGGTACCGGCGACGACCTCGAAGCCGTCGGCATCCCCGTCTCCGTCGGAGTCCGCATCGAGGGGATCGGTACCGTAGACATTGACCTCTTCGCCGTCATCCAGACCATCGGTGTCACTGTCGGCGGCATCGGGATCCGTCTCACCCGGGTCGACGACACCGTCCAAATCCACGTCCTCCTGGGCGTCGACCAGACCGTCCCCATCACTGTCGACCACCTGGGCGACCTGCGCGTATCCGAGCTCGACCTCGTTGGAGAGCAGGCTCTCCACGAAGCTCGAATCGTAGGAAGTGACCGCGAACCAGTTGGTGGGGCCCATGGGCAGGCCTACGACCGTATACCTGACGAGCCCGTCCTGATCCGGGGGAATGAGGCCCACATTGATAGGAACCGTCCCATCGTAGGTCGGGCCCTGGCGCACGTATACTTTGTAGCCCGAAACGCTTTGCTCGCTTCCTTCAGCGGGTTCCCATGTGATCACGGCATCGTAGGCGCTCGCGCTGCCGGGATACATGAGCAACATCCAAAAGACCGCTATAGCGAACGTCAATGGGGATAGGATCGGCCTGCGTGTCATGAATTCCCTCTAGGGCGGGGAATTTCGCAAGGCCCATGCCACGTACCCGCTTACCTAAAGTGCTTCGACGACACTGTCGGCAGGCACGTCTACACCGCATCAGTCCAGTCTCATGTCGCATACGGATGCCGGTCGTCATGGTTGTAACGCCGCAAACGCACCTACTCGACACCCACCAAGCCGGGATCGGATCAGGACAGCCGTATGCGCGTCTACATGAGGTCGGTCAAGACCGGTGGCTGAACCGTCGAGGCGGCGGATGCTATGCCCGGACACCGGGCTCCGGGAGGGGAAGCCGCGGCTAGTAGCCGCAGGTCAGGGCAGGCAGCGCCCCGATGGCGTGCCTGAGAACCAGGAAAGCGTCAGTGGCGCCGGTCCTGCCGTCTCCGTCGACGTCACAGTCCGGGCCGCAGGCGGGACCCGCCCCCACGGTGGCGCGCATGATGACGGTGGCATCGGATGCGTTGACGAAAGTGTCCCCGTTGGCGTCGCCGCAAACCTCGGTGACGGAACAGTCGGTCCGGCAGGCGTAGCGATCTATGTCGCTGTTCAACGCACCGTTGTCACAGTGCTCGCCAGGACCGATGATGCCGTCTCCGCATTCTCCGAGAACCTCTACGGCCGCCGCATCCGTGGGCCGGTAGTGGGGATTTCTAGTGAACACGAACATGTCCAGACGTGGCGGCCTCAAGCCCGCCTCTCGCTTCTCCACCGTCACCTTGTGGAAACCCGCCTGCAGGTGGCCGAGGGCCAGCGGAGCCACTTCACCGGCCTGCACGTCCCCGTCTCCGTCCCAATGCCAGACCTCGACGAAGTCGAAGTTGTTGCCGAAGCGCTTCAAGGGCCCGTCGTCGACACTGACGAAGAACGAATTGGATACGCCGGCAAGCGGTTCGGGGTAGTAGAAACGTCCCCACATGTACCACTCCCCGGAGCGCGGCAGGCGGATACGGTACTCGGCCTCGTCGCCGCTGCCGCCGTCAAAGGCATTCATCGAGCTGTTGGCGAAGAGCAGACTGTCACTGAGGTTGTCGGCGGAGGGGTCGGCATCGGCACCGTTGGTGAACGCAGTGCCCACCACCATGCTGCCGTTGAAGACAGCCGAAACATCGTCGGCCGCTGTGACCCAGACGCTGGAAGCTGGCGAGAGCTCGCACTGGCCCGTGTCGGCGTTACAGAACTCCTCGCCCCCGCATACCGAAGTTCCCCGGCAGGTTCCCGCTATACACAGATCAACTGCCGTGCAGGCTATTCCGTCGTCGCAGGGGGCTCCGGGGGCTACCGTGCCGCCGTTGCAAAACAGCGCCGACGGCGAATCCGCATCGAAAGGATCGCTTTCTCCCGCATCCAGGACGCCGTTGAGGTTCGCGTCCTCCTGGGCGTCGGAAAGGCCGTCTCCGTCGCTGTCGACCACGGGCGCCGCCTGCGCATAGGAGACGGACAGCTGGTTGGACAGGACCGAGCCCAGTTCGGTCTCGTCATAGGCGCTGACCGCAAAGTACGCCGTCGGCCCCAGCGGAATCCCGGTGACGACGTGGCGGATCAGACCGTCCGAGTCGATCGCTTTGGGCCCGAGGTAGACAGGCGGGCCGAACGCCCCGCTCCCGGCGCGCGCATACACCATGTACCCCGCCGCACCCTGCACCGGTTCCCAGGCGAGCTGGGCCTTGTAGGCCAGAGCGGCCTCCGTCCACCCGAGCACCGCACCGATCAGCACGGCGCCGAGCAGGCCCAGCCACACGAACCTATGTTCTAGAAAAAGTCGCGATCGACTACCCAAGTCGCAAGCTCACTTCACCGTTCGGCCAACAACTCCACCACAACGCGCTTACGCGTCGGCATCTCACCCGATCACAGGCGATCTAGCAGGCAGGCAAATTGTCGATTGGATCGCTGCCTCGCGGCCCGTCCGGTTCACCGCAGGACAGCCACCACCTCCGGCCTCACCTCAAACCTCTCGCCGGCCGGCTTCCAGGGGTTAGAGAGCCGACGCATGCTTCCACGATGTTCGACTTACCAAGGTACTGAACAGGAACCGGGTTGTCGATACGGGTCGGCGAAAATTTCCTGCTGTGAGAAAGGATTTCCGTGCACTCCCGGCCGAGCGCGACCGTCCGGTCGACGCGCCATCTCGGAGCCGAACGCGCGCAGGTTCAAGTAAAGGATTCGGTTTGCCCCATAAACTGCTGGAGCATAGATTGTTACACCACAAGCTCGACGACAGGGCTTGGCTTCGCCGAATAGGCGGCGCCGGTAGTCGTCGAAAGCTGAAGGGGCGGCCGCGAACTGCGCACATCGTGCGCGCAAGGAGGTTCATCATGCCTGGAATCTTGCCGAAGGTAGTCGCGGCCGCCGCCGGCCTGGCCCTGCTCTTACCCGCTCTGCCCGCCAACGCGGGTGGTTACGGACACAACCGCAGCGTTCATCGCTCCGGCTTCCTCAGTAGTCACATCGGCGGCCGCCACCTCTCCACAGTGCGGCCCGGGAGCCATGCGTACGGACGTGGCAGCTGCAGCAAGTCCGGTCGCAGCTACGGCGCCCACGCATCACGCGGGATGTATTACCGAGGCGGATACGGTCGCCACTACTACAGGGGACATGTTGGTAGGCCATATGTGGGCCGGCACTCGGGCTACTACTGCGGGACGTGCAACTTCCGCCACAGTTCGAGGCTGCGTTTCTACGATCACATGCACCGCCACCACGGAGTAGCGCGGTCGCGGGTCGGAGAACGGTTGCGCTGGAGTCAGGGCTCGGGCGCCTTCGTCTACCTCTACGTCGACTAGACGGCGGGCAACGGGGCCTGCCAGCCTCAGGTCCGGGACCTGACCAGCGTATCGACCGCGTCGGCGATGCCGTCGACGCTGAGATGGAACATCGGGAAGAGCCTCCTGATGAGGACGTTGCTCTGAGTGCCCTGCCATAGAGACTCGCTCTCGGGGTTGAGCCACACCGACCTGTCGAAGTATCCGGCCAGACGGTTCAGCCACACTATGCCGGGCGTTGCCGTGGTCACCCGCGGATCGATACCACCGTGGGGCTCCAGGAGTTCGGCCGGGTGCATGGCGGCATCGCCGACCACGAGTAGCTTCCAGCGCTCGTCGAGCGTGTGCATCACCTGGGAGGTCGAAACGGCGTCCGCCCTGTACATGCGTCCGCTGTCGTAGAGGCAATCGTAGACGCAGTTGTGGAAATAATAGGTCCGTAGCTCCCGCAGCCCATGCTCTTCATGCAAAGCCGTCAACAACCGGCTCACGATTTCGTAGTGAGGGTCCATGGTGCCGCCGACATCCATCAGCAGAAGCAGACGGAGGTTGTTGCGCCTCGGGGGCCTGAACACCAACTCGATCTCGCCGGCGTTCTTGCAGGTCTCGTCTATGGTCTCGTCGAGATCCAGCTCGCTGGCCCTGCCCGTGCGCGTCAAACGCCGTAACCGCTTCAACGCCACCTTGATCTGGCGGACATCGAGGGCGACGTCGGTGCGATAGTCGCGGAAACGCCTCTCCTCGGCCACCTTCATGGCCGAGCGGCTCTTGCCCGGTCCGCCGACGCGGATGCCCGTGGGGTGGACGCCGCCGTGGCCGAAGGGAGAACGCCCACCCGTGCCGACCCAGCGATCGCCCCCATCATGACGCTCGGTCTGTTCGGCAAGGGTGTCGAGAAAGCGCTTCATCAGCTCGTCGTTGGAGAGCCGCTCCAGGGCGGCGAGCTCCTCGGGAGACAACTGCGGGAAGTTCTTCGGGTCCTTGAGCCACTCGAGCACGTCGTCGGTGACGTCGAACTGCCCCTCTACGCCCTCGAACACGCGCGCGAACACCCTGTCGAACGCGTCGAAGTGATTCTCGCTCTTGATCAGACACGCCCGCGAAAGATGGTAGAAGCGCAGCAGGCTCGAGCCGTGCAGCCCCGCCGACAGGGCGTCCATGAGGGTGAGCCACTCCTGGGTGCCGACAGGTATGTTCTCGGCTCTTAGTCCGTATAGGAGAGGAAGGAACACGGCTCTACTGGTTGTATCGCGGCCCCAGGTCGCTCCAGTTGGTCGGGTAGGAACCGCCTTCGGCCTCGTAACGCATGAGTGCGTCCGCGTCCTGCTCCTTCTTCAAAAGCGAGCCGACGAACGGTATGTGCGCCTCGAGCTTCTCCAGGGTCACCCCCGACCTCAACAGTGCGGCGATCCAGTCTATCAACTCCGACGTCGAGGGTTTCTTACGCACCTCGTTCTGCTCTCGTAGCCAGTAGAACCTGAGCAGGACCTTGTCGAGCAGCGTCGCGTCGAGGTTGGGGTGATGGACGTCCACGATCTGCTTCATCAAATCGGCACCCGGGAACTCGATGTAGTGGAAGATGCAACGCCTCAGGAACGCGTCCGGCAGTTCCTTCTCGTTGTTGGACGTTATGATCACGATCGGCCGGTTGCGGGCCGCGACCTCGTCGCCGGTCTCGGTTACGACGAAACGCATCTCGTCGAGCTCGTGCAGGAGGTCGTTGGGAAACTCGATGTCGGCCTTGTCGATCTCGTCTATCAGCAAGACCTGTCTCGATTCGGCGCGAAAGACTCTCCCCAGCGGACCGAACTTTATGTACTTGCGGATGTCGGACACATCCCCGCCCCCGAAGCGGCTGTCGTTCAGGCGCTGGACGGTGTCATAGACATAGAGGCCGTCAGCCGCCTTGGATGTCGATTTCACGTGCCAGGCATCCATTTCCATGCCGATCCCTTCAGCCACGTGCCGTGCCAGCAGAGTCTTGCCGGTGCCGGGCTCGCCCCTTATCAGAAGCGGACGTTCGAGCGCTATCGCGCAGTTTACGGCATCGACCAAGGGGCCGGATGCGATGTAACCGGACGTGCCCTGGAATCTGTAGAAGTTGTCGGCATCCGCCATTAGAGACCTCCGAAAAGCGTTGTAACTGTTCGATTTACGGGATCGATTCCGATACCGCAACCTGAACGGTCCGGTGCCGGTCCGGCACTCGAGGGCGGATAGCGGCGCACAACTTCGGGAAGCGCATGGGCAATACGAGCGAGGCGACTACCAATGGACGAACTCACCATCAGCAAGAACGACGGTTACACCACCCTGACCCTCAGTCGAGCCGCCAAGCGCAACGCCCTGTCCGCGGACCTGATGGAGGCGTTCATCGAAACCTGCGAGGTCTTGAGGGACGATGCCGACACCAGAGTCGTGGTCGTCGCCGCCGACGGCAAGGACTTCTCCGTCGGGATCGACTTGACTGACGATCGCATACGCGAGGTCGCCGCCCAGCCCCTGGCCCGGCGCCGCCGCTCTTTGCAACTCGGGCCCCGGCTTCTGCAAGCCATACAGGACCTGCCGCAGACCACGATCGCCGCGATGCACGGGTACTGCCTCGGCGGCGGCGGGTGCATCCCCCTGGCCTGCGACCTCAGAGTGGCCGCGGCGGACCTCAAGTTCGGGATGCCCGAGGTGCTGAGAGGGATGACGATGACCTGGGGAACCGTGCCTCTGCTCGTAAGCCACCTCGGACCGTCACGAACCAAGGAGCTGCTGATGACCCCGCTGCTGGTCGACGCCGACACGGCCGTGGCCTGGGGACTTGCAAACCGCCGGACCGACGGAAGCTCCGAGGAGGCGCGGCAGGAAGCGGAACGCTGGGCCGGAGAGCTCGTCGAGCAGGTTCCGCCCATCACCGCCTCTATGATCAAGCAAACCGTCAACGCGGTGGCCAACGTGCACAGGCCGCTGGTTCACATGGAGACCGATCAGTACATTCTCGCCCAGACGACGGGCGACTTTGCAGAGGCGATCATGGCGTTCATGGAGAAGCGGCCCCCGAAGTTCGAGGGCCGCTAGGGCCGTGGCGCGCCGGGAGGGGATCGCCGGCGCGCCACAGGTGGTCGGCCGCGCCCGCTAGGACGCAGCCTCGACCGACTCCAGGGCCATGGCCGTACGCTTGTAGGCGGGGTCGGTTACACCGGTCATTCCGTGCAGCCCGCCCAGCGTGGCCACCTGAAAGTCCGGGTAGGCTTGCATACCGTGCTCCGCCAGATCCAGGCCTTCCATCTCTTCCTCGGGGCTTACGCGAATGCCCATCGTTACCTTCAGGATGCCGAATATGAGCAGAGCGGACACGAAGGCGACGACACCGTAGGCAACCACGCCGAGCAACTGGATGAGGAACTGCTGCATGCCGGCCATCTCGCCGAACAGACCCACCGCAAGCGTTCCCCATATGCCGCAGACCAGGTGAACCGAGATTGCACCGACCGGATCATCGATCCTGATCCGATCGAAGAACATGACGGCATAGACCACGATCACGCCGGCGATGCCGCCTACGATCAGCGAGGACCACATGGCCATCTGATCCGCGCCCGCCGTGATACCGACCAGGCCGGCAAGCACACCGTTGAGGGTCATCGAAAGGTCGGGCTTCTTGGAGACGGCCCATGAAGTGAACATTGCGCCGAGGGCGCCGGCCGCGGCGGCCAGACACGTGGTCACCAAGGTGAGCGACACCAAGGCGGCATCGGCAGTAAGCACCGAGCCCCCGTTGAAGCCGAACCAACCGAGCCAAAGCAGGAACACACCGATCGCAGCCAGCGGCAGGTTGCTGCCGGGTATAGGAGTCATGCGGCCGTCCTTCTGATACTTTCCGATGCGGGGTCCGAGCAGGATCACACCGGCCAGCGCACCCCAGCCACCAACGGAGTGAACCAGGGTCGAGCCCGCAAAATCGTAGAAGCCGCGAGCATCCAGCCAACCCGCGCCCCACTTCCACGAGCCCAACCAGGGGTAAGTAAAGGCGACGAAAATCGTCGCGAAGATCATGAACGAAGACAGTTTGACGCGCTCCGCGACCGCACCCGATACGATGGTCGCGCAGGTGGCGGCGAACATCGCCTGGAACAGGAAGTCGGTCCAGTAGGTGTAGCCTTCGCTATACGCTGAGGTCAGATCCGTCTCGCCGGCAGCGATACCGAAACCTGCGAACCCGAAGAAGCCGTTGAACTCCCCCGGATACATCAGGTTAAACCCGACGAACGCGTAGGTGATGATGCCGATGCTGATTATGAACGTGTTCTTGAACAGGATGTTGGTCGTGTTCTTCGCACGCGTCAGTCCGGACTCGAGCGTCGCGAAGCCCAGGTGCATCACGAAAACCAGCGCTGCGGCGATCATCATCCACAGGTTGTTGGCGGTGAACATCTCGACGGACACGCCGTCCTCAGCCAGCGCCAAGGCCGGCGCCACCATTACCATCAGAGTGCCCAGAGTCAGGCATTTCTTGATCAATCCGGGAGTCATTTTCCCCTCCTTTACTAGTCAGAAGTAATTGCCACAAGGCATTGCACTCCTATAAGCTAGAACGGTGCCAAGTTGGGGCAGGGCCGCAAAGCCGCTAGAAGGCGGGATTCGAGGGCGAGTCTGTGCGTAAGTCCTAGGAAAAGAGCAGTATCTGCCTGCGGACTAGTCAGCCTTGCTGCCCAAGCAGTGCGCACCACGAGGCGCGCGATACCCCTGAAGGCAGATTCATGGTTGCGATAAGGAATACCGTTGGATAGGCTCTAGACTCCCGAGGCCGCGAGAATGGATATACCCACCCTCAAGAGCTTCGTAACCGTGGTCGAGGCCGGAAGCTTCACGGCCGCCGGCCAGCGGCTGAAGGTAAGCCAATCCGCAGTGAGCCAGCAGATCCGTCTCCTGGAGCGCTCGCTCGGCGCTCCTCTGTTCACCCGTCATCCGCGCAAGGTCACTCTCACCCAGGCCGGCGAGGTGCTGTTGCCCTATGCCCGCCAGATAATCGCGAAAGTAGAGGAAGCAAAGGCCGTCGTCTCGGACTTCGAGGGCCTCGGTAGAGGACGGGTGGTCATCGGAGCCGGCGGAGCCGTATGTCACCACATCCTCCCGTCTTTGCTCGACGAGTTCACCGCCCGCTTCGGCAAAATCGAGATCAGGGTCACCTCGGGGTTCTCGGCCGAGATACTCAAGCGAACCCTCGAGGGCTCGGTCGATCTCGGGTTGCTGGTCCTGCCGATCGACAGACAGGGTATCGTCGTATCGGAGATCGGCCGTGACGAACTGTTCGCCATAGCCCCCAAGGGCCACCCCTGGGAGAAGCTGGATCGGGTCAAGCCGAAGGACTTTCGAGAGCAGCCCTTGGTGATCTATGACCGCGAGAGTCACACCTTCAAGATCATGGAGCGCTACCTTCTCGAAGCGGGAGTGCTGCCGTCGATCTCCATGGAGCTCAACGACCTCGAGGCCGTAAAGAAAATGGTCACCGTCGGGCTGGGGGTATCGATCGTCGCCGCCTGGGTCGCCCGCGACGAAATCGCCAACCAAGGCCTGGTCGTCAAGCGGTTGGCACCGGCGGGACTATACCGGTCTTGGGGCCTCATTCGGAGGGCCAATGAAACACCGACGGCGTCGCAGAAGGGCTTCATCAACGTATGCGACGCCCTCTTCCCGCGGCTCATCGAGAGCCCCCTGTAAACCTACTCGCGAAGCAACACGTCGGCACCGAGGCGCACTCTCTTGAGTAGCTTTCGCAGTGCCTCGCTGCGCCCGACCTGTCTCCGCAAGACCACGATGGCTTTGCGCTGCAGGATGTAACGGTCGAGCTTCTTCTTGGGCGGAGCGCTCCCGCCCGAGAGCTCTTCGAACGGCGCCCAGATCGTGTCGATGGGGTGTCCCCAGGTCTCGAGGTCGGCCGGGTCCAGCCGCTCGATGATCTGCTCGCAAAGCTTGCGCCTGGCCGGGTCTCCGGCAATCTCCAACGCCCATTTGTGAAGCGAGGACGTTGAAGGGCGGCTGTGCCTGGCAACGCCGAGGGGATCCCCGAGGCCCTTCTCCACATGCTTGTGCTCACCATAGTCCACGGCGGCGGCTTCATGCCCGACACCGATGAACTCGAAGATACGCTGCAGCATCGGCTCCGGGTCGGAAACGAGATCCTCGTAGACCACGTGGAAGACGGGAACCTTTCTCTCTCTGATGAACTTGGCCAGCGCGGGAACGTATCGTTCGGTTATCGGGTTGTAGTCGTGGGCGGCCTGGTAGTCGCCGGCGAAGAAAGATTCTGCGTAGGAGCTGAACACCGCCAACGGGTGACGCGTCAGGGCGACGTACTTGGCTGTGGGATAGACCTTGCCGATGAAGTCGAGCACCAGGCTGTAGGCCGGCGTCTTGTCGAGGAAGAGCTGCTTGTCCGGCCGTGTCGACAACATGCGGCCGTAGAGCGTGTCACAGTAAGCACGGCAAGCATCGAGATAGTCCTGTTCGCCGCCCGGAAGATCCTCGACGAACTGGCGTATGGACTCGGCCGCCAGGATGTGGTCGTAGGGCGCCTTGTCGACGTTCTCGTAATAGCCCAAGTGGGCCAGAGGAGTCATCAGGTGAGGCTCGGGCCGGCCGTATATCTTGGAATGCGAGCCGATCATTCTCGCCAGCATGGTGGAGCCGGAACGAGGTGAACCGACTACGAAAAGAACCTTGTCCGACACGAGTAGTCAGTCCCCCTTGTCAGCCTGCGAGACCCTGGGCTCTATCCACGCCCAGATGTCGTCGAGTACCTCATCGCGATTGATCTCATTCAGCATTTCGTGACGGCCTTCCTCGTAGATGTGTACGGTGATGTCATCGGAGCTCGACGACTCCACGTACTCGCGCGCTCCCTCAGCACTACATATCTGGTCGTCGGCTCCATGGATCAGCAGGATCGGCAGTTCGAGTTCCGCAGCCCTTCCCGGCAGCAGGCTGACACCCTGGATCAACCGCGGGTAGATGTCGTCCTTGACCCTTTCCTTGAGCACTAGAGGGTCTTCGAGATACTGCTTCCACACCTCAGGATTGCGGCTCAGCCTGGTCGGATCGATGCTGCGATCGTTGGGGTCGAGCAGCGGTACGATGGCCGGTCCCGACAGTATCGCGAAGTCGGGATGAAGCTTCTTCTCGAGCAGGTAGGCGGTAACGATCAAGCCGCCCATGGAGTGCCCCAGCAACACCAGCGGCAGGCCTGGCGATTCCTCGCGAGCCGTTTCCATGAGGGACTCGACATCGTCGAGAAAGTCCGCGAACTCGTCGACTGTGCCCATCTCCCCCCCGGAACGACCGTGGCCTTGGTGGTCGAGAGCATAGACGGCCAAACCGCGCTCTGCGAAGTAACGGCCGACATGGTCGTACCTGCCGCTGTGTTCACCTATGCCGTGGGCGATCACCAGAATGGCTGCGGGCTCACTGCGCGGCTGCCAGCAATGGTAAAAGATGTCGAAGCCCTTGGCGCCCTTGAAGTGGCGTCCAAATACATCGACGTCGAGGCTCAACGAGATACTCCTATTGACTTATAAGGCTTTAAATCTAGCAACTTAGAAGCCGATTATTACCCATGTGGGTGATTGACCGCAGGCCTCCCGATCTGCCAATACTTGCAGTCGAGGCGTTGGAAGAGGTGCTTGAGTCCGTTCTCATGGTCACGGGTTTCTTTCTCATAGGGTATTTCTTCCCGCAAAGCTGAGAAACCCCGTCCCCGTTCTCGACCCACGCGCGGCAGCCGGGGGTCGCGCCGCCGTCCTCAGTGGTAGGTCGGCCCACCACCACCCCCTTGGAAGCGCTTTTTCTGCAGTTGGCGGAACCGCCAACGGTGGTATGCACGGCGAACGTCACGCCAGCCCGGCAGCTTGCTCAGCCCCAGACCGCTCGCACCCCACCAGCGCAGATAGAAGTACCCGATGACCATACCCCCGAAGTGGGCCGCGTGGGCGATGCCGCTACCCGACGATTCTATCGACTGAAGGAACTCGAGCGCTATCAGGAAAATGACCAGATATCGGACAGGGATGGGAAACAGAAACCAGATGTATACCTGGCGGGTCGGGAACCACATGCCGTAGGCCATGAGGATGCCGTAGATACCCCCGGACGCCCCCACACTGATGGTCCACGGGTCTCCCATCATGTGCATGGCCAGGGTGAAGGCGATGCCTCCCCCGATCGCACAGACGAAGTAGTACTTGAGGAAGAACGACTGCCCCCAGCGCTGCTCGAGCTCCGAGCCGAACATCCACAGCATCAGCATGTTGATGGCGATGTGCCAGACGCCGCCGTGCAGGAACTGATAGGTGAACAGGCGCCACACCTGCAGGTTGGTCACCAGCGCGGGGATCAACGAGAAGTACTCGATGAGGAAGGCCCGACCACCTGCCACCTGCATCAGGTAGATGGCGACGTTGGCGACAATTAGGGCCCGCACCATGGGGGGAACCGGCCCGCTGGGCCCCAGGCCCCCGAAGCCTCCGCCATAGCCCGGACTCACTCTATAGCGCCTTCCCCAATTTCGGCCGTTCATCTTGCTGTCTTGCTCTTGCGGCGCCCGTCCCGCTCTAACGAAGGCGCAGGGAGCGCCGGCAGGGCGCGGCCCTCAGACGTAGGTCAGCCACTCGGAGTGGTCCGGCCGCTTGCCCTTGGTGACGTCGAAGTACTCCGACTGAAGCTTCTTGGTGATCGGCCCGGGTGAACCGTCGTTTCCCACGACGCGGTCATCGAGAGAGCGGATCGGCGTGATCTCCGCGGCGGTGCCGGTCAGGAATGCCTCGTCGGCGATGTAGACCTCGTCGCGCGTGAAACGCTCCTCGACCACGTCGATGCCGTCCGCCTTTAGCAACTCTATCGCCGTGTCACGGGTAACCCCGCCCAGCACCGTAGCAATAGGTGTCGTCTTGACGACGCCCCGCCTGGCGATGAAGAGATTCTCTCCACAGCCTTCGGCCGCGTATCCGTCGACGTCGAGCATCAGCGACTCGTCGTAGCCGGCGTTGCGCGCCTCACGGCTGGCGAGGATGGAGTTGACGTAGTGGCCGCTGGCCTTGGCCTTGGTCATCAGCGTGTTGATGTGAAAACGCTGGAACGACGACGTGACGACACGGATCCCGTTGGCCAGACCGTCCTCGCCCAGATAGGAACCCCAAGGCCAGACCGACACGACCACATGGACCGGGTTGCTGGTCGCAGCCAGACCCATCTCTCCGGCGCCCAGAAAGACGAGAGGGCGGATATAACACTCCTCGAGCTTGTTCGCCCTTATCGTCTCCAGACACGCATCGGCGATCTGCCCTTCATCGAAGGGAGCCTTGACGCCGAGGATGTGCAACGACTGCACCAAGCGCTCGATGTGCTCGGGCAGGCGGAATACCGCCGACCTACCGTCGGCGCATCGATAGCATCTTATGCCTTCGAACGCGCCGAGACCGTAGTGAAGGGTATGGGCGAGGACGTGAACCTTGGCTTCGTCCCAAGGCACGAGAGCGCCGTCCATCCATATGAACTCGGCGGTTTCCACATCAGACCTCGTATAATCGCGCGGCGCTCACGTCAACGTGGCGCCTGCGGCAGAGAAGTAGGCGTCGTATAGGGATCGAACCTCTTCCCTGACAGTCTTACACTTGTACAGAAGTTCCTCACCCGGATCATCTCCGCTCATCCCGAGACGCCGCGCCAAGGGGTCGAGGACCACGGCGTCGGTGCCGAGCTCCTCGACCGGCCGATCACGCTCCAACCGCATGCGAGCCTCGAGGCGCCTCAGGAACCGGTAGTCAGCGGCAAGGGTCGCCGCGTGCTCGGCCTCGAGAACGCCCGCCGAACCCAAGCCCTCTATCGCTTCCAAGGTGTGGCCCGTACGCAACCGAGGCTTCTCGTGGCCGTGGCGAAGCTGCAGCATTTGCACGAGGAACTCGATGTCGACGATGCCGCCACGGCCGGTCTTGATGTTCATCTTCTCGCCGCTCTCCCCTGCAAGCTCCAACTCCACACGCCTTCGCAGCCCGTCGATCTCTTCGACCCCGGCCTCGTCCAGCCCTGTCGAATAGACATGCTGCTGGATGACGTCGGTGATGCGCTCGGCCAGGGGCTTGCCGCCGTATGCCACACGCGCGCGGATGAGCGCCTGACGCTCCCACAAATCCGACTCGGCCGTGTGGTAGGAAGCGAAGCGCTCGAAGGAAGTCACCAGCGGGCCGCTGCTACCCGACGGGCGCAACCTCGCGTCCACGCTGTAGAGCACACCGTCGGCGGTCCTCGTCTGTATGACGCCGATTATCTTCTGCACCCACTTGGCGGCCGCGGCGTGAAGCTCGGCGTCGAATCCCTCGCCCGGCGAGTCGTACACGAATATGAGATCGAGGTCCGACCCGTAGGTCATCTCGCGCGCACCCAGCTTGCCCATCGCGATCACCGCCAAGTCGATCGCACCGAGCTTCTCCGCGTAGCGAGGCGCGAGAAAGCGCAGCGCTGTTTCAATCGTACGTGCCAGGCAGACGTCGGCCAGAAGAGTCAGCTGTTCCTGCACACCGACCATGTCGATGGCACCGGAAAGGTCGTTGAGACCGATCCTGATCAGTTCCGCCGAGCGGGCGCGCCGCAACACCGACACTACGGTTTCCTCGTCATCGGCGCCGCTCAGATCCTCGTCGAGCACCTTTTCGTACTCTTCTCGCGTCCTCTCGGGGACAACGGCATCTGCGCGCACGAGGTAGTCGATGAGTTCAGGCCTGCCGGCGAGCTGAGAGGTCAGATAGGGACTGCTCGAGAACAGCGACAGCAGCAGCTGCATCGTGGCAGGCGAGCCGCTCAACAATGCCAGATAACTGGTATGGGCTCCGGTCCTGACCAAGAAGTCGACGAGCCGTTCCAGAGCCGCCTCCGGCTCGGCGCAAGAAACCACGGCGTCGAGCAGACCCGGAGCCATGGCTTCCAGTGCCCGCCTCCTCTGAGGGCTGGCCGGGCCGCGGAAAGAACCACGATAGATCCTCGCGAGAGTCGCGGCGGCTTTCTCTCCGTCGGGGAATCCCATCGATGCAAGCAACCGTGATGCATCTTCATCGCGCCCCTCGGCCAGGCTCGTCAACACGGCAACGGACGTCGAAGCCCGCTCTTCGGTAGGCCCTTCCGCTTCCTCTTCGCCGGCGGGCCTCAACTCCATGAACTTTACGAAGGCCTCGCGAACGTGGCTTGTGTGACGCTGCCAGTCGGTTTCGAACGCCGGCAGCGGGTCGCCGTCACGGGGCGCGCCGCGCACGCCGCGTCCATAGCCGAGGCGCCGGGCCAGCAACGTCAGCTCGGCTTCGCTTTCCGGCAGCCGTTGCAACTGGCGGCGTTGCTCCACCTGAATGGCGTGCTCGGTGTTGCGTAGGAACTCGTATGCCTCGAGCAAGCGCGACGCTTCTTCCTGCGACAACAACTCATGCTCTACCAATGCCCGAATGGCCGCACGCGTACCGCGGCACCGCACCTCCGGCACGTGGCCGCCGTGGATCAGCTGCAAGACGACCACGACGAATTCGAGCTCCCGGATACCGCCTCTGCCGAGCTTGACGTTGCGCCACCCGGGCGCTTGGCTGGCCTGCTCGGCGTCGATACGCTCTTTCATGGTGCGGAAGTCTTCGACGGTGAGGTAGTCGAGGTGGCGCCTGAAGACGAAGGGCCTGACCGCCTCCGTGAAAGAATCCGCAAGCTCATCGTCGCCGCCGACGGCGCGCACTTTGATCAAGGCGCCACGTTCCCAGGTGTCGCCCCAGCCTTCGTAGTACCTGAGCGCGTTGTCGAGAGAATTGACGATGGGGCCGTTGTTGCCTTCCGGCCTCAAGCGCAGGTCGACCCGGAACACGTAACCGTCCGCGGTCACTTCGGCCAAGGCCTGGGTAACCGCGCGGGCCAGCTTCGTGAAGAACGTACGCGCCTGGGGGGAACCGTCGGCGACTACGTCGGTTTCGTACAGAAACATCAGGTCGATGTCTGAGCTGTAGTTGAGCTCTTTTCCCCCGAGCTTTCCCAGGCCGAGCACTACGAATCGGATGGGTGACCCGTCTTCGCCGATGACGTCGCCGCCTTCTCGGGCCTGCCACTCTCTCAACCAACTCACGGCAGTGTCGACACAGACATCCGCCAGCGCACTCAAAGCCTCGACGGTATCGTCGAGACGGGCGACACCGAGGAGGTCACGAGAACCGATTCTCAGCATCTCAGCGTTGGCCAGGCGGCGCAGCGCCTCCGATAGCGCTGATGGGGAATTGCAGTCGGCGAATCGGCCTAGTGCATGCAACTCGTCGCGGTCCGGGTTCTCGAGGAAGCAGCGGCCCAAGGCTGCGGGCCAGTCGTTGCCGAGGGAGACCAGGTAGCGGGTCAGGTCCGGGCTGGAACCGGTGATTGCCGCCAGCGCATCGAGGCGAGGTCCGTCGCAGGACAGCAGCCCGGCTTGACCGCCGCTATCCAGAATCCGCTCTATGCCGGAACGTGCCTGTTCGGGAGACGGAGAAGCCTCTATGGCCGTCCAAAGAGACTCGCGCCACGATGGCGAGCCGATGCTTCGAAGCTTGGACGCACCCTCGTCCCGCGGCTCACTAGACACGGGTGAGTGTGTATTCGCTAACGAGGAGAAAAACCACCGCGGTGGAGGTAGCCGTAGCGGCTACCTCCACGCGACGGTCATCTGAGATCGATCTTCAGGAATTGCCCGAGATCAAAGGCCGGTCTTCAGTGCAGGAGCCGGCTTGAAACCAACCGTGCGGCTGGCCGCAATCTTGATCTCTTCGCCCGTCCTCGGGTTGCGGCCGAGACGCGACTTGCGCTTCCGAACCGTGAACGTCCCGAAGCCCGACAGGGCGAGGCGCTTTTCCTTCTTGATGCCCTTCGAGATGCTCGCGATGGTAGCGTCAACCGCGTTGCTGGCTCCCCTCTTCGAGAGACCCGTCGACTTCGATACTGCTTCGATAAGATCCGCTTTCGTCATGCTGCCCTCCTAATCATCCAACTGTGTGAACACACCACTCTACGAACTGCGGTCGGTGGCAACCGCATCAATGACGATGCGATACGACACTATGGGGACTAACGGCCTTGCGTGTCAACAAAATCCCGCACGTGTAGAGAAAAAATCCTCAACCTAGCTTGTCGTGCACGACACCTGTGCGGAATTGTCAACCCCCACCCCTTGAAGCCAGTCACCCAACTCCGACAGGGCGCGCGAACCCAATGCTCGTTTTTTCTCTTTACCTTTCAGCCTCACCGGCAAAGGCGGAAACAAGCCGTAGTTCGCGTTCATGGGCTGGAAGTTCCTGCGCGCCGGATCGGTCACGTAGGCCAGCAATGAGCCCATGGCCGTACCTGAAGGAGGCACAGCGACCGGCTGCCCTGCGATGCGCCGGGCAGCGTTGAGTCCGCAAAGCAAGCCGGTGGCGGCCGACTCTACGTAACCTTCGACGCCTACGAGCTGACCGGCCATGAACACATCTTGACGCTCACGCAGGTGCAGCGCGGGCGCCAGAACCCTCGGTGAGTTGATGAACGTGTTGCGGTGAAGGCTACCGAGGCGCACGAACTCCGCCGACTCCAGACCGGGAATCATCCTCAGCACACGACGCTGGGCAGGATAAGTCATCTTTGCCTGGAACCCGACCAACCCGAAGAGCCTTCCTTCGAGATCGTCTTGGCGGAGCTGCACGACCGCATGCGGCCGCTTGCCCGTTCTTGGATCCTCCAGACCCACCGGGCGCATCGGACCGAAGGCGAGCGTATCGCGGCCCCTGCGGGCCAACTCCTCGATGGGCATGCAACCTTCGAAGTAGGTGCAACGCTCGAAGCTCTTCGTCTCCACCTTTTCGGCCTCGAGTATCGCGTCCACCAGACCGTAGTATTGAGCGCGGTCGAGGGGGCAGTTGATGTAGTCGTCTCCACCCTTTCCGTAGCGGGCCGCGCGGTAAGTGATCGATGTGTCGATGGACGCCGCGGTCACGATCGGGGCGATGGCATCGTAGAAATATAGGTGACCGCACCCGAGCAGACGCGTTATCTCTTCACTCAACGCGGGGGAAGTGAGTGGTCCGCTAGCCACGACGACGACGGCGTCGGTGGGTATCTTGGTGATCTCACCACGTCTCAGCCTCACCGAGGGCAGTGCCGCGATCCTCTCACCGATGAGTCGGGAGAACCGGTCACGGTCGACAGCCAGAGCGGAACCGGCAGGCACGCTGACGCAGTCGGCCACGGACATGATGACCGAGTCCATCGAACGCATCTCGGCCTTGAGCACACCGACGGCAGTGTTGAGAGTATTGTCTCTGAAGGAGTTCGAGCAGACCAGTTCGGCAAGCCCGTCCGTCTTGTGGGCTTCGGTCGAACGGTGGGGACGCATCTCCCACAGATCGACCGCTACTCCTCGCTTGCCCAGTTGATAGGCTGCCTCACAGCCGGCCAGGCCCGCGCCGACGACTACTGCCGGAGACGAGGTCATTCCGCGATTGCGAAACCCTCGCCGACGGTCTCCGTGTACTCGCACTCCTCCTTGGCGCACCGCCGCACCGTGCCGGCGCGCTTCGTCGTCTTCTCCAGCACGAAGGGCGCGTCACATTCCGGACAGGGGGAACCGATCGGCTTGTCCCACACCGCAAAGGTGCAGTCGGGATAGCGGTCGCAGCTATAGAAGATCTTGCCTCGGCGCGACACCTTACGGACTATCTCGCCCTTGCCGCAGCCCAAAGGCGCCACCGGACAGCGTATCCCCGTAGGCACCGGCTTGTTGAGGGACTTGATGTTCTTGCAATCCGGGTAGCCCGAACAGCCGAGGAACTTTCCGAAGCGCCCATACTTGTACTGCATGGGCTTTCCGCATTTCTCGCAGACCTCGTCGGTGGCCTCGGGCTCTTCTATCTCCACCGAGCCGTCTTCGTTGCGAACGAAGTTGCAGGTGAACTTGCACTCGGGGTAACCGGGACACGCGAGGAACTCACCGTTGCGCCCCCACTTGATGACCAAGCGCTTCCCGCACTTCTCGCAGGGGACATCGGTCTCCTCGACCTCTCCCTTCACGTCGCGCATGGAAACCTTGGCTTTGTCGAGGTCGGCCTTGAACGGCTCGTAGAACTTGCGGGTTATGTCGAGCCAATCCTCCTTTCCCGTTTCGACCATGTCGAGGTGATCCTCGAGATCGGCCGTGAAATCCACGTTGAGGATGTCGGGAAAGGATTCGACCAGCAGGTCGGTGACGAGTTCGCCCAGCTGTGTCGGCAGCAAGCGCTTTTGGTCATCCTGTTTGATGTACTCGCGCCCTATGATGGTCGAAAGAACGGTGGCGTAGGTCGACGGTCTGCCGATGCCGTTCTCTTCCATCTCGCGGATCAGCGAAGCCTGACTGAAACGTGGCGGCGGCTGAGTGAAGTGTTGCGTGGCGTCGAGCTTGTCGAGGCCCAGGGCCTGCCCCTCCTTGAGATCGGGAAGGCGCGCATCGCCCTCCGAGCTGTCACCACCTTCGGAAGTCTCCTGAAAGACGCGCAGAAAACCGTCGAAGCGCATGACCTGTCCGGTAGCGCGAAACAGGCAGTCCTCCGCGCGTATGTCGACGCTGGTCTGATCGTAGCGCGCCGGCGCCATCTGGCTGGCCACAAATCGGTTCCACACCAGAGTATAGACTTTGAGTTCATCGGGGCCGACGTATGCCTTCACGGCATCGGGCGGCAGATCCAGAGAAGTGGGGCGGATCGCCTCGTGCGCATCCTGGGCCGACTTCTTCGCCTTGAACGTGTTGGGCTTGTCGGGAAGGTAGTCCTTGCCGTAGCCCTGCTCGATCGCCGACCGGACGGCGGAGATCGCTTCCGGCGCCGACCGGGTCGAGTCGGTTCTCATGTAGGTGATGAGGCCCGTAAGACCGCGGTCTCCCAGCTCGACACCTTCATACAACCGCTGCGCAGCATGCATCGTGCGGCGCGGCTGGAAGCCGTGACGCCGGGACGCCTCCTGCTGAAGTGTCGATGTTATAAAAGGAGCAGGCGCCCGGCGCTGCCGCTGGCTCTGCTTGATCTTCTCGACTCGCCAGTTGTCGGCAGCCTCCAAGCGCTCACGTAGCTCGGTCGCCTGCGCCTCGTTCTCGATGCGAAAGCCGGCCTGCTCGCCTTCCTTGAGCTTACGCACCTCGATCTTGTTCTCGCCGACCTCGACCAAGCGCGCGGAGAAGGATTGATCGTCCTCGGGCCTTAGGTCCGCCGTGAGGTTCCAGTACTCAACCGGCTTGAACGCCCGAATCTCGCGCTCACGCTCCACGATCAGACGCACCGCTACCGACTGCACCCTGCCGGCGGACAGCCCGCGCCGGACCTTGTCCCAGAGCAACGGACTGATCTGATAACCCACCAAACGGTCGATGACGCGACGAGCCTGCTGGGCCTCGAACTTGCCGGAATCCAGTTCCACCGGATGCTCCACGGCCTCCTTGACCGCGGACTTGGTGATCTCGTTGAAGAGGACGCGGCGAACTTCGCCTTTGTAGCTCTTGGGAATCGCGCGCTGAGCGATGTGATAGGCGATGGCCTCGCCTTCGCGGTCAGGGTCAGGCCCCAGAAGAATGGCCTCCTTGCCCTTGGCGGCCTTCTTGAGTTCCGCCACGATCTTGCCCTTGCCGTGGATGACTTCGTAGGCGGGCTCGAAACCGTTGTCGACGTCGACACCCAGCTTGCTCTTGGGCAGATCGGCGATATGGCCGACCGAAGCCTTCACCACGTAGTTGCGCCCCAAATACTTGCTGAGCGTCTTAGCCTTGGCTGGAGACTCGACTACCAGTAGGTACTTTGCCGCCATCGGGGGAAGTTAGTCCTTTTCGTTCCGAGTAGTCAACGTGGCCGAGGCATACGTGCCATCGGCCCGGCGCTGCACCAGCCCGTCCAATTCGAGCGCTGTTAACAACTCCATAACGCGTGCGCCGTCAAGTCCCGACCGTTCGATGACCCTGTCCAAGTGCACTCCATCGGCCCCGAGCATGCTCACGATACTCACCGCATCTGCACCGTGACGCTCGGCTCCGACCGCTCCCGCGGGCCGGCCGCACGAGGCAAACGCGCTCGGATCAGCCAAGTCCCGGTACTCGTATAAAACGTCCGCCGGCACCGTCACCGGGGTAGCGCCGTCGTGTATCAGACGGTTCGGCCCCTCGGAGGCATGGCAGTCTATCGAGCCGGGCACAGCGTATACCTCTCTACCCTGTTCGAGTGCAAGCCGAGCACTCACCATCGAGCCACTGCGAAGGGATGCCTGGACGATGACGGTTACACGGGAAAGGCCTGTAATGATGCGGTTCCTCACCGGGAAATGATGAGCGAGAGGCGGGACACCCGGCGGGTACTCGCTGATCACGCAGTGGCGATCGGCGATTTCGGCGAACAACGACCGGTTTCGCCACGGATAGACCCTGTCGAGACCGCCCGCCATCACTGCTGCGCTGGAGCCGCAACTCAGAGCCGACCGATGCGCCTCGCTGTCCGTACCCAGTGCCAGGCCGCTGACCACGGTCAACCCTGAGACAGCGGCAAGCCCGCCGATCTCGGCTGCCGCCCACAGTCCGTAGGGTGTCGGCCTGCGCGCGCCCACGATGGAAATACAGGGGCGGGATACCACTTCCATGTTACCGCGAAAGTAGAGGGCAAACGGCGGATCGGGAATGCACCGGAGTAACCCGGGGTAGGAGTCGTCACCCATACCGGTTACGCCGATGCCGGCTTCTTCGCATCGGGAGACGTGACGACTCAGTTTCCGCCAGCCACGATAGGCCCCCAGGCCTGATACGTCGGAGGCCGTCAGGCCCGCGTTGCGCAACTCGGGCTCGGCGGCGCCGAACAACGCGCCCGCACCGTCCAGGCGAGCCGCGGCCCGCACCAACCTCTCGCGCCGCGCGCGTTTGCTTCCCCTGTCTTCACCGGCAGCGGCAGAACCCGAGGCGACATCACGTAGTGCCAGCCAGCAAAGGGTCGCCTCTTGCCGGGGCACAGCCACAGCTGAAGCGATCTAGGCGCCAAAGAAGGCAGCGTCAATTACGAAGTGATTATCTTGCTACTCGGCCAGCGCCGAGGGCACCGGCCCGACGATGGCTCGCTGCCGGCCTATTTCGATCGCGACGGACTTGCGCAGATCCACCATGAAGCGCTCGAACTCCCCGTCGGCGAACGCGAACCCGACCGTCGACGCCCGCCCGGACAAACATGCGGATGAATCGATCATGCTCATCGACAACCGAAGACGCAGGCTCAGCGGCGCATCGGCGCCCGACGCGGGATCGACGGACACGCTGTATCGGCTTTCCGCGACTGTCACCGCATCTTTGCCGTCAACGTCTAGACGCCGGCTGGCTCTCAAAGAGGAACCCAGGACCGCAACGGCGAAGCCCTGGTCTTTGAGCACCGCCTCTGTTGCGCCCTGCAACTCGTCGAGCGCGGCCGAGAAACAGTCGCCTTTGCGCTGGGCATCGGCAAGAGGAGCCCTCTCCTCCACCACGGTGGCGGCAGACGGAGCTTGGGCCTCGCCGGTGACCACGGGCTCGCCGCGAAAATCCTCGCCCCCACCGAGAAGGGTGCAGGAGCAGAGTAGGCTTGCCAGCCCCAAGCCGAATGCCGCCCGAGCTCTCAACTCGCGACCATCCGCAGGAAGTTCTTCAACAGGTGCTTGCCTTCGGTGGTCAGGATGGACTCGGGGTGAAACTGCACGCCTTCCACCGCGACCTGCTTGTGCCTCAATCCCATGATCTCACCTTCCTCGGTCCAGGCACTGATCTCGAAGTCCGAGGGCAAGGTCTCCCTGTCTACGACCAGAGAATGGTAGCGGGTCGCTACGAAGCCCTGGGGAAGCCCCTCGAAGACCGTTCTGTCGTCGTGACTGATAGGAGACGTCTTGCCGTGCATCAAACGGTCCGCCCTGACGACCTTGCCTCCGAAGGCCTGGCCTATGCATTGATGCCCGAGGCACACGCCGAGGATGGGAATCTCGCCCGAGAAGGCGCGGATGACATCGACGGACACGCCGGCCTCGTCGGGCGTACAAGGCCCGGGCGAGATCAAGATTGCCTCCGGGGACTTCGCGCGCACTTCGTCGACGCTGACCTTGTCGTTACGAAAGACCTGGATGTCGGCACCCAACTCACCGAGATACTGGACGAGGTTGTAGGTGAACGAGTCGTAGTTGTCGATCATCAGCAACATGAATACGCCGCCTGCAACGATGATTAGGTACGAACCCGGAAGATACAAACTTAATGACGCGCTTCGCATTGCCAGGCTCTTCCTATGCACGCACAAGCGGGCATGCTCGCCTCTACGTTCACCTGCTCTCACGAAGGCGTCGAGTCCTACCTCGTTCGCGTCGAAGCGCGGCTCACGAAGGGCCTGCCCGGGCTCGTCATCGTGGGGCTTCCCGACACCGCCGTGCGTGAGGGCAGAGAGCGGGTGCGCTCGGCCATCCGAGCCACGCAGTGCGAGTTCCCGCTGCGGCGGGGCTTGGTCAACCTCTCACCAGCGTCCAGACGCAAGGTGGGCGCGTCCTTCGACCTGGCCATTGCCGTAGCGCTGCTGGCTGCAGCCGGTCAATGTGAACAATCCTCGCTCGACGGCACGGCATTGCTCGGCGAGCTCGGCCTCGACGGCAGGATCCGACCAGTAGCCGGTGGACTGCCGGCGGCACGCGCCGCCGGACGCGCCGGTATCCAGCGTATCATCGTGCCTGCGCAAAACGCGGCGGAGGCGGCGGTATGCCCCGACATCCAAGTGTTCTGCGGCGAATCCCTCGAAGATGTCGTCGCGACCATCAACAGTGGGTTCGATCGGCCACCGGTCGTGTTCGACGGCAAAGCCACGGCCGGCTCCGTACAACAGAGCTACGACGTAGACCTCTCGGAGGTGAGAGGACAGCCTGCAGCCTGCAGGGCGCTCGAGGTCGCAGCTGCGGGCGGCCATCACCTTCTGATGTCCGGGCCCCCGGGGACGGGCAAGACGATGCTGGCCCGCCGACTGCCGACCATCCTGCCGCCGATGTCGCTGCAAGAGTCGATCGAGACAACGTCGATACACAGCATCGCGGGAATGGCGGGGCCGGGTCCGCTCATCACGACAAGGCCCTTTCGCGCCCCCCACCACAGCACCTCGGCTGCCGGGATGGTGGGAGGCGGCAACCACCCGACACCGGGTGAGATCAGCCTCGCTCACAACGGCGTCTTGTTCCTCGATGAGCTGCCTGAATTCAGCCCGCGCATCCTCAACCTGCTGCGAGAACCTCTGCAGGACCGACGTCTCACGCTTAGCCGCAGTGCCGGAAAGCTGACCCTGCCGGCATCCTTTCAACTCGTCGCCGCGATGAACCCCTGCCCCTGCGGATTTCACGCTTCGCGCTCCAAGCGTTGCGAATGCAGCGAGGCCGCCCTGGGCCGTTACAGGAGCCGGCTGAGCGGGCCACTGCTGGACCGGGTGGACATGCACGTCGTGGTGTCCTCGCTCACCTTCGGGGAACTGAGCGGCAAGCCACGCGCGCCCTCCTCGCGCGCCGTTCGCGAGCGCATCGTGCGGGCGCGGCAGTGCCGCAACGAGAGACAGCACCGCGAAACCGCAGACCTCGTAGCCGGACCACTGGCCACCATGCTTAGGCAGGCCGTCGAACGACTGGGCCTGAGCGCGCGTGGAATCCGCAGCATCGTGGACGTCGCACGCACCATCGCCGATCTCGACGAGGCGGATGCTGTATCGTCCACCCACCTGGCCGAGGCGTTGCAGTATCGCCGCCCGCCGTGGTCGCAGGCATGAAGAGGCGTGACGCGTTGAATTATACCTCTCCTTGACATCGGTATAGGCCATGCCACACAGTGGCGGCTCGATCCGGACGGAGCCGAGCGACAATGCGTGTAATACTTGCTGCGATCGCGCTCCCTTGCACTCTTGCTTGGGCCAACGCCGCAACGGCGGCACCCGCGACTCAACCCAACACCCTGGAACGGCCCCGAGTCGTGGAAACCACCTTCAAGAGCGTCGACGCGACGATCGCGGCTCAGTGGGACTTTCCAACCCGCAGCCCTGCCCCCCTGGTCATCCTGATTCCCGCGTCGGGATCCCTGGACCGCGACGGTCTTCCGCCGGGCACGCCGCAGAGCGGCGGTGATGGAATCTACGCGCAGTTCGCGGACAAGCTGGTCGAGCACGGCTTCGCCGTGTTTCGTTTCGACAAGCCCGGCACCGGCAAGAGTAGTCGAGGTCACTACAACACGCCGCGATCCGATGCCCTCGAAGCATACGGCGCCGCGATCAAGCACGCCCGGGTAGACCTCGACAACCTCTACCTGCTCGGTCACAGCTACGGCACGGATGCAGTCGCGGGCATCTACTCCCGCTACCAATCCGTAGCTCCCCCGGCCGGCGTCATCCTGCTTTCCAACCGGGTCGGGGAGACACAAGTTGTAAAGATTGTCGCCCCCACTTTGATCGTGGTCGGCGAGAAAAATCCTGATGACCTTTACCAGCGCGGGCGCTTCGCTGCCGAGGCGCGGGACAATGTCGAGGACAATCCACTCGAGACCAAGCTGGTGACGATCCCCGAAGCCGGACACGCCCTGTTGACTGAGGCCGAAACCGGCTCCAGCAAGGCCATCTCGCTGGATCCGCGCGCCGTCCAAGCCGTTCTCGACTGGCTGATGGAACAGGTCAGTAAGCGCGCCAGAGCCGCGCGCTAGCCGGGCGGCCCCCCGAACGCACCCGGACATCTCTATGACTCGCCAATAAGCCGCTGCTAGTCTCTGGGAGCGCTGCTATTCTTGAGTGTTGGGCCATGAGTCCAGGCCTCGCGCGATTGGCCGCGCTAGGCCCGTATCGCCGTGCTGATAGTACCGAAATCCTACCGACCGCGTCGTTTGCTGGTCGCTGGCACCGCGACGCTGTCGCTTGCCGGGCTTAGCTTGCTGGCAGCCGCTTGCGGCGGCTCGGAACCGTCGGCCGGAACCGTAAGGACGCGAACTGTCCCCGTGGAGGCCGTGGCCGTCACGCTCGAGGACGTGACCGTGGCGATACAGGCAGTCGGCACGGTGCGCGCCAGCGAGATCGCCGAGATCCGATCCCAGGCCGAAGGCGTCATAGCCGAGATCCACTTCGAGGAGGGGGCGACAGTCGAAGCCGGTGAACTGCTGGTCAAACTCGACGACCGAAAACCTCAAGCGTCGAAGGCCCTGGCAGCTGCCGCTGTCGACAGGGCCAAGGCCCGCCTCAACGTCGAGAGACAGCGGCGCAAGCGTCATGAGAAACTCATCGAGGAAGAGTTGATCTCCGAAGAAACCTACGAGGAGGCTGAAGCCGCCTATCTCGCAGCCGAGGCCGATCTACGCGAGACGGAAGCAGCGCTTCGCCTGGCAGCCACGACACTGGAGGACTTCCATATTCGTGCGCCCTTCGCGGGACGTGCGGGCGCCCAACTCCTCGACGTCGGCAACTACATAGAGAAAGGGATGCAACTCACATCGGTCATGAAGACCGACCCGCTGGAAGTCGAGTTCGGGGTACCGGACCGCAACGCCGCAAGTATCTCCCCGGACACCTCGGCTCGGATCAAGAGCGGACAGCTCGAGGTAGTCGGCGCCGTGCGCTTCATCGACCCCCACGTCGACGCCACCAACCGCCTCCTCAAGGTGACCGCCGAGATTCCCAATCCTGACGGAGGGCTGAGGCCCGGACAGTTCGTCGAGGTAACCATCGTCGCCGAGGTACGGCGCAACCGCCCGGTGATACCCGAACAGGCCATCATAGGCGTCGGTGGCCAGACCTGGGTGTTCGTCGTCGATGACGGAACGGTCGAGCGCCGTGCCGTCGGCCTGGGCACGCGGCTTCCCCGCAGGGTCGAGATACTCGAAGGAGTTGCCGCCGGTGAGACGATCGTGATCAGCGGCCAGCACCGGCTAAACGAAGGCGACGCCGTCGAGATCGTCGGGCCGGAGCCTGAGGCCGGCGTCACCAACGGCTGAGCGCAGGATGTTTCTTACCGACGTTTCCGTCAGGCGTCCGGTCTTCGCCACGGTCATGTCCCTGGCCCTGGTCGTCATCGGTCTCGTGGGCTATTCCAGGCTGCCGGTCAGAGAAGTCCCCGACATCGAATTTCCCATCGTCTCGGTTTCGACCGTGCTGCCGGGCGCAAGCCCCGAAGTAGTCGAAACCGAGATCACCGAGATACTCGAGGAGGAGCTCAACGGCATCAAGGGCGTCGACTTCATCTCCTCGGAGTCGAAGGAGCAGGTGAGCAGCATCATCGTGCAGTTCGACCTCGACCGCGACATAGACGCCGCCACGCAGGACGTACGCGATCGGGTCTCGCGCGTGCGTGGCCGCTTGCCTGACGACGCCGAAGAACCGCTGGTCGCCAAGTATGACGTCAACGCCGGCGCGATCATGTGGCTGGCGCTGTATTCCCCGACCCGCTCCCGCTTCGAGATCAGCGACCTGGCCGACAGTTTTCTCAAGCCGCGGCTGCAGACGGTGTCAGGCGTCGGCAGGGTCATCGTCGGGGGCTCGAACAGCCAAGCCATGCGCGTCGAGCTCCAGCGCGATCTGCTGGCGGCATACGAACTGACGGTGAGTGAGGTCGTCGATGCGCTGCGCACACAGAACGTGGAGGTGCCGTCGGGCCGAGTGGAAGGGCAATGGCGTGAGTTCGTCGTCAAGACCGAGGGAGAGGTCTCGACGCCCGAACAGTTCGAACGCCTTATCGTCGCCTACAGAAACGACCAGCCGATCCGGCTCGGCAGCGTGGCGTCGGTGCGCAAGGGCTACGAGAATGAAAGAACCGGCGCCAGGTACAACGGGAGTCCGACCACGGGCCTGGGGATCGTCAAGCAATCCGACGCCAACACGCTGTCGGTAGCGGCGAGGGTCAAAGAACGCGTCGAGGAGCTCAAGCAAGAGCTGCCCGACGGCTACCAGCTGCAGGTCGCCTTCGACCAGTCGGGTTTCATCGAAAGGTCGGTGAGAGAGGTCCAGCAGACACTGCTGATCGCAGGCGTGCTGGTGCTGATAGTGATCTTCGTGTTCCTCCAGAGCCTGCGGTCGACGCTGATCCCGAGCATCACCATGCCCGTGGCCATCATCGCCACATTCGGCGTGATGTACTTTCTCGGCTTCACCATCAACAACCTGACGCTGATGGCGCTGACCCTCGTCATCGGCGTGGTAGTAGACGATGCGATCATCGTCCTTGAAAACATATACCGTCACATGGAAGAAGGCGCCGATCGCCGAGAGGCGGCGCAGGCCGCCAGCTCGGAAATCGCCTTCGCCGTCATCTCGACAACGCTCACCCTGATCGCCGTATTCGTGCCCATCGCTTTCTTGTCGGGCATCGTCGGCCGCTTCTTCTTCGAGTTCGGCATCTCGGTCGCCGTGGCTGTCGGAGCGTCCAGCTTCGTCGCACTGACCATGACACCCATGCTGTGTTCGAGATTCCTCTCGTCGCGGTCCACCGCAGCCCGAAGCGGCTTCTTCGGAGACACCGCCCGGCGCTTCGACCGTATGGTCTCGGACCTGTCCGCCAAGTATCAGACGGCCCTGGCGTGGGCCCTGTCCCACCGCGGCTACATGGTGGCCATCGTACTCGGCAGTCTGGCGCTGAGCGGTGTGTTGTTCTTCGTCGTCGGAAAGGAGTTCCTGCCCTCCGATGACCGTGGCTACTTCCAGGTCTACGTTTCGACACCGGAAGGCTCCACGCTCGCCTATCACGATCGTCAGCAGCGCGCCGTCGAGCAGCATCTCGACGATACCTCCGAGGTCAGGTCCTACTTCTCCATCGTCGCCCTCGGCAGAGGCGGCCCGGGGGCAGTCAACAAGGGCATGATGTTCGTGCGCAACCATCCCAAAGGTCCGTTGCGCGACAAGAGCTCGAACGAAGTGATCACCGACATGCGCGCGAAGACGAGGACCATCGCAGGCGCCGATGTCGGATTCGGCACCTTCAACCCGCTTACCCGCGGCACGAGCTCCAAGGCCCTGGAGTTCGTAATTCAATCGAGCGACTTCGACGAGTTGGGGCGTTACGCGAACCTGCTCAAGGCGAGGCTCTCCGAAGTAGACGGCTTTTCCGATGTGGAGACCAACCTGGAGATCAACAAGCCGCAGCTCAACGTCGCGATCGATCGCGACAAGGCGGGGGCGTTGGGCATCTCGGCTGCCGACGTCGGAGACACACTCAGGGTCCTGCTCGGCGGCGACGCGGTCTCGACTTTCAAGCGGGGCAACGAACGCTATGACGTAATGGTCCAGCTGGCGGCGGCCGACCGGTTCTCGCCCCAAGACCTCTCCAACATCTACGTGAGGACCGACAGCGGCGAACTGGTTCAGCTGGCCAACGTGGTCGCAGTGGAGGAAACGGTCGGTCCGAGCTCCGTCAATCATTACGATCGGCGAAGATCGGTGGTGGTAGAGGCGAACCTCGAGGGCATCGACCTCGGACGCGCCCTCGATAAGGTCAGCGCGATGGCCGCTGCGCTTCTACCGGAAGGATTCTCGACCACGGTCCGCGGTCAGGCGCGCGAGTTCAAACGGGGCTCCAGCGGCCTCAGCTTCACCTTCGTCCTTGCGGTCATCGCCATCTACCTGGCCCTGGCCGCTCAGTTCGAGAGCTTCATCCACCCGCTGACGATCATGCTGGCCCTGCCGATGGCCATGTTCGGCGCCCTGGTGGGGTTAGCGGCAACCGGAATGACCCTCAACATCTACAGTTTCATCGGCATCATCATGCTCATGGGCCTCGTGACCAAGAACTCCATCCTGCTGGTCGACTACATCAACATTCTGAGGGCCGAGGGACTGGCGTGCCGGGACGCGATCCTGAAGGCCGGGGGCATACGCCTTCGTCCGATACTGATGACGGCGATCTCGACCGTATTCGGCATCCTGCCGATAGCGATCGGTTTCGGAGCCGGCGCCGAGGGCCGACGCCCCTTGGGCGTAGCGGTCGTCGTGGGCATGACCACGTCGACGCTCCTTACCCTGCTCGTAGTGCCGGTATTCTACAGTCTGTTCGACGCCTTGACCGCCCGCGTGGGAAAGAGGGCGCACGCAAGGCGCACCGCCGCCAAGGCGCAAGTCTGAGGCATTAGACTGCTACCGCAGCCGCCTAAACGGCGGCCGCGGCACAGACGGGATCAGTTACCGAGAACGGCGTCCTTGAAGGACTTGGCCACCGTGAACGCGGCTTTCGTCCTGGCGGGAATCTGGATTTCCTCACCGGTCTGAGGGTTTCGCCCTATTCGGGCCTTGGTTTCCCGCTTCTTGAAAGTGCCGAGACCCGGGATCTTTACCGGGTCACCTTGCTTTACAGCCGTCACCACAATGTCCACGAGGGACTCGAGCACGGTGTTGGACTGTTGCTTAGTTAGATCGGCCGCCTCGGACAGTTTTTCCACCAGTTGTGATTTCGTCATCTCCCCTACCCAAGCTGCAAATTTGCGCTAATCGTTAGGCCTTTTGGGCTGCGTGTCAAGCTTCGAGCCACCCGCCCGATGCCCCCCGGGTCCGCCTCCCCGGCATCCCCGGGGCCGCCACTAGCTGAACGCTTCCACCAACTCTATGAGATTATGTTGGCGTAAACACATGAACATATAGCCCTTGATCTCCTCCACGGTATCGAAGCGGAGAAGGTCGGCGGCTATTCGTCTCGCCATCGATACCTCGATGCCCCGGATCAGCTTCTTGACCACCGGGATGTACTGGGAGCCCATGCTCAGCTCGTCGAGGCCGACCCCGACCAGGAACAGCGTGAACAAGGGGTTGCCCGCCATTTCACCGCACATGCCCACCCGCCGCCCGGCATCGTGGGCCGCCTCGACGATGGCGTGGATGGCTTGGAGTACGGCCGGATGAAGGGGCTCGTACATCGGCGCGATCTTCCGGTTGTCCCTGTCCACCGCCAGGATGTACTGGATCAGGTCGTTGGTCCCGATGGATACGAAGTCGACTTCGCGGACGATCTGAGAGGCCCGCATCACAGCCGCAGGCACCTCCATCATGACGCCCAGCTCGACGTCGGCCGACGGAGGCTGTCCCTCGGCGCTGAGGTCGGCGACACACTCGGCGTAGATCTCGCGTACCCTCCGGATCTCTTCGACGCTGGTGATCATCGGGAACATGATCCGCACCGAAGCATCCGCGCCCGCGCACAGGATGGCGCGTAGCTGCTCCTTGAACAGACTCTCCAACTCCAGCGATACACGAATGGAGCGCCAACCCAGGAACGGGTTCTGTTCCTTGTGACCGCCCATGTAGGCCGGGTATTTGTCGGCGCCGAGGTCGAGGGTTCGAATCGTTATCGGACGCCCGTCCATGCGCTTGATGATCTTGCGGTAAAGGCTCAGCTGCTCTTCTTCACTGGGAAAGTCGCGGTAGGAAAGAAAGGAGAGCTCGGTACGGTAGAGCCCGATTCCTTCGGCCCCGTAGCGGTCGACGAAGTCGAGTTCGCCGAGCAAACCGACGTTGGCCATCAGACCCACCCGGTGACCGTCGAGGGTCTCGGCGGGAAGGTCACGAATGTCCTCGAGCTCGCGCTGGAAGTTGACGTACTCGTCCTTGAGCCGAACGTACTCGGCCAGGACGTCCTGACTGGGACGAACGTATACGGTGCCGGTATTGCCGTCGGCTATGACGTCATCGCCCTCGCAACACCTGGCAAGCAGCCCCTCGCAGCCGACTACCGTCGGGATCTCCAGAGACTTGGCGAGGATCGCCGCGTGGGAGGTGGTTCCCCCGCTTTCCGTCACGATGGCTCTCAGCTTGCTCGGGTCGACGGTAGAAAAATCGGTGAGGGTAAGCTCGGAAGCCACGAGAACGGCATCCTCGGTGATCTGGCGCGGCTCGTCCTCCTGCTCTACGCCAAGCAGGTGACGCAGAATACGCTGGCCGACGTCGCGCACGTCGACCGCGCGCTCCTTGAGATAGGGGTCGGACATTCGCTCGAAGCGCTCGGCGTACTCTTTGATGACGGCCGCCAACGCCGACTCGGCGGCCAACCCGGCGCCGATCTCTTCGGCGACACGGGTCGACAGGGATTTGTCCTCTATGATCATCCGCAGCGCTTCATAGATCGCTCCCCCGACCTCGGGCACGAGCTTGCGCATGCGTTCGCGCGCATTTTCGACTTCTTCGACACTTGCTCTCATGGCCACATCGAAGCGCTGCTGCTCGGCGATGGGATCGCTGACTGTGCGAAGGGGCACGTCGTCGAGCCCGACCTGAGGCAATAGGCAATGGGCGGGCCCTATCCCGAACCCGGGCGACGCCCCCAACCCCGAGAAGCGGAGACGCGCGTCGCCGTCCTCCTCATCAGCACTCGCCTCGCGCGGACGCGATGCTTCGTAGACCTTGAGCCGCTGTATCGCATCGACCATCTCTCTGCGGTACCGGTCTCTTTCCTTTTCCTCCCGCTGTAAGCGCTCCGAAAGATGCGCGTTCACCATAGTCGCGCGGATGTGCCCCGCGACTGACGTGAGCAGTCTCTCGTCCTGCTCCACGAACCTGCGCCGCCGCCGCGTCTGAACGGCGAGAACTCCCAGCAGGTTGTCGGGATCACCGACCGGGACGGCCAGGAAGGAGTGGTATTTCTCTTCTGCGAGCTCGGGGAAGAACTTGAAGCGCTCGTGGGCCAGGGCGTCCTCGGCAACCACGGGCCCGGCTTTGTCCACGACGAGCCCGACGAGCCCCTCGCTGCGCTTCATGCTGACACGCCCGATGCTTCTAGCCGGCAGACCTTGGGTGGCCGCCAGGCTCAGCGTCTCGGTGTCGGGATCGTAGCTGTAGAGGGAACAGACATCGCAATCCATGGCGCCCGGGACCAGTCGGACGACGCCTTCGAGCGCTTCCTGAGGATCGTCGCAGCGACCGACCAGGCCGGCAATGTCCTCGAGCAGCCTCAGATGGACCCGCGATCTTCCTTTGGTCTTGTCGCCGGGTTGTTTGCTCGTCTTCTCGATGTCCAGATCCTGCCGGCGGTGATGTTACATAGGGCGCATGTAGCGCTCAATAGGGCGGCTGCGGCCTCAGGGTCGGTGTCGCGGCTGCCTCAGCAGCACGGCGGAACCGGGAACGGGCGTCGCGCGCCGGATCAGCGAGCGCACGTGGGCCCGCGCCAAGCGTATGCTCCGCTCGGCGCCCAGTCCCCTGGCCAAGCCGGCCGCGATCGCGCTGGCGAAGGCGCATCCCGTCCCGTGCATCTTGTAACGGGGCCGCAGCCGGGCAGCGCCCATCACCTTCAACCGCCCGCCCACGAGACAAACGTCTACGGGCCGGCCGGGCAGATCGCCACCGGTGACGACAACCGCTCCTGCACCGGCCTCCGCCAGCCGCGCGGCTGATAGCTTCATCTCACCGACGTCGACGACAGGACCTCCCCCGAGGACGGAGGCTTCATCGATGTTGGCCGTCACCACCGAGGTGATCGGCAACAGATCTCTGGCGATGGCAGCGGCCACACCGGGCCCCGTCAATCGCCCGCCGGCCGAGGGTTTCAGGACGGGATCGAGCACCAGGGGCAACCCGGCCTTCTTCATGATCACGGCCATGGCCCTGGCGACCCCGGCGCTGGGAAGCAGCCCGCACTTGAGCACCTTGACGGGAAAGGTCTCGAGCAAAACCTCGAGCTGCCTCGCGACCAAGCCGGGGGAGAGAGCGCGGCAGTCTTCCACACCCAGCCCGGTCTGCACCGTGACGGCGGTGACCACGGTCATGGCCCTTACACCGAGCTCTTCGAGGCTGCTCAGGTCGGCTTGAATGCCGGCGCCGGAACTCGGGTCGGAACCACCGATCGCCACCACCAACGGGGCATTGCGGGGTCTCGCGCTCACGACGACACCGAGCCGGGTTTCAAGCGCCCAGGCATTCGCGCAGGGACGCGCACACGTGCTCGACCGCCTCCGGCGTCAGCGAAGGATAGATTGGAAGCGCCAGCACTTCGCGGGCCGCCGCTTCGGAGGCCGGCAGATCACCCTCAGAGTAACCGAGACGCGCAAAACAAGGCTGAAGATGGAGGGGCAGCGGATAGAACACTCGAGTATCGACACCGCGCTCGGCCATGGCCGCCTGTACGGCATCGCGTCGCTCCGCTGCGAGCCGCACGACGAATTGATGGAAGACATGGAAGCCCTCAGGAGAATCCGCAGGCAGATCCAGGCCGGCGCCGGCGGCAGTTTCCAAGAGCGACCTGTAGCGGGCGGCGATCTCGACTCGCTTGCGCGTCCATTCCTCCAGGTGGGGCACCTTGGCGTTGAGAACCGCCGCTTGCAGCTCCCCCATCCTGGCGTTGATCCCGCACTCGCGGTGCTCGTAGGCGCCGCCATCGGCGCCGTGGGCCCGCAGCCTTCTCAAAGAGGCGGCGAGTTCGTCGTCGGAGGTCGTCACGGCCCCACCATCACCGGCACCACCGAGGTTCTTGGTCGGATAGTAGGAAAAGCATCCTGCCAACCCGGCACCGCCAACGGGTCCGGCATCGGTTCTCGCACCAATGGCCTGGGCCGCATCTTCGATGACAGCGAGCCCGTGGCCGGATGCCAGCTCGGCAACATCGGCCATTCCCACGGCCCGTCCATACAAATGAACGACGACGAGGCCCTTGAGCCGGCTGCCTAGGCGACGGTGGACATGTAACCCGCCGTCGACGGCAAATTCCTTCTCTATCGTAGAGGCGAAGCGATCGGCGCCCGCGTTGAAGGTCTCCTCGTCGATGTCGACGAAGATCGGGTCGGCGCCGGCTCTCTCCACGGCGCCCGCGGTCGCGAAGAAGCTGAAGGCCGGCACCAGCACTGAATCGCCCCTCCCTATCCCGCAGGCTTGCAGGGCGAGGAACAGTGCGTCGCTACCCGACGAACATGCCACCGCGTGACGACTGCCGGTGATTCCGGTCATGGCCGCTTCCAGCTCACGGGTCTGTTCGCCGAGCACGAAGGTTCTGGAGTCGATGACGGCGCGCAGTCGGGCCATGCAGCTGTCGGTCAGCGCCGCGTACTCGCTGTCGATGCCTACGAAGGGAACCCTCACGCTGTGTTCCTAGCCGTCAGCGCCGTCGAGTCCCGCGCGCCGCAACAGCAAGGACATCGATTCGCCGGCCGAGCCGCCTAAAGTAGCCGCCGCCAAGTGGTCCTTGTCGGTGGCCTCGTTGTTCACGATTATGAGCGATGCACCGCCCCGCACTGCCTCGTCGGGCAAGCCCGCGGCCGGATAGACCACCAACGACGATCCGATGACGAGCATCAGATCACAACTCCTGGCCGCTTGGAACGCGGCCAAGGTCTCACGCTCGGGCATGGCCTGGCCGAAGGAAACGGTGGCCGGCTTGAGGCGGCCGCCACAGTGGTCACAACCCGGAGCAACGTCGCCGTCGAGCACCCGCGCGTGCACCTCCTCGCGGTCATGGGGCGCGCCGCAGTCGATGCAGGTCACGCGCAAAGACGAGCCATGGATCTCGATTATCTTCTCGTCGGATGTTCCGGCTTTCTGATGCAGTCCGTCCACGTTCTGGGTGACCAGCAACAGCAGCTTGCCGCAACGTTCGAGCGCCGCGACGGCCCTGTGGGCGGCATTGGGCTCGGCGTCTCTCAGCACGGGATAGCTCTCGGTGGCGATCTCCCAGTAGAGCCTGCGGGTGTCGGCGCTGGCGACGAACTTGTCGAACGTCAGCTTGCTGGGGTCGTAGCGGCTCCAGAGGCCTCCGGGAGAACGAAAGTCGGGAATGCCGGATTCGGTCGATACACCGGCTCCGGTCAAGACCGCGACGCGTTCGGCGCGCCGGAGCAGGCTCGCAGCCTTCTCGAGCGCATCGTCGTCGCGCATCACGCGAGCCTATATAATCATTGGGCAACCGCAACCACGATCCGTGAGCCGGCCATGCCGTGTTGACCGGATGGATGGCGGTCGTTACGGTCCCTGGGTGAACCCGTGAAGTGGCTTCGGTGGATACTGCTGGTTTTCTGCGTGCTGGTCGGCCTCGGCGGCGGCGCGCTGGGCTTCACCCTCTACGACCAGTACTGGACCCAGCTGCCTCCCCTCGACGGCCTGCTCGAATACCGTCCTCCCGTCGCGACACGCGTGTACGCGGATGACGGCAGCCTCGTGGGAGAGTTCTTCTTCGAGAAGCGCTACCTGACACCGATACACGAAATCTCGCCGGTGGTGCGCTACGCCTTCGTCGCCGCCGAAGATTCGGACTTCTACTCCCACCGGGGGATAGACTTCAGCAGTATCGGGCGAGCCTTCGTAGCCAACATGCGAGCCGGTGACGTGGTTCAGGGAGGAAGCACGATCACCCAGCAGGTGGTCAAAGCACTTCTGCTCACCCCGGAGCGCAGCTATCGAAGAAAGCTCCGCGAGGTGATGCTGTCAATGCGCCTCGAGAGGGAACTGTCGAAAAACGAGATTCTCTATTTGTATCTGAACGAGATCTACCTGGGTGACGGCAACTATGGGGTCGGCGCAGCCGCCCGCGCCTACTTCAACAAGAAGGTCAACGAACTAACCTTGCCGGAAGCCGCACTGCTGGCCGGCTTGCCTCAAGCGCCGAGCCGCTACTCGCCCACTCGCAACCCTCAGGGAGCACTCACCCGGCAGCGCTATGTCTTGAGGCGGATGTTCGACGAGGGGTTCATCACCCAAAACGAATATGAGCTGGCTCTCGACGACGGCGTGAACGTTCTTCCGCGGCGCCACGCAGCCAACAAGTTCGGCAGTTACTACATCGAGTACGTCAGACAGTACCTGGAGACCCACTTCGGCAAGCAGGCTCCCTACCATCAAGGGTTCCGCGTCTACACGAGCATGAACCTGGCCATGCAGAGGGCTGCCGAGGAGGCCGTGCGTACGGGCGTGCGCACAGTCGATCTGCGCCTCGGGTACAGAGGGCCGCACGAGCGCATACCCCCGGAAGAACTCGAGGAACGGTTGGCCACCGACCGCAAGCGCGACGACCTCGCGGAACTCGTGGACGGCCGAGCCTACGATGCCATCGTGACGGGGGTCGAGCCGCGCTCGATCGACGTGGAGCTCGGCAACTTCATCTCCAACATCGACGTCTCCAGCCTCAACTGGCACGAATCCGTCGAGGACCGCAGGTTCCGCATCGGTGACGTCGTGATGGTCAAGGCGAGTGGCGGCGCCGGCGGCTTCGCCTTCCTGCTCACCCAGGAGCCGGAGTTGGAATCGGCGCTGCTGGCCATCGACCCGGTCAGCGGTCAGGTGAAGGCCATGGTGGGCGGTTACGACTACGGCCGCAGCCAGTTCAACCGGGCCGTGCAAGCCAAGCGTCAACCCGGCTCGGCGTTCAAGCCCTTCGTTTACGCGGCTGCATTGGACAACGGGTACACGCCGGCGAGCATAGTCCTCGACGCCCCCATACAGTACATCGATCATGACAAGATCTGGCGGCCGCAGAACTACAGCCGCCGTTTCTACGGACCCACGACCCTGAGAAAAGCTCTGGAGAAGTCGCGCAACGTGGTCACCGTGCGCGTCGTACAAGACCTCGGCGCCGACACCGTAGTCGACTACGTACGTCGCTTCGGGTTCAGGACCAGGATCAGGGCCAACCTGTCCGTGGGCCTGGGCACATCGGAAGTAACGCTGCTCGAGTTGACCAACGCCTACTCGATCTTCGCCAACAGCGGAGAATGGGTGGAACCGGTGCTGATCAACAGGATCGAGGATTCCAGCGGCTGGGTAATGCTCGACAAGGAAGCACGCAAGGAAGAAAAACTGTCTGCGCAAACCGCGTATCTGATAACGAGCATGCTGGAAGGGGTCGTCCAACGCGGCACGGGACGAAGCGTTCGCTCTCTCAAGCGTCCGGTAGCAGGCAAGACCGGAACCACGAACGAACAACGCGACGGCTGGTTCATCGGCTACGTGCCTGACCTCGTCAGCGGAGTATGGGTAGGATTCGACGACGACCGCACCCTTGGCGCTTCCGGAACGGGCGGCAAGGTGGCGGCACCGATCTGGCTCGACTTCATGCTGCGTGCGCTCGACGGCAAGCCTGTTCTGGACTTCGAAGTGCCCGAGGGCATCGGCTGCGTTCACATCGATGCCGAGTCCGGCCTCAGGGCCCGCGACACCGACCTGGACGGCGTCTTGGAATGCTTCAAGACCGGCACAGAGCCGGTGGAGTTCGCGCCCGAATGGAAGGTCGACCCCCACGAAGGCAGCGAATCGCTGACCATCGAGGAAATCGTTACACCGATCGACCCCGAGCTGATCGAGAAGTACCGCTCCGGTCAGATCTTCCAGTAAGCTCGCAGAGCCTCGGCCGCTTGCCGGCTCCAGGCGTTGAGCTCGGCGCCGGGCGCGGCGAAGGGCTCGGGCTGCCTCAGCGCTCGGCTCACTCCTCCCACGCAATCCTGCAGAGCGTGCAGGTCGTAGCCCCCCTCCAGCAGCAACATCAGCCTGCCCTCACAACAGCTTTCGGCAACCTCGTTCAACGCCGCGGTCATTTGCCCGTAAGCAGGCGTACTCAGGTTGATCGACGCTAGGGGGTCGTCTCGATGGGCGTCGAAGCCGGACGAGACCAGCACGAAATCCGGGTTGTACTCCATGGCCATGGGGACGATCACGTCGCGGAAGGCCGCCAGATAGTCGTCGTCACCGGCACCGGCCGGCATCGGCAGGTTTGCCGTGCAACCCGAACCCGCTCCGCGCCCCAGCTCGTCTATCGCGCCGGTGCCCGGATAGAAGGGGTACTGGTGCAGCGACACGTACATCACGTCATCGCAGTCATAGAAGATGTTCTGGGTGCCGTTGCCGTGGTGCACGTCCCAGTCGAGCACGAAAACCCTGCCGAGCTTCCGCACCGCCGTAAGATGCCTCGCGACCACCGCCGCGTTGTTGAAGAAACAAAAGCCCATGACGCGATCCCGCTCGGCATGGTGGCCAGGCGGGCGCACTGCCGCGAAACCACGATCGACCTCGCCGCTCAGCACCGCGTCGGCCAACTCGACGCATCCCCCCGCAGCCAGGCTCGCGGCCTCGTAGGACTCGCCGCAGGCGGCGGTGTCGGCATCGAAACGGGTCAACGCCTGTCCCGCGCTGGCTGCGACCGACGCAACGTGCGTGTGCGTATGCACCCGCAGAAGCTCGTCCTCTTGCGCATGCCTGACCTCTACACGTGGCAGGTCTCGGAACTCTTCGCTGTCATAGAGCTGCTCGATGACGGTGAGTCGGGCGGGCGACTCGGGGTGTCCGTAGCCGGCATCGTGGAGCACGAAGCGATGATCTATAGCGAGACCGAGGCTCCTCATTCCGCCACTTACTCATAGCGGCGGCTTATCGGCAAATCGTCGCAACACGCGTGAGCCACGCGGGTTTCATACGGGTTGACAGTCACCGTCCCCGTCCCTAGCGTTGTCTGCGGCTCGCTCGGCGCGCCCTCTCGAACAATGTTCGGTATCGGTTCCACAGAACTAATCGTCATCCTGGTCATCGCCTTACTGGTGCTGGGACCGAAGCGACTCCCCGACCTCGCCCGCTCCCTTGGGAAAGGGCTGGCGGAATTCAAACGAGCGACCAACGACATCACCGAAGAACTCGACAACGCCCGCATCATGATGGAGGAGGAAACGCGTAAGGCAGCGGCCGAAAGCGACGCCGAGGCCCGCAAGAAGCGCGCCCGCGAGGCGGACGACGAAGACGATGAGGAGGAAGACGATGACTGATCTTCCCGGCCCTACCATCGTCGCCGCCTGAGCCCATGCACGACGCAGAGCTCCCACTGACGGGGCACCTGGAAGAACTCAGGCGACGCCTCGCCATTGGCTTGTTGGCGGTCGGCGCGGGGTTCGCGGTCTGCTATCCGCAGGCCAGCCGGCTCTTCGACTTTCTCACCACGCCGCTCAACGCTGCAGCGAGCGCACGCGGCATAGAACACACCCTCATAGGCACGGGGGTGGCCGAAGCGTTTTTCACGCGGCTACTCGTGTCGTTCATCGCCGGCTTCTTTCTCGCTCTGCCTGTCGTGCTCCACCAGGTCTGGCGTTTCGTAGTGCCCGGTCTCAGGCAATCCGAAGCCAGGCACGCCCGCAGCTTCGTTTTCTTCGGCACCCTGTTCTTTCTGGCGGGGGCCGTGTTCTGCTACCGGGTGGTGTTCCCTGTCGGGTTTCCGTTTCTGCTCAACGAGTACGTCAAGATCGGCGTCGACCCCGCCATACGCATCAGTGAGTACCTGTCGTTCTCGTCTCGAATGCTGCTCGCCTTCGGCATCACCTTCGAGTTGCCGGTTGCCACCTACTTTCTTGCCAGGGTCGGCCTGGTAACCCATCTGACCCTGATCTACTACGCACGGCACGCCGTACTCGTTCTCTTCATCCTATCGGCGCTTCTCACGCCACCCGACGTAGTATCGCAACTGTTGATGGCGGCCCCGCTGCTGACGCTCTATGCGATCTCCATAGGCGTAGCGTACGCGGTCAAGCCGTCGAAGAAGTCCGAGGAATCCTGAACGGCGCCTTAGGCGTCTTTCAACTCCACCAGTAGATCCTGTCTCAACTCCGACAGCAGCGACTCGGACGGGTCGACCCTCTCCATGTCCGTGTCGGTTTCGATCGAGGAAAGGATCCCCTGAACGGTGGGAGCTTGATCCGGGACGATCATGATGACCTGAAGGATGCGGCCGGGGGCGTAGTGAGGCTCGACCGAGCGCACTACCGCGACCCCCTCGTATGATTCGAGCAGCACCTTGACATAAATCGCGTGCCGCCGAGGCAGGTTGATGAACAGGGCGTGGACTCCCAGCGCGTCATCGTAGGTGCCATGCAGCGTCATCTTCGGGCCTCAGTTGAATATGCGGGTGACATCGAAGTACAGCGACCTCTCCTCTTCGCAACGGCTGCACTCGCTGCGCACGATGCGCAACCTGCGTCCGTCGAGTTCCTCCGAAGCTTCTCCCAGACTCGTCAGCGAGCCGCTGCAGGCGCAACGGCTTTCCGTCAGCCACTCGTCGATCTCGTCGAAGGAGCGGACGACGACCGCGGTGGCCGCGCTTTCTGCCGGCAATCGGCGCCGGCGTCGCGAATGCGAGATACGCGAGGCCAGCCGCCATCCACTGAACCCGAGAGCGAGGATCAGGGCCAGGGAGATCGCCAGTCCCACGAGCTAGCCCTGCAACCCGCCCCGCCGCAACGGAGCTCTATCGTCCGTACACTTCTTCGAGAGTCGCCAGGTCCAGACCGAGGTCGTGGTCGTCGGGGCTGGGAACGAAAGGCTCGACGGCCTGGCCGGCACGCGCACGTGAGATCGCCGTCTTGAACGACTCCTCGATCGCGACCGAGAGTTCGGCAAGCTTGCCCGAGAGGCGCGCGGGCACATACACCAGCCCGTCACCCGCCCTCAGTCCCGACAGAACGGGCGCCGCGGCCACGGCACGACCGCTTGCATCCGCATCAAAGGCGAATGCCACGCCGGCGTCCACGACTCCTTCATCGTCGACGTCTGCGCTACCCATCAAGGTGATGTCACCCATGTCGATACGAATCCCACCGACCTTGTAGCCCTCGTCGCCGGACTCGAAGTCCAGTTTCGTCGCCGAGAAATCCGTACGCCCGGGCTCACCGCCGGGCGAGATCCGCGCACCGGCCAACCCCTCCAGTCCGTCGATCGACACGAGCTCTCTCATCAGAGCCCCCGCGAGATCCAAACCGGACCATGAGCCGCGATGGACGCCGAGTCTGCCCCGACCCCATTCGCCATCGCCCTCCTTTCCGAAACGCATGATGGCATCGACTCGTCCTCGCAGACGGTCGGCAAGACTGGGGAAGACCTGATCCAGAACCTGCGCCGCATCCAGGTCATCGAATCTGATGGAACCGTCGGCACCCTTCTCCTCGCCGGGGCGGTACGCTGCCTGGATCGTCGCGATGCCACCCCAGAGATCGCTCTCGTGCATGCCCACGGTGAGCTTGTTCTTCCAGTAGCGCCCTGCGAGATGAGCCGGGCCTACGACCATGTGGCCGACACGCAACCCTTCGGCATCGGACGTGTAGGCGATCTCGGCATTGATCGCCAAGACGACACCCAACGCCTCCAACGAATCCATCTCTATCTCGAGGCCCTCGAAGAAATCCATGGAGAAGTCGGTAGCGCTGGCCTCGTAATGAAATCTGGGTTTTTCGGCGGGCCCGACGATCTTGACCTCACCGGACACTGTCATGCGGGGACGCCACTGCTCGGAAACCGAGTACTCAGCCAGGAGGGGATCCGTATCGACGTCCTCGAACACGATCTTCACGGAGACTTCTTCGTCAGCGCTCGTGTGGGTCCAACCGGTCGCTCGCGCGTTGATGTTCTTCCAAGCGAAGTCGGCCCGGTTGATGCGAACTTGCCCCTTCTTGATCGCCAGCTCCGCGTCCACGTCCAAGGGGGCTTCGAGCCCCAAGGCGGTGAATCCACCACGGCCTTTGATCGTGATGTCCAGCGGCTCCGCGGGCTTCTCCTCTCCGTCATATGACCCGACGTGACCGTGAGCTTCGCCCTCGAGATCGAGGCTCCCGCTCAGCGCCAAGTCGGGGTGATCGAGCAATAGACCCTGTATGTCGACAGCAGCCAGAGAATCGATCCGGAAGGTGGCGTCGATGCGTGTGCCGTCGGTAGCCTCCGGCAAGCGCCTCAGCGTACCTCGAGCGAACAAGGCATCCGCGTTATCGCCGGCTCCCGCCGATAGCTCGAAACTGTTCGTACCGTCTTCGCCTACCGGCTCCAGCTCGAGCTCGATGTCGTTGAACTCGGTGTGATCACCTCCGTAACTCGACCTGTCGTCGACGACCAGCGTCATCCCGGAGAAACGGAGCGGCACTCCCAACCTCGCATCCCGCTCCGCAGCACTACCGAGGATCCAGGTGCCTACGTTGACCTCTCGTTCAGGAGTCCGCACGATCCGCAGCTCGGCGCCGTAAACGCTGACAGCCGCCGCCGATGCCCTGCCGAACAACATGGGCAGCAACTTGGGGTAGACCCTGACTCGGTCGGCCGAGAAGATCTTGTCGTTGGCAAACTGCTCGTCGTCGGGGATGGTGATGTCGGCTATCTCGACCGACGGCGGAAACAGCTTGATGCTGATGTCACCGTGCTCGGCGAGACGGCGGCCGTGCACGCGCACGTACTCCATCAGCGCTTCGACGTTGCGTGCCGCCTGAGCCTTGAGCGTCGATACCGCAAAGCCGGTAGCGGCCGCTAGTGCGATGACGACTACGACCAGTAGCTTGCGCATCGTTAACGACTGTCCTCTTGTGGTTTTGACTGTAGCCGCGGCTACGGTTACGGATGCAAATTGTATTGGCCCGTAGGACCGGTAGCAAGCATGAACTACGACACTCTGACATTGTCTTCCGACTCCGGGATAGCGCGGATTACTTTGCAGCGGCCGCAGGAACTCAACGCCATGACGCGGCAGATGGGCGAAGAGATTCGCGATGCAGTAAAGGCAATCAACTCGGATCCCGAGGCGCGCGTTGTCGTCGTACGCGGCGAGGGCAAAGCGTTTTGTTCCGGAGCCAGCCTCTCCAATCTCGGCGCCGAGGCCGGGGTAGGCGACGGTAACATCGGCCTGGGAGGCGGCTTGGAGTTCTACAAGCTGTTTCTATCGATCCGTGACCTTGCCGTGCCCTCCATCGCCGCGATCAACGGTCACGCGATCGGAGCGGGCCTGTGTTTCGCGGTCGCTTGCGACCTGCGCATCATGCACGAGAAGGCGAAAGCGGGCATGACCTTCACTCGCTTGGGCATCCATCCCGGCATGGCAGCCACTTGGAACCTGCCTCGCCTGATCGGTCCCAGCAAGGCGGCCGACCTTCTCTACAGCGGTCGGCTCGTGGGCGCCGCCGAAGCGCTGGAACTCGGACTCGTCAACCGTGTAGCCGGCGAAGACTTCGACGCCGCAGTCGATGCGTTCGCCACTCAAGTCGCGGAAGCGGGCCCCATCGCAGTGCGCCGCCTCAAACAGACTCTGGCGGGTACCTACGACAGGTCCATCGACGAAGCGTTGGAAATAGAAGCAACCGTGCAAGCGGAAACGTTCGACACGGAGGACGCTGCTGAAGGGATCAAGGCGGTCATGGAAAAACGCAAACCCGCCTTCAAGGGTCGCTGACGAGAGATCTCACTCCTGCGTCTTGTCGGCTTCCGAGTAGTTGCTCACCTTCCACTGCCCGTGCTCGCTCCTCGCGGTCACGATCACTTCCTTTCCGAACGGCTCGCTGCCCGACGGTGCAATCGTCAACTCGTATAAATAGGTGACCTCGCCGTCGCCCTCGCGTGTCTGCATGAGACGATAGCCGATCCTCGGCTTGGCCGACTGAGCCACCGGCTCCAGGCCTTCCACCAACGCAATCTCGTCGTCGATCTTGCGAAGCGCCAGGCCCGATACCAAGAGACGGGAGGCCTGCAAGTCTATGTTCACGTAGTGGGCGTCGAGAAACTCCTCGACCGCCCCTCTAGCCGTGCCGTCCGGGGCACGGCAGGACACGACAGCCGCCAACACCAGAGCTAAAGCAAAAAACCTAGTCGTCTTTGTCTCCACCGAACAGACCCTCCAATTCATCGAGCGCACTCGACCCCGTCGCGCCCGATCCCGCTCGTGCCGCCGAGGCCGCCGAGAAATAGTCGCAGAAGTTTGCCCGCTCCTTGTCGACCACCCGGTCCGCGGAAGTCTCGGCGCATTCGTTGTAGGCGGTTTCGTCGTGAAAACTGCAGTTGAGGCAGCAGCGCAGGTCGCGACCGCAGCCCTCGCATACCGATGAGCGCGGCAGTTGTCCTTGAAAGCCGTGCTCACGGCCGCAGGCGTGGCATACGACGAGCGAGTCAGCCACGGCCGAGGAGTCCCAGCCTGTCGCCCAACCAACTCTCGACGCAATCCAGCAAACCATCCAGCGCTCCGGGCTCTTCGAAGCGGTGATCGACACCCCGGAAGATTTCCAGCGAAGTCGGGCCGGGCGCCGCCTCCACTATCATGTGCGCGTGAGATACCGGCACGACGCTGTCGACATCTCCATGCATGACCAGCAAAGGACATTGCAGCTGCCTCACCGACTCCAGGATGTCGAGTGCCTCGACGTCATCGAGGAAGGTCGAGCGCATCGTCCCGTCCCTCCAACTGCGCACGCCGCTGCGGCGCCACTGCTCGCGATCCGGGTCGGACAATCCCTCTGTGAAGAGCGACGCATCCGCGGGTGCAGCTATGGTCGCGACGGCATCCACCATGTCGGAGCGCTTGGCCGCACCGATGAGGGACACCGTACCGCCAAGACTCGAGCCGAGTACTATGCAGCGGCTCGGCTCCAACTCGGCCACGAAATCGAGCGCGCCTTGCAGGTCGTCAACCTCGCCGCTGATGGTAAGGTCTTCGAAGCTGCCTCCGGAATCCCCCACGAAGGAGAAGTCGAAACGCACGACGGTCATCCCCTGGGGGGCGAAGCGTTCAACGAGAGCCGTTTGCTTGGTCCCCCCGCGTGTCGATTCCATTCCGTGACAAAGCAAGAGACAGGGGCTTCCGGGTTTGCTTGCGCGAAAAAGGTCACCGACCAGCGTTACACCGCTGCGGCTCGGGAACTCGACGTATTCACCACTCACGAGGTTCATGACAACGGCGTTGAGGGGCCTCGGCTGCATTGATACCATAGTGTGTGGTGCCGCCGAAACAGGCCGACATCGAGAGGGTGGCGCGCTGCGATCTCATAGAGCGCAGGCTCAAAGCCGCAGGGATCCCGGCTGACTCTCCTCTTTCACGCGAACTGCTCGAGTTCGTCGACTACCTTCAGACCGAGGCCGGGCGCAGGCCCAGGACCGTCGCCGCCTACGTCGCCGACATCGTGGGGTTCGTGAAGTTCCTCTCTTCGCGGGGCAAGGCCTCGGCCAAGCCGACGGCCGACGATGTCTTGGCCGCCGACCCCGATGATATTCGCGGTTGGCTCGCGGATCGCCTCGACGATGCGAGCCGCGCGACCGTCTCGCGCAACCTGGCGTCGGTGCGCGCTTTCTACCGTCACCTCACCCGCCACCGTGGGGATGCCGACCGCTGGCAGTTGGTGAGCGCGCCGAAGACCCCCAACACCCTGCCCGTATACCTCCCCGAAGACGACATGGCCGCCCTACTGGGAGCTGTCGCCGACCCCGCCCCGACCGACGGCACCGACGATCAGCTCAAGAACGAACGCAGGCGACTCAGGGACGCCGCCATACTCGAGGTTCTGTACTCCTGCGGTCTGCGCGCTTCGGAATGCGTCGCACTGGACTGGGACCAGGTCGACTTCGATCTCGGAGTCGTGCGCGTGCTGGAGGGCAAAGGCGGAAAACAGAGAGTCGTTCCCATCGGCCGCCACGCGCTCGATGCCCTCGATACCTACAAGCGCGCCTGGAGCGGCTGGCTCGAATCCCGTGGCAGCGAGACGACGCCGAGCGCCGGCGGAGATGACGACCGGCGGGCGGTTTTTTTGAACCTGCGGGGCACGCGCCTGAGCTCTCGCAGCGTCGGCCGGGTGGTGGAACGCGCCCTACGAGTCGCCGGCATACAAACCAAAGCTTCGCCGCATTCTCTCAGGCACTCCTTCGCTACCCACTTGCTCGAACACGGCGCCGACTTGCGCGCCATTCAGGAGATGCTGGGACACTCCTCCATCTCCACGACCCAGAAGTACACTCACCTCGACCTTCGCCATCTGGCGTCGGTGCACGCCAAGTCTCACCCGCGGTCCTGACCTCGCGCGGCCAACGCGCGCTGGCTGGCAATGCGGGCGCGAATAGGCCAAGAAAGGCCCGTGTATCACGCAACGACGATACTGGCCGTCCGACGTGACGGAGTCATAGCCATGGCCGGTGACGGGCAGGTCAGCATGGGCGACACCGTCATGAAACAGAACGCCCGCAAGGTCCGGCGGCTCTACGGGGGCAAGGTCCTGGGCGGGTTCGCCGGCGCTACCGCCGACGCCTTCACCCTCTTCGAGAAGTTCGAGGAAAAACTCGAGAAGTACAGCGGCAATCTCACCCGGGCGGCCGTCGAGCTGGCGAAAGACTGGCGCAGCGACCGCATGCTCAGACGGTTGGAGGCCCTCCTCATAGTCGCCGACAGCGAGGTCTCCCTACTCGTCTCCGGCGCCGGCGACGTCATCGAACCCGATGACGGGCTCTTGGCGATCGGCTCCGGGGGTAACTACGCGCTGGCCGCCGCACGCGCCATGATCGCTCATACCGCACTGGACGCCCCGACGATTGCGGAGGAAGCAATGAAGGTAGCGCAGTCCATCTGCGTCTACACGAACGGTGAATTGACCCTGGAGCGCCTGCCTTGACCGACTACCCGATGACACCCAGGGAGATCGTCTCCGAGCTCGACCGCTACATCGTCGGCCAGAACGCGGCAAAGAGGGCCGTGGCGATAGCTTTGCGCAACCGGTGGCGGCGGCTGCAGGTGCCTGAAGAGCTGCGCGAGGAAATCGCGCCCAAGAACATCATCATGATCGGCCCCACCGGCGTCGGGAAGACGGAAATCTCGCGGCGCCTGGCGAAACTCGCACAGGCGCCCTTTCTCAAGGTGGAAGCGTCACGGTTTACGGAGGTCGGCTACGTCGGACGAGACGTCGAGTCGATGATCAGGGACATTACCGAGATAGCCGCCAGCATGGTTCAGCAAGAGGAAACGGAAAAGGTCCAGGTGACGGCCTCCCAACAAGCCGAAGAGAGAGTGCTCGACCTCTTGCTGCCCGCAGTGGGCCCGGACCAGGAAGAAGGCGGGCCGGCGACCGGACCAGACAGCTACGAAACCAGAGAGAAGCTGAGGAAGATGCTGCGCGATGGCGCCCTCGATGAACGCGAGGTAGAGATCGAACCTCCCCAGCCCGGCGGCGGCGCCTTCTTCGAGGTCATAACACCTCAGAACCTCGAGGACGCGGGCATCAACCTGAGGGAGACGATCGGCAACATGCTCGGCGGAGGCCGCGAGCAGCGGAGCCGCACCGTGACGGTGGCCGACGCCATGCAGATCTTCACCGATCAGGAAGCTCAAGGCCTCATCGATGCATCGAAGGTTGCGGCCGAGGCCGTCAGGCGCGTGGAAGAAAACGGCATCGTCTTTCTAGATGAGATCGACAAGATCTGCGGGAGGGACCAGCAGGGCCCGGACGTGTCGCGCCAGGGCGTGCAGCGCGACCTGTTGCCCATCGTGGAGGGTTCCACGGTCAAGACCAGGCAGGGAATGGTCAAGACCGACCACATCCTCTTCATCGCCTCCGGCGCGTTCAACGTCTCGAAGCCTTCGGATCTGATCCCCGAGTTCCAGGGACGCTTCCCGATCCGGGTGGAACTCGACGCGCTGGGCGAAGGCGACTTCGTGCGCATACTCACCGAGCCGCAGAATTCACTGACCCGTCAGTACAGCGCGCTGCTTGCCACCGAAGGCGTGACACTCAACTTTTCCGATTCGGCCGTGACCGAAATCGCCAGCATCGCGACCCAGGTCAACGCCAGGAGCGAGAACGTCGGCGCGCGCAGGTTGCACACCATCATGGAGCGGATACTCGACGAGATATCTTTCAGTGCTCCGGAACGGACAGGTGCCAGTTTCGACATCGACGCCGCTTACGTACGCGAAAAGCTCGACTCGATTCTCGAGGACCAGGACCTGTCCCGCTATATCCTGTAGACTCGACCGTGCCCGGCCGACGGGCGGTAACAGCTGATGGACGAAGTAATCACCAAGGCCAAGGTGCTTCTTGAAGCACTGCCCTACATACAACGCTTCAAAGGAAGCCGCGTCGTAATCAAGTACGGCGGCAACGCCATGGTCGAGCCCGAGTTGAGGGCGAGCTTCTGTCGAGACCTCGTCCTGCTCAAGGCCATCGGACTCGAGCCCATCCTCGTTCACGGTGGCGGGCCTCAGATCGGCAAGCGGCTGGAGAAGGCGGGCAAGAAGAGCCACTTCGTTCACGGGATGCGAGTGACCGACCACGAGACGATGGAAATCGTCGAGGAGGTTCTGGTCGGAGAGGTCAACGCCGACATCGTGGCCGACATAAGGGCCAAGGGCGGCAAGGCCATCGGCATGAGCGGCAAAGACGCGGGCTTGATAATCGCGCGCAAGCACAGGATGACTCGCGCCGACAAGGACGGAGACTTGATCGACCTCGGACTGGTCGGAGAAGTGGAACAGATCCAACCCGAGATACTCGACGGGCTGAGCGGCACCGACTACATCCCCGTGATCGCGCCGATAGGCCGCGATCACCACGGCAACACATACAATATCAACGCCGACTTCGCCGCATCCGAGCTGGCTCAGGGGCTGCACGCCGCCAAGTTGATGCTGCTTACCAACGTCGCCGGCATCGAGAACGGCAAAGGCGAAGTGCAGACCGTAATCAGCGCCCGTCAGGCAAAGGACCAGTTACGGCGCGGCATAATAAAGGAAGGGATGGTGCCGAAAGTGCGGTGCGCCCTCGACGCCCTGGCCAACGGCGTCAAGCAAGTCCACATCATCGACGGGCGGGTGAGCCACTCGCTCCTGCTCGAGATATTCACGCGAAAGGGAGTGGGGACCGAAGTAAAGCTCAAGCCGGTGAAGGCCAGGCACTAGAAACGATGACGGCCTCGATCATAGAGCTGACCGACACCTACACCGCGCCGAACTACGCGCGCTATCCCGTCGCATTCGTGCGCGGCGAGGGACGCAGGCTGTGGGATGACAACGGCAAGTCATACCTGGACATGCTGGGCGGGATAGGCGTGAGCTGTCTCGGCTACGGGCACGAGGCGTTGGTGGCGGCGATAAAGGATCAAGCCGCCAAGCTCATCCATACCTCCAACCTCTACTACCACGAGCCCGGGGCGCTGCTTGCCCAGCGGCTCTGTGAATCGAGCTTCGCCGACCGGGTGTTCTTCTGTAACAGCGGCACGGAAGCCAACGAGGCCGCGATCAAGATGGCACGCCGGCGCTATTCGGACAGGGAGAAGATCGTTGCGTGCCACGACTCCTTTCACGGCCGAACCCTGGGCTCGCTGGCCGCGACCGGCCAGGCGGGACTGCGCGAGGGGTTCGGGCCGCTACCCCAGGGATTCGTCCACGTGGCCTACGGCGACATCGACGCGGCCGCGGCTGCAGTCGACGCCGATACCGCGGCCGTGATGGTCGAACCGATCCTCGGAGAAGGCGGGGTCGTCGTGCCCCCCGAAGGCTACCTCACCGGGCTGCGACGGCTTTGCGACGAAAACGGCGCCCTCCTGATCCTCGACGAAGTGCAGACCGGAATGGGGCGCACGGGCAGTCTGTTCGCCCACGAGCACGAGAACGTCTCACCCGACATCGCCACATGCGCCAAGGGCCTGGCGGGCGGACTTCCCATCGGCGCCGTGCTCGCCACCGAAGCAGCCGCTTCAGGCTTCGTAGCCGGGGCCCACGGCTCGACCTTCGGAGCCAACCCCGTGGCTTGCCGAGCGGGGCTTACCGTGATGGACAGCCTCCTTACTGGCGGCGTGATCGAGAACTGCCTACGATCCGCGGATCGCCTCCGCGACCGTCTCGGCGAGCTGGCCGCCGGCCGCGAGGATATAAAGGAGGTGCGGGGCCACGGGCTCATGGTCGGAATAGAATTTGACCGGCCCAGCAAGCCGATCGTAGAGAGCTGTTTGGACAAGGGCCTGATCGTCAACGCTACGGCCGGCAACGTGTTGAGAATGTTGCCCCCACTGACGATCACGCCCGACGAAATCGACGAGGGCGTAGGCATACTGAGAGACGTGCTGGCATGAAACGCAACCTGATTTCACTAGCGGACTTGACCGCCGAGGAAATAGAACACCTCCTCGCCCTGGCCAAGCGACTCAAGGACGACCTGGCGGCCGGAAGAGAACACGCATGGCTGGCCGGCAAGACGCTCGCGATGATCTTCGAGAAGCCGAGCCTGCGGACCAGAGTCACCTTCGAGACCGGGATGCACCAGCTCGGAGGCGACGCCATCTATCTGGCTCCTAACGACATACAGTTCGGCGGTCGCGAGGCCGTGGCCGACATAGGCAAGAATCTGTCCCTGTGGGTAGACGCGATCGTGGCCAGGACCTTCTCCCACCGCTCGGTGGTGGAGCTAACCGAGCATGCGTCAGTCCCTGTGATCAACGGACTGACCGACCTCCTTCACCCCTGTCAGGTGCTGGCCGATTGCTTGACGCTGAGCGAGTTGCGCCAGGATCTGAAGAATCTTTACGTTGTGTTCGTCGGTGACGGCAACAATGTCGTGCACTCCTGGCTCAACGCCGCCGCAAAGCTAGGCTTCAAATTCACATTGGTCTGTCCGGCCGGCTACGAGCCGCACCCCGAGGTGCTCGAGGCGGCGCGATCGGTTGCATCCGCCCCCTTGGAGGTCGTCAACGACATCGCCGAGGGCACGAAAGATGCCGACGTACTCTACACCGACGTGTGGACGAGCATGGGCCAGGAGGCCGAGACCGAGCGGCGACGCAAGGTGTTTGCACCCTACCAGATAAACGAGGCGCTCCTGGCCAACGCGGCCGACGACGTGATCGTGATGCATTGCCTGCCGGCTCATCGCGGCGAGGAGATAACATCGGAGGTCCTCGACGGCCCCCATTCAGTGGTCATGCAGGAGGCTGAGAACCGCCTCCATGTCCAGAAAGCCGCGCTGGCATGGCTGCTCGGGGCCGAACAGGCCCAAATCTGACGACTATGGCAGGCGACAAAACATCCAAGATCGTTCTCGCCTACAGCGGCGGACTCGATACCTCGGTCATTCTCAAGTGGCTGATCCAGGAATACGACTGCGAGGTCATCGCATACGCGGCCGACGTCGGCCAGGGCGAGGAATTGAGCGGGCTCGATGACAAGGCCAAGGCGACCGGCGCCTCCCAAGTCTTCATCGAAGACCTGCGCGAGGAGTTCGTGTCCGACTTCGTGCTGCCCATGTTGAGGGCCAACGCCATATACGAAGGGACGTACCTGTTGGGCACATCCATCGCCCGGCCAGTGATAGCCAAGCGCCAGGTAGAGATCGCGCGGCAAACCGGCGCAGACTCCGTGGCCCACGGCGCGACCGGAAAAGGAAACGACCAGGTGCGTTTCGAGCTGACCTTCGCCGCCCTCGCCCCCGACCTGCAGGTCATCGCGCCGTGGCGAACGTGGGATCTGACCTCACGCGAGAAACTGTTCGCGTTCGCGAAAGACAACAGCATCGCGTTGCCGGTGAGCGAGGACAAGTCCTACAGCATGGACCGCAACGCGTTGCACATCAGCTACGAGGGCCTCGAACTGGAGGATCCTTGGCAGGAGCCCAAGGAGGACATGTTCCTGACGACTACGGCTCCCGAGCGTGCCCCCGACAAGGCGGAATACGTAGAGATCGACTTCGAAAGAGGCGATCCCGTAGCCGTCGACGGCGAGACCATGTCACCCTACGCGCTGCTTGCGAATCTCAACGACAAGGCAGCCGCCCATGGCATCGGCCGCGCCGACATCGTCGAGAACCGCTACGTGGGAATGAAGTCGCGGGGCGTCTATGAAACGCCCGGCGGCACCGTTCTCAGCATCGCCCATAGGGCCATGGAGAGCCTCACCATGGACAGGGAAGTGATGCACATCCGCGACGGCCTCATTCCCCGCTACGCCGAGATGGTCTACTACGGATACTGGTTCGCGCCGGAACGGCTCATGCTGCAGGCGGCCATAGACGAGTCCCAACGCAACGTCAGCGGCACCGTCAGAATGAAGCTCTACAAAGGAAGCGCCGCCGTAGTCGGCCGCAAGTCGGCCGAGTCTCTTTACAACGCCGAGCTGGCGACTTTCGGCGAAGACGAGGTCTACTCCCAAGCCGACGCCGGAGGGTTCATTCGACTCAACTCCCTGCGGCTCAAGATCCGGCAGCTGGCCGAAAAGAAAGGCTGAGGTGGCGGCCAAGCGAAAAACCAACCGGGCCTGGGGAGGGCGATTCGAATCGGGCCCTGCAGCCGACGCGCAGGAGTTCACTGCGTCGATCTCCTTCGACGTACGCCTCTATCCCTACGACATCCGCGCGAGCATCGCGCACGCGCGTATGCTCGCGGCATGCAAGATCATCTCGGCTGCCGACCGTGACAAGATCGTGAAAGGGCTGAGGGCCGTCGAGAAGGAAATCGAACAGGGGCGCTTCAAGCCCGGGGCCGCCGACGAAGACATCCACATGGCCATCGAAAGACGCCTGATCGAGAAGGTCGGGGCAGCAGGGGAAAAGCTGCACACGGCCAGAAGCCGCAACGACCAGGTCGTCACCGATGTGCGCCTATACCTCAAGGACGCCATCGCCGAAGTCACGAAGGGTATCCAGGCCGTCCAAGACACGCTCGCCGATATCGCCCGGCGCCACCCGGACACGCTCATCCCGGGCTATACCCACATGCAGCGGGCACAACCGGTCGTCCTCGGGCACCACCTGCTCGCCTACCACGACATGCTCTCACGCGACGCCGGCAGGCTGGCCGACTGCATGGTACGCGTCGACGTGCTGCCCTTGGGTGCGGGCGCTCTGGCCGGAACCACTCTGCCTATCGACCCGTCGAGGGTCGCCAAAGAGTTGGGGTTTGCGAGGGTATTCGACAACAGCATGGATGCTGTCGCCGACCGTGACTTCATCATCGAGTTCCTTGGCGCCGTTGCCATCCTGTTTTCGCATCTGAGTCGCTTGGCCGCCGAGATCACGTTGTGGGCGACCACCGAGTACGGATTCGTCGAGCTTCACGACAAGTACAGCACCGGCAGCTCGATGATGCCGCAGAAAAAGAATCCCGACATCGCCGAGTTGGTGCGCGGCAAGTCGGGACGGGTCTACGGCAACCTCGTCTCCCTGCTGACGACGGTCAAGGGACTGCCCCTCACCTACAACAGTGATCTTCAGGAAGACAAGGAACCGTTGTTCGACAGCGTCGACACGGCGGTGGGCAGCCTTTCCATTCTCGGGTCCCTGCTGGCGTCGTTGAAGTTCGACCCCGAGGCGACCGGACGCGCCGCCGAGGACGACTCCATGCTGGCGACCGATTTGGCCGAGTATCTGGTCGATGCGGGCGTACCCTTCCGCAAGGCGCACGAGATCACCGGCCGTATCGTTCGTGATTGCGCCGATCGCTCCGAGCCGCTTACGGCCATGACACCGCAAAGGCTGCGCAAGTTCGCACCGCAGTTTTCCGACGACGTCGCGCGCATCCTGACGGCATCGGCGTCCGTAGCCCGGCGCAACTCGCGCGGCGGCACCGCGCCGTCCAACGTCAAGAAGCGTCTGCGCGGCTTGTCCGCACGCAAGCCGTCGGCACGTAAGACGTCAGGTTGAGGTGCGTCTGGAAATGAGGGCGACAAGATTCGGAACGTGGGTTGGGCTGCTTGCCGCTGCGGCCGTCACCCTGACAGCCTTGGCCGTCTCTTCGGGCTGCGGAATGCGTTCCAGCCCGCGTCCTCCGGAAGATACCGCCATCGTGTTGGAGACCCCCAAGGCCGTGCGCAACGCCGACGGCAGCATCGCCATAGAATGGAAGCGTCCCGAGCAGAGCGCCGACGGCAAACGTGTCCGAGACCTCGCCGGCTTCGTCGTCGAAAGAGGCACCGTGGAGGAAGGCTTTACCGAGCTGGCTATCGTGCCGGTGATCGACAACGAAAAGATCCGTCCCCAACGCAAGTTCAGCTATACCGACGAGGACCCGCCGGCGACGACCGTGTCCTACCGGATCCGCGCCTTCGACGACTACGGACAACGGGGCCTGCCGGCGAGCACGGGTTTCTCGGACGCTCCCGACGACGAGTGACGGGGTGAGTTCGGCCACGGCCAGCACGGGACTCGTGTTTCCGGGCCAGGGTTCTCAGAAGCCCGGAATGGGTCGAGACTTCTCCGACGCTTTCGCCGTCTCGCGCCGCGTCTACGAAGCCGCCTCCGATGAAGTCGGCATAGACATGGCCGCCCTGTGCTTCGAAGAAAACGACCGGCTCAACCAGACCGAGTTCACGCAGCCGGCCATCCTCACCACCGAGATCGCCATGCTCGAAGCGGCCCGGTCCGAGTTCGGCTTCTCCCCTCAGTTCTACGGTGGACACAGCCTCGGCGAGTACACCGCGCTGGTGGCGGCCGGAGTCCTGGAGTTGGCCGCCGCGGTCCGGCTGGTCAGGGAGAGAGGACGAAGGATGCAGGAGGCCGTCCCCGCCGGCGAAGGTGCCATGGCCGCCGTCATCGGGCGGGGCCTCGACGTCGACGCCGTCCAGAGCGCCTGCGACGGCCTCACCGTGGACGTCGCCAACTTCAACTCGCCCGATCAGGTGGTGCTGAGCGGCGCCGCTGCAGACATCAAGTCGGCGCGTTCCCGCCTCGCCGAAGCTTTCGGCAAAGCCCTGCGTGTGGTTCCCCTTCGCGTATCGGCCCCTTTTCACTCCAGGCTGATGCGCGGCATCGAAGAAGACTTCCGAGCCACGCTGGCCTCCCTCGAACCGGCCCCGCAAAGCGATGCCGCCGCATGTGTAACCTCGAATTACACCGGCGGCTTTCACGAGCCCCAGGCCGGGAAGCTGATAGACAACCTCACTCGACAGATAGGCAGTGCCGTGCGGTGGGTCGACAACATGCACGCCCTGCTCGAGACGTGCGGTACGGTCATCGAGATCGGGCCGGGAAAGCCGCTACGAGGATTCTTCGAGGCTCTCGGTCACAAGATCGATTCCGTCACCGATCTCGCTTCCGCGCGCGAGCACCTCGGCGGCTGAGCCGCCGGCGCCGGCTACAATAGCCGCCGGCTCGCCTTCAACATCAGGCGATACTATAGTCGGGCGTTTTCATGAGCGCCTTTACCAGAAAAGACGGCGAACTGTTCGCGGAGAACGTGCCGGCGGCCGACATCGCGCGGGAGGTGGGGACCCCCTGCTTCGTGTACAGCCTGGCCGAGTTGCGCGCGCGTTTCCGTGACTACGACGCGGGCTTCGAAGGAGCCGACCATCTCGTCTGCTACTCGGTCAAGGCGAACTCCAACATCGCGGTCCTGAGAGCACTGGCCAACGAAGGTAGCGGCTTCGACGTCGTGTCGGGCGGAGAACTCAAGCGTGTCATCGCGGCCGGAGGCGACCCCTCGAAGGTCGTGTTTTCCGGCGTCGGCAAGCAAGAGTGGGAGATCGCCGACGCTCTCGACGCCGGCATACTGATGTTCAACGTCGAGTCCCCTGCCGAACTCGAGACCATCAATCGTGTCGCCTTGGAGCGCGGCGCACGCGCACCCGTAGCACTGCGCGTGAATCCGGACGTCGACGCGAAGACGCATCCCTACATTTCTACGGGGCTGAAAACGAGCAAGTTCGGCATCCCGATAGAGCGATGCCTGGAAGACTACGCACGCGCATCGGAAATGAAGGGACTCGAGGTCGTCGGTGCGGACTGTCACATCGGCTCCCAGTTGACGTCCTCGGAGCCTCTCGTCGAAGCGGCCGGCCGCATGGCCGCGCTGCTGAGACGCCTCGACGAACGCGGCATCCGGCCGAGGTATATCGACATGGGCGGGGGACTCGGCATCGTCTACGACGACGAGGCACCGCCGACCGCCGACGAATACGCTGCAAAGCTCGTGGGAGCCTTGGAGGGTCTGGACGTGACGATACTGGTGGAGCCCGGGCGCTCTATAGTCGGCAACGCCGGAATTCTCTTGACCAGCGTGCTCTACCACAAGGGAAACAACGAAAAGAACTTCATCGTCGTCGATGCGGCCATGAACGACCTTCCGCGCCCTTCTCTCTACTCCGCCTTCCACCGCATCGAAGCGGCGGACGATACGCGGGACACGGTGGTGGCTGACGTGGTCGGCCCCGTGTGTGAAACCGGCGACTTCCTGGCCAAGGAACGCGAGGTTCCGGCAGTGGCCCCCGGCGGGCTCTTGGCCGTGATGAGCGCCGGCGCCTACGCCTTCGCGATGGCATCGAACTACAACAGTAGACCCAGGGCCGCCGAAGTGCTGGTCGACGGAGAAAACTTCTACACGATCCGGCGGCGCGAGACCCTGGACGACCTCATAGGACCCGAGAGCATTCCCGATGTACTCGAGAGTTGAGCCAAGAGCTGACAGATGACGCTCGAGTTCACCAAGATCCACGGCTGCCAGAACGACTATCTGTTCGTCGACTGCACTAGTTCACCGTTGGAGCAGAGCTCCGAAGTCGCGAGACGCGCCTCCGACCGCCGGCGCGGAATAGGAAGCGACGGGCTGATCTGCGTGTACCCCTCCGATCAGGCCGATTTTCGCATGGAGATGTACAACGCCGACGGCAGCCGCGGGGAGATGTGCGGCAACGGCATCAGGGGTTTGGGGAAGTTCGTCTACGAGCGCGGCCTGATGTCGGCCCTGCGCGACAGCATCACCGTCGAAACCGACGCCGGCATCAAGCAACTCGATCTCCACAAGTCGGGCTCGGCCGTCGAAACGGTCACCGTCGACATGGGTCCGGCAGTACTCGACGGGCCCAGCGTACCGGTGGCCCTCGAGGGAGAGATCATCGACCGGAAGATCGAAGCTGCGGGACAGACCTGGCAAGTCACATGCGTGTCCATGGGCAACCCCCACTGCGTCACCTTCGATCTCGACCCCGAAGAGATCGAGATCGAAGCCGTCGGCCCGGCCTTCGAGAACCACGAGTTGTTTCCCAACCGCATCAATACCGAATTCGTCAGCGTGGATTCTCCGACCCGCCTGCGCATGCGCGTATGGGAGCGCGGATCGGGCGAGACCATGGCCTGCGGTACAGGTGCATGCGCCGTAGTCGTGGCAGGAGTCTTGACCGGGCGCTGCGAACGCAAAGCTTCGGTAGCCCTGCGCGGCGGAGATCTCGAAATCGAGTATCTAGAAAGCGGCAACGTAGTCATGACCGGCCCGGCCGTCGAGGCCTACCGGGGTAGCGTCGAAATAGTGCTATAAGAGGTAGCGACGATGTTCGAAGGTATGTACACGGCCCTGGTCACGCCCTTCGACGGGGGCAAAGTCGACGAAGTCGTGCTGCGCCGTCTGATCCGTGAGCAGATCGACGCCGGCGTTACCGGCATCGTGCCTTGCGGGAGTACCGGCGAATCGGCAACGCTGTCCCACGGAGAGCACGAGACCGTCATCTCTATCTCCATCGAGGAGGCCGGTGACGACGCCAAAGTCATCGCCGGCACCGGCTCGAACAATACGGGAGAGGCCATAGAGCTGACGCGGTATGCTGCCGAGGCGGGGGCCGACGGCGCACTGCTTATATCGCCTTACTACAACAAGCCGAGCCAGGAAGGACTCTACAGCCACTACCGGGCCGTCGCCGAGGGCAGTTCGATTCCGCTGGTCCTGTACAACATTCCGGGCCGCACGGCCGTGAGCCTGCAACCGGAAACCGTGGCGCGCCTGGCCCAGATCGACAACATAGTCGCCGTCAAGGAGGCGTCGGGCTCCCTCGACTATGCCATGCGAGTCATGCAGTTGGCGGGCGATTCCTTCACCATACTGTCCGGCGACGACACCCTCACCCTTCCGCTCATGTCGATCGGCGGCAAAGGCGTGATAGCCGTCACCGCCAACATAGTTCCGGAAGCGATGTGCGATCTGGTTTCGGCGGCGCTGTCCGGAGACTACGACGTGGCTCTCGATACCCACAGGCGCATCCTGCCCGTGATGCAAGCCATGGGGATGGAAACCAACCCCGGGCCTGTGAAAGCGGCATTGGCCATGATGGGCAAGATCAAAGAAGAGTTCAGACTGCCGTTGGTGCCCATGGCCGACGATTCGAAACAACAACTCGAGGCGGTACTTCTGGCCGCCGGGCTTCTCGAGGACTGAATGGCCGCGAAGGTCAGCATAGTCGTCTGCGGCGCAGCCGGCCGCATGGGAAGGCGAATCATCGCGCTCGCCCAGGATCAGGCCGACGTCGAAGTGGTTGCGGCTGTCGAGGCTGGGGGCAACGAGGCGCTGGGCCGCGACGCGGGCGAGTTGGCGAGAATACCGAGTCTCGGCATCAGCGTGAGCGACGACTACGCGGCGGCGGCGCAGCCGGGCACGGTCACCCTCGATTTCACCGCACCCGACGCTTCCATGGCCAATCTCGAAACGGCGGCCGCCAACGGTGCGGCCATCGTCGTAGGCACGTCGGGGCTGTCGGCCGAGCAGCGCCGCCGCGCAGAGGAACTCGGTGCCCGCATGCCGACCATGCTGGCCGCCAACATGAGCATCGGCGTCAACGTACTGTCGGGTCTGGTCGCGCGGGCGGCAGCGCAACTCGGCCTGGACTTCGACTGCGAGATCGTCGAGCTCCACCACAGGCTCAAGGCCGACGCGCCCAGCGGAACGGCCCTGGCCCTTGCCGAAGCGGCAGCCGAGGCCAAGGGCCTCGACGCAGGCTCCGATCTCGTCCTCGCGCGCGAGGGCATGGTCGGGAGGCGCAGCCGCGACGAGATCGGCGTAGTGGCCTTGCGCGGCGGCGATGCCCCCGGCGAGCACACGGTAATGTTCATCGGCAAGGGCGAAAGGCTCGAGCTCACGCATCGCGCTCTGTCGCGAGACTGCCTCGCAAGCGGCGCGCTGCAGGCGGCCAGGTGGTTGAGCGGCAAACCCGCCGGACTCTACCGTATGGCCGATCTGCTCGACGGCTGAAGCCGGGGCGTTTACGCACGCCGGGGGTTTGCCCCCCATACAGGAAACGGTTAATTAACCGCCCGAGCTCGCCGAGCCCTCTTCAACCTCTCGTCGTTACAGGGCATTTCCGGCGCGGGCCGGCTTCGAGACGAGTGAGCCATATCGCATACATCGGCATCGGCACCAATCTCGGAGACCGCCGGGATAACTACAAGAAAGCCATCGAGCACCTGCGCGAACTGCCCGAGACCAAAGTCGTGTCCCAGTCGTCGGTGTACGAGAGCGAACCGCACGGCCGCGCCCGCAACTGGTTCCTCAACGGGGTGGTCGGCATCGACACTGAGCTCGATGCCAAGGCCCTGCTCAAGAAGCTTCAGAAGATCGAGAAGGGCATGGGTCGAAAACCCAGTTCGGGCAAGGGCAGTGTCTCGCGCGTAATGGACCTGGACATCCTGCTCTTCGACACCGAAGTGATCGACTCGCGCACCCTAAAGGTACCCCACCCCGAGATACCCAACCGCCGCTTCGTACTGCTTCCGCTCAGCGAGCTGGCGCCGGCTTACAAGCATCCGCAGTCGGGAGAAACCGTATCATCCATGCTTGTCGCGACCGAGGACGCGACGAAGGTAGTGCTCTACAGACCATGAAACTGTTCATCGACACAGCCGCCATCGAAGAGATCCGCGAAGCCGCCTCCTGGGGCGTCATCGACGGGGTAACCACGAATCCTTCGCTGGTAGCCAAGACCGGCCGCAGCCTGGAAGAAGCACTTACCGACATCCTCGAGATAGTCGACGGCCCCATCAGCGCCGAAGTGGTCAGCACCGAAGCTGACGGCATGATCGAGGAAGGCCGCCGGCTGGCGCGCATTCACCCCAACGTGGTCGTGAAGATCCCCATGATAGAGGAAGGGCTCAAGGCCATCCGCGCCCTCGCCGACGAAGACATCAGCGTCAACACCACACTGATCTTCCAGCCTGCCCAGGGCCTGTTGGCGGCCAAGGCCGGCGCAACCTACCTGAGTCCCTTCGTCGGCCGCCTCGACGACATCGGCGAAGACGGCATGGCCATGGTGCACAGCCTCATCGACATGCTGGAGAACTACGACTACCCGGCCCAGGTGCTGGTCGCCAGCGTTCGCAACCCCGGACACGTGATCTCGGCGGCCGAGATGGGTGCGGACGTCGCCACCTGTCCCATGTCGGTGCTGCGCCAGATCATGAAGCACCCCCTGACGGACATCGGCCTCGAGAAGTTCCTGGCCGACTACAACAAGTCGCGCTAGGCGCCCTCAGCCCTGACCGCTGTCTATGGCGTCGCGGGCCTGCTGCGCCGCCACCGACACCGCCTCCACGAGCTCGTTGACCCGGGCGATGTCTTCGGGCCCGGGTTCGCGGGTCCCCATAGCCTCGAGGTGCTCGACAAAGCGCTCGTAGGCCTCGGTTACCGTTTCCAACCGGGCCAACACCACGCTGTCGGGGCGACGCCCACCGACGATGTCCAGGAAGCGAAGGGCCCGCGCCAACGGGTAGCGAAGCCGCTTGAGATCCGAGGCGTCGGCGGGCTCGCCGGCCTCCGCCATGAGGTCGCGTTGGTCGATGGCCAAGCGCTCCATGAGATCTACGTGGGTGGCGGCGATCTCCTCGTAACGCAGCCAGTAGCACCCGGGCGACGCGACCGCGGAGGCGACGACTGCGCAAATGAGGATGACATGCAGAGCGCGCAACGCAGCGCGATTCCACGCACCCCGATAAGGCGCGAGACGGCCTTCATTTACCTTGACGGTCAATTTGACGCGGCGTAGCATACGCTGGAGAGTCCCGGCCGAAACTTGAAAGAGCTTCCCAAAGTCTACTTCGAGCGGTTACTCGAGAGTTCCCCCGACATCGTCGTCGCGGTGGAACGATCCGGCAAGATAATCTTTTACAACGCCGGCGCAAAGAACACTCTCGGTTACGCCGACAAGGAAGTCCTGGGCAAGCCCGTCGAGAGCTTCTACGCCTCGCCCGATGGGGCCAAGCAGGTGATGGCTGCCATGCGCGCTGACGACGACGCCGGTGCGGGACAGGTCAAAAACTTCGAAACGGAGTTCAAAGGCAAGGACGGCACCATCGTACCCGTCGCCATCTCGGGTTCCATCATCTACGACGAGCGCGGCCGTGCCCAAGGGAGCATCGGCTTCGCCAAGGACATCTCCGAGCTGCGCCGCCACGAGCAGCAGGTCACGATGGCCGAACTCGCCATCGGCCTGGCCCACGAAATCAACACACCGCTGGAGATAGCAGTCAACCAGGCCGCACTCCTCGAACGCTATCTAAAGGAGACGGCAACCGCGGAAGACTATCCCATCGAGCACGAAAGGGTGTCGGCCATTAACCGCGCTCTACGCCGCATACAAGTCATCGTCGAGCGTGTCGGAGAAATCGCCGAGCAAGGCGACTACGAGACCACCGAGTACCTGCCCGGCCGCATGATGACGGACCTGGGCCTCGGCGAACAAACCACCGAGGAGCCGGCCCACCATGAGGAAGGGTGCATAGCAGGCAGCTCGGTGCTCGTGATCGACGACGACCCCGATGCGTGCACGTCACTGGCCGACCTGCTCGGCGCCGAAGGATGCAACGTCATGACGGCCGGTTCGGGACTGGAAGGACTCTCCTGCCTCGAAAAGAGAGAGTTCGATCTCGTCGTAAGCGACGTCGTCATGCCCGACATGGACGGCTACAACCTCGTCAGCGAGATCCGCAACCGCTACCCCGATCTGCCGGTGGTTCTGATGACGGCCTACTACTACGACAAGGATCACGTCATCAAACGGTCCAAGGCCAACGGTTTGCGCGACGTGATCTTCAAGAAGCCGATCGATCCCGACCGGCTGATCCAGCTGATCGCAGCCCGCGTTGGCCCTTAGACCCGTTCGCGGCTAAGACTGCCGCATGGCCATCCGCATCAACCGCGTCTACACCCGAAGCGGCGACGACGGCAAGACGGCTCTCGTGGGCGGTCAGCGCGTCGCCAAGGACGACACGCGCATAGCGGCCTACGGAGAAGTCGACGAACTCAACAGCATTCTCGGCCTCACGCGTGCTCTGCTGGCCGAGCCGCCATACTCGAGGCGCAAAGCGGCCAGACAACTCGACGAGACCCTGGCATTCATACAGCAAGAGCTCTTCGATCTGGGCAGCGAGCTGGCCACTCCTCCCGCCGACGCCTACGAAGGAATGATCACGGTCGGCGGCGAACACGTAACCAGGCTCGAGAGCTTCATCGACGCTCTTCAGCCGGACCTCGCACCGCTGAAATCCTTCGTGCTGCCCGGCGGGGGCACGGCCGGGGCGGGGCTGCACATGGCGCGCACCGTGTGCCGGCGCTGCGAGCGCACCGTCACCGCGCTGGTGAGGGCCAAGAAGGTGAGTCCGTGGACCGCACGCTATCTAAACAGGCTCAGTGATCTGTTGTTCGTTCAGTCGCGCTGGATCGCTGCCAAGACCGGCCACGCCGAGACGCTCTGGCAACACGGGCTGGAACCTCCCAAGGCCGCCGTCAGACCCAAGAAGAAGAAGGCGAGCAAATGAGCGAACCGAGTGAGGACAAACTCTATCTGAAGCAGATACAGATCGGCCCCATGGCCAACTACGTCTACCTGATCGGCGACCCGCTAAAGAAAGAGGCCATGATCGTGGATCCGGCCTGGGACATCGACGCGCTGCTCGACATCCTCGACAAAGACGACATGACCCTCACCGGGGCGCTGGTCACCCACTACCATCCCGACCACATCGGCGGCGACTTCATGGGCCAGCACATCGAAGGTATTCGCGAACTGCTCGACAAGCGCAGCGTCAAGATCCACATCCACAAAGAGGAAGCGCCCTACGTCTCTTCGGCGGTGGGTCTGGAGTCGAGCGATCTCGTCGCCGTGGACGGCGAGACGACCGTGCAGGTCGGACGCATCCCCCTTCGCTTTATACACACCCCCGGCCACACACCCGGTTCCCAGTGTTTTCTCGTGGACGGCAACCTGGTGTCGGGCGACACCCTTTTCATAGGCTCATGCGGACGCGTCGACCTTCCGGGCTCGAGCCCGGAAGACCTCTACTACAGCCTCACCACCAAGCTCAAAGCCCTGCCCGACGAGACGGTGCTGCTGCCGGGGCACAACTATGCGGCCGACAACGCCTCGACCATCGGTCGCGAGAAGCGCACCAATGTCTTCATGCGCTTCGAGAAAGTCGAAGAGTTCCTGTCCATGATGGGCTACCCGACCTGAGGGATACCCGAGGGCGAAGCCACTCCACGCCAGGACCTCTTGGCTGTCACCCCCAAAGGGGACGGGTTAATCGGCGGCCAGCGCCTATCGGATTAAGAGGCTCGAAGCGCGCGTGGGCACCTCAAACGATAAGCGGCGGGCGTAGGGCGACCACCCTTGTGGGTGAGTGCCCGAGCAGACCGGCACCGGCCGCAAGAGTGCAGTTGGGCCTTGCTTGGCGACCGCGGAAAGTCCCGCTGATTCCTTTCAAAAAGATGAAAGCGCCTCAAGGGCCCTGCTTTCACGGCTTACAGGCTTTGCAACCCAAACGACGCGCAAAGGCTCCGGCTTTGCCTTTGACTCGACTAGGCAGTGTCCCTAGGTCATGGCGCGCTGCGCAATGGATGGCCTATTCCCGACGGCCTGGAATTGCTGGCGGCAGCGGCGAGTATCGGCAGTCACAGCGCACAGCGCCCGCCTTAAGATTCCCCTTGACAAGCTTGTAAACGCGGCAATATCTTGCCCGGGACGGACCACTAAGTCTGGCGATGGGGGGAATGCACCCTCTGCCAGTACCGCGTCACAGTACCGGCCCGAGGGCCATTACCTAGGAGGAGAACCCGAGATGAGAGTAAGTTCGCTGTTTAAGGCAGCGTCGGTGCTACCCGCCGTTGGACTGCTTTGTATGGTGAGCGTCGCCGACGCTCAGCAGGACAAGGACCAGCAGGGCTGCATCAACGCCATGAGCAAAGACGGCAGCAAGGTCTTGAGCACTCAGGGCAAAGAGGCCGGAAAATGCCAGAAAGATTTCGCCAACGGCAAGTTGGTCGACCCGGTCAAGGCGCCGTTTGGCAACAGCGCGGACGCCTGCATCGCCGCCGATTTCAAAGGTAAGGTGGCGAAGGCCAAGGACAAGACCGTAACCAAGGACGAGCCCAAGAAGTGCACGGCCAATCAGCCGACCATCGGCGCCGGCTCTGTCGGCCTCGAGGGTGCCGTCGTGAACGCGGTCGGTCAGGACGTAGCCTTGCAGCTCATGCAAGACTTGTTCGGACCCAGCGTCAGCGGCACTACGGTCAGCAAGGCTGCCAACAAGGACGCGGCCGGCTGCCAGCAGGGCGTTCTCAAGACCGTTCAGAAGTGCGTCGACACCAAGATCAAAGAGTTCGACAAGTGCAAGAAGGACGGCCTAAGCGGCAAGGTTCTGCCTCAGCTCATCACCACAGGCGATATCGCCGATTGCGTGACGGACGGCGGACGCGCGGGCTCGATCGCTGCCGACACCAAGGGCAAAGTAGGCAAAGCCTGTAACGGCGTTGTCGGCAAAGGCATCGACGGCGGCGTCTCCAAGAAGTGCGTCGGCAAGGGCATCCCCGTAGGCCCGGCCCTCGACGCTCTCTTCCCCGGCGTGAGTGCCGGCGCTACCTCGGCCACGCTTGATGCGGTCGCCGAGTGCGCTGCATGCCGCTGGGTCAACCGGACCCATGGTACCAGCATCGACTGCGATCTGTTTGACAACGCCGCAGCCGACGGTAGCTGCGCGGACATCGACTTCTGCGCCTTCCCGCCCAGCAGCGCTGATCTGACGATCACCGCCGGCCAGGGTGGCGGCAACACCCAGCTGTCGACCGGTTGGACGGGTCTGGCCCACAACACCGACATCTCCGACGACTTCGTCGGTAACGTCGACTTCACCTGCGTAGGCGGCGGCTGCACCTCCTGTGCCCCGAGAGTGGGCGCGGCCTACACGGGCAACCGTTGCCAGGAAGACCACCGTGCTCTGTGCAGCGATCCGTTCGTAACCGGCGGAGACTGCGTGCAGACCTGCTTGCCGACCTTCGGCGCTCCGCTCCCGCTCAACGCGGCTGCGACGCCGGTCTGCGTGGTGAACAACATCATCAGCGAGCTCGACGGCAGCGCCAACTTGAACACCGGCGCTTCGAGCACCCTGGTGAGCAGCCGTGCGGTCGTACACACCGGCACGCAGTCGCGGCCTTGCCCGACCTGCGACGGTGACCCGACGGCCAACGACGGCGTGCGCGGCGGTACCTGCACAGGCGGTCCCGACAACGGCACCAGCTGTGACGCCAACGCGACCAGCACCGAGTTCGGCTCGACCAGTTACGACTGTCGTCCGGACGCGGGCGCCAACGTCAGCGGCCTGGGCCTCGATATCGGCCTGAGGCTGACGACGGGCACCTCGTCGATCACGGCGGTGGCCGCTGCATCCGGCGGTGTGAGTGCTGTCTGCGACAACGGTGGCCCCTGCCACTGTGCGGTGTGCTCGGTCAACACGACCGTGCCGTGTAACACCGACGCCGATTGCCCGGACAAGAAGGAGACCTGCTCCTCGGCCGGCACCGGTGTGAACCCGAGCCCCAACGATTGCTCCGGCGACGGCTTCGTCTGCACGGCGGCAGCAACCGATGGCGTCTGCGCGACGGGCTTCGAGACGTTCTGTGACGGCCAGACCGACCCGGCCGGGAACTTCATAATCCCGTGCTCCGGTCAGCCGGACTGCGACGCTCTCGACACCGAGTGCTCGGGCGGCGACTGCGGCACCTGCTCGGCGGTTCAGCAGAGGACCTGCTTCCTCGACACCGTGTCGGCTGCAGGTGCTCCGGATCCCGCGGACGCCGGCGGATTCAGCGACTTCGATCTCGGATCGACGTTCTGCATCCCGCCGACCAGCTCGCCTGGCGTCAACGGCGCAGGCGGTCTGCCGGGCCCCGGCCAACTCTCGCTGGACTTCTCGTCGCAGCTCCTGTGCTCCGACGGCGTGACCAACTTCAACTTCCCGAGCGGTTCGAACTGCCCGTAAGTTGAAGCCAAACCTGCTGCGGGGTTGATTCCCCGCGGCCAAAGACGCCCCCCGTACCCGCAAGGGTACGGGGGGTTTTTTTTTGACCGGCGGCACTCGCCCAGGACCTCTGGTTGAGTCGGGCACAGCGCTGCGTTAACACTGAGCGCCGCCCATCGAACCGCCTAGTTGACGAATCAGGAGTAATAATAAGGATGTCGATCAAGACCGAAGCGTGGGTCCTCCACGCAGGTGAAAAAGGTGCGCCGCCGGTAACCACGGAGCTCGTTCGCGAAGAGTTCGAGTTCGAAGATTTCGGCCCCGAGGAAGTCCTGGCGTCTCCTCTCTATGGTTGCCTCGAGGGCAACATGGGCCACTCCGTCGAACGCAAGCCCATCGACATCTGCATCGCCCGCGGCGAGGACAAGGTCGTCATCGGCAACGCCGGCGTCATGCGCATCGAGGAGTGCGGCAGCGCCGTCACCACGGTCAAGAAAGGCGACATAGCCATTCTCTTCTGCAACGGGATCTGGGACCGTTACGGATACCCGAAGCGCATATACGGCTACGATGCGCCGGGGACCATCGGCATGCTCGCGAAGAAGGTCAAGCTTCACGAGCGCCAGGTCATAGCGATTCCGGAAGGCAGCAAGTATCCGGCCGAGCAGTGGGCCGCCTTCTCCCTACGCTACATAACGGCCTGGTCGAACTGGCGCCTTGCCTACGGAACACTGAGGCTGCTCCTCGACGAGAAAGAGCTGCCGAATCCGCAGGTCTGGGGATGGGGAGGAGGCGTGAGCATGGGACAGCTGGCGCTTGCCAAACACGCCGGCTGCGACGCCACACAGATAGCATCCACCGACGATCGCCTGGCGGCCATCGAGGGGCTCAGCATACGCCCGGTCGACCGCCGCGAGTTCAGCGACCTCTACTACGACAAGTCCCGCTTCAGGAAGGACCAGGAGTACACGGACAAGTACCTGGCTGCGGAAAAGCTCTTCTTGTCCAAGGTCAAAGACATCAGCGGCGGTGAGATGGTCAACATCTTCATAGACTACGTCGGCGCCCCCGTGCTCAGAGCCACCCTCAAGGCGCTGGCTCGCCAGGGAATAATCACCACCGCAGGCTGGAAAGAAGGTATGATAATCGACCTGGTGAGAGCCACGGAGTGCATAGCGAGGCACCAGCACATAAACACCCACTACGCCCGCTACAGCGAAGGTGTGGAAGCCGTCGAGTTTGCTGAAAAGCACGGCTGGCTGCCCCCTCTCGAGGACCGCACCTACGGCTACGATGAGGTCCCGGAGATGATGGCCGACTACAAGGCCGACAAGGTGGGATGGTTTCCGATCTACAAAGTCGCCGACTAGAAGCCCCCGGGGAGATTACAGAAAATGAGCATCGCTAAACTCGCAATTCTCGGCGGCGGCCAGATGGGCGCCGGAATCGCCCAGGTGGCGGCGTCCAACGGGATAGACGTCACGCTGATCAAGGCCACGCCGGGCTCGTCGGATCCCGTCAAGGCAACGATCGAGAAATCCCTGACCAGGCTGGTCGAAAAAGAGAAGATGTCCCAGGCCGGGGCCATGGAAGTGATGGGCCGCATCGCCTTCACCGACGACCTCGGCGCCGTGGCGACGGCCGATCTGTTTATCGAGTCCATCATCGAAGACATCGAGGTCAAGAAAGCCAAGTTCGCCGAAGTCGACCGCATCATGAAGCCCCAGGGGATCCTGGCGAGTAACACTTCGACGCTGGCCATCACCGAGATGCAAGACGCCACCGAGAGAAGCGAGCGTTTCATCGGCCTGCACTTCTTCAATCCGCCGACGGCAATGAAGCTCGTCGAGGTGGTGCCGACCAGAACCACCGACCCTTCGGTGACCAGCGTCGCCATAGGTTTCTGCGAAAGGCTGGGCAAGACACCGGTACTGGTAGCCGACTCGACCGGCTTCATCGTCAACAGGTTGCTCACGCCTTACATGGTCGATGCCATGCGCTGCCTGGAGGCTGGACTGTCCGACATCCACGGCATCGACACCGCCATGCAGCTCGGCGCCAACCATCCTATGGGCCCGCTGGCCCTGGCCGATTACATCGGACTGGACATCGTCCATGCCATGGCGACCAACCTGTACGAGAGCTTCGGCCTCGAGCACATGAAGCCGACGCGCACACTCGATCATCTCGTGGCAGAAGGAATTCTCGGCCGCAAGAGCAAGCTGGGATTCTACGACTATTCCGAGTCCCCGCCGGTGCCCAACCCGGCGTTGCACGGCTGAGCTGCGTACACGCTCCTGATGGCAGACACGGCGCAGGCGATACCTGAGAGAAGCAACGCGACGTCGACCTTCGACGTCGAGAACCCCGCAACCGGCGAGGTCATCGCAACCTTACCCGTAAGCGGCCGCGATGAGATCGAAGCCACGGTCAACGCCTGCCGGGAGGCCCAGAGGCAGTGGGCGGCGTTGAGCTTCAGCCAGCGCGGCAAGATGCTCAAGCGCTTCCGCGATCACCTCATAGATCACAAGGACGAAATCGCCGAAACGATTTCGCGAGAGAACGGCAAGCCTCTGGCCGAATGCTATTCGAACGAGCTGTTCTACACCTGCGAATCGATCGGATTCTGGGCCAAGAACGCCATTCGCTTCCTGGCCGACAAGCAGGAGACCCCGCGCCTGCTCAAGACCAAGAAGGCCTACAGCACCTACAAGCCACGAGGCGTCATCGGCATGATCACGCCTTGGAACTTCCCTTTGGTGTTGACGGTAGGCGAGGCGATCCCGGCGCTGATGGCCGGCAACGGCGTGGTTCTCAAGCCGTCGGAGATCACCCCCTTGACGGTCGTGCTCTGCTGCCGGCTAGCCGAGGAATCCGGACTACCGCCAGGCCTGCTGACCTACGTGACGGGGCTGGGGCAGACAGGCGCCGACCTCATCGACTTCGTCGACATGGTGTCTTTCACAGGCAGCGTGGAGACCGGGCGAAAGATACAGATCAAGTGCGCCGAGCAGCTCAAGCCCACGACAATGGAGCTGGGCGGCAAGGATCCGGCCATAGTCTGCGCCGACGCCAACCTGGAGCGCGCCGTCAACGGCTGCGTCTGGGGCTCCATGACGAACGCCGGCCAGGTCTGCATCTCCATCGAGCGGGCCTATGTGCACGAGAAGATATATGACGAGTTCGTCTCCGAACTCGTCAACCGGGTAGAGAAGCTGCGCCAGGGTCACGGCCATGAAGACACCGACCTGGGCCCCATGACCTTCCCCAAGCAGCTCGAGAAGGTGGAGCACCACGTCGAGTCCGCCAAGCGCGACGGCGCCAAGGTCCTGACCGGCGGCAAGCGTTCAACTGCGAAGTCCGGCTATTGGTACGAGCCCACGGTTCTGGTCGACGTCACGGAAGACATGGAGATCATGCGCGACGAAACTTTCGGTCCCGTCATTGCCGTTCGCAAGGTGAAGAACGACGCCGAAGCGTTGGCCCTCGCCAACGACTCGCGCTACGGGCTGTCGGCCTCGGTATGGTCCCGGGACAAGGCCGGTGCGACCAACATCGCGCGCAGGATCGAAGCCGGCGGTGTATGCGTCAACGACCACATGATCCACATGCTGATACCCGAGGTTCCCATGGGCGGCGTCAAGGAATCGGGCCTAGGCCGGCGTCACGGTGCCGAGGGTATAACCAAGTACTGCCACCAGCAGACCATCGTCGTCGACCGCTTCGGTACGAGCAAGGAACCGACCTGGTATCCTCTACCGAAGGGTATCAAGGGGATGCTGCGCCGCGGCCTGAACCTGATCTACCGTTCGGGCTGGAAGAACAGACTCCTAGGCGGCTGATCCCGGTTCGCACTCGGCCAACGCCAGCCCTAGCTCGGTGAGCTTGGCGGCCGTTATCTCTCCGTCGGCCAACGCTTCTCTCCACCGTCCCGGAATCGCCGTGGCGCCCAAGTACGCGCCCGCCACCGCACCGGTCATCGAAGCCAGGGTGGCCGAATTGCCGCCCAACGAAGCAGCCAACACGACCGCCTTCTCGAAGCTGTCGGTGTGGCGCGCGAAACAATAGATCGCCGTGACCACCGACCCCAGAGCCGTCTTGTTGTTACCGAGCCGTGCTACCAGCTTCTCGCGGGAAACCGTCTTGCGCGTGAGCAGGTCGGCGGCTCCCTCGAGGCGGGAACGGAACTCGCGCGCACGGGTCTCGGCGTGAAGCGCTGCGAGAAAACGCTCTCCCGACACCCGCCGTCCCCCGCCAAGCAAGGCGAGCGCCACAGCCGTGGCCTGAACCACGGCTCCTTCCATGCCGAGCACATGCTTGTGCGTGATGCCTGCGGCCGACTCCGCAACCTCGCGAAGCTCTTCGGCGTCATCGCAGTAGACCAGGCCTATGGGCGCCGTGCGCGCAGCGGCTCCGTTGCCGTATGACTCACGCCCGCGTTCCCGCAAAGGCGAAGAGACCGGCTCATCGGCGCCGGCAAACTGCTGCTCCGACAGCGCACGCGTCGTAGTAGCGCCGTAGGCGCTTCCGTCGGAAACCACTCGACCCATCTCTTCGGTCATTGCATCGAGATCCAAGCCCTTCGACTCGATGAGTGATGTCGCCACCGCCAGCGTCATCTCACTTGCAGGACCGTAAGACGCGGGCTCCAACTCCGCGAAGCTTTCCTCGGTGGGGAAGCGATGAGATATGGGGCCGGCATCGAGCCCGTCGAGGCGTGCCCCCAGGCACTCGCCCACCACGACCCCGGTCAAACAACCGACGAATCTGTCTCTGCGAGTCGACATTCAGTAGACGTCTTTGCGACGCATCCGCCAATTTGTCATAAACACGCGACAAAAATGAAGAAATTGTTGATCACCGGTATTTCCGGCGGACAGGGCCGGCTGCTGGCCAAGCGCCTGGGCGAGACCTACGAGATATGCGGAGTGGACCGCATGCCCTGGGAAGGTGCACCGGCGGGAATATCCGTGACGACGATGGACCTGCGCACCAAGCGCTTCGAGAATGTCTTTCGCGTGGAGAAGCCCGATGCCGTAGTGCATCTGGCTTTCGTACGCCACTTCCGTTCCGACCCGAAGGTGAGGCACGAAGTCAACGTCGAGGGCACGCGGCGCTTGCTCCATCACTGTGCCGAATACGGCGTCAAGCAACTGGTGGTTCTCTCGAGTTCCTACGTCTATGGAGCCCTGGCCGAGAACCCCATGTACATGAACGAAGACGATCCGTTGAACTCCTCGCGGACTTTCCCGGATATGCGTGATCTGGTCGAAGTCGAAGGGCTCGTCAACACCTTCCTGTGGCGCTATCCCGACATCGCGACTTCGGTGCTGAGACCTGTGAACACTCTCGGCTATTACGTGCACAGCGCCATCGGGACCTATCTCAAGCTCGACTGGATCCCCGTGGTGTCGGGGTTCAACCCCATGATGCAGTTCATCCACGAAGAAGACACGACCGAGGCCATCGTCCTCGCCCTCAAGCACCGTCTTCGCGGGGTGTTCAACGTCGACGGGCCCGGAGCGGTCCCCCTCAGGACCGCCATCAGCGCCATCGGCCGTCGCGGCATCACCATCCCGGAACCCCTCGTCCACATGGTCATCAGCCAGCTGTTCCGCTTCAAGATCTATCAGTTCCCGCCGGCTGCCATCGACTTTATAAAGTATCCCTGCACCATATCCGGCGACCGCTTTCGAGAGGCGACCGAATTCAAACCGCTGTTCTCCCTCGAGGACACATTCGCGAGCGTGTCACGATGAGTGCGCTGCCGTTTCTCGGTTCCCTTGGAGGCCTCGTCTCGAGCGTCGGGCCGCTCAACGAACTGTCCAGAGAGATCAGCGACCAGGTCGACAAGATCCCCGTAGAACTCAACGAATACGGCTACGACCCCTGGGGCTTCCGTCCCGCCGTGCTGAAACGAACCATGTTGCCGGCGGCCGTGCTCTATCGTTACTACTTCAGGTGCAAGACCAAGGGCATCGACAACCTTCCCGAAGGCAAGATGCTGCTGATCGGCAACCACGGCGGTCAGGTAGCCTTCGACGGGATGATGACCATGACGGCCCTGCTTCTGGAAGGCCTTCCTCCGAGGCTGGTGCGCGGCATGGGTGAGTATTGGCTCGGCGAAATTCCCTGGTTCAACGTTTGGATGGAGCGCATGGGCAGCGCCGTAGGCACGCCGCGCACCTGCATGGACATGCTCAGGCGGGGAGAATGCGTTCTCGCCTTTCCCGAGGGTGTGCGGGGGATGAACAAGACCTACGCCGACGCCTACCAGCTGCAAGAATTCGGCAACGGCTTCATGCGGTTGGCCTTGGAGACATCGACACCGATCGTGCCCTTCGCGGTCGTGGGATCCGAAGAACAGGCTCCCGGCATCGCCAACCTCAAGTCGGTTGGCTCGCTCTTGGGAATGCCCGCCTTCCCTATCACGCTTACCTGGCCCTGGCTCGGACCTTTGGGCATGATTCCCTTTCCTGTCCGCTACCACATCGAATTCGGCGAGCCCATGCTCTTCGAAGGCGACCCGAACGATGATGACGCCGTGATCGTAGAGAAGGTCGACGAAGTGAAGGGAACCATACAGGGCATGCTTCGGCGGGGCCTCGCCGAACGCAAGAGCATATTCCTCTAGACAGAGAAAACCCGTGCCCGAGAGCAAAGACCAGAAGCGCGTTTTCATTCTCGGCGGCGGAGCGGCTCTCGGCGCTCACCAAGTGGGCGTGCTCAAGTACCTCGAAGAGATCTCGATCAAGCCCGACGCTTTGATCTGCAGCTCCATCGGGGTGATCAACGGATGCGTCTACGGCTCGGGCGGGATCCCGGCCCTCGAAGAAGGCTGGGCCCACTTCCGCTCCCTTGCCAAGGTCGTAAACCCCACGACCACAGACAACCCGATCACGGGCCTTTCCCTGTTCTCCATAGAAAAGGTCGCCGCGAGCCTCGAGGAGTTCATGGATTTTCCAAAGCTGCTCGAGAGCCGTCTGGATCTCGAGTTCATCCTCCTCAATCTGTCGCGAGGACGGGGCGAGATGTGGTCGCACGCGATGTGTAACAGCTGGCAGGAGCTGCGCACCGTGACACGGGCCGGCTACTCCATTCCGCCGGTGTTCCCGCCCATAGAGATACGGGGCGAGTATTACATCGACGGCGGCCTTGCTTGGAACATCCCCCTGGAGCACGCCCTGGAGATCAACGCCACCGAGATCTTCGTGCTCGCCCCCATCTCGAGCCAGCTTCCCTATCACGCCAACTTCAAGAACATGCTCGACTACCTGGGACGCCTGGCCGACGTCCTCTGGCGCACCATCGGCAACATGGGACACTTGTATGCGCGCATAGAGGACGGATGCTTCCATGGCGTACCGGTGACTATCATCGAGCCCGGCGAGGAGATGAGCGGCCTTAGCGTCATGGGATTGCTCAACTCCTATCCGGAGAAGTCCAAGCGCATGATCGCTTCCGGATATCGTGACGCCAAGCGCGCCATGGAGAGGCCGGTCGAAACCAAGCGCACTCACCAGGCCGGCGCCTGACCTTTCACCCACCCTTTCGCGCCGCATACCTGCAACTGCGTAGAGCAGGGCTTGCATCCCGGCCATGCCGTCCCGACCGCTCGACGAGAGTTTTTCCTTTTCACGGCGAAGGCTTAGGCCGCGCCGGAGGCTCACTCGGTGGCATGCTATTCGCAGACTACAAAGCGGGGCAGAAGATGTTCGTGCGCTCGAATTACAAGGAACGCGACTACAGGTCGGGCGGCTTCATGATCGAGCCGGTGGGCGCACGCGACGTTCTCAGCCCCGACAGCCTCGACCACGACACCCAGACGCGCGATGCGGCCATGTCCGCCTATCATCAACGTCCCGGTCAGCCGGTGTTGTATGACGAGTACTTCACCGGTCTCGAGGAAGTGCTGGCGACCTTGGGAGCCACTCCCATAGGACGAGCCTTCGACGCCGTCGAGGCCTTGGCCTTGGTGCCGACGAAGAGGGTCAGCACGGAACTGAAATCGAGCGCCGCTATCACCGCCGCCCGCCTCTACGCGGCGGAAAGCATGGCCTTCAGAACGGCCGGCCTGGTCCTCGAGCTACTTGGCGAAGCCGACGTCCAAACCGCCGTTTCCGAATACCCGGTCGAATACGCTGCGGTGAAGCGCTACGCCTTCGAGGATGTATCAAACGCGGCCGATGATCTCGTCGAAGATCTCCGTGGCGTCAATCCGTACACGCGGGTGGTCCTGCGCGACACCCAACCCTTCATGTCAGTCGACCGCCTGTCGCTGGCCCAGCAGGTCCTGGAGCATTGCCTGCAGACCCGCCTCGACTATCCGGTCGTGGGCGTAGACACCTTCCCGGTCCTGGTAGGGCGCATCGCCGCGCGCAGCGAGGAAAGCACGGCACCTCCGGATTGGATCATGGGGCACGAGCAGGTGGTGGCCGAATCCGCCAAGGTTCTCGCGTCGCAGCTGCTCGCCCTGGTAGAAGACGCCGCCGAAGAAGCCCGCAACATCGACGCCGGCTTCCTGAGCCAGTTTTTCGATTTCGCCATCCAGCTCTACGCGCTCGACAGCGCGGTGACGAGAACCGTGCAACTGCTCAATCGCCGCGGCATCGAAAAGGCCAAGATCCATTGCGATCTCACCTCGTTGCTGGTCACGCATACGGTCACGCGCCTACGTGTCGCCGGCAAACAGCTGTTGAAGCGTGTCGCGCCTTCGGCGACGGGTTCCGACCTCTTCGGCGACATGACCACATCCGAGTTCCTCGACGTGGAGCGGGCCAACGATCGCGTGTTCACCCACTTCGTCGAGACGAGCTGGGACGCCGACTCACCTGAATGAGCCGGACGCCGCCCCTCGAGCCGCAGATTCTCTAGACGGCCTTGTGTCGACTCTCGTTCGCCCGCTAGCATGCCGCTATGGATCCGGGGTTAGCAGGCCGGCGTATGCTTAGCGCGCCGAGGCTATTAATGGCGCGGGCATGGCTGATCGCATGCCTGCTTTTCGGGACTTCGGCCGCTCACGCGCACCTGGGTGACCTGAGCTACTCGGAGATCCAAGCCAGCGGGCGGCATATCTCTTACACGATCAAGTTCGCAGCCCATCTGATCCCGGGAGGAAAGGAAGGCGACCGTCTCGACCGCCGGGACATCATCACCAAGGAGCCCGAGATCCGCGCCTGGCTCTTCGAGTCGATAACCGTAGCGGCCGGCTCACAACTCTGCCGTCCGCAGATAGACGACATCATAGGCCCGGACGGCAACGACGATCTGACCGTCGTACTCGGCTATGAGTGCGCCGAGTACGTTCCCCCTTTGCACGTCGAGTTTCACCCCTTCGACGCAACCATTCCCCAGTACCGCAACATCGTCACCATCGCCCTGGACGAGCAACGCGTGAGCTACGTGTTCTCGGCCGGCGACTCGCGGTTGAGCGTCGGGGAATCGGCGGCACACAGCGACGGCGGACAGTTCGGGAGTTTCTTCGTACTGGGCGTGTCACACATCCTCGAAGGCTATGACCATCTTCTGTTCTTGCTGGCGGTGCTGCTGGTCGGTGGGAGTATCGCCCGGCTGGCGGGAATCGTTACCGCGTTCACGGTCGCGCACAGCATAACCCTGGCACTCGCGTCTCTCGGGGTCTTCACGCTTCCTCCCCGGCCCGTCGAGGCGATGATAGCCGCAAGCATCATCTACGTAGCCGCCGAAAACGTCCTTCGCGACCGTGCCGACCACCGTTGGCTGATCACCTTCGTGTTCGGGCTGGTACACGGGTTCGGCTTTGCCGGAGTACTCTCTGAAGCCGGCCTCGTAGAGGGCCAAGTGCTCGTGCCCCTGCTGGGCTTCAACCTCGGCGTGGAGAGCGGACAACTGCTGGTAGTCCTTGTCGCCGTGCCCGTTCTTCGCGTGCTCATGAAGCGGCTCGGCGAGCGGCGCGTGCGTTCGACCTTGTCCTGGCTGGTCATGGGCGCGGGTGCCGTCTGGCTGGTCGAGCGCGCCATTGCACCGCTGTTGTGAGCATCCCGACGGGGGTCTAGGATGGCCGGCCGCCATCGGAGGTAAGCAAGTGGCCACACACGAAGTCGTAAATCAGGCCTCACCGCTGGTCGACTACAACCTCTACGAGTCCGACAACGCTCTGCGCGAAGCGCTTCACCGCGAGTCCGCAGCCTGGGCCGAGCCTTCGGTGTCGGATTTCGGCGCCTGTCTGGGTCGCGACGAGACCATCGAATGGGGACGCCTCGCCAACGTCCATACGCCGCAGCTGCGTACTCATGATGCTTACGGCCATCGCATCGACGAGGTCGAGTTCCACCCGGCCTGGCACAACGTGATGCGGCTGGCGCTCGCCCACGAAACCCACAATTTGCCGTGGCGCGGCAACAAGCGTGGCGCCAATGTGGCTCGGTCGGCCAAGCACTACATGCTCTCTCAGATCGAGTCCGGGTCCTGCTGTCCCATCACCATGACCTTCGCCTGCGTACCGCCGCTTCGCCAGCAGCCCGAGGTGATGGCCGAGTGGGAAAGACCTCTGCTCGGAACGAGTTACGACCCGCGCATGGTGCCCGCCGAACAGAAGGCGGCCGTGCTCATCGGCATGGCCATGACCGAGAAGCAAGGCGGAAGCGATGTCCGCTCGAATACCACACGTGCGTCGGCGATCGACTCGGGCGGGCCCGGCGCCGCCTACGAGTTGACGGGACACAAATGGTTCTGCTCGGCGCCGATGTGCGATGCTTTTCTCACCCTCGCCCATACCGAGGCGGGGCTGTCGTGCTTTCTCGTACCGCGCTGGAAGCCCGACGGAACACGCAATCCTTTTCGCATCCAACGGCTCAAGGACAAGCTCGGCAACCGCTCCAATGCGTCGGCCGAAATCGAGTACCAGGGCACCTTCGCGCGCATGATCGGTGAAGAAGGCCGCGGCGTGCGCACCATCATAGACATGGTGCAGCACACCCGGCTGGACTGCGTCAGCGGCAGCGCCGGCCTGATGCGGCAGGCCACGGCCCAGGCCGTCAATCACTCCTACTACCGTGCCGCCTTCGGCCGGCGGCTGCTCGAGCAGCCGCTGATGCAGAACGTGTTGGCGGACTTGTGCCTGGAGACGGAGGCGGCGGTGGCAACCTTCTCACGCCTGGCGCGTGCCTTCGACGACTCACACGGTGACGAACAGCAACGCGCATTCGCCCGCCTCGCGACCGCCGTGGCCAAGTACTGGGTGTGCAAGCGTACGCCGCAGGTAACCTACGAAGCCATGGAGTGCCTGGGCGGCAACGGCTACGTGGAGGAGTCGATCATGCCGCGCCTCTACCGCGAAGCCCCGGTCAACGCGATCTGGGAAGGTTCGGGCAACGTGATCTGCCTCGACGTCATGAGAGCGATGGCGCGTGAGCCGGAATGTGTCCCCGCGTTTCTCGACGAGGTCGACACCGCCCACGGCGGCAACCGTCACCTCGACTCCCTTTGCACGGACCTCCGCGACGAGCTGGGCCGCGCTCCGGATGAAACGCAGACGCGAAGGCTCGTCGAGCGCATGGCCGTGTGCCTTCAGGCCTCGTTGTTGGTTCGTCATGCGCCTGGGCCCGTGGCCGACGCGTACTGCGCAACCCGTATCGGAGAAACACGCAGCCTCGCCCTCGGCACTCTCCCCTCCGGGTTGCCGTTGTCCGACATCATCGAGCGCTCGTCGCCGCTGCGTCACTGAGCCGGCCGGCATCGGTCAGGGAGGCTGGCAAGACTGCCGGTTTTCTGTGAGTATCGCCGGAATGCCCGCTCGCGAGCACCCACCCATCGACGCCTCACGCGTGCAGGCCGCCGTCTTCGACATGGGCGGGGTTCTGCTCGAGGGCGGCCCCAGTGACGTTGCCGCTTTCGGGGCCAGAGTGGGACTCGACGGCGCAGCCTGGGAAGAGCTTCGACTCGCCATCTTCGGCAACGCCGGCCCCTGGTCCGCGCTGGAGCGCGGCGAGATCTCCCTGGAAAGCTTCATCGCCCATCTGGCCGACGAGATAAGCAAGGCCGGCGGATCGGTGGATCTCGAACTGGCCTCCCAATTCATGGGAGACCGCACTCCCATGTCGCAGCGTGAAAGGGTCAGAGACGAGCTGGTCGAATGGGTGGGGAAGGTGAAAGGCGTCGTCACGACCGCCCTACTGACCAACAACGTGGTCGAGTGGAGAAGCGGTTGGAACGAGATTCTGGATATCGAGGGGCTCTTCGACGTGATCGTGGATTCCAGTGCGGTCGGCGCAAGAAAGCCGGAACCGGAGATCTATGAAATCACTAGGGAGAAACTCGGTGTGGAACACGCCGACATCTTCTTCGTCGATGACATCGGCCAGAATCTCAAGGCAGCCAAGCAGTTGGGTTGGCAGACTCTGCTGTTCCGCCGCAGCGAGGATTTGATATCGATTCTCGAGGAGATCTGCGCCGCCAAATAGACGTGGCGACCATCACGAGCATATGAGAAGGATCGTCAGCCAGATCAAGCCTTCCGATCCCGAGTTCAAAGCCAACGAGCAGCGCATGAGGACCTTGGCCGGCGAGCTCCAGGACAAGCTCGAGGCCGCCAGAACCGGAGGGCCGGACAAGGCTAGGGAACTGCACGTCAGCCGAGGAAAACTGCTGGCCAGGGACAGGATCGACGCCCTCGTCGACAAGAATACGCCGTTCCTCGAGCTTTCGGCTCTGGCCGCCGACGGCCTCTACGACGACGAGGCCCCCAGTGCCGGCATCGTCACCGGTATCGGCTGTATCCAGGGCAGACGCGCCGTCATCATCGCCAACGACGCAACCGTCAAAGGCGGCACCTACTTCCCCCTCACGGTCAAGAAACATCTGCGTGCCCAAGAGATCGCGATGGAAAACGAACTTCCCTGCGTCTACCTGGTCGACTCGGGCGGCGCTTTCCTGCCGATGCAGGACGAAGTGTTTCCCGATCGCGAACACTTCGGGAGGATCTTCTACAACCAGGCGAACATGTCGGCGGCCGACATACCGCAGGTAGCCGTGGTCATGGGATCGTGCACGGCAGGTGGAGCCTACGTGCCCGCCATGTGCGACGAGACCGTCATCGTCGCCAATCAGGGAACGATATTTCTGGGCGGACCCCCACTGGTGAAAGCCGCCACCGGCGAAGAGGTCACGGCCGAAGAGCTGGGAGGCGGAGAAGTCCACACCTCGAAGTCGGGAGTGTCGGATCACCTCGCGAGCGACGACAAGGACGCCATTCGCATCGCCCGACAAATCTTCGAAAACCTGCCGGCCTCACCACCACCCACTCTTCCGATCGACGAACCCGAGGATCCCTACTACGACCCCGAAGAGATCTACGGAATCGTGCCGGCCGACAATCGCACGCCCTACGACGTGCGCGAGGTCATCGCCCGCCTCGTCGACGGCAGCCGCATGGCCGAGTTCAAATCCCGCTACGCTACGACGATAGTCACCGGATTCGCACGCATTCACGGCGTACCCGTCGGCATAGTGGCAAACAACGGCGTGTTGTTCTCCGAATCCGCGCTCAAGGCGACGCACTTCATCGAGCTTTGCTCGCAGCGCCGTATCCCCCTGATATTTCTGCAGAACATCACCGGCTTCATGGTCGGGCGCGACTACGAGGCCGGCGGCATTGCCAAGGACGGGGCCAAGATGGTCACCGCGGTCGCCAACAGCCGGGTGCCCAAGTTCACCGTCATGATCGGCGCCTCCAACGGAGCCGGCAATTACGGCATGTGCGGTCGCGCGTACAGCCCACGCCTCCTGTTCATGTGGCCGAACTCGCGGATATCGGTGATGGGCGGCGAACAGGCGGCATCCGTTCTTCTGACGGTGAAAGAGGCGCAGCTGGCCAAGCAAGGCGGCACAATGTCCGAGGCAGAGATAGAAGCTTTCAAACGTCCCACACTGGATAAATACGAGCGGGAAGGCAGCCCCTACTACAGCACTGCCCGGCTATGGGACGACGGCGTGATCGATCCCCTCGACACACGCAGCGTGCTGGCACTCAGTCTCCACGCATCCTTCAACAAAGCAGCGGAGCCCACGCGCTTCGGCGTGTTCAGAATGTAACGATGGGCGGCACGCGGCCCATTCAACGCCTGCTCGTCGCCAATCGGTCCGAGATCGCCTGCCGGATAATCCGCACGGCGCGCGCCATGGGGATCGAAACCGTCGCGGTGTACTCCGATGCCGACCGCCTCGCCGAGCACGTTCATCTTGCCGACCATGCCGTGGCCCTCGGTGGGCTCGACGCATCCGAAAGCTACCTGGACGTCGACAAGCTGCTCGCTGCGGCCGCCTCGACGACGGCCGACGCCGTCCACCCCGGCTACGGCTTCCTGGCCGAGAACGCCGCGTTCGCAAAGCGTGTAGGCGATGCCGGGCTCACCTTCATCGGCCCCTCCTCTGAATGCATCGAGGTCATGGGCGACAAGATCCGCTCCAGGAAGCTGGCGTTCGATGCGAAGGTGCCGGTAATCCCGGCCGAGACCATCGATGGGAACGGCAAGAGCGCCAAAGCGGCCGACAAGCTCGGCTATCCCGTCCTGATCAAAGCGGCGGCGGGCGGTGGCGGAAAAGGAATGCGCATAGTCGCATCGGCCGAAGAGCTCGCGTCGTCGATAGCATCGGCGACGCGAGAGGCGGAATCGGCGTTCGCCGACGGCCGTGTCTACCTGGAGAAGTTCATAGAGAGGCCCCGCCACGTCGAAGTTCAGGTGTTCGGCGACTCGACGGGCAGGGTCGTGCATCTGGGCGACAGGGAATGCTCCATACAGCGACGCCATCAAAAAATCATCGAAGAGTCCCCCTGCTGCAGTGTCACTGAATCCGTTCGCGGCCGCATGCACGAGGCCGCCGTCGAACTGGCGAGCGCACTCGGTTACGTCGGCGCCGGCACTGTGGAATTCATCGTCGATCCTGAGGAAAACTTTTACTTCCTGGAGATGAACACCCGCCTTCAGGTGGAGCACGCGGTAACGGAGATGGTGACCTCCACCGATCTCGTGAAGTGGCAGATCGATGTCGCGGCAGGAGAAGCTCTACCCGATCCGCTCCCGTCGCCGCGAGGCCATTCGATCGAGTGCCGTATCTATGCAGAAGACCCGGCCAACGACTTCCTGCCCACAAGCGGCGCGGTGGTCAAGGTCGAGCACCCGGTGGGACCGGGGATACGTGTCGACAGCGCTCTGCGTGACGGCCTCGAGATACCGGTCCAGTACGATCCCATGCTCGCCAAGATCGTCTCGTGGGGACCCGACCGGCCGATGGCGCTGGCTCGGATGGTATCGGCGCTGGCCGAGTTCTCATTGATCGGCATCACCACGAACCTTCCCTTTCTCATCGACGTGCTCGAACACGAAAGCTTCGGGCGCGGTGACGTGTCCACACTGACCGTCGCGGAACACTTCGGCGGCTGGGAGCCTGACGACGCCCGGGCCGGCCGCATCGCCGCCATAGCGGCGGCCATCCTCTTCGACCGTGGCCGAGGCGCCGGGACCCCGAGAGCGGTCGGCGGCGGACAAACCGTGAGCGACAGCGCGTACGACCCCTGGTCACGACTCGGCGCTTGGCGGCTGGGACGAAAGGACGGGGAAGAATGACCGGCACTTACAAGATCAACGGCCGGCCCGTGTCTCTCGCCGTGACCCAACAAGGCGACGGCCTCGTCGTTGCCGTGGACGGCGAGGAAATCGCGATAGAAGGCTTCGACATTGCGGACGGACATCTGACCTTCCGGACGGGCGGGCGCACTGAGAGAGCCGTGTACGCGGCGCTTCACGGACATTTGCACGTAGCGGTGGGCGGCCGTTGCTTCGAATTCAGCCCCGAAGAGGACGCCGACGATGCCGACGGCGGCATCGGGCACTTCTCGCCGGAAGTCTCCTCACCGATGCCGGGAAAGGTGCTCGACGTACTGGTCTCTGTCGGCGATACCGTAGAGGCCGGCACACCCGTCGTGCTGATGGAGGCGATGAAGATGGAAACCACCGTCAAAGCGACGGCCGATGCACGAGTGGTCGAGGTCCGCGTCGAGGCCGGCGCCATGGTGACGCCCGGCCAGGTTCTACTGGTCCTCGAGAAGCTAGACGCCTAAGCGGACGCCTTCGCTGATAGAAAGGCTCTGCGCCACCTCGGCCGCCGGGCCCTTGGCGGTCTTCTCTCCTGACTGCGATCGAGCGGCCAGCTTCGCGAACGCGACGGTGCCGTCGCCGGCAGCAACCTCCAGCCCTCGATCGGAAACCGAAACCACAGTACCGGGCTCGGCCGTGGCCGCGCCGGACGGGCGCTTCGACCCGTAGAGCCTCAGCGTATGGTTCCCATGCACGGTGTACGCTCCGGGCGAGGGGTCGCAACCGCGAACGAGGTTGTGAACCGTCTCCGCGGGCGCAGCCCAATCGACCGACGCGTGCTCGTCGGTGCAGAGAGGATCGTAACTCGCGCCGGCCTCTTCCTGAGGCACGGGGACACGGCCGCCTAGGGCGGCGTCGACCGCTTCCATCGTCGCGTCGACCGCGATGTCGAAAACCGATCCGTAGTAATAAGATCCCGCCGACTCGTCCGGGCCGATGCGTATCTCGCGTCGAACATAGATAGGCCCGGTGTCGATGCCTTCGTCCGGCCGGAAAAGGGTGACCCCTCCCCGCGTCTCTCCCTTGATCAGTTGCCACGCGATCGCAGAGCCGCCTCTGTAGGCAGGCAGCAGCGAGGGGTGAAAGCAGATGGATGCTTGGGCCGGTGCATCCACGATCGACAGCGGGATGATCTGGGTAACGAAGGCCAACACGCCCAGGTCCGCCTGATCCGGAGCCAACTCGTCGAAAGCCTCGGGCGGCTTGTAGGACTTGCGCTGCACGGTCCGCACCCCCGCTTCCAGTGCCGCGGACTTGAGAGGATCTAGGGGCCTTCCCTCCTTGTCGGGCGGCATCGAAGCCGCCGTCACCTCGTGGCCCGCCTCGAGCAGACGTTGTAGTACGCTCGCCCCGAACTTCGCCTGCCCGAACAACAAGATCTTGGCCATCTCCGCACTGTCCTCCCGTGTTTATTCCTGGCTGGATGACGGATGCATGGCAAGCCTTGACCGTAGCCGCCCCCGTCATACAACGGCCATCGTGACCGACGGCTCCAGGGCGAGATACAGGGTGCAGGCGGTGGCCGACGCGTTCGCCGTCCTGGAAGCCTTGGCCCCATCATCTCCGGTCGGCGTGAGCGAGATCGCACGACGCACCGGGCTTCAAAAGAACAAGGCGTTCCGGCTTCTGGCCACACTCGAGGAGCTCGGTTACGTGCAGCAGGTCCAAGCCGACGGCGATTACCGGCTCGCTCCCGGCTGTCTGTCGATTGCACGCGCCTACCTGTCGGGGGACCCCCTGCTCGAGGCGGCGGCACCCGTGACTCGAGCTCTGAGTTCCTTGCTCCACGAGACGGTGTTCCTGGCGGTTCGCTCTTCGGATCATGCCGTGACCGTCGCCGGCACCGCAGCCGACCGTAGCGTTGCCTACAGACTCGAGATCGGTGCGCTACTTCCGCTGACCCGCTCGGCCGCCGGCATCGTGCTGCTGAGCAACGAACAGACACCGGTTCCGTCCGGCCAGGATCCAGTCGCCCTCTCCGGGCTACTCGAGGGCGTGAGACGTAACGGTTACTTCGTGGACTCGGGAATGTACGACCCCGGCTGTGTGTGCCTGGCCGCACCGGTAAAGGACGGCCCCGGCGGGGTGAAAGCGGCGCTTTGTGTAGCCGGCCCCTCCGAGCGTATGCCCGCCGCCGCCATCGAAGCGACGCTGATCCCGTCTCTGCTGGAAGCCGCGTCCACGCTGAACTTGCCACCCGCCGGCAGGTCCCTCTGAGGCGCCGCATTCAAAGGCCTACGGCCTCAGCAATTTGAGTTATAACGCGCCGCATGGTAGCTGAACCGCCTTTGTAAGCCCGCCCAGACGCGGCTTTGGCCCCAGCTTTAGCGACAGAGCCGTCCGGAAACCCGAACAAGAATAAGGAGGATAGAGAGCGTGAAGATCCTGGTTGCCATAAAGCGCGTCCCCGATCCCGAGACCACCATCAAGGTCAATCCTGAAGGAAACGGGATCGTCGAGGCTGGCATCAAATGGGTGGTCAATCCTTTCTGCGAGATCGCCATCGAAGAGGCTCTGAAGATCAAGGAAGCAGGTTCCGACGTGGAGGTCGTACTCGTCTCCATCGGCGGCTCGGATTCCCAGGAACAGCTTCGCACCGGTCTGGCCATGGGAGCCGACCGCGCCATCCTGGTCACCGCCGACAGCACGGACCCGACGGCGGTAGCCAAGCTCCTTCAAACGATCGTCGAGAAGGAAGAGCCCGGCCTGCTGCTGTTGGGCAAACAGGCGATCGACGACGATTCCAACGAAGTCGGACAGATGCTCGCACAACTGCTCGGATGGCCTCAGGCCACCTTCATCTCCGAGCTGAAGCTCTCCGACGATGCTTCCTCGGCTGACGTGGTCCGCGAGGTCGACGGCGGCCTGGAATCGGATCGCATTCCGCTTCCCGCCGTAATCACGGCCGACCTTAGACTCAACGAGCCGCGCTACGCATCCCTGCCGGGGATCATGAAGGCGCGTAAGAAGCCGTTGGAAGAAATAGAGGCTTCGAGTCTCGGCGTCGACATGGCACCGCGTATCGTCATCAAGTCGATGAGCCCGCCGCCCGAGAGGCAGGCGGGACGCACCGTGGAGTCTGTCGATGAACTCGTGGACGCTCTGCGCAACGAAGCCAAGGTTCTCTAGGGAGGATAGCGAAAGTGGGTAACGTTCTGATTTACGGAGAGCATGCACACGGGGCTGTCCCCAAGGCCACGGCGGTTGCCGTAAGCGCGGCCAAGCAGGCGGCGGCCAAGGAAGGCGGCGATACCATCCTCGCCGTGCTCGGTTCCGACGCCGGTGCGGTCGCGGCGGAAGCGGCCAAGCTCGGCGCTTCCAAGGTCGTAACCGTCGAGGACGCGGCGCTGGATCACGCCCTTGCCGATGTCACGACCCAGACCCTCGCCGAGGTCGCCAATGCGGTCGGCGCCAGCATGGTGGTTTTTGCTGCAACGGCCAAGGGCAAGGATCTCGCGCCCAGGCTCGCGGCGGCCATGGACGCGGCCATCGCCAGCGACATCACTCAGATCAACGACGACGGCAGCTTCGTGCGGCCGATGTACGCGGGCAACGTGTTCGCTACCGTCGAGCTGCAAGGCGACAAGAAGATATTGTCCGTGCGCACCACTGCGTTCGAACCGGCGCCCGAAGACGGCGCCTCTCCCGTCGAAGCGGTGAGCGTCAGCGTGACGGCGCCGGCCAACAAGATGGAATTCGTCTCGATCGAAGAGACCAAGTCCGACCGGCCCGTGCTGACCGAAGCCGACCGCGTGGTTTCCGGCGGCAGAGGGCTCAAGAACGCTGAGAACTTCACGACAGTGTTGGAGCCTCTCGTCGACAGCCTCGGCGCGGCCATGGGAGCCAGCCGTGCAGCCGTCGATGCCGGCTACGTGCCCAACGACCTTCAGGTCGGGCAAACGGGCAAGGTGGTCGCCCCCGCGCTCTACATCGCGGTGGGCATCTCAGGCGCCATCCAGCACCTGGCCGGCATGAAGGACTCCAAGGTGATCGTGGCAATCAACAAGGACGAGGAAGCGCCGATCTTCAGCGTTTCCGACTACGGCTTGGTCGCCGACCTCTTCGAGGCGGTCCCGGCTCTGACCGAGAAGGTCAAATCTTTGGACTAGCGCGTCTCGGGCATTCCGTGTAGGGCAGCCGGCCTGGGCAACCAGCGCCGGCTGCTTGTCCATCAGGCTCCGGGTTTACGCGCCGCCAGCTTCAAGCTGACCACCGAGCCCGCCATGCGCTCGATCTCCTCTGTGCTGAACTGGGAGGCGATGGCGCCCACGATAGGATCGTCCACACCCGCCCCCACCAGCGCGTCGGCTGCAGGAGTCTCGGCTTTGATCTCGATGTCGGTGAAGCCGGCATCGCGAACGGCAGCTATGTAGTCGTCGCGCAAGGACGCTCCCGCAACGCAGGCGACGTAGGCCCCGATGTTGCTGGTAACGACTTCCGGTAGGGGTGCGGTCAGCACGATGTCTGAGACCACGAGACGGCCGCCCGGCCTGAGCACCCTGAAGGCCTCGCGAAACACGCGCGGCTTCTCCGGGGAGAGGTTGATGACACAGTTGGAGGTCACCACGTCGACCGAGTCCGACTCCACCGGCAACTCCTCGATGAGGCCCCGGCGGAACTCCACATTGGTGGATCCGTTCTTGTCGGCGTTCGCGCGCGCCTTCTCGAGCATCGCGTCGGTCATGTCGACGCCGATCACACGGCCCGACTCACCGACTTCGGAAGCCGCTATAAATGCGTCGAACCCTGCGCCCGAGCCCAGGTCGAGCACCGTCTCGCCCGCCTCGAGGACCGCATAGGCCAGAGGGTTGCCGCAACCCAAGCCGAGGTTGGCACCCTCACCGACGCTCTCGTGCTGATCCGTCGAGTAACCGATGGTCTCGGCATGCTCGCCGTAGGAGCCGACGCTGCAGCACCCCTCGTTGGCGGCGACCACGCCGGCGTACCCCTTGCGAACCACTTCTCTTACCGAGTCTGCGTTCCCGCTGGTGACTTTCGTTTCACTCATCTCTGCTTCTCCCTATGAGCATCCATCTCTACAGTGCCGGTTGAGCGTGCCCACCAAACCTTCGAGTTGGCCGATGATCCTGTCGATCTCCACGCTGAACAAGCGGGCCCGCCCTGACTTTCTCATTCTCAGAAGCCCGGCCTGGCACAGCAGCGCTAGATGCCGTGATACGGTCGTGCGGTCGAGATCGAAGCGCTCGGCGATCTCCCCGGCCTTGAGCTCCCCCTCCACGCCCAGAAGCATCACGATCTCACGCCTGGCGGGGTCGGACAGGGCCTGGAACAAAGCGCCGTCGAAGAAGGCCCTTATACGCTCGGCGGCCTCCAGGCGGCCGTCGGAAAAGCGGGCCTTGGCAAGAGCATCAATCGTGGACATGTGTACACGCTAGCACATATTAGCTCAACCGCAAGCCCTTTTTCGAATCCGGCATTCGTGGCGCTGACTGGGCCTGACCGGCCCTAGTCGGCGATGGAGTCGGCGACCAGTTCCATCACGTCACGCGTCTTGACCTGCTCTTCGAGACCTTTTTCCTTCACGCCGTCACTGAGCATGGTCATGCAGTACGGACATGCCGAAGCGATGGTTCCGGCGTTGGTCTCGAGAAGCTGATCGACACGCAGCGTGTTGACGCGCTGGGACGGTTCCTCGTCGATCCACATGCGCCCTCCTCCGGCGCCACAGCACATGCCGGTGTTGCGGCTGCGCTCGCTCTCACTGACGCGGGCGCCGGGGATGGACTTGAGGATCTCTCTGGGCGCGTCGTAGACCTCGTTGTAGCGGCCCAGATAGCAGGAGTCGTGGAAGACGATGCTCTCGTCGATGTCTTTGCCCACGCGCACCTTGCCCTGCTTGATCAGGTCGGCGACCAGGGTCGCAGCGTGAACCGTCTCGTACTCACCACCGAACTGCGGGAACTCGTTCTTGATGGTGTTGAAGCAGTGCGGGCAGTTGGTGATGACCTTCTTGACGTTGTAGCCGGCGAAAACCTCCACGGCCATCTGCGCCATGGTCTGATAGAGGTACTCGTTGCCCAGACGCCTGGCCGTGTCACCGTTGCAGGGCTCGTCACGGCCGAGGATCGCATAGCTCAGGCCGGCAGCCTTGAGGATGCGCGCAACCGCCTGAGTGATCTTCTTGGCGCGGTCGTCGAAGGAGCCGGCGCAACCGACGAAGAACAGATACTCGGCGTCGGGATTCTCCGACAGCAGCGGGATGTCGAGCCCCTCGGCCCAGTCGGCGCGCTTGTCGGCGCCGATGCCCCAGGGATTGCCCTGGGTTTCCATTCCCTTGAAGACCCGTGTGACCTCGGTCGGGAACCTGGCTTCCTCCTGAACGAGGTGGCGGCGGATGTCGACGATCTTGTCGACGTACTCGATGTGAACGGGACAGGCGTCTTCGCAGGCCCGACAGGTGTTGCAGGACCAGATGACCTCGTCGGTAACACCCGTGAGCTCGCCGACGATGTTCTCCTGAGAGTTCTCGTCCAGTACCGACTCGGGGTGAGCGTAGAGATAGTCGCGCAGGTCGAGCAGCATCTGGCGTGGCGCCAGAGGCTTGCCGGTCGCCGTGGCCGGGCACTGGCTGGAGCAACGGCCGCACTCGGTGCACGAGTACATGTCGAGCACCTGCTTCCAGTCGAAGTGGCGCATCTGAGAGGTGCCGAAGATCTCGCTGTTCTCCAGATCCTGCTTGGACAAACGCCCGTAAGGCTCGGTCTTGCCGAAGAACACGTTGGGGATGGCGGTCACGACGTGGAAGTGCTTGGACAGCGGCAGAAGATTCAAGAACACGAGAACGACGAGATTGTGAGCCCACCATGCGACGTCACTGGCAGCACGTGCCGTGTCGGCTCCGAAGCCCGCAAGCACCCCGCCCACGATCGCCGCCACCGGCTCGAAGGCCCGGTCCGCCTCGACGTGCGGGTCGCCCGCCATGAACACGAGCCTGCCACCGTCATAGATCAAGCCGCTCGAGGTGATGGTGGCGATGAATACGAGAATCAGTATGGCTTCCCAGTGCGAGTGCCCTGCGAGCTTCTCTTCTGCCGGCTTGAAGCCCATCAAGCGCTGGGGGTGTATGAACAGCCAACGCGCAATCAGCAGGAGAGCGCATACGAATACGACCGCTTCGAGAAGATCGCGGGAGATCATGTAGACCGGCGCAAGCAGCCCCCCGCTGCCGATCAGAGGCAAATGGAACTCGGGGAACCAGCCACGCGCGAACATCGTCACTACTTGGCCGCCCAGCACCAGGAAGCCCCAGAACACCAGAGCGTGGATGATGCCCGCCGGCTGCTCCCCACGCAGGAATTTGAGCTGGCCTATGGCGTAGACGAGGGTGGTCTTGACCCGTTGGGGGATGTTGTCGAAACGGGCGGCGGCCGGCAGTTGCGTAAAGAGTCTGAAGCGTCGGTAGACCTGCCATCCGAACAAGCCCAACAGCGCCACGAACGCCAAAGTCCATACGATTACGCTCAAGTTCGTCCTCCTTGCGGCCCCACCTCCGGACACCCCCGGCCCGGACGGCGTAAACTACGATTAAATCTCGGGGCCTGACTGCTTGCAATCGCGGCGTAAACACAACTAACGTTCGCCGCGATGGTTTCTTATGCGTCGAAGGCGGTCTCGGCACTGCTCTTGGGGGCGACGCTGCTTGCGTCGTCATGCAGACCGGCGACAGGTCCCGCCGTCATCATAGAAACCGCGATCGGCGAGGTACGCGTGAGCGTCGAGGTCGTGAGCACTCCTCAGGACCGAGCCAGAGGCCTGATGTGGAGGGACGAGATGGCTCGCGACGCCGGGATGCTCTTCATTTTCCCCGACGAGGCACCCCGCTCCTTCTGGATGAAGAACACGCCCCTGCCGCTCGACATAGTCTTCATCGGGGCCGACCGTCGCATCGTGTCCATCGCCGCAGGAACCAAGCCTTACTCCACCGAGCGCATCCCGTCGGGGGCGCCGGCCATGTTCGTTCTCGAGGTGAACGCGGGCTTCTGCGAACGCCACGGGATCGAGGCCGGGCAGAGCGTCCGGCTCCCGGAAGCGGGCGACGGCGAGGCCGCGCCGCCCGCCCCATAGCCCCCCGAGCGCCCGCCAGGTTCCTTGTTTTTTCCCCGCTTTACCGATAGTTGACCGGGATTCGGCTGCCGCTGAGGGAGAGTCACCGGGGCCAGGAGACCTCCGGCGGCAGGCACCGCACCGACGACTCCTTCGTCGACACTGTTACTCGAGAGAGACATGGCACTGAGCGACACCATAGAAAGTATTCGGCGCCGCAATACCGAGGCAGAGATCGGGGGCGGCCAAGAGAAGATCGACAAGCGCCACGAGCGCGGCGTGCTGACCGCACGCGAGCGCATCGACCTCCTGTTCGACCCGGGCAGCTTCGTGGAACTCGACAAGTTCAGAGTCCACCGCTGCACGGAGTTCGGCATGGACAAGCAGCGCGTAGCCGGTGACGCCCTGGTAAGCGGATTCGGGACCGTCGACGGGCGGACCGTATTCGCATTCGCGCAGGACTTTACCGTCCTGGGCGGCAGCCTCAGCCACACCGTCGCCGAAAAAATCTGCAAGGTCATGGGCATGGCCATGAAGGCAGGGGCGCCCTGCGTAGGCCTCAACGATTCCGGAGGAGCGCGCATCCAGGAAGGAGTCGAAGCGCTGGGCGGCTACTCCGACATCTTCTGCATGAACACGCTGGCGTCCGGCGTGATCCCCCAGATCTCAGGAATACTCGGACCCTGCGCGGGAGGGGCCGTGTACTCACCGGCGCTGACCGATTTCATCTTCATGGTCGACAGCACCAGCTACATGTTCATCACCGGCCCCGAGGTCATCAAGTCGGTGACCCGCGAGGAAGTCACCCAAGAAGATCTCGGCGGTGCGATGACCCACAACTCCAAGACGGGGGTGGCCCACTTCATCAGCCCCGACGACGGCGCATGCATCGCCAACATTCGCCGTCTGCTGTCCTACCTGCCGTCGAACAATGTCGACGAGCCCCCGGTCATCGACAACGGCGACCCGGCCGACCGCCTCACGCCCGAGCTCAACGACATCGTCCCGGAGGACCCCAACAAGCCCTACGACATCAGGACCATCATCAACTCGGCCGTCGATCGTGACAGCTTCATGGAGGTCCAAGAGCACTGGGCACGCAATGCGGTGGTTGGTTTCGCCCGCATCGCCGGACGGTCGGTGGGCATCGTCGCCAACCAGCCCAACGTCGTCGCCGGCTGCCTGGACATCGACTGCTCCGACAAGATCGCGCGCTTCGTGAGGTTCTGCGACTGCTTCAACCTCCCCGTCATAACGTTCGAGGACGTTCCCGGCTTCCTACCCGGCACTCACCAAGAATGGGGTGGAATCATACGTCACGGAGCCAAGATCGTGTACGCCTACGCCGAAGCCACCGTCCCCAAGATCACGGTCATCACGCGTAAGGCCTACGGCGGCGCGTACTGCGTCATGGGTGCCAAGCATTGCCGTGCCGATCTAAACCTTGCCTACCCGTCGGCGGAGATCGCGGTCATGGGTGCGGCCGGTGCCGTCAACATTCTGTACAGGAAAGAGCTCAAGGCCGCAGAGGACCCGGAGAAGCATCGGGAGGAGCTCGTCGATGACTACCGCAAGCACTTCGCCTCCCCGTTCCAGGCCGCAGAGCTGGGTTTCGTCGACGAAGTGATCATGCCGGCCGATACCCGCGTGCGTATAGCTCAGGGGCTGGCGATGCTGGCGAACAAGCAGGACACGAACCCTCCGAAGAAGCATGGGAACATGCCTCTGTAGGCCTGCGGGACTCTAACGTTGGACGCGGTTGCAGCCAATGGGCCGATGATTACGGCGATCGGCATCGGGACGGTCTTCGTCGCGCTTGTCTTTCTCGTCGCCGTCCTCTTCGTGGTCGAGAGGCTGGTCGGCATAACCCACTCGGAGCCGTCCGAGGCGGCCGCACCCGGGGCCCCCGATCAAGAGCCCCTTACAACTACGACCGGCGACGACACGGCTTCTCTGGAGAGAATCGCCGTGGCCGCCTTCTGCACGCACAAACGGTTCCGCATCCAAGTGCGCTCTCCCGAACCACCCTCGGCCTGGTTGATGGCGGGAAGGGCGAGCCAACTGAGCCGCAAAGTCGACTGAACGGGATCTCCGATGGCAACCTATAAAGTAAAAGCTAACGACAAAGAGTACACCGTCGAGGTCGTCGACGACGCCAGCGGCGGAGCAACAGTCACGGTGGAAGGTGAGAGCTTTGCCGTGGCGCCGCTGTCGGCCAGAGCGCCGGCCGTGCAGCCGAAGCCGGCTCCCGTGGCCGCACCGGCCGCAGCTGCGGCCCCTGCCCCGAAACCCGCTCCCCAGCAGCAGGCGGCTCCCGCCGGCTCCGGGAGCATCGTCGCACCCATACCCGGCGTGGTCACGGCCATCCTGGCCAAAGTCGGGGACCAGGTATCCGCGGGGGACATCGTGCTCAAGCTCGAGGCCATGAAGATGGAGAACGAGATCGCGGCCCCGGTCTCGGGCACGGTCAAGGAAGTTGCCGTCTCGGAGGGCAACGACGTAGCCGACGGCCAACTGTTGATGGTCATAGGCTGATTCGCGAGTGCCGGCATGCTCGACGCCATAGCCCAATTTTTCTCGACCACAGGCTTCGGCCACTACCTCTACCATCCGGAATACTTCTGGAACGTGGGGATGATCGCGGTCGGCCTGGTGCTGATCACGCTGGGCATCACGAAGCGATACGAGCCCCTGCTCCTCATACCCATCGGCTTCGGCATGATCATGGGCAACATTCCGGAGTCGGGCGCTTCGCCGACCACAGAGGGCGTTATCCACTACCTCTACTTCGGCGTGAAGCACGAAGTGTACCCGGCGCTGATCTTCCTGGGAGTCGGCGCCATGACGGACTTCTCAGCGCTGTTGTCGCAGCCGCGGCTGATCCTTCTGGGCGCAGCCGCGCAGGTCGGCATTTTCGCGACATACTGGGGGGCCCTCTATCTCGGGTTCCTTCCTAAAGAAGCGGGCGCCATCGGAATCATCGGCGGCGCCGACGGCCCTACGACGATCTTCATCACCGCCCGGCTGGCGCCCCACCTCCTGCCGGCGGTAGCAGTGGCGGCGTACGCGTACATGGCGATGGTGCCGATCATCCAGCCGCCGATCGTGCGCGCCTTGACGACCAAGGAGGAACGCCTGATCCGCATGAATCCTCCCCGCACGGTCTCGCGACAGGAACTGATCCTGTTCCCGCTGGTCGGGATGCTCACCACGACCCTGGTGGCACCGCAGGCAACGACGCTTCTAGGCATGCTGTTCTTCGGCAACCTCCTGAAGGAATCCGGCGTCACCGATCGGCTGGCCAACACCGCCAAGTCGGCGTTCATCGACTCGGTCACGATCGTGCTGGGGCTCTGCGTAGGCGCTGGAGCTACCGCCGACCGATTCCTCACGCCCGCCTCCCTCAAGATATTCGCGCTCGGCCTGGTCGCCTTCTCCGTCGCGACCGCCTCCGGGGTGATCTTCGGAAAGATCATGAACAAGGTATCGAAGGACCCCGTAAACCCGATCATCGGTGCGGCCGGGGTCTCCGCGGTGCCGATGGCTGCGCGCGTGGCCATGACCACTGCGCAGAAAGAAGACCCCACCAACTTCATCATCATGCACGCAATGGGGCCCAATGTGGCGGGCGTAATCGGTTCGGCGGTGGCCGCCGGCGTGCTGTTGTCGTTGTTGGGATAAGCTACCGATCCAAGATAGGTTTTGTGAGATGGCGACCTTTGACGAGATACTGAAGCAGTGGAATGACGGCACTCTTTCCAAGGCCCTCGATAAGGGGGGTGAGCGCCGCGAGAAGTTCGAGACCACGTCCGGAATACCCGTCGAGAGGCTCTACGGGCCCGCTGACGGCGACTACCCCGCCAACCTCGGTGTTCCCGGCGAGTTCCCGTTTACGCGTGGCGTGCAGCCGACCATGTACCGAGGCCGCTTCTGGACCATGCGCCAGTACGCCGGCTTCGGAACGGCCGAAGAGTCCAACAAGCGTTACCGCTACCTTCTCGACCACGGGACCACGGGCCTGAGCGTCGCCTTCGACCTACCCACCCAGATGGGCCGTGACTCCGACCACGAGCTCTCGGTGGGCGAAGTCGGCAAGGTCGGTGTCGCCATCGACTCTCTCGAGGACATGGAGACCCTCTTCGACCAGATCCCTCTGGATCAAGTCACGACCTCCATGACGATCAACGCCACCGCAGCGATTCTCCTCGCCCTCTATCTCGCGGCGGCGGAGAAGCAGGGCGTGTCCTGGGACAAGGTCGGCGGGACCGTGCAAAACGACGTGCTCAAGGAATACATCGCCCGCGGGACATACATCTACGCCCCTGCGGCTTCGATGAGGATCGCCACCAACATCTTCGCGTTCTGCGCGGAGAAGGTTCCGCGCTGGAACACCATCTCGATCAGCGGCTACCACATGCGAGAGGCCGGGTGCACCGCGGTGCAAGAGGTGGCATTCACGCTCGCGAACGGCATAGCCTACGTGGATGCGGCCGTTAAAGCCGGACTCGACGTCGACAAGTTCGCCGGCAGGTTGGCGTTCTTCTTCAACGTGCACAACACCTTCTTCGAGGAAGTCGCCAAGTTCCGGGCTGCGCGCCGCATGTGGGCGCGGATCATGAAGGAAAGGTTCGGCGCCACCAACCCGCGTTCAATGATGGTGCGCTTCCACAGCCAAACGGCGGGATCGTCGCTGACGGCCCAGCAGCCGCTCAACAATGTGGTGCGAACTTCCATCCAGGCTCTGGCCGCGGTGTGCGGGGGAACGCAGTCGCTGCACACCAACAGTTACGACGAAGCCCTGTGCCTACCGACAGAGCTGGCGGTAACGACGGCGCTCAGGACTCAGCAGGTGATCGCCCACGAGTCGGGCGCAGGCGACACCATCGATCCGATGGCCGGCTCCTACTACGTGGAGAAGCTCACCGATGAGATCGAGGCTCGGGCCCTGGATTACATCGAGACCATCGACAACCTCGGCGGGGCGGTCACCGGTATCGAGAAAGGCTTCCAGCAGCGCGAGGTCCAGCAGGCGGCCTACAACTACCAGCTGGCTATCGAGTCCAAGGATCAGGTCATCGTCGGCGTCAACGATTTCAAGGTCGAAGAAGAAGACCGGATCGACATGCTACGCATCGACGCATCGATCGAGAAGAAGCAGCTTGAAAGGTTGGCTGCGCTGAAGCAGCGACGTGACGATGCCGCCGTGCGCAAGGCCTTGGCAACGGTGACGGAAACAGCACGAGGCGAAGCGAACCTGATGCCGGCCATCATCGATGCGGTGCGGGCCTACGCCACGCTCGGAGAGATCTCGGACGCCATGCGCGAGGTCTTCAAGCAGTTCGAAGCGCCGATCTTCATCTGACTCGCCGATGTCGGGGAACAGGGCTGCAACCAAAGCCTTCCTGACCAAGGGGGTGGGGAGGCACCGCGAGCGGCTTGCCTCCTTCGAGCTGGCCCTTCGGGCGGCCGGCATCGCCCAGTTCAACCTGGTCACGGTGTCGAGCATCTTCCCCGCCGGATGCAAGATCGTGCCTCGCCGCGAGGGCCTCAAGGAACTGGTCGCCGGTCAGATCCTCCATGTCGTCATGGCCAGGGCCGAGAGCAACGAGCCGCACCGTCACCTGGCGGCGTCGGTGGGTGTGGCCATCCCCAGAGACAAATCCATGTACGGCTACCTGAGCGAGCATCACGGTTTCGGCGAGACCGACGAGCAGGCCGGTGAGTATGCCGAAGACCTCGCCGCCCAGATGCTCGCGACCATCATCAACGTCGACTTCGATCCCGACACGAGCTACGACCAACGCCGTGACATCTGGCGCCTGAGCGATCAGATCGTCAAGACGCGAAACATCTCCCAGTCGGCACGCGGCGACAAGGAAGGCCTCTGGACTTCCGTGGTTGCGGCCTGCGTGCTCGTCGACGCCTAGGCGCCGGCTTGCCCAAGACCCCTAATCCCGACCTCGCCGACCGGATCCTTTCCAAGCTCAGGAAGTCCAAGCGAAAATACTCGCTCTGCGAGAAACTGCGCAACACCCTCGACGCCGACGATCGAGACTTCGAAGAAGCACTAGACCGCTTGGTCCTCGACGGCCGGGTGGTGAGAGCCGCCAAGGGCAAGCTCGGCCTCTGCGAACGTCTCGATCTGCTGAGCGGCAGGCTTCAGGTGGGCAGGACCGGCAAGGCCGTCATGATCCCCGACGTCCCCGACGCTCCGGTGCGGATCGACTCCAGACGCTTGAGGCCGGCCATCGACGGAGACCGCGTTCTCGTCGAGGTCGAGCCCTACAGGAGCGGCAGGGGCCTGCGCCGCGGCACCATCCACTCGATTCTGGAGCGCGGCCGCAAGACCCTCGTCGGTGTGGTGAGCGAAGACAGACCCGGCACCCTCGAGCCCTACGGGCGGCCCCTCGGATACGTCGTCGTACTGCGCGGCCAGGAAGTCGAAGCCGGCGAGACTGTCGCGGCACGAATCATCGAATATCCGACCTCCCACGCCGATATCACGGCCGAGATCGAAAGCGCGCTGGGGCCTGCCGGTAATCTCGACACCGAAGTGCGTGCCGCCTGTTACTCGCGCGGAATACCTGAAGAGTTCCCCGACGAAGCGCTGGCATTGGCGCGGCGGCTCGGGGCTCCAGGAGACGAAGAGCTGCGAGACCGCAGGGACCTGCGCGCGCACACCACCATGACCATCGACGGAGCCGACGCCCGGGACTTCGACGACGCCGTTGCCATCGAGAAGCGCTCCCGGGGTTATACCCTGACAGTGTCGATCGCGGACGTGTCCCATTACGTTCGGCCCAACGATGCTCTGGACCAGTCCGCATTCGAACGGGGCACGAGCGTCTATTTCCCGCATCGAGCGGTGCCCATGCTGCCGGCGGAGCTGTCGGACGATCTCGCCAGCCTCCGCCAGGATCAGGATCGCCTCACGCTCTCGGTCTTCCTCGACATCGACGCGCAAGGGCGTGTGCAGGCAACGGACTTCGCCGCGTCGGTGATCAACAGCAACGCGCGCCTGACCTACGAGCAAGCCGAAGAGGTCATTGTCGACGGACGCGACGGCCCTTTCGGCGTCGAGGTCGACAAGGGCCTACGCCTCATGCACGAGTGCGCCGAGCTGCTGAGACGTCAGCGGATGGCACGGGGCGCCTTGGACCTCGATCTCGCGGAAGGCGTGGTCGTGCTCGATGCGAACGACAGGCCGCTGACCGTCGACAAGCGCCCTCGCTTGGCCTCACACCGCCTCATCGAGGAGTTCATGATAGCCGCCAACGAAGCGGTGGCACGGTATCTACAAGAACGTGAGGTGGGCTTCCTCTACCGAATCCACGAACGCCCCGACGAGGACGATGTCTCCAGTCTGACGAAAAGGCTGTCCGGTCTCGGGCTCCGACTCCCCACACGTACGGGCCCCCCGGAGCCGGCCGACCTCCAGACCGTGCTTACCGAGGTCGTCGGTAGACCCCACGAAGCCCTGGTCAACCTTTTCGTGCTGCGGGCGCTGACTCAGGCCCGCTATTCGGCTCACCGCGACCAGCACTTCGGCCTGGCGAGCAAGTGTTACACCCACTTCACCTCCCCTATCCGACGCTACCCGGACCTCATAGCCCACCGGGCCCTAGCCGCCGTGCTTGCCGGCCGCGACAGTGAACTGCCCGCTGCAGCCGCACTCGAGTCGACCGCAGAGCACTGTTCACGCTGCGAGCGCAGAGCCATGGATGCCGAGCGCGACATCGTCAAGGCCGCTACCGTGTTGATCATGAAAGCGCACGTCGGCCGCAGGATGCGCGGAACCGTCAGCGGTGTGGAGCGCTTCGGCTACTTCGTGGAACTCGACGATCTCTACGCGGAAGGATTTGTTCCGATAGGCCGTCTGAGCGAGTATTACGAATTCGTGCGCGAACGCATGGAATTGATCAGCCGAGTTTCCGACAAGACTATACGAGTGGGGGACCGTGCCGACGTGATCGTGAGCGTCGCGGACCTGCCTACTCGAACTCTGGAATTCGAACCGGTCCCCGGGGAGAAAGCGTGAAACGAGTGTCACGTAGCGCGTACAGTCTCGTCTGCGCAGCGGCATTGGCCGCCGCCGTGCACGCTCCCGTCCGAGCAGATGAAACGCTACGGCGGACGCCGGTGGTCAAGGCCGTGGAAGCAACCAGCCCGGCGGTCGTAAACGTCTACACCGAGACCGTCAGCGAACCGTTCAGCCGTGGGCGTTCGCCCTTCCCGCGCGACCCCTTCTTCGATGACTTCTTCTCGGACTTCTTTCGCAGCTTTCCAGCGCCTCGACGCGAGTCGGCGCGCACCTCGCTAGGCTCCGGAGTGATAATCCGCCAGGACGGCACGATCGTAACCAACGAGCACGTCATAGTCCGAGCCTCTACCATAAAGGTGCTTCTCTCGGACAAGCGTGAGTTCGTCGCCGAGCTCATCGGAGCGGATTCCGACTCGGATCTGGCAGTTCTCAAGGTCGACGCCGAAGAACCGCTCCCCTTCGTGCCGTTGAGCACGGACGATTCATTGCTGATCGGAGAGACGGTAATCGCCATCGGCAACCCCTACGGCCTTTCACACACGGTCACGACCGGCGTCATCAGTGCCACCGGCAGGACCATTCGGGCGCGTGACACCGTCTACCACGACTTCATCCAAACCGACGCTTCCATCAATCCGGGCAATTCCGGCGGCCCTCTGGTCGACGTCGACGGCCGCATGGTGGGCATCAACACGGCCATCCACAGGGAAGGCGAGGGCATCGGTTTCGCCATCCCGATCCGGCGAGTGCGTGCCATCGCCGGGCAATTGATCGACTTCGGGGCGGTGCAGCCGCCTTGGGTGGGAATTCAGATCCAGGAACTGACTCCGGAGATCGCGTTTCATTTCGCCATAGAAGCCGGCTCGGGCGTTCTGGTGGCGGGTATCGAACCGGACAGCCCGGCCCACGCCGCCGGCCTGGAGCGAGGCGACATCATTACACGGGTCAACGGCGAGGCCGTGGGTTCGGCAGTCGCGTTCAAGCGCAACATGGACGGGCTGACCAAAGGCGACAAGCTGCGCTTCGCGGTGACCAATCAGGGTAAGAAGCGCAAGGTGACCCTGGAGGTCGCCAGCCTGCCGCCTGCGAAGATCGACGACTTCGCATGGCGTGCCATCGGTATAGAGATCGAAGCAGAACCTACGGCCACCGGCGTGAACGTCACGAAGGTGAGGCCTTCGAGCCCTGCGGCCAACATCGGGGTGCAACCCGGGGACACCATCACGGCGCTGGGCGGCCGCGAGACCAAGACCCCTGACGACTTCCGGCGTAGAGTGGCTTCCCTGCGCCAGAGCAACAGCCTCCTCATATCCGTGCGCCGCGGTCGGCGCCTCTACAGGGTTACAATCCCCCTCGACAGGCCGTTTTAGCCCCCTTGACGACTCCGAGACGGTGCTTATCTTCCCGACAAGATACTTGCTCAGGAGGTAGAGACCGATGACCGTAACCAAAGCGAGAGAGCTGGAACTTACCGACCCCTTTGCTCGCTTGATGAACAGCGTATTCACGGGCAGGCCCCTCGGTGGCCTCGAAGCCTATCATCGTGACGGGGACTGGATGCCGGCGGCTGATGTCGAGTCCGACGCCGCGGGGTACACCTTCAGATTCGATGTGCCCGGAGTCGCCAAGGATGATATCGACATACGCTTGGAAGACGGCGTGCTGTCTGTAAGCGGCAAGCGGGAATCCGACTCGGAGACGACCGACGGGACCCTTCACCGCCGCGAGCGCGTGTACGGTAGCTTCACCAGATCCTTCAAGCTGCCTCGTGACGCCGACAGCGACAACGTCACCGCCAAGTACGACAACGGCGTGCTCGTGTTGACGGTGGCCAAGCACCCATCAGCCCAGCCCAGACGCATCGAGATCGTCTCCTGAGGCGGACCATGTCCGGTGGCGAGGGGCAACCCTCGCCACCGCAGATCTACTTGGCCAACTCGGCCATTATCGCGCCGGCCGACTCGGCGACCATCTCTTGAGCGACTTCACGGAGGGACTTGGTGTCGTCTTCCAGTTTGGAAACGAGATTGCTTACCAGCGCGAAGTAGCGCTCCAAGTCCTCGGCATTCAAGTGCGTGAGGCGCTCACTCATGGCCTGCTGGAAGCGGTCATGGGTTTCCTCGATCTGCTGACGTAGGTGTTCGGCGAGATCCTCTTGATCGTTCATGGGAAATCCTCGGTGCCTATCCCGGAGGCCAGCCGAACCTGCGACCGCCGAGAACGTGAAAATGGATGTGGTAGACGCTCTGCCCACCGTCGCGGTTGCAGTTGGCGACTACCCGATAGCCGTCATCAGCGATACCGGCCTCCTGTGCCAGGTTCTTCGCAACCGTGTACATCTTACCGACCATCTTCTCGTCATCCGGCCCGAGATCGAGAATCGTTTCGATGTGCCGGTGAGGGATGACGAGGACATGGGTGGGCGCGGCTGGGTTGATGTCCTTGATCGCAAACAGCTCGCCGTCGTCATGCACCTTTTCCGCGGGTATGTCCCCGGAAGAAACTTTACAGAACAAGCAGTCGGGCGTACTCATGCGCAAATCCATTGCATGAAGGCGGCAGTCACGCAAAGGCCGCTCAGGCCACGCGTGCTATCAGTTCGTCGAGCTCGTCGAAACCGAGCGCGAAGTTGCGCGGCTTCGACATCACCGTCAGCAGACATCTCCTGAGCGCTGCCGGGCGCAGGTTCTGACCCTCACATACCCCGGCCACTTCTTCCAGGGTGTGGAAGGGAGCGATGAGATCGCCGCTGATCTCGAGATCGCGAATGAAGCCTTCCTCCAACCTTGCACAGGCTTCGACGGCGCCGAGCAAACCTATCGCGGCCGCGCTTGCACAGCCGCCGGGCATCGGCCCCCTCTCCCGCTGAAATCCGCGAAACGCCTCGCTCACGCCGGCGAAGAAAGCCGCTTCGGTGCCCGTAAACGGTGGGCCGGTAACCACCTCGCAGCCGAACTCGCGAGAGAGCGGCTCTTCCAACACGTCCGCCCAAAGAGCGGGTTCCGGCAGGATCCCGACATCGGCGAGCGTAGCACCGCCGGACAACGATGCCGCGTCTACCTGAGCGACGCCGTCGGGGTCGAGTCGCGGCAGCAGGCGCCCCAAGGAATCCAGGGATTGAGTGAAGGCGCAGTGGATCTCCGCCGTGCACACCCCGTCAGGGGCCAGGGTGAATGAGGCGTGGGCGACGGGCCTGCCCTCGATCGTGACCAGGTCGCGGCCGGGATAGAAGACATCGACGCCGACGCCTCGGAGCATGGCGAGCAACGGCCTGAGGGAGCGGTTGAGAACTTGGTCGGGTCTGAGTGCGGGGCCGGCCGGCTGCAGCCAGCCGACCTCGGGCAACACCAACGTCACGGCGGGCAAACCCGGACCGGTAGGCACAGCACGGCCGCCGCTAGCACGGCGCTCGAGGGTGGGGTCGGCGTCGGGAGCCCTGCGATGGAAGCGCCCGAGCGATACCCCTTCGGCGGGACGCCACCATATACGAGCACAGGCCTCGCCGCAGGAAGCCGCCCGCGCCATGGCTGCCTGATCGCAGGCGAATCCGTCGACAGCGGACTGAGAACCGCAGTGCCAGAGTCGAATCCTACGCACCACGGTGACGGTATCAGAATCGCCGAAAGCAACCGAGCCCCCGGCCGAGGCTCATGCTATGATTGACAACTCGAAGTTTTCCACCGGCCCCATCGGCTAAGGCTGACTGACGAAATGAAACGCAAGTGGATCATTGTTCTCGGCGCTCTGGTGTTCATCGTCCTGGTAGCACGGCTGTTCGTGACCGGCGTGCAGATAGAGCCGGGCAGCTATCTGATGGTCGAGCTCAGCGGTGAATTCGCCGAAGGCCGGCCAAGCGACCTGGTCTCCCAGTTGCTCGATGACCGCCGGTCCCTGGTCGACTTACTCGACACCCTCGACAAGGCTCGGCACGACGACCGGATAAGCGGCGCGATCGTGAGGGTGGGGGCCCTTTCCACCGGCTGGGGCCAGGCCCAAGAAGTGCGCACGGCGTTGGCCAGACTTCGAGAGAGCGGCAAGCAAGTGGTCACCTTCATCGACGGCCACGTGTTCGGCGGTAATCAGGAATACTACGTGGCATCTGTGGCCGATCGGCTTTTCGTGCCGCCTTCGGCTTCTCCTTTGATGAACGGACTGTCGGCCCACTACCTCTTCCTGGGCGGGGTGTGGGAGAAGGCCGACATCAGCATGGAGGTAGAGCAGATCCGCGAGTACAAGACTTTCGGTGACATGCTCTCCAGGCGCGACATGTCCGGCGCTCACCGCGAAATGGCCAATTCCATCCTCGACGATGTCAACGGCCAGTTCATCTCGGCTATCGCCGAGGGTCGCTCCATCGACCCCGAGCGGGTCCGAGCCTTGATCGATGACTGTCCCGCGAACGCCGAGGGGCTGGTCGATGCGGGACTGGCCGACGGCATCCGGTTCTTCGACGAAATCGCCGACGAGCTGGGAGACGGTCAAACTGCAGCCATCGTCGAGGAGTCCGACTATTCGAGCGTCAAGAGGAGCGACCTGGGTCTGGGTGGAGGAGACAGGATCGCCGTCATCCACGCTAGCGGAATCATCATCCCGGGAAAGGAGGACGGTCGTGGCGCTTTCGGCGCCGAGATCGGCGCCAAGACTCTGATCGACGCATTCAAACAGGCCAGCTCCGACGACCGCGTAAGGGCCATCGTATTCAGGATCGATAGCCCCGGTGGTTCGCCCGACGCTTCCGATGAGGTGTGGAAACAGATCCAACTCAGCCGTGCCAAGAAGCCGGTCGTCGTGTCTCTGGGCAACGTCGCCGCTTCGGGCGGCTACTACATGGCGGCCGGCGCCGACCGCATAGTGACCAACCCCGCCACTTTCACCGGTTCCATCGGGGTGGTGCTGTTCAAGCCCGACGTGTCCGGCCTGCTGGAGCGGCTCGGTGTCGGTAGCGAAGGCCTCAGCCGTGGACGTTACTCACGCGTGCTGGACATAACCAAGCCGCTCGATGCCGACGAGCTGGGGTTGATCCGTCGACAAATGGCAAGGGTGTACGAGTTGTTCCTGGAAAGGGTTGCGAGCGGACGCCAGATGATGCGTGACGACGTCGACCGCGTGGGGGCCGGAAGAGTTTGGACGGGGCAGCAAGCCGTGGGCCGAGGTCTGGCCGACGAACTCGGAGGCCTGCGCGAAGCCGTGGAATCGGCGGCAAGAGCAGCCGACATTGCCGACCCCGACTCCATCGACCTGGTCTACTATCCGCCTCCCAAGGGCCTCGCCGAGACCCTGCTGTCACTGGGCGGTGCTCAGGCTCGGGCGGTGATCCCGACTGCGCTCAGGGAGTACCTGGGAGAACTGACGTCGTATGCCGGGCTCACACCCGGGATCTACACGCTGCTACCGGGGCCGCTGTCGGTTCATTGACGGCGCAGCAACTCAGAGCTTCCTGTACTCGTCCTCTGAGAATCCGAAGATATAATGCGACCCTTTGACGACCAAAGGCCGTTTGAGCAGGTTCATGTCGTCGAGCATGAGAGCGACGGCCTTGGCCTTGCTGACCTTCTTTCCCTTCAACCCCAACGCCTTGTAGGGAGTGCTTCGCGGGTTGAGAAAATCCTCCACCGGCCGTTTGGCGATCAGTGACTCCAACTCCTTCTTGTCGAGGGGATCCTTGTCGTAGTCCCGCCACTCGATGGCCACGCCCAGTTCTCGCAAGAGACCTCTTGCTTTGCGGCAGGTGCTTCAAGTGGATTTACAGTACCCGCGTATCTTGCTCACGTCGCTTCTCCTCCTTCAGTCCTGCTTCAGTCCCGTCGGGTTCAGGGTTCATTCCTTCTTCGGCGTGCCGGCCCTCTCCTGTATCCTCTCGAGGCCGGCCTCGACTGCCTCCCTGTCGTTCCTGGCAAGCCCGGCCGTAAACGCTGCCGTCAACATACGCATGGCCTGGCCCTCGGCAGTGCCGAGCTCGTCGCCCAGAGTCGTCAGATCCGCCATGGCCGTCGCGATGCTCACGAGCGCCGCCTGCCTGTCCCCCTGGTCCCGCTGGGCCATAGCGCGGATCAACCCCTCTCTCACCTTGTCGACGACGGGCGCCGCCGCCGGGCCGAGGACCGTAGTCAACTCATCGAGACCGCGGACGAGGCCCTCGAGGGGGAAAGAACTTTGGTTCTGCTGGTCGGACACGTTAGATAATCCGACGAGGTTGCCGGAATGTTGTTCGTGATTATCGGTCATGACGGGCCCGATGCAAAACGGCTGCGCCCCACCTTGAGGCCTGCCCACCTCGAGCATCTCTCGGCATTGGCGGCCGAGGGTAGAATCAAGCTCGCCGGCCCCTTGACCGACGGCCACGGCAGCTTAATCGTCATCGAAGCCGACGACGAACAAGAGGTACGCGACATTGCTGCCGCCGACCCTTACAACGGCAGCGTCTTCGAGAGCCTCGAGATCCATCCCTTCAAACAGGTTCTCCCCGACTAGTCTGTCGCGCCGGACACGGCACCTGTGCTAGCGTTGTAGCTGTATGACCTTGAACGGCCCCGATCCGCGGATCTACGCTGAGCGTCGCGCCAGCCTGCGCGAAAAGCTGGATACGGCCGTTCTGTTCATCCCGCCTCTGTCCCACGCCGTCTACTCCAACGACGTCCACTACCGTTACCGTCCCCGCACCAACCTTCGATACCTGAGCGGCTTCGAGGAACCCGCCGGACTGATGCTGAGCAACTGCGGCGGCGATGAGGACGGCTTCACCTTGTTCGTAATGCCTCGGGATGCCGAGAGCGAAACGTGGACGGGACGACGCGCCGGCATCGAGGGCGCCACGCAGGACTATGGAGCCGATCAAGCCTATCCGCAGAGCCACATGTTCGAGAAGCTGCGCGGGCAACTCGCGAACGCCAAGACCCTCTACTATGAGCTCTCCCCCGATCAGCAGACCAACCAGACCGTCAACGAGGTCGTCGCCTCGATAAACAAGGAGCGTCCGCGCACCGGAGGAGGCCCGCTCTCCGTGGTGGATGCGGGTGCCCTTGTCGACGACATGCGTCTGATCAAGGGCGATGAAGAGATCGAGCTGCTACGCGCTGCCTGCGACGCCAGTGCGAGGGGTCACCTCAGGCTGATGGAGGGACTGGCGCCGGGACAGTACGAATACCAAGCCGAGGCGATGATGGAATACGAGTTTCGCGCCGCCGGTTGTGCCGGCCCCGCCTACGGCACGATAGTCGCATCGGGATCCAACGCATCGGTTCTTCACTACACGGCCAACGACAAACGGCTGCGTGACGGCGACGTGATCCTGGTCGATGCCGGCGGAGAGTACGGAGGGTACTGCGCCGATATCACCAGAACCTTTCCGGTCGGGAAGCACTATTCCGAGCCCCAAGCGCGCGTTTACGACGTCGTGCTCGACGCTCAGACCGCTGCGATAGAGACGGTAAGACCCGGCGTTACCTACGCGCAGGTTCACGAAGCCGCCGTCGAGGTGCTGACTCAGGGACTCCTCTCCCTCGGCGCGCTCGAAGGCGGCCTGCGTGAATGCGTAGATTCGGAGGCCTACAAACCGTACTTCATGCACCGCACCAGTCATTGGCTCGGAATGGACGTGCACGACGTCGGCAGCTATCGCAGCGGCGAAGGCTCGCGGGTCCTCGAGGCGGGCATAGTCCTGACCGTGGAGCCCGGGTTGTATTTTCGCTCAGACGCGACGGTGCCCGAGGAGCTCAGAGGCATAGGCGTTCGCATCGAAGACGATGTGGCGGTAACAGAGGACGGGCACGACGTGTTGTCGTCGAAGGTGCCCAAGGCGCGCGCGGAAATCGAAAAGCTCAGAAACGGTGTCGGGTCCTAGCGGACGCCGGCGTGGGCCGACAGGTAATCGACGATCAGGCGCCTCTCCTCGTCGGTCAGCTTCAGCCCTCTCCTCTTGAACTCGCCCTCTTCCATCAAACGCACCTGTGTCTTCCACATCTCGGCAGTGAGAAGTGAAGGATGGAACAAAACGTGACAGCCGCTGCACTTGGCCCGGTAGGCTCTGGCTCCCGGCGTGCCTGCTTCGGGCATTTCCTTGGTGCATGCCGAGGCGCTGAGGGCGATGCAGGCCAGCACGGCCGCCAACAGACTTCCGAAACGGCGCCGCGATCGCACGCCGGTAGGACGACCCCTGCTCATCCTGCTCCGCCTGCTCCTCAAGGCATCCGGCCTCAATCCTCATCGAGCTGAAGCCGACAACGGGCCTCTTGAGACGGCGCTTCGGCCACACCCACCTCGATGGCCAGGAGACGGCGGCTGCGAACGGCATCGAGGCTCTCGACCAGGCGCTGACACAGATAGCCTGCCAGGTCCTCAGCCGAGGAATGCTGTACGGGTAGCAGGACACAATCCTGCTCCGGGATGCTGAACCGGCTGCCGTCCTCACAAACCAGGCGTATCTGGCCGTCGTCCTTGCTGATGTCGATACAGTCGCTTTGCTCAGGAACGATAACTCGTTCGTTCATCTCGCTGCAAAGCCGTCGCGCAGCGGTTTTTATCTCGTCGAAATCCACGACGTATCCATCGCTGCCGACCTCACCTTCAACGCGAACCGACACTCGATAATTGTGGCCGTGAAGCTTCTCACGGAACCCCGGGTAGGCGATGAAGTGCGCGGCGTTGAACTTGAAATCGTCCTTGCTGACGAAAACCTCGTAGGTTGCCCTCACGCGACCCTCTCCAGACGCGGCATACGCTCTCCACGTGCCAGCATGAATTCGGCGAACAGGCCGTCGACCGTTTCGACGTCGGCCGCTTTGCCGATCGCTCGGCGCAGAGCCGCCGCTCCACCCTGACCTTTCACCAGCCGGCAGGCCAAGCCCCGATAGCGCCCCATGAACGCACGGTCAGGAAGGGTCTCGCGCAGAGCGTCCCGGAACGCACCCATCGCCTCGATACGCTCGGCCGGCCCTGGATGCGGGATCGGCTCACCCGCGAGATGGGCTCGTATCTGGGCAAAGATCCATGGATTGTCCAGGGCGGCGCGCCCTATCATGATGCCGTCGGCGGCACCGGAACCGAGCCGCTCTTGGGCACACTCGACGGTCGTCACGTCACCGCTACCGATCACCGGAATCGACAGCGCTTCGCGGATCTCGGCAACCAGGTCCCAGTCGGCCCTGCCCGTATACGACTGCACCCTGGTGCGGCCGTGTACGGCCAACATGGACGCTCCCGCAGATTCCACCAAGCGCGCGACCTCGAGGGCGTTACGGTTGGCGTCATCCCAGCCGGCGCGGATCTTCGCTGTTACCGGGATCGAGACAGCACGACGTACGGCCGCGACCACCTCGGCCAGATGACGGGGCTCCTTCATCAACGCCGCCCCTCCGCCCCGCCTCACCACTTTGGGCGCGGGACAACCGCAATTGATATCCACGACGTCAGCGCCGGCGTCTTCGACCATCCTGGCCGCGGTGACCATGCGGTCGATGTCGGCGCCGAATATCTGTATCGAAACGGGCCGCTCGCTCTCCAGGAAGCGCAGCATGGCCTTGGTCTTGGCGTTGTCCCGGCTCAACCCCTCGGCCGCTACGAACTCGCTGACCACAAGGCCGACGGACGCTCCGCTGCACCGAAGCACGAGGCGCCGGAAAGCACTGTCGGTAACACCCGACATCGGCGATAGAACCAGATTGGTGCGTGCTTGCACCGATCCAGTGCCATCGCCGATAGAGATTGGCCTGACCAGAGACATCAGCGGCGCCCAGGCTGACAACCTAGACGCGGCGATTGCTGTCTGCAACCCTCCCGGCGGCGCCACTCAGCTGGCGCGGAAAGTACGGCGTACGCGTTACACCGTAGGGCTTCTCCTCGTATATGAAGGCATCTTCCACGCTGACATTCAGCGCGTTGCAGATCTTGAGCGCCGTGCGCACCGTCGGGACGATGCGCGAGTTCTTTACGCGGTTGATGTAGCTCTGAGCCAGTCCCGTGCGCCGTGAGAGCTCCATCTCGGTCCATCCCTTGTCGTAGAGTATCTTGGAAAGTCGTGTCTTCATGAGTCCGGCATCCACCCCCGGTGATTGATGGCGCTGAACTAAGGCGGGGCGGGGAAAGGATCAATGACTGTCGGGCATGATACGCACCTCCCGACGTGTTTGGGTTCCGACCGCCCATATGGACGCCGGAAATAACGAGGGCCCACACGCGATGCGTGCGGGCCCTCAGTCTCAGGACCCTAGACCCCGGGATCTAGGGGCAGCCACCGGCGCCGGGCACGTAGAGGCAATCGCCCGATGAGCATATGCCCACGCCGCCCGCGCAGTCGTTGTTCGACGCGCAACCGTGGGGCGCTCCGGCGCAGATGATCGTCGACGTCGCCTGGGTGCGTACACGTCCCGGTCCCGGCAGACCGGCCACCTTGTTGATGGCCGGACCGGCAGCCGTCGGCGGTATGCAGAACGTAGCCAC
>JANQEO010000313.1 GCA_028278325.1 Candidatus Binatia bacterium
CAAAGTGGATCTGCTCGTGCTCGAGGATATAGGCCTTGGGCAAACCGACATCATTCGGGTTCCACCAGGAGCAGTTTCGATCCATTCGAGCGAAGAACCCGAGATGATGCGGCGTCGCCCGGTAGATGATCTCTCCATTCGGCGAGCGAATGGGCTGCACCATGAGCTGCGTGTCTGGCGTGGTGAGAATGTAGGCGCAAGTTGCCGCCCCGATCTTCTCGGCGTAGGGAGCGAACTCCGGCGGTGGCTGCTTGCCCTTGAAATCGCCTCGCACCAGCGTCCGGTAGGAGATGACGTCCGACAGATCGACGTTGGTGGGGTCGACGACTCCGCCCTTCGGCGCTGCGTACTCCGGAAGCGTGGAGCAGGCAGCTAGCGTGATGACACCGGATGCGATCACGAGCATCCAGATTCCACGTTCCATCGGGCGCTGCCTTCCGTGTAAGGCGCTCCGCCAACCCCCATGGTTGACGATCCCGCCGGATTCTACATCAGTCGCGGTTCCGTCCCGCTTCTCGTTGGCGGTTTCTACGGAGTCGGGGGGGGTCTTGCCCGTACGACCTTCCATCCGTGTCGTCGGCGTCACGACGAGCACGAGAGCCTGCGTACGCCGGCCGCGTCCACTGCTCTTCGCCGCGCTCTGGCGTCCTGCGCCGTGGACGGTCGCCTTCCGCCGTCCCGCGTCCTCCGGCGGTGGGAAACGCCTGGCGGGGCGCTCCGATTCGGTCCGGCGATGTCCCCTGCTCTCCGCTCTCCGATCCCCCGCGTTCTTGCGTCGGCCCGTGCGCTCCGGCGCGAACCAGGGGGGTTCGGCTGTGGCGCGTCCATCCTCGTCAGGCTCGGAGGTGGTGCGCCAGGGACGGTCGGCAGGGCTGGTGACGGTGAAGACGAGGGAAAGGCTGGCGACCAAGACCACCCGGAGAACAGCGAGAAGCAGCAGCCGACGGACTCGACCGCGCCGACGACGAACGGGCTGGAGGACGGCCTGGCTGAGCGCCAGGAAGTGACCCAGAAAGAGGTATGGCTACCAGGCTCCGGAAGAGCGATTCCAGGCCGCCCAGCGATTGTTGCGCTTCGAATGTGAAGCCAGGCGGCGTGCCCCCATGGCCCGCCAGGAGCTCTTGTCTCGCTTCGGTAGTCTGCAAGGTCTTACTGCAGAGCTGGTTCGAGAAGTTGGCTTCGAAGCCGCTGGATCTCCACGTCCGTAAGGCCGAGACCCTCCCGCACGTAGTCTTCCATCGATCCGTACTCCTCGACCGCCCGCTCCAGCACCCCATCGATATAGGAGGCGTTGAGGACATAGAAGGCCTCGACGTTCGTCATATCGACGTCTGCCTGCTCCGCTCGCCGACGGTCAGCAGCGACCCGTCTGATCTTCTCGAGCTGCGTGTCGATCTCCTCACGTCGGAGCTCGTTCGACAGCAGGTAGTCTTCCCGAATCGTCTCCCAGGGAACACCCAGAACCGATAGAAGGATCGCCGCCGCGGTACCCGTGCGGTGAATGCCGTGGGAACAGTGGAAGGCGAGCGGGCGGTTC
>JANQEO010000332.1 GCA_028278325.1 Candidatus Binatia bacterium
TCCGGTGTCGTTGAAACGATAGATGCTGGTGTTGCCGCGCTCGTCGGTGACGCGCGTCTCGGTCTCGCTGACGTAGTTGAATTGGATGGTCGCACCGTCCGCGAAGACCTGGCGGGTGACCCGGTCCTCGTTGTCGTAGGTGTTGGTGACGACGGTGTTGCCCCGTGGATCGACGACCGTCAGCAGGTCGCCATCGGCGTTGTAGGTGTAGCTCGTGACGCCGCCGATCGGGTCCGTCACGCCGACCAGATCGCCATCGGCATCGTAGCTGTAGGAGTAGGTCCGACCCAGGGGGTCCGTCGCGGTGGCGACTCTGCCGTCCGCGCCTTTGGTGAAGCTCAAGGTCCGCCCGGTGTCGTCCGCGATACTCGTCAAGAACCCAGTGCTGTCGTGCGTGAATTGCAGGGCATTCCCGTAGCGATCACGACGCTCCGTGAGACGGCCATCGGCATCGAGCTCCTCGACATCCCCGTGACGTCCGGTCAGCGTGATGCTCCCGTCCGGGTTGAGGACGAGCGTCTGGTAAGTACCTGCCGCCGCCTCAAAGGTGCCGTCCGGATTGCGAATGAAGCGCTTCCGCTTACCGTCGCCCTGGCGCACGATCGCAGAGGTTTGATCGCCGTCCGTGACGGCCACGGCGCTCGCAGTCAGGTTGCTGTGCCAACCGCGGCCGAATGGGCCGTCGATACGGTCCTGGCAATGGTAGGTGCGGGTCAGCCCGAGCTTAGGTCCGGGCCCCGGGATGTCAAAGTCCGTGTGAAGCTCTATGTTGTCGCCGGTCGCTGCGTTTACCGGGTTGCCCAAATGGCATTGCTCGTCGTCCGGCGTGGGGTTGTCCTTTTCGTCGTCCCCCGGATCCGGGTCGAAGCCCTGGTGGCCGGTATCCCAGGGAGGCGTGTCGTAAGCGACGACTGGTGGGGAGACGGAGACCGCGAGAAGGAGCGAAAAAACGGCAGCTATGCCCAAAAGATCGCGTGTGGTAACCATCACTGCATTGCCTCCCGCTTCGTCTCCATCACCGCCTCGACCTGCTGGGCGTAGCCGTCGACTTGACCGCCGAGGTCTTCGATCTCGTCCATCAGGCCGGGGTTGCTCTCAAAGTAGCGGTTGACGGCCCGGCTGTTGGCGCCCATGAAACGCATGTAATCATCGTAGGTTGTTGCGTAGCTCGTGTAGAGCTGCTCTTGTTGCGGTCGATACGTCTGCTCGACCGCCTGCAGGGCGCCGCTCAGTTCCTCCCCAGAGGTGTCTTGATTCTCGCCGGCAACCTGTGCCTTCTCCTGCCATTCCTGTACAGAGAGCGCCATCAGATCGCGCGACAGCGTGCAGTACTCCTCTACGGTCAAGGCCATGGCCGGACTGGCCACTAGGATGACCGAGAGGAAGGCAACCATGACCGAGACCATCAACCAGACCCAAGTGTGCCCCACGGCTTGCGAAACGAACTGGAATCTCATGGCCTCGATCTCTCCATAAACCTATCTGCTCAGTAGAAGACACGCACGCGCATGTAGCGGACCAGCGATTGACTACCTTGGGCGTCGATCGCCTTGAGCGCGAGGCGGTAGTCCCCC
>JANQEO010000339.1 GCA_028278325.1 Candidatus Binatia bacterium
ACCGACGCCCTCCTCGTCCTGGGCGAGCTGGACTTCGGTAACTCGGCCATCGCGGCCCAGGCCGCCGAACACCTGTGCGGCGCTACCAACGTCGACGAGTTCTGCCGGGAGGTCATCGCCGCGACGCAGCGAAAGGCCGTGGACACGATCCTCGAGCACGTGGTCCGCCGCGAGCTGGGGATCGAGCTGGCCAACTACCTATCGAAGAGAGGCGAGCACAGGGTGCTCGAAGTCTCCATGTCCCTCGGAGTCCCGATCGTCGGGGTCGGCGCGGCGGCGCGCCACATCCTCCCGGCCGTGGCCGACTCCCTGGGCACGGACGCGATCTTCCCGGCGGGTTTCGAGGTGGGCAACGCCCTGGGCGCCATCCTCATCGCGTCTGCCCCGTCCAGCTGAGGGTTCTGAGCGTTCGCCGCTAGTGTCCTGCTAGAGGCTCGGCCGAGAAGGGGCCATTCGGATCCGGTCACGGCGATCCGGGAAGTGCCGGGGGATTTGGCGGCCGGAGCCCGGGTAGATCGGTGGTAGCCGCGGCAGGTCGGGCAAGAGTGCCGAAGACCAGCTGAGAAAGGCGGCAGGCTGAGTTTTGGGGCCTACAGAGGGCCTCTCAGACCGCTGGATCGGCCAGAAACAGGTTGGCGACCGTCGCGGCCATGCTGGCCTGAAACGCCACCTTTGCTCGACCCAGGTAACGCGCCCAGCGGACACCGAGTTGGATCAGACGGGCGATGCGGTGTTCGACGATCACCCGTTTTCGGTAGATCTGGCGAAACGTCTTCGTCTTCTGGAATCGCCGGTGGCGCTGAAGGGCTTTCGTGTGCTCGGTGATCTGTACGACCCGAGCGGAGACCTTCGCCTTCGTGCACTTGGACCGCAACGCGCAGACCTTGCAGTCGTTGCGGGAGAAGACATATCGCCAGCCGCTTGGCTCGGTGGTGCGGTCGCGCCGAATCGACTTCTTGCCAGCCGGACAGGTCAGCAACCCGCGCTTCTCGTCGATCTTGAAGTCATCAAGGGTGAAGTGCGTTCCCTTGCGACCCACGGGTGGGGCCTTCGCAATGACCTCGGCTCCCTGCTCGGCAAGCTCGTTTCGGGTCTCTACGGATCCGTAGGCGGTGTCTCCGAGTACGCGTCGCGTCTTCTTCTTGCTTCGACGACTCGCCTCACGCACGAGATCGGCGGCGCCCTCGCTGTCGTGCTGGTTCGCAGGCTGCACGTCGGTCGCCAGGATCACCCCGCTCTCGGTGTCCGCCACGACGGACACCTTGTAGCCATCGATGGTCTTCGAGGGGCTCTTGTGTCCATGGCGCATCTCTGGATCGGTCGTCGAGATGATGCGATTCTTCTCGGTGCCTCTGCGAATGCGAGGACCACCATCGCCGTCGGGATCCTCCTCGATGTCCTGCAGCAGAAGATCGGCCAGAAGATCCCGCGCTGCTCGCAGTGCTTGGGTCTGCTCTGCCCCCTTCGCATACCCCCGCAAAGACCTCTTGGCCAACTCCAGACCCACCCGGGCATCGGTCACGAGTTGGCCGACTACGGCCTGTTTCTGCCCCGGGTCGCTCCAATCGATGTCGAACTGGCCCTTGAAGCTCTTCTGGAAGTGGCGTCCCAGACCTTCCTTCGCAACCAGGTCATCGAGGTCGTAGCCCTTGAGCTTCACGACTTCGTGCACCACGTTGCGGATCTGATCCGAGATCAAGTTGAACGTGTCTTTGACCGCACCCCGGCCGAACACCGGAGTCGTGTCCACCGCCACTTCCAGCTTCTGCCGCTTGAGCAACCCACCCTTGCGGCAAGCTTCGATGCTCGCCTGGAAAAGCTGTTGGTACTCGTCGTGGAGAATCAGCTTCGCACGAAAGAGCTGCAGCGTGCTCTTCGCACACAGCTTCTCATCGATCTCCAAGCCCAAGGCGACCTTCCACCGGAGGTCGAACGCGCTGCGCTGGATCGCTTCGTCATCCGAAACCCCATCCCGGGCCTGCAGAAGAAGGGCAATGCACAGCTGCGAAGGGGGCACACTCGGACGCCCCCAATCGGATCGATAGAGACCCGCGAAGTCCCTATCCCGGAACAGCCGACCTCGTTGCTGACCCAAGAACGCGTAGAATGAGTCCTTCCCAACGTGGTCGAGATAGACATGATCCGGCCGAAACAGCTCGCCCTGCGGTGACTTGCGGCCCAGCATCGCCCTCCCTCATCGCCCGTACCGTCTCACCAATCTACGTCGGGATTCGGGGGAGACGTGGCACTTTTCGGCCGAGCTTCTAG
>JANQEO010000349.1 GCA_028278325.1 Candidatus Binatia bacterium
GCAGCTGGCGACCCTGTTGTTCGCCTCCGATCGCGCCAGCGACAAGCTTGTCGTGTTTCTCGGGGCCGCGCTGGCGCTTGTCCTGGCCGCCGGCATCGCGACCTTGGCCGGAGATCTGCTAGCGCGTCACGTCGACGAAAAGGTCCTGCATCATGTCTCCGGAGCGATGTTCATCGCGGTTGGGTTATGGGTCCTCATCAAGGCCTGAGTGCGCGACCGTCGCGCCGCGCCGACCACGCCGCTGGCATCGCGCATGCGATGCGGCGAGGTCCTTCCAACACGTGCTCGGTGTGGCGCTGGGAAGGATGCTCGTGGTTTGGCGTTGTTGGAGGAGGCCGCGAGTCGGACTCCAAGCCACAATCCTCCGTCAGAGGTCTGATGCCATAGCCGGAGATCGGCGAGGTTCACGGCGGCGTGAACAGGTTTCCCCCTAGTCAGCGGGGTTTCAATTCAACTCGCCGCTGGCTCCGCCTCTGGATCCTCTGTGCGCGCTCCGTTTGGGTTTACCACGAGATCGCAGAACCCGAATAGCGCCTTTCCAACGTGGAGTCTTGATGCCGCAGCCATTCCTTCCCCGGCAGACCGCCCGGAAACAGTGTGGTTTCCGCTCGTTTCCCCGCCTGGCGCGCGATATTGGCCATCCAGTACAGGACGCCGAGTCCGAAGGCCAGGGTGATCACTGTCTCTTTGGGGGGCACCGTTCCGGGCAACACGGCCAGGGAGACCAGCAGGAGCGGGAGGACCACCAGCAGCGCTGGCGATACTTGTGCTTTTCGGCCGTATTCGTCGAAAAGGGATTCAAAGGTCATTGCTGGATGCTCTCCGTAATGCTGGCTTGGTACCCCAAAGGGTGGTGGATCAGCATCACCGAGGGTGCAATCCGCCAGTCTTTCAGTACCTCTGCCGTTTGGCGGTCGAGTGCGGACGGCCCGGACGCGTTGCGATGACTGTGCCATGTCCCAAGACAGTAGAGGGTTCCTGCGGTTTCCTCCGAATACCGCTCCACCGCTCTCTTGAGCCCCTTGGTTTCCAGGACGAAACAGTCGGCCCGGCGTACGCTGCTATCAGGAGCTGGCACGATGCCAGTCACATAAAAGGTGCGTGTCGCCTCCGAGATCCTCCCCATGAGTACGCCGCCAGTCTCGACGCTCGGAAAACGGCCGATATCCTCCAATATGGCTTGATGCGCATCAGTGCCGATTCGGATCGTCCAGGGGCTGTCTTTGATCTCGATTCGTTCGGAGGGCTGGACCACGATTTGCTGCCATTGGACCCGAATGCCTTGTTGCAAGCCAATCCAGGTGCGTCCAGTTGCCAGCGGCAGTCCGTCGTGTTGCAGGTCGGCGATGACCAGACTCATGGCCGATGCGAACTGGGCCACCACCGCATCCGGCATCGTCATGGTCGAAGAGCGGCAGCCCTGGCCTGTCTCGACAAATGCATGGCTCGCGGCTTTTGGTAGCAAGGCATTACCGAGCGCTGAATCGCTACGAGCGCGCTCGTATAGAGCGGCGACCATGTCTCCGACGTTGGGATTGCCGTCGACGCCCTCCACCAGCAGGGTTGCCGCTGCTCCGCGGCCCCAGATCGCGGCCTCGATGACGGGCACGCGAAGGCTCGGCGCTGCTTCTAGAAGGGCGTCGCGTACTGCGAGGGAAGCGGTCGCATTTACCACGGCCCAGGTGTTTCTGGGAGCCGCCTTTTTCAGCAGTTTCGGGCTTGCAAGGACGTCGACGACATGCGCGTTCACCGCCTCCGTGTTCTGCGCCAGGCAAAGCAGTGCCTCCCGTAGCGCGAATGCCTTGTTGCCGAGGAAACCCATCCTGAAGGCGTTGTCAGGAAGCAGGGCATGCCGGGCGGCGTTGTGCGGCGAGAAGTAGTCGTTGTCGACCGTTACTGCCGGTCCATCGCCCATACGACCGAGGCCGATAGCGATGTGGGAGCCTAGGCTGCCCGCCCCCAACAGTATCCAGGGCTTCGGAGTCTTCACGTCTTCGACTCCAGACAGGCGGCGCAACAGGTTGCGGCTCACGGCATGCACGTGACTCGCTATCCCTGGGAGGTCTGTATCGAGTTCGTACCAGTAGTTGCACGCGACAAACCAGGGGCGCTCTTGACCGTCCGCCATTTCGCACAAGATCCCGGCGTCTGCGGAGATGATGTGCGTTAGCGTGTCGCGACGCACGGGCTCCCAGCCTTGATTCGAATCGATCAGCGTCTCGTTTGCGGCGTTGTCCAGCCATGCCGAAATCTGATTGAGCACGCTTTCCAGCCCACTCGCATGTAGCAACTCGGTCAGCGAGCCTTCGACCACGCAGGGGACAGGCGGATGATCTTCCGGTCCTGGATTGATGTGGGGGTGGGAGCGGCTGAAGTCGTTGCGCAACTCCAGGAGGGGGGCGCACAAAGGGTAGTTTGCGGGGAAGCTCAGTGTTACTGGCTCCACTGGGCGGACACCGCCTGGGGAGCGGCCTTCGGCCAGCCACCTCGAGGGCATGCTTACCCGAAAATTGGCAACGATGGCCGTTGTCCCATGCGTTTCCTTCGGCCGAAAGCTTGAACCGAAGGACGACGCTGGAGTTGTTCTTGCTGAAAAGCTCCTCCTCGTCTTCATCGTCCGATGTCGGCATTGGCGCCAGCAAGCGAGCGGAGAAGCTGCTGTCCCACAGACCATCGATACTGCGGAACTCCTGGTCCGTCGTGACGAGAATCGGTCCCAAGTCGTTTGTCTTGCCGTTCTCGTCCTCGCCGAGCACCAAGATTCGATTCCCGCTATCGACGGGTTTGTCGTCGCGGAAATGTTGAACTCGCCGTTTTGCCTCCCTGTTCCAGGCTTTCGCATCGGCGCAGAGGGTGTGGCGCTTCGACGCTCGGCGATACACGATCGGGGAAGACCACATCTCGCGGATGAGGATCTTGTCGTCCCCGGCATGCTTATCTGGCGGGCCGAGGTGGAAGTGTCGCTCCAAGCCTCGGCAATGGTCCTCGTCTGGATGGCTTAGGAGGAAGGCGTCAACGTAGTAGTTGCCGGTCTCGGAGTCCTTGTCCAGCCGTTCTCTGAGCATTCCCGCTACGTCTGGCGTTTCATCCTCTGGATCGTCTGCGGCTTCCCTGATGTTGATATCGATAAGGATCTTCCTGCCGCTGTCCAGCTCAACCAGCGTCATGTCCCCGTTGTCCACGGGAAAATAGGTCACTGAAGCCATTTTGCGTTGCCTCTCAACAGTGGTGGCTGCTCGCGCAGCTGCTGCTGCCGCGCTTCACGTCCCAGCCTCCGTTCGGGTTGGGCACGACGTGATGGGTCTTCAGTCCGCGTGGCATCTGGAGCCGCTCCTGTTCGATAAGTTGATATCAAAAGTTCGGCACACTGAACATACAGGAGCGATAGCATTTGTTTTTCGGAAGTCAAGTGGCTATTGTTCGGACTACCGAACAGCGTTTCATGTGTACCGTCAGAGGTCTGTCAGAATGGCCACCGCCTTGGGGGACAAGATCCGAGCGCTCCGCAAGGAACGGAAGCTAACCTTGGACAAGCTCGCGGAGCTGACCGGCTCGAGCAAGAGCTACATCTGGGAGCTCGAGAACAAGACGCCGCCGAGACCGTCGGCGGAGAAGCTGTCCAGGATCGCCGACGAGTTAGGCGTGACGATCGAGTACCTGCTGGACGCGGAAGGCGCGGTCAGCGAAGAGGACGCGGAGGACGCCGCTTTCTATCGGAAGTATCGGCGTATGGATCCAGGCACGAAGGCGAAGCTCCGCAGCTTGGTCGATATCTGGGACGACGATGACTGACGAGACCCTCAGCCCTGAGCGATGGGCGTTCAAGCTGACCCATATCTTGAACGCCGTCTGGGGTGAGGACCGATTCCCCGTGGATGTAAAGGCGGTTGCCAAGGAGATTTCCAGGCAGCTCTTCCCGGACGACCCCGTGAGCGTGGTCAAAGGGGACTCCTTGCCCGGATTCGACGGGGCGCTCTACAAAGCGCCACCGGGCAAGAAAGGGTGGGGCATCTTCTTCAACTCGGACATCACCTCTCCCGGCCGTATCAACTTCACGTTGGGGCACGAGCTCGGGCACTACCTGCTTCATCGCCTCAGGTACCCTGACGGAATCGAGTGCAAACAGGGGGACATCATACGGTGGGAGTCGGGGTACGGGCAGGTCGAGCATCAGGCGAATGTTTTTGCTGCCAACCTGTTGATGCCGCTCGACGATTTCCGCCGGAAGATTGGCGATCTGGACAAGCCAGACCTGGACGATCTCGGGGAGTGTGCCAGCCGATACGAGGTCTCCCTGATCGCTGCCGCCCTGCGCTGGGTGCACTACACGCGTCGAAGAGCATGCCTCGTTCTCTCACGGGATGATTTCGTGCTGTGGGCTCGATCCAGCGATCGAGCATTTCGAACCGGCTTGTACATCAAGACAGCAGGTCGCCCTCCTGTTTCTGTGCCGCCTTCAGCCCTGGCATGCCGCCAACACGAGCTAGTGGGCGGTCGTGGTTCCACGCGTCATGCTCCCGGTGTTTGGTTTTCCGAAGAGTGTGAAGAGCTCGTCCTGTATTCGGATCAGTACGACTTCACCATTTCCTTGCTGCACCTCAGCAATGTCGCGGAGAGCTTCGAGCCGGACGAGGAGGTGGAAGAAGATGTTTCCGATCGGTATGCAAAGCTGTTGAACCGATAGCGACGGCTTCGCGAGGCGCCGACCGCGTCTGCTCATCAACATCAGTACAACAGAAGCGACAAGGACCACCATGCAACCCACCGCGAAACAGGGCCAACTCAGCTGGATCGTCGGCTACATCTGGGGCATCGCCGACGATATCCTGCGCGTTCTCGCCGAACGTCCAGGATATACTCGACAACTTCGAATTCTGCAACCAGATCCCGCGTCTGTCCAAGGCTGACGCCCTGGGCACGCTGATCGAGAAGCTCACATCAAAGGACGTCAACCTGAGCCCGACCCCCGTGTTCAACGAGGATGGCAGCATCAAGCATCCCGCCCTCGACAATCACGGGATGGGCTCGATCTTCGAAGAGCTGGTGCGCAAGTTCAACGAGGAGAACAACGAGGAAGCCGGCGAGCACTGGACCCCGCGCGACGCCGTGCGCCTGATGACCCGTCTGATGTTTCTACCCATCGCCGACGAGATCGAGTCCGGCACCTACCTGCTTTACGACGGCGCCTGCGGCACCGGCGGCATGCTGACCGTGGCTGAGGAGACCCTGCAACAGCTCGCGAGCGACCACGGAAAACAGGTCGCGACCCACCTCTACGGCCAGGAGATCAACACCGAGACCTACGCGATATGCAAGGCGGATCTGCTGCTGAAGGGTGAGGGCGATGCGGCGGACAACATCGTCGGCGGCCCAGAGCACTCCACCCTGGCCAACGACGCCTTCCCGTCGCGCGAGTTCGACTTCATGCTCTCCAATCCGCCTTACGGCAAGAGCTGGAAGACGGACCTGGAGCGCCTGACGGGATCAAGGCGCGGCAAGAAGGACATGCGCGACCCGCGCTTCGTCATCGAGCACGCTGGCGACCCGGAATTCTCCCTGGTCACCCGTTCCAGCGACGGCCAGATGCTGTTCTTGGCGAACAAGCTCTCGAAGATGAAGCATAAAAGCCGCTTGGGCAGCCGCATCGTCGAGGTCCACAACGGCAGCTCGCTGTTCACCGGCGATGCCGGCCAAGGCGAAAGCAACATCCGCCGCTGGATCATCGAGAACGACTGGCTGGAGGCCATCGTCGCGTTGCCGCTCAACATGTTCTACAACACCGGCATCGCCACCTACGTCTGGGTGCTCAGCAACCGTAAGCCGGAACATCGCAAAGGTAAGGTCCAGCTCATCGACGCAACGGCCTGGTACCAGCCCCTGCGCAAGAACCTCGGTATTGGCGCGAATCCGCCCGCGGTCTATTTCGGCGAGCTGGCGGAGCAGGCCGACGGCGGCGCCAAAAAGTACGGCGGAATCGACAGCGCCCCGGAGATGCGGGAGAACCTGCACATGAGCTGCCTGCCCGAGGCCATGCTGGAAGGCGAGATCCCCGATTACGAGGACTTTCTTGAGCAGCGCCGGCGCCTCATGGCGCTGAAGATCAAGACCTGGTTCGAGTCCCTGTGATAGTCGCGCATCCCAAACCGCTCCAGAGGAATAGGGACCCCGATACCGACGGGTCGGCGGGGATTCCGGAGTATTTTCCGGACGGGATCGTTGGAGGGACCGGCGAATGAATGAAGACGATCAACTGCCAGCTGAAAGGCCGCAACCGGTCACCGCCGCGAAGGACCTCGCCGCCGATATCGCGGGGCTCATCCAAGATGCCCGCCAGGCCGTTGCCTGTGCCGTCAATAGCGGCCTGACGCTGCTCTACTGGCGCATCGGTCAGCGCATCCAGGGAGAACTGCTGAAAGGAGAACGAGCCGACTATGGACAGCAGATTCTTGCCACGGTGGCGCAACAATTGACCCGCGACTTTGGCAGGGGATTCAGTTACTCCGCGCTCACACGCATGGTGAAGCTCTACGAGGTCTACCCGGAGCAGGCGATTGTTGCCACACTGTCGCAAGTATTGAGCTGGTCCCACTTTCGCGAGCTGCTGCCACTGGAACAGCCTCTGCAGCGGGACTTTTACGCTGAGCTGTGCCGCGTCGAGCGCTGGAGCGTGCGCACCCTGCGCGAGAAGATCGGCTCCATGCTCTACGAGCGTACGTCCCTGTCCAAGAAGCCGGCGCACCTTGCCTGGGTTGAGCTGGAGGCCCTGCGGGAGACGGACCGCCTATCGCCGGACCTGGTGTTCCGCGACCCCTATCTGCTCGATTTCCTCGGCCTCAAGGATCGCAACCGCCTGTACTGGGAAGATTTCAAGCGCATCCCGACGTGCTATCCGCCCCCCGAGGAGCAAGCCGCCATCGTCCGCTATCTTGACCATGTTGACCGGCGCGTTCGGCGGTTGGTGCGAGCGAAGCGCAAGCTGATCGCGCTACTGACCGAGCAGAAGCAAGCGGTCATCTACCGCGCCATCTCCCGTGGTCTCGATCCCGATGTGCCCCTGAAGGAGTCGGGCGTCGGATGGCTTGGGGAGGTGCCGGCACATTGGGATGTGATGCTTCTTGGGCGCGCGTTGATCGGAATCGGACAAGGCTGGAGTCCCGTCGCGGCTGAAGGGGATATCTCCCCGGAGCAATGGGCTGTTCTTACCCTTCGAGCAGGATGCACGTGGTTCGAGTGGGACAATGCCGAAGATCAGTCAACGGCACATTCGAGGTTGGCGAGTAATGAGACCGCCACTTGATGAGCAGGAGCGCATTTGCTCGTACATCATTGACGCAACCGAGCGGATCGACTCTGCTATCGGCCGTGCAAGCGAAGAAATCGAACTCCTCACTGAATACCGAACCCGCCTGACCGCCGACATAGTCACTGGCAAGCTCGACGTGCGCGAGGCCGCCGCCGCGCTGCCCGAGATCGACCCCCTGGCTCAGGACGATAAGCCGGATACCCCCGAGTCCGAGACCGACATCGACGAGTTGGAAGGCGTCCCAGAGGAGGCCGAGTCATGATCGCGAATGCCAACCGCATGACCTTGATGTCCACGCGATACGTCGCCCACGAAAACAGATCATGAGCCAAAAAGCCAGACAAAGCACCCTGCGCGCACGCCTCTCAAGACTCGAAATCCAGGGGTTTCGCAGTTTGCGCGACGTTTCGCTCGATCTTCGCCCGTTGACGGTGATGATCGGGGCCAACGGCGCCGGCAAGTCGAATCTGGTCCGCTTTTTCGAGATGTTGAGCTGGATGCTGACGTCGCGAAAGCTCGGTGAGTTCGTCGAAAAGTGGGGTGGTGGCGACGATCAACTGTTCATGGGGGCAAAGCGCACGCCCGTGATGAATGCGAAGCTGCGGATCGATTCAGGGCAGGGCTTCAACGACTACCGCTTCCGCTTGGCGCATTCGACGGCACGAGACCGCCTGATCTTCGTCGATGAGGCGTTTCGCTACTCTCAGCACGGACGGGGAACAGAATCCGACTGGATCGAGTTGGACGGAGGCGGTGGCGAGGCGCGTTTGCCCGAGATCGCCGGCGATGACCAAGACCCTTCGGGACAACGACGCACCGCGCGCACCCTGGTGCATATGCTGCGTGAGTGCGCGTCCTTCCAGTTTCACGACACCTCGGACACGGCGCCGATTAAGGTACGCTGGGACGTGACCGATCGACAACGTTTCCGCTCCCACGGCGGCAATCTGGCGGCCGTGTTGCTGTATTTGCGCGATCAACATTTCAAGCGCTACGACTTGATCGAGCGACAGATCAGGCGCGTTTTGCCGAGCTTCGGTGGCTTCGAGCTGGAGCCGACAAGCGGAAAGGTGCTGCTGCAATGGCGCAGTCGCCAGGGTGGCAAGGTGTTCGGGGCCCATCTCACATCGGATGGCTCGCTGCGACTGTTCTGCCTGATCACCCTGCTGTCCCTGCCAAACGAAATGCTGCCGGACGTCATCCTGATCGATGAACCCGAGCTTGGCCTTCATCCTGCGGCGATCAACCTGGTGGCTGAGATGGCGGACAGCGTTTCCGAGGCCCATCAAGTAATCCTTTCGACCCAGTCACCGTACCTCGTGGACTGCTTCGAGCTGGACAGCATCGTCGTGGCCGACTTCGACGCCGATGGCGCAACGCAGTTGCGACAGTTGAACGCCGCAGACTACTCGGAGTGGCTGGAAGACGGATTCAGCCTTTCGGACATTTGGCTTCAGAACGTCATCGGTGGACGGCCATGACGCGCCTGGCAGTTATCTGCGAAGGGCAGACGGAAGAAGGCTTCGTCAAGGGGTGCTTGGCTCCACATCTGGTCGAGCATTTCGTTTACGTGACGCCGAGACTGTTGGGCAGGAATCCTGCCAGGCAAGGGGGAGGAAACGTCTCCGTGGATCGCGTCGTTTCCTACATTCGACGTGTTCATCGCGACTTCGATCACGTTACGACGTTTGTCGATTTCTACGGCTTCAATGACAAAGGGGATATGAGCTGCCCCGCTTTGATCGATGAGATTGCGAGGCGAGCCGAACGCGCTTTAGGCGCTGGGTATAGTGCGGATCACATTATGCCGTACGTGCAGAGACACGAGTTCGAGGCGCTGTTATTCAGTCGGCCTGACGCCTTCGACTTGGAAGAGGCCTGGACGGATGAACAGCGCCAAGAGCTGGAGTCGATCAAGCGCGGGTTCGCGACACCGGAGGATATCAACGATGATCCACGAACCGCACCGTCGAAGCGACTCGCGCAGACGTTTTCGTCTCCACGCTATAGGAAGACGTTGCATGGTCCCTTGATCGCGGAACAGGTCGGGTTGGACGTGATGCGCCAGGAGTGCCCAGGCTTTGCGGAGTGGTTAAGCCGGCTGGAGGCCCTTGGCGCTGGGAGTTAGGGCTGTGACGACCGACACATCAGAACGCGGTCTGGAGCGCCTTATCTGCGCCGCGCTCACCGGTCACCCATGCGAACCGCCTAAGTTGGGCACCGTGGGCGAGCCGGCCACGGCCTACGGCGGCATTGGCTGGAGCTGCGGCAACGCACAAGACTACGACTGGGAGTACTGTGTCGACCTGGTCCAGCTCTCTGCCTTTCTGCACGCCACTCAGCCCAAGGTGGCCGAGGCGGTATCCATCGACGCCGACGGACCGACCCGGCGCAAGTTCCTGGCCCGGCTCCAGGGCGAGATCTCCAAGCGCGGCACCATCGACGTGTTGCGCCATGGCATCAAGCACGGCGCCCACGATCTGGACCTGTTCTACGGCACCCCATCCCCTGGCAACGACAAGGCCCGGGAGCGCTTCGGGCAGAACCGCTTCACGGTGACCCGCCAGCTCCGCTACAGCCGTGACGAGACCCAGCGGGCGCTGGACGTGGCCCAATTCATCAACGGGCTGCCGGTCTTCACCTTCGAGCTGAAGAACTCGCTCACCAAGCAGACGGTGAGCGACGCGGTCTGGCAGTACAAGAAGGATCGCAACCCCCGTGAGAAGCTGTTCGAGCTGGGTCGCTGCGTGGCCCACTTCGCCCTGGATGAGGGCGAGGTGCAGTTCTGCACCCATCTGAAGGGCAAGGCATCCTGGTTCCTGCCCTTCAACCGCGGCTGGAACGATGGCGCCGGCAATCCGCCGAACCCGCACGGGCTCAAGACCGACTACCTGTGGCGTGAGGTGCTGACCCGCGAGGGCTTGACCAACATCCTGGAGAACTACGCCCAGGTGGTGGAGACCAAGGACGAGAAGACTGGCAAGAAGAAGCGCAGCCAGGTCTGGCCCCGGTACCACCAGCTCGACGTGGTGCGCCGGCTGTTGGCCGATGCCGGTGAGCACGGGGCGGGCAAGCGCTATCTGATCCAGCATTCGGCTGGCAGCGGCAAGTCCAACTCCATCGCCTGGCTGGCCCAGCAGTTGATCGGGCTCGCCCCAGTCGGATCAAGCGACGGGGCGACGATCTTCGACTCCATCATCGTGGTCACGGACCGGCGCATCCTGGACAAGCAGATCCGCGACACCATCCGGTCCTACGCCCAGGTCGGGGCGACTTTGGGGCACGCGGAGCACTCGGGGGACCTGCGCCGATTCATCAAGTCCGGCAAGAAGATCATCATCTCCACGGTGCAGAAGTTCCCGTTCATCCTGGACGAGATCGGCAACGAGCAGCGCGGACGGCGCTTCGCCATCATCATCGACGAGGCCCACTCCAGCCAGGGCGGGCGCGCCAGCGCGGCCCTGGCCCAGGCGCTCGCGGAATCCGGCGAGGTCGGCGAGGACGAGACCTTCGAGGACCAGATCAACCGGCTGATGGAGTCGCGCAAGCTGCTGCCCAACGCCAGCTACTTCGCCTTCACGGCGACGCCGAAGAACAAGACGCTGGAGATCTTCGGCGAGCCCAATCCACAACCCGATGGCAAGGTCCGGCACCACGCCTTCCACACCTACAGCATGAAGCAGGCGATCCAGGAGGGCTTCATCCTGGACGTGCTGGCCCACTACATGCCGGTGCAGAGTTACTACAAGCTCGCCAAGAC
>JANQEO010000227.1 GCA_028278325.1 Candidatus Binatia bacterium
CCCGCCTGGGACGCTTGCGTGCGCCCCCGGCGGGAGTCTTGGCCTTCGACCGACGCCCTGGCTGGGCGGCCTCAGACCGGCAGGAATTTCCGGAATCGGTCCGGCGAGAATTTCCGGAACCCGCACAAGAGTCGTTCTACAACCTCAATAGGGACCTGCACCTTGGAAAGATCGTCATCATCCAGGCTATCGATCAAGGCGTGCAACGCGCGGCGTCTTTCCACGGCGACTTGACGTGGCGGCACTGGCGGAGCTTCTTTCGACTGGCCTGTCGTTACCTGGGCGATTGAAAGATCGTTTCTCGCCGCCCACTCTTTGATCGCCTCTGACACGCGAGCGGTTCGGAACGTCCGCCAGGGCCCGCTGAGAGCGCCGAGCGAATCGGTGAAGATGGAGTTTAGGCTGCTCTTGTACTCAGCTGCTAAGAGGTGATCGTACGTTTCGCGTTTCGCCTGATCTAGGTCCACAGCGTCCAAGAACTCCTTCATCCACTCCTGCTGTCTGGAGCCGGGAATCAGGTCGATCCGGACGGCTTGATCGCCCCATTGTTGCACTTGGGCCTTGGCGCGGATTTCGTTCTGGTCGACGGCCGGCTCGCGATAGTGCGCGACCCGCCCCGTAGACCTGTTGTAGAAGCGTCTGCGCGTCGGGTCCGGATTCGTGAACGCCTGCCAGACCTCTGGACGCACTCGGTCCGATTTGCTGTTGCCGCGCGAGATTGCGCCCTCTTGGACGACTTCACCGATGGCCAGTGCGCGCAAAGAGACAATCACGTCGCCTTGCGCGGTGTCTTCGCGCGTGATCTGCACCACGTCTGGGTGGGCTTGAAGGAACTCTAAGAATCTTGCCACGCCGAGCGACCCGAGGTTGAAAGGGCGGCCGCTGCGGAGCTCGAATTCGCGACGTAGTCTAGAAGCGAGTTGGGCGCCCTTCAGCGAGCCAGACTCGCCGAGTATCTCGAGGAGTAGGTTCCGGGCGAAGTGGGATTGGTCGGTATGCTCGGCGGTCACACGAGGCCTCGTAGACGATGAGGCGCGGGATGTTCACCAAACAGCTTTGGTGAACTCCCGTGCTAAGAGTTCATCGTCTTTTTTGGGCCTCACCGCGAACCGAGCGTCGTCCCCACAACACGAAACCCAATGTGAGAGGGGCTCTCTGGCGCTCGATAAGCCCCGCCGGAATGTAACCAGCGGGCTGCCGCGCCCTCCCACCTAGGAGAACCGGCATCGGCTCGAATATCGGACAACTCGCCCTAGGAATCAAGCACGACTATCTGCCCCCCCGGGGGATGGCTCGGCGGCCTCTGTCGGCTCGCCGAACTCCTCCAAGTCGACCGTAGGATTGAACGGCCGACCCCCGAGTTCCGCCAGTCGTTCACTCCAGACCTCCCGCCCGCCATCGATGACGCGGCCGCGCTGCGCCGCAGGTTCGGCCCAGCGAGCGCGCGTCCGATACGGCGATTCCTAAACCGCATGTCCCAGGTCTGAGTCGTGGAGGGGGCGCGACGTTCGTCAGCGGAGACCAATCTGCAGAGTAGACTTCTCTCTCGGATGTTCGGGACCTCTTGTGGAGCGTTTCGGAAGGGGAGGCGGCGTCGTGTTAGATCGTGGCCCGGAGATCGATCAGTACCGCCGTCCGTACGCGTTTCTGTCGTCCATCTGTCGAGAGCTCGGGGACGTCCGCGCCGAGATCTTCGAAAGGGGCCGGGGGGTCGACGGACGCTTGGTGTATGTCGACGAGAGGGTGTTCCCGATTCTCAACGGGGCGGAGCCGAGTCCGCTCGAGACGACCGATCATCTGCTGAGGACGCTTCGGCAATCGGAGATCGTCATTGTCTTGCTGGGTGGCACGCGACACGGATCGCCGATTGAGGTCGAAGGCCACGCGTCCCGGGTTTCCTACTTCGAGATCGAGCTGTTCTGCAGCGCAGTTCTGAGGAAGCCGATTTTTCTGTACGTCCTCGAAGGCTTCTCGCCTGAACCGCAACTGCGATCCTTGCTGGAGATCCTGGGGCCCGGCTTGCCGCGCTGGTCGTCCGGGCGGCGCTGGAGCGCGAGGGATGTCGTTGAGGACATCGAGCTGCTTCTCCGGAGCCGAAGACGGCTTTCCGACCTGCAGCCGTGGATGCTTCGACGCCCGGCGGTTCACCTGCTGGCGCAGCGCCTGTATGGCGCACGTCAGTCGCATCTTCAGTTCCTCAGTGGCCGCATGGGCGTTGAACCGGATGGATGCAACGCCGACCTCGTTCAGAAGATCCTTAACGAACAGCTGGCGGAGAGCAACGAGGAGCAGCGTCTTTCGCGTCTCTGGATTGCCGTCCGCGAGCTCATGCGCGCGCCGTACACGGCCAGCAGGCATGCGGATCTCCTGCCGCTGTGGAATCGCGTGCTGTCGCGATGGGCGAGTAGTGCCGCCTGGTACGGGCTCCATGGGTATCTGGAGCTGGGCCAGCTCGCAGCGCTACTTTCCATGGCCGAGGTGCGCCGCCGGATGCAGCTACTTCCCGGCCATGCTGATGATCCGAGTGCCCAATATCCTGGCGGGCCACTGGCAAGCGCCCGGTACTCCAGCGCGAAGCTGCTGTTGCGCCCGCGCGATCGTTCGGCCCTTCGGCACGAGGCGCTGAGCAATGTCGAGCGAGCGCTCGCGGGACCGGGCCGAAATCGGGCGAATCTGCTGGCTATTCGCGGCAGTATTCGGAGGGTCTCGGGAGACCTGTCAGGCGCGATCGGGGACTACGAAGAGGTGCTCCAGCTGCGACAAGAAATGGGAGCCGGTCCTGGGGCTGTCGGTGAGGCGCTCTCCGAACTTGGGTATGCGTACCTGCTTAAGGGATCGTTGCGCCGGGGACGCGAGATGATGGCTGAGGCTGTGCGGCTCTGCGCCGCGCGGGAGCGCCGCGGCTTTCTTGTCCGCGCGAAGCGCAAGCTGAGCGTGGCCTACCTTGCGACTGGGCATCCCATGAAGGCGCACGACGAATGGATTGAGGCGCGGGCCCTGGCCCGGCACTTCGGGGTTTTCGGGCAGATCGGTGACTGGCGCGATGGGTGAATCCGCGAGCGAGGCAGCGCTCGTGCGCCCTTCAGCACCCGTGGCTGGATGCCATCATCGACCAACGTGCCGGCCGACCCAGCCCGGCTCGGGGCAGGGAAGGGGCCGGGAAGTCTCCTTCCGCCGCGCGCTCCGTGGACTTCCGTACATCGGTAAGTGCTTGATTTCTCAACGAACGTGCCTCTCCGAACCACGTTGCCAACGTGGGGGTCGCCGGTTCGAGCCCGGTCTCGTGCTCCATGAAAGCGAAGCCCTTCCGCGGAGTTTCGTGGGAGGGCCTTCGCAATCGGGCGTGACAGAACCCGAATGGGCCGTTTTGGGGCGTGTTGGTCCGCGGCAGCAGGCGTGCACGCTCACGGGCGTGCTAGGTCGCCAACTCCCCATCGTAGGGGAGTATTGGAAGGGCCGTCCTCACCACTTCCTCGAGGTATGTCTCGATGGCCTGGCGCTTCCTCGAAACGGGAAGGCGGGCCGCTCCGTAGTGGAGCTCGTGCCAGACGCTCGCGCAGGTGGCGAGCTTTCCCTCGTGCTCCTCGATCCGTGCGAGCACCCGCCTGTCGGGCCGCGACTTGATGGGCTCCGAGAGGACGTTG
>JANQEO010000437.1 GCA_028278325.1 Candidatus Binatia bacterium
CAGAAACAACCTACACACCGTAGGTTGGGCAAAGCGGAGCGTGCCCAACAAGGGCGGCTCAAGTTGCACCACTTGTTTCTGAATCGTTCCTTACTCCGGTTCGGCAACGATGAGCCTCGACTGAGGTCCGGAGAACCGCTGATGGAGACCTTCATCGACCGATACATCGCCCAAAGAAGCGAACAACGCGGCGAGACCAAGATGCTCCTGCGCCAGATCGAGCGTAAGTTCGGCGCCCTAAGTCAGCCGGTCCGCGATCGCATCACCCAGGCTGACTCCGAGACGCTCCTGGAATGGTCAGAACGGATACTGGAAGCACAGAGCTTGGACCAACTACTACATTGATACGCACAGCCGGTAAGCGAAATAGATCGTGTGAGGGTCGGATGTTGGATGTGGCTTTGGAAGACCTGGCCCCAGCCCCTTGGCCCCAGCCCCTGCACAAGGACGATCGATGCGCAAGGACGATCGATGCGACCTTCCCGACCATGCATGCTGCCACCCGCCAACCACGGCCTCCATCATGCTTCCGACCGGGTGGCGCGGACGCCCAGGAAGTTAGTAAGATGATTGAGATCGATCGCTACCCGAATTTACGTCTTCTCGCCTGGCAGCTGCATCGGGACTGGATTTCCGAGCAGGAAGCCTTGTCCATTTACGAGCGCGAATGGCGACACGTGGACGTCGCACACTTGACGTCGGAGGAACGTCAGCTCATTGATCATCTGATGACCTCTTGCGGGAGTGGCGTGCTGAATGTTTGAGCGACCGCATCACCGCCGCATTCATCGCGTGCTCAGCATGATGAATGATGCCTTTCTGTCGGAAACCGGGTGCTGCTTCGGCGGCGGAACCGGGGCGGCACTGAGACTGGGCGAGTATCGTGAATCCGTCGATATCGACCTCCTGTGTGCTAGCCGCTCTGGCTATCGTCGACTGCGAAGCACGGTAACCAACGTCTCCCTCGGCGAGCTCTTTCGAGTGTGGACGAGGTTTTGCATTGATGTCTGCGAACACTCAAGCGCACACCGCCCTTGATGCCCCGCTATGGGATGTTGTCTTGCAACACCTGACCCGAGTTTCTGTGTTGACGCTCGGACACTGGATAGGGTGTTGCGCTGATGGGGTCAAACGGCCAACCGGATAGCGTCTTCGATTACCACCTTTGGAGGTTGCTTTTCAGGACTGGATCCCTGGCCCCCTCTTTGCCAACTGCCAACTGCCCCCAGATGCCGCCCAAACTTCAGAAATACCTCAAGCTCCTGCAAACCCCCGCCTGCTGGCCCGCCCTCACCCAAGGCGTCGCCGCCACGCTGGAGCATGACTCGGCCCTCGGGCGCGACGCCTTTGCCACGGTCATCGACGTCGGCGCCAACAAGGGCCAATTCGCCGTCTATGCACAGATGCGTTGGCCCCAAGCACGGCTCATCTGTGTCGAGCCCTTGCCGGACCCCAGGGCCAAGCTGGACCGCGTCACGCGCGGTCGCGCCGTGATCCACGACTGCGCCCTCGGCGCTGCTTCAGGCGAGGGGCAGATGCATTTGGCGACCCGCGCCGATTCCTCCTCGCTGCTGGCCTTGGGGGCGCGTCAAAAGGCGATCTTTGGCATGGAGGAGTCGGGGACCCTGCCGGTGTCGATTCGACGGCTGGACGCCTGCGTCGCGCCGCTGCTGACGCGGCCGTGTCTGGTCAAGATCGATGTGCAGGGGTTCGAGCTGGAGGTGCTCAAGGGCGCGACTGAGCTGCTGCCAGTGGTCGATGCGGTTTACGTGGAGGCGTCTTTTGTGGAGCTTTATAAGGGGCAGGCTTTGGAAGAAGCGATTCGAACGTTTTTGCAAGAGGCAGGGTTCCGGCTGGATGGGGTGTTTAATGAGTGTGTGCACGAGGGGGAGCGGGTGCAGGCAGATTTGTTGTTTCGGCAAGGCCGGATCTGATCGAGCGTCTGTGCGCTCACCCAATTCCCCTGCCGGGCAAGCCGGGACGCCTGAGTGAAACCGATCCAACCCACAATGACCCAGCGCGGACCGACACAGGACAGCGGCTACAAGCTGCTCTATTCGCATGCTGCCATGGTACGCGACCTCATCGAGGGCTTCGTGCTCGGCGCCTGGGTCGAGGCGCTCGACCTCGGCACGCTGGAGAAGTGCAGCGGCAGCTATGTCACTGACGATCTGCGTGACCGTGCCGACGACCTCATCTGGCGCCTGCGCTGGGGCGAGGATTGGCTCTACGTCTATCTGCTGCTGGAATTCCAGTCGACCATCGACCGCTGGATGGCCGTGCGCATCCAGACCTACGTCGGACTGCTCTACCAGGACCTCATCCGCGCCGAGCAACTGAGCGCCGCCGGGCGGTTGCCCCCAGTCCTGCCCATCGTGCTCTACAATGGAGCCCAGGTGTGGAATGCTGCCGAGACCCTGGAGCCCCTCATCGAGCCCGCGCCACCGGGGCTTGCGGGCTATCGCCCCCGGCAAGGCTACCTGCTGCTCGACGAGCGTCGCCTCGCCGCGGCCGAGAGCCTGCCGACGCGCAACCTCAGCGCCGCGCTCTTTCGGCTCGAAGCCAGCCGTGGCTCGGGAGAGGCGATGGCCATCGTGCGCGCCCTGATCGAGTGGCTGGCCGATGCCGGTCAGACCAGCTTGCGCCGCGCCTTCGCCGTTTGGTTTGGCCGCATTTTTCTGCCTAGGCGGCTGCCTGGAGTCGACTTTCCACCTTTGAATGATCTGATCGAGGTCTACCACATGCTCGCCGACAACCTGGAAGCCTGGACCGACCAATGGAAGCAGGAGGGCCTGGAGCAAGGACTGGACCAAGGCCGCGAAGCCGCCCGGCACATCCTCATCCGTCAAGTCCGCCGCCGCTTCGGCCCCGTGATCGCCGAGCAGAGCGTGCCGCTGCTGGCGAAGCTCGTCGATCTCCAACAGTTGGAGGAACTGGGTGATCAGCTGCTGCTCAGTGCGGACGGGGCCGCGTGGCTTCAGGCGCTCCGCGAGGCGAGCCGGTAGTAGGTGGTTGGCAGTTGGCAGTTGGCAGAAAGAGAGTGCGGCGCGGCCTGGGTTCGTCGCTAGGTTGAGACTCCGTGAGATGCTGGATCGAGGCACGGGGCAAGGCTTGAACCCTTTCCGCGCTCTTGGCAACGCACGACTTGACCCCGTTGACTCCTTAAAGGCCGAGAAAGAGAGATTCCAGGAAATGACCGATGTACGCGATAGAGTTTGAAGCGGACCTGCAGGACGGCGTCCTCGCGATTCCCGACGATTACAAGTCACTGAACAATCGGCATGTGCGCGTGGTGATCCTGTTTGACGACCATCGTGGTGATTCGGGGTTGCGTGCCCTGTCAGACCATTCGGCGACATTGGTCGATGAATGGCGAGATTCGGCCGAGGATGAGATATGGAGGTGAGTCAAGCAGAGGTCGTGCTATGCGAGTTCTACTTTTCTGATCTCAAGCAGAACAAGTTGAGACCGGTTGTCGTCTTCAAGAACAACTTGCCATTCAATGATTTTGTCGGAATGCCGATCAGCAGTAAACTCGACAGATTGAATGACGACGAATTCCTGGTTGATCAGTCAGATTTCTCGGCAGGTGCGCTCCCCAAGCGGTCCAAAGTGATGGTCAGAAAGACATTCGTCATCTCGAAACAGGTCATCGTGAAGAAGGACGGCACGCTGTCAGCCGAATCCTTCCGCAGGCTTCATCGAGCTTTCTGTGGCTATTTTGGATGCGAGTGAACAGACACGATCCACACGCGAAGTGCTCCGAACCACTGGCTTGAGTCACAGATCAGTAGGACGGCCGAGCTCTCCATGGATCGGGCTCGATCGCTTCTGCTTAGATGTGGCAACGCAAGACTTGACCCCGAGCCCTGCGCCTGTCGGCTATCGACCAACGTCGCCACTGCCAACTGCCCCAGGCACGCTCCGAAGGCAGTGTGTTACTTTTCGAGACCCCGCCGACGCGATGCGTGCCTATCAGGGCCTGCTCGCTGACCCGCCCGGCCGAATGCAGGATCGATGGGCCACTGGACACTGAGAACCGGGCATGACCAGCACCCCCACTCCACATGACTGCTTCTTCCGCGAGAACTTCGTGCGCCCGGCCATTGCGCGCGATCTCCTACGTCACACGCTACCGACCGAGCTCCTTGCCGACCTCGATCTAGAGCGGCTGGTCATCTCGCCCGATACCTTCGTCACCGAAGCCCTGCGCAAGATCTACTCCGACCTCATCTACCAGATTCCCTATCGCGACACCCACCTCTCGGTTTACCTGCTCTTCGAGCACAAGAGCCAGCCCGAACACTGGGTGCTGCTGCAACTGCTGCGCTACATCGTCGCCAGCGGCGAGCTGCACCGCGATCAAAACCCCAAGGCCAAGACGCTGCCGCCCACTTACCCCCTGGTGCTCTACCACGGACAAACGCAATGGCGCGCGCCCGCACGCTTCCACGACCTGATCAAGCCGCTGCCCGAGGCGCTGAAGCCCTACGTGCCTCAGTTCGGCTATGGGCTGCACGACATCTCGGCGCGGAGCAACATCGAGATCAAGGGCGAGGTGCTCTCCCGGCTGGTCCAGCTTGCGCTGCGCCACATCTACAGCGACCAGCCCCTTGAGCGCATCCATGAGCTGCTCGAAGTGATCGCCAAGGTCAGCCGCGACCCCACCGCGCTCGACATCCTGGAATCCCTGCTGCGCTACTATGTCCAAGGCACTGGCCGGCTCACTGAGCAACAGGTACGCACACTCCTCGAACAAACCTTATCCGGAGAGCCTCTGATGGAGACTTTCATCGACCGATACATTGCACAAGGCGAGCAGCGCGGCGAGGCCAAGATGCTCCTGCAGCTGATCGAGCGCAAATTCGGCCCGCCCAGCGAGCCCATCCGCACCCGGATCACAGAAGCCGACTCCGAAACACTCTTGGAATGGTCCGACCGGATTCTGGAGGCACGCAGTTTGGACGAGGTGCTGCATTGAGGGGGGCAAACAGCCAACTGGATGGCGTCTTCGGTGGCCTATTCGCAGATGTTGCTATTCAAGACCTGCCCCCGCCTTCTTTGCCCCCGCCTTCTTTGTCCAAGGCACCGGCCGCCTCACTGAGCAACAGGTACGCACCCTCCTCGAACACACATTATCCGGAGAGCCTCTGATGGAGACTTTCATCGACAGATACATTGCACAAGGCGAGCAACGCGGCAAACAGATTGGCGAGGCCAAAATGCTCTTGCGCCTGATCGAGCGCAAGTTCGGCACCCCGAGCGAGCCCATCCGCGCCCGGATTGCTGAAGCCGACGCCGACACCCTGCTCGAATGGTTCGACCGCGCCCTTGACGCTCGTAGTCTGGACGAGGTGTTGCACTGATGTGTTCGAACAGACAACCGGATGGCGTCTTCGGTGGCCTACTCGCAGATGTTGCTTTTCACGACCTGCACCAGCTCCCTCCTCCCCCTATGTCCAAGGTACTGGCCGGCTAACTGAGCAACAGGTACGCACCCTCCTCGAACACACCTTCTCCGGAGAGCCTCTGATGGAGACTTTCATCGACAGATACATTGCACAAGGCGAGAAGCGCGGCGAGCAACGCGGCGAGCAACGCGGCGAGCAACGCGGCGAGCAACGCGGCGAGGCTAAGATGCTCCTGCGCCTGATCGAGCGCAAGTTTGGCCCGCCGAGCGAGCCTATCCGCACCCGGATCAACGAAGCCGACTCCGAGACACTCCTGGAATGGTCGGATCGGATTCTGGAGGCGCGGAGCTTGGACGAGGTG
>JANQEO010000460.1 GCA_028278325.1 Candidatus Binatia bacterium
TCGAACGCTGCCTGCGACATGTAGGAGCCGAGCCGGAGCGTGTGCTTTCAGAGGCGCACACTTCGGAAGCAAAGTCCGCCTTGCGTGCCCAAACAGACAGGGCCGTCGAGTTGGGGATCTTCGGAGCGCCCACATTCGTTGTCGGCTCCGAGCTGTTCTGGGGACACGATCGCCTGCAAGAAGCTTTGGACTGGTGTGTACATCGGGCCGGCGGGCGCAGGGATCTTTGAGTACGCGGAACCGCGTATGTTGACGCACCTGCGTTTCGATGGAAACGTGCGGTGCTTCCGGAGGTTGCCGCCATGAACAAAGCTCTCGTCTCTCTCCTGATCTCGACTCTGTGTTTGGCCGGATGTGCCAGCATCACGGTGCAATCCAAGCGCTCGACCGGCGCCGGTGCGGAAGAAGCGGTGCAAGGTCGACATGTGCCCGAGGGCGCCACGGCTCCGTTGTTCGGTGACCTGGGTGATCATTCCCGCGCTATCTCGACAGAGTTGGAGCTGGCCCAACGATACTTCGACCAAGGGCTCATCCTTATATACGGCTTCAACCACTTCGAAGCCGCGCGATCTTTCCGCGAAGCGCAGCGCTTGGATCCGAACTGCGCGATGTGTGCCTGGGGAGAGGCTTACGCCCTCGGGCCCAACATCAACAAACCCATGGACGATGCCGACGTGGCTGCGGCCTGGAGCGCGGTGGAGAAGGCGCAGGCAGCGGCCACCTCAGCCGAGTCCTGGGAGCGCGACCTCGTCGATGCGCTCGCCACGCGCTACGCGTCTGAACCCGTAGCCGACCGCAGCGGCCTCGATGCCGCCTATGCGGACGCCATGAGGGAAGTCGCACGCAATCACCCGGATGATCTCGACATCCAGACCCTCTTCGCCGAAGCGGTGATGGACACTATGCCGTGGGACTACTACCGGGAGGACGGTGCGCCGAAGGCCGCAACCGAAGAAGTGGTAGCGACCTTGGAGTCGGTGCTCGAGAGGGACCCGTACCATCCGGGCGCGATTCACTACTATATCCATGCGGTCGAGCCCTCCGACACTCCGGAGCGCGCGGAGGCGCCCGCCGACCGCCTGCGTGGCCTGGTTCCGGGCGCCGGTCATCTGGTTCACATGCCGTCCCACATCTACCTGAGGGTGGGGCGCTATAACGATGCCTCGGAAGTAAACGAGGATGCGGCTGCCGCAGACGAATCTTACATCACCCAGTGCCGAGCCCAGGGTTTCTACCCGGCGGCGTACTATCCGCACAACATAGATTTTCTGCAGGCGTCGGCGGGCTTCGAAGGGCGCAGCCGGGTGGCCATCGACGCAGCCCGTAAGCTGCGCTCGACCATTCCCGACGAATTGGCCGACGAGGTGCCTATCGTTGAAGAATTCATGCCCCGCTACCTGTATGCGCTGGCCCGCTTCGGCCGCTGGGATGACATCCTGTCCGAACCCCGGCCCAAGTCGGAGTTGAGATACCTGACCGGTGCTTGGCACTACACGCGCGGATTGGCCTACGCCTCCACGGGACGGCTCGACGACGCCCGAAACCAGCTGGTCGAGGTCGACAAGCTTCAAGCCGAGTGGGCGAAAACCGACTTCGTGTTCCTTTCGGGATCGAGCCCGGCAGCCCTGCTCGAAATCGCCTCGAAAGTTCTCAGTGCCCGCATAGCCGGCAGTGAAGGAAAGTGGGATTCCGCCGTAGTCAGCTTGACCCGCGCCGTAGAGTCACAGGACGCGTTGCCGTACACGGAACCGCCGCCCTGGTATTTCCCTGTAAGAGAAGCTCTCGGCGTCGCACTTCTCGAAAGCGGCCGAGCCTCGGAAGCAGCCGAGGTGTACAAGGCTCAACTGGACTACACGCCGCGCAACGGCTGGTCTCTGTTCGGCCTTGCGATGAGCCTCGAGGCCCAGGGTGATACGGCCGGAGCTAAGGAGGCGCGCTCCCGCTTCGAAAAGGCCTGGCGCCTTGCCGACATAGAGTTGACGGCCTCGACGTTCTGAGCGCAAGACCGACGTATCATGCTGACGCTTTACTACGCCCCACGGACACGCTCGGTGCGGATCCGATGGCTGTTGGAAGAGCTCGACGTTCCTCACGAGCTGAAGCGTTTCGAGTTCTCGCCACCGTCCAAGCCGTTTTCCCAAGATACGCCTTCGGGAAAGTTTCCGTACATCGACGATGACGGCATCGGGATTTCCGAGTCCGGTGCGATCATCGAATACATCCTCGAGCGTTACGGTGGCGGCCGGCTTGCGCCGCCGATAGGTGACCCGGCGCGCGGTGAGTTCCTGCAATGGCTCCACTACTCTGAGGCCACTGCCTATCCGCCCCTCGGCGTCGTGATCTGGCATACGATGTACAAGAAGAACGCCGACGATGTGCCGGAGATCATCGCCGACGCCAGACAGCGTGCCGAGATTGCATTAGAAGTGATCGAGAAGGCTCTTGATGGGAAGGACTATCTGCTCGGCAAGGATTTCTCCGCGGCCGACATCATGATGGGGTTCACCATAGCAGTCGCCAGCTTCCTGGGGGTCCTGGACGAGCGCTTCCCCAACATCGCGGCGTACTACGACCGCCTCACCCAACGACCGGCGTTTCAGAGAGCCATCGCTGACTGAAGATCCACCGCCGGCGATGGGAAGCCGGCCTTAGCGATGGACTGGGCTCTAGGACCCGAATAAGCTTCGCATAGCGAATGGCGTCCCGCCGCCAAGCACCATTCAGGTAAACGATGCTAGGAGATGACAGATGATCGGCTATGTAACGCTAGGAACCAATGACATTGATCGCGCTGCCAAATTTTTCGACGAGCTTCTGGGTTCGATCGGCGCAAGCCGGTTCATGGAGGACGACAGGTTCATAGCGTGGGCGGTTACCCCGGGCGCGCCGTCCGTCTGTGTGATCAAGCCTTTCGATGAGAAGCCGGCGACTGTGGGCAACGGCGTCATGGTCGCGTTGGCCATGGACAGCCGGGAAAAGGTCGATGCTCTCTACAACAAGGCGATCGAACTCGGTGCGCAAGACGAAGGGGCTCCGGGCCCCCGGGGAAGCGATAATTTTTACGCAGGATACTTTCGCGATCCCGACGGCAACAAGTTCAACGCGTTTTTCATGGGGTAACGCTTCGGCCCTCCTCGGGGCCGAATTGGGTTAGAGCTTGAGCGAGCAGGGCGAGAACGTAGAAGGTGGAGGTCCGACGGGCCTGAAGGGCCTCGATCACGCTGGTGTGGCCTTCCACCCGCCGGTGATGCTTGCGGCGGCGCTGGCCGCCGGTTTGTTGCTGAAGCAGCTAGTGCCGCTACGGTTTCTACCGGACGCCTTCCCTGAGGTGTTGGGGCCGCTGCTCGTTGCCGCTTCTTTCGGCTTGTTTCTTTGGGCCGTCGCTACGATGAGCGCAGCCAACGCATCGATCCCGACCAACACATCGACCGAGGTGATCGTGACCGGCGGCCCCTACCGCTTTTCGCGAAACCCGATCTACGTCGCGATGGTGTTGCTTCAGGTTGGAGTGGGCTTGTGGGCGGACAGCGTGTGGTTCCTGCTGTTGGCGGCTGTGTCGGTGGGGCTGTTATACGTCGGTGTCATAGCGCGGGAGGAGAAGTACCTGGAAGCCAAGTTCGGTTCGACCTACACATCCTACAAGGCACACGTACGGCGCTGGCTATAGTCGGAGGGTAGGGTTTCGGCCTTCAGGAGCATCGAAGCGGGAGGTGCGGGTTACCCGCGGAGGCTGAGCGCTATGGGGTCGATTGCCGATCCTTTCTTCGAGCGAGAAGTCACGGCTCCCCAAGTCTTGTTCGTCGACGGCGCCTGTCCCCACCTGCTCGATGCTTCACATACCGTTTCGATAATCGGTAGCCGGACGGCGTCGCCGCAGGCAAGAGCTCTCGCTCAGTCCGTTGCCCGCGCGGCGGCCGGCCGAGGGATCACCGTTGTCAGCGGATACGCTGACGGTGTCGACGCAGCTGCTCACGTCGGAGCCATGTATGAAGACGGCCCGACTGTTGCGGTGCTCGGCTGCGGGATAGAAGCCAAGGAGCCTAGCCGTTCGTGCCTCGAACAGTACATCTCGTGCAACGGTGTCTTCGTATCGGAGGAATCCGATCCGGCGTTGCCCTCCAGTCTGGATTCGAGACGAAGACGCGACAGGATAACGGCCGCTCTCTCCGATGCGTTGTTCGTCATCGCCGACGAGGCCGATGGTGGAGGCGTGCACACGGCGAGAATCGGCCATCTGCTCGGAAAGAAGGTGTTCGCCGTTGACTGGAACGGGATAAAGGAGCCCGAGAGTGGACGAATAGGAAGTGACGGCCTGTTACGCGATGGCACGGCGGTCGCCATAGAGGCACAGTCGGCCGATGAGCAGGTCGCACGGATGCTGGATGAGAGAATATGGGCCTGAAACCATTGCTGCCGCCGAGGAGCAAGTAAATGGTCGACGTCGAGTATTGTAAGTTGATGGCTTCCTACAATCGATGGATGAACGAGCGCATGTACGCGCTATGCGCCGGAATGTCGGACGAAGAGAGAAAAGCCGACCAGGGGGCTTTTTTCAGGTCCATCCACAGCACGCTGAACCATATCGTTTTCGGAGATTTGGCATGGTTGTCGCGGATAACGGGAGACCCCACCGACGTGCCCCCTCTCGGCGTTGACCTGTACGAAGACTACGCAGAGTTGCACGCCGCGCGAGTCACGCTGGACCAGCGCATCGTTGATTGGGTGTCGGGTTTCTCGAGGGAGTGGTTGGCCGATTCGCTGAGCTACGTGAGCCGCATAGACAACCAGCGCCGCACCATCCCTAACTGGGTGTTGGCCACACATATGTTCAACCATCAGACGCATCACCGCGGTCAGATCACGACCATGCTCTCGCAACTGGGGCTGGATATCGGTAGTACGGACATTCCCTTCATGCCCGGAGTGGCTTCCTGAGATGAAACTTTACGACAACGCCTTCAGCCCTTTTGCACGCAAGGTACGCCTCGTTCTTGACTACAAAGGCCTCGAGTACGAGTCGGTCGATGCACTCGATCCGGATAACAAGGCTGAGTTGGCCCGCTTGAACCCACGTGTCGAGGTGCCGGCCTTGGAAGACGACGGCCTTGTCGTAGTCAACTCGTCCGACATCGTCGCTTACCTCGACCACAAGTATCCGGATCGGCCCGTGTTGCCGTCCGACCCCCGCTTGCGTGTCGAAGCCCGCTACTGGGAGAGAAAAGCGGATACTCTTCTGGATGCGATTCTCCATGACATTTCCTTGTGGACCTGGCCGGTCGTCGATCGGGACGACTCGCCGCCGCAAGAGATGCTGGACTCAGCCGCTCGCGACTTGAACGCGGTATACGACGAGCTGCAGTCGGTACTTTCGGGGCGCGAGTTCTTGTGCGAACGGATCTCCGTAGCCGAGTTCGCGCTTTTTCCTCACCTGACCGCTGTCCGTCTGCTGGGAGTCCCGTTCTCCAAGGACGATCATCCCGACGTGTATCGCTGGTACCGGCAGCTTCGCACGTTGCCCGAGTTCAAAGCGGACCTGGCTCACGTCACCCACTGGCTGGCGACCTCGGGGGCGGGTCCGCAACTCGACAAGATCGTATGGCGGGGTGATCGCATCGAGTGGGCGCTGGCCAACGGGATGCATGAATGGTTCCTGGAGGAGATTCGTTCCGGCCGCGTTGCATGGCCGGGCAAGGAGCAGTCATGACATTGGACCCCAAGCCCGAAGGTTTTCACACCGTGACTCCATACCTCCTCGTCGAAGGTGCGGAGGCGCTACTGGAGTTTGCAGCCAAGGCTTTCGACGCTGTCGAAGGCACACGCCATTCCTTGCCTGACGGCAAGATCATGTACGCCGACATCAAGATAGGGGATTCGATCGTAATGATCAGCGACGCTCGCGAGGAATTCGGGGCGTCGCCCGCGATGCTCTATGTCTACGTCGACGACGTCGACGCGACCTACCAGCGTGCCCTCGAAGCAGGAGGGGTCTCGATTCGGGAGCCTACGGATGAGTTCTATGGTGATCGTGCCGGCGGTGTTCGTGACCCTTGCGGCAACCAGTGGTGGATCGCGACCCGCAAGGAGGATGTATCGCCTGAGGAGATGGAGCGGCGTGCCGCACAAGCGGCACGGGAGCGTTCGGACGGGTAGCCCATAGCCGCCTCACGGCAACAGCGTGCAAGAGTCGGCACATACCGGCTGCGGGTATAGGCCCGGCAGACGGAGGAGGAGTTAATGGAGAAGAAAGTAGTCAACCCCTGGACCTGGCAGGACCAGTTCGGTTTCGTTCAAGCAGTCGACGTCAGTGGTCCCCAACGGCTGGTGTTCTGTTCCGGGCAGACGTCTTTGGACGAGAACGGCGTGCCGGTTCATGCCGGGGACATGAGAGGGCAGGTTGGTCAAGCCCTCGACAATCTCGAGACGGTCTTGAAGGATGCGGGTCTGACGCTTGCCGACGTGGTTCGCTTGACGATTTACACTACCGACGTGGATGCACTGATCTCTGTTATGGACCTCTCGGTGACACGCTTGACTGAAGCCAATTGCAGGGCGGCTCAGACTCTGCTCGGTGTCACGCGTCTGGCATTCCCCGACCTTCTCGTCGAGCTGGAAGCTACGGCCGTCGCCTGATGTCTGCTCATTTGGTCTCCGAGTTCGTCGAGGTCGAGGGTCTCAGGCTTCATTATCTGGCGGCCGGCAGCGGGCGGCCGGTCGTGCTGCTCCATGGTTGGCCTACGTCATCGTTCCTGTGGCGCAATATCGCTCCTCGGATTGCCGAGGGCAACCGCGTGATCGCTCTGGATCTGCCCGGATTCGGACGTTCGGACAAGCCGCTGGATGCCTCGTACAGCTTCAGGTTCCACACGAGAATTCTCGATGGCTTCTTCGAAGCAATGGGGATCGATAGGCTCGGCCTCGCCGTTCATGATCTCGGTGGTCCCGTCGGGTTGTATTGGGCAAGCAAGAATCCGGAAAGGGTAGAGAAGCTCGCGTTGCTCAACACGTTGGTTTATCCGGAGCTATCGTGGGCAGCCGCTGTTTTTGTCACAGCCTGCAAGATACCGGGTATACGCTCTCTGCTGGCGAGCCGTGCCGGTCTGAAATTCTCGATGAGAACCGGCATCGAGGATCCGGCGAACCTGACCGAGGAGATGCTGGAGGGCGTGCTCGAGCCCTTCGCGACAGCAGAGGCGCGGACCGCCCTGTTGAAGGCAGGTTGTGGGTTGCACCCGGACGGACTCAGGGACATCGCGCGCGCGTTGCCGTCCTTCAAAGTGCCCGTCCTCATCATCTATGGTGAGAACGATCGCATCCTGCCGGATGTTGCTACGACGATGGAGCGGGTCAAGCGAGACTTGCCGCAGGCTCAGGTGACATCCTTGCCGGGTTGCGGGCACTTTCTGCAGGAAGAGCGGCCGGGCGAAATCGGCGACGCCCTGGCGGAGTTCTTCGCGTCGGGCGCGTCGACTTCCTGACATCCTTGGCGTCAGGCAGCCGGGCGAACCTCAGTCGCAGGCTCCGATGCGTCGGCCCTGCCAACTGTTGTTGATCTGCATCACCTGGCCCCCCACTTCCATGCGCATGTTCATGGAGCCGCTCACGGTGGTACCTTTGGACCTCAAGACCGCGTCACCGGTCAAGGTCCCTTGAGGCCCCGGGCAGGTCATCTTCCACTTCAGTTCCGAGCCGCTCGACGTGACATCGCTGATCCGGCAGGTTTCGTCACCCTCCATGAACTTGTCCGGGTCGACGTCCCCGTCCTCGATGCATTCGGTCGTGACATTGGTCTTGGGCGGCTGTCCCGGCATCATCGTGGCTTCACTCCGGAACTCCCATTTGCCCGGCTCCACCTTTATCGAATCTGCGCCCGCCGATGTGGCTGCCGCCATCATCAGTACCATCGCCCATGAGATCGGATAACGCATGCCCTGGGTTACCTCCTTGCCTCAGCCCGAGCCCGTATCGGCCAGCGGCTCGCTGGATTCCTCTTTGAGCCGAACCTCTCCGAACCTTTCAGGGTACTTTCCCTTTATGCCCGCGTAATGGGCGCGGAGTTTGTCCATGTCACGACGCACATTCCCGCTGACATGGATGGGCGTCCCGAAGCCCCCACGCCGACGCGCATAGTCGAGATATCCGGGGACGATGGGGACCCGTGCTGCCCGTGCGATGTGATAGAAGCCCGAGCGCCAATGATCGACGCGCCGGCGGGTTCCTTCAGCCGGCACGACGAGTACGAGTGACTCGGCCTCGGCGAAAGCGCGAGCCATCGCGTCTACGAAGTTCTCTCGGCGGTCGCGTACCTTCGGAATTCCGCCGAGTTTTCTGAATACCCACCCGAACGGGGGCCGGAACAAGCCGTGCTTGCCGATCCAGGAGATGCGGACCTTCAGCAGGAAGGCCATTGCCATCATGTAGACGAAATCCCAGTTGGAGGTGTGGGGTGCGGCTATAAGGACATAGTGACTCTCGCGAGGTCTCGTCCCTTCCACTTCCCAACCCGTCAGCCGGAGAAACCAGCGAGCCACGAGCGACATGTCGTATTGGTGTCCTTGGGGCGGACCCTATCGCTTTCCGGCCCCTTGGTAAACACATTTCGAACGATAAAACCGTATACGCAGACCCCGCACTGGTGGTATGCTCGATGTAACCCAGCCGTTTACCACGGCCACGCTGAACCCGATGCACATGCACATGCCCCACCCCCGCGTTACCCTGGGGAAGATGCAGAATCCCGTCAGGGGATTCCTCCACGGCTTGGCTGCCGTAGTATCCGTAGTCGGGGCGGTCTTCTTGTTGATGCGCGGTCCTGCCGAGTTCCCTCGCCAGTTTTCGCTGCTCGTCTTCGCTCTGAGCTTGGTCGCTCTTTACACGGTAAGCAGCCTCTATCATTCCATCCCCTGGCAGCGGGCCTGGAAAGAGAGAATGCAGCGCCTCGACCATTCGATGATCTACGTGCTCGTTGCCGGTACCTACACGCCGATAGCCGTCATCGTGCTCGACGGTTGGGTGCGTGCCGCAACTCTCGGTGCTGCTTGGGGCATCGTGGTGATCGGTGTTCTCCAAAAGGCTTTCATGCCCCACGTGGGCAGTTGGTTTTCGATATCGATGCAGACGATCCAGGGATGGATAGGCATCTTCCTCATCGTTCCACTTGCCCAGAGGTTGCCCGGCACGGCGCTTTTCCTCGGCGCACTCGGAGGAATCCTCTACACGGTCGGCATGATCCTGTTCGTCACCAGACGCCCGAGTCTGTGGCCGCGTGTGTTCTCCTACCACGAGGTGTTTCACGTCTTCGTCGTCGCCGGCAGCGCCGTCCACTATGCGATGACCCTGGTGTACGTCGCGCCCTTCACCCTCACCTAGAAGCCACGATTCCCGCGCGGTGAGTCTGCCGAAATCGCCGAGGCGCGCACGAGCGTCCCGCTGCCCGGTCGACGTGGGCACGCCCGCGCTGTATGAACGCGCACACGATGCCTGGCGCTCCGAAAAGCCCGGTCGGTTCCGGCTGTCCGGATCAGATCGACCACCTCGTCTATGCGGCGCCGGATCTGCGGATTTGTGAGGACGACATCGCACGGCGTTTCGGAGTGCGGCCGCAGGCCCTTGGTCAGCATCTGGGACTGGGCACTCGCAACTCGCTCGTCGCACTGGGTGAGGCCTGCTTTCTCGAGATCATCGGGCCCGACCCGGAACAGCCCGAGCCGGGTATCCCTCGCCCCTTCGGAATCGACGATCTCGACGGTGCGCGTTTGGTCACCTGGGCGGTGCGATCCGAAGGCCTGGACAGTGTCGTCGATTCGGCGTCCCAGGCAGGGCTCGATCTCGGCGGAGTCCTGGAGGCCAGCCGCAACAACCCGGACGGTAGCGTAGTCTCTTGGCGGCTGACCAACCCGTATGCCGATAGGGCGGGTGGGGTCGTGCCGTTCTTCATCGACCGGGGGGAGGCACCGAACCCCGCGGGGGAACAGCCGAGCGAATGCTCCTTGCTCTCATTGAGCGCCCGCCACCCCGATGCCGATGGTGTAGCGGCCGCGCTCGCTGCGATCGGCGTCGAGTTGACAGTCGAAGACGGAGAGGTCGCGTGCCTTGCGGCGACCTTCGCCACCGCGAACGGCACGGTAACTTTGTCCTGACTCGGCCCATGACGTCGCCGCTTCGACTCGCCGCCCAAGACGATCTCGACCTCCTGGTTGCGATGATCGGCGAGTTTTATGCGGAATCCGGCTACGCCCTGGATGCGGTTCGGGCCCGCGACGCTTTCGCGAGACTACTCGGCGATGAAACCCTCGGGCGCGTCTGGCTCGTGCGCGACGGCGACGAGGACGTGGGATACATCGCGCTGACGCTGGGCTTCAGTCTTGAATACTACGGCCGTGACGCTTTCATCGACGACTTCTACATTCGAGTTGAACACCGCGGGCGGGGTCTTGGAACCCGGGTGCTGCACGCGATCGACTCCGAGTGTCGGGCGCTCGGCATCAATGCGGTTCACCTCGAGGCCGAAAGAACCAACGCGCCGGCACAGTCCGTTTACCGCAAGAACGGCTTCACCGACAACGATCGACAGTTACTGACGAAGCGCATAGATCGGTGATCCACGAAAGGTAGGGAAGATGAGTATAGGTCGGACGGTAGTAAGGTGGCCGCAAGGATATGAGCCCGAGGGCGCGCCCGTGCACACCTACGACGAACTCGAGGTGAAGGCTTCGCCCGAGAATTGTTGGGCATGGTTGATCAGGGCCGGTCTTTGGCCGACCTGGTACCCTCGTGCCTCCAAGGTCGTCATAGACGGTGGCGGTAGCGATATCGGGTTGGGAACGGTGTTTCATTGGAACACTCTCGGCGTGCGTGTTCACACGGAAGTAACCGAGTTCGAGCCGTACCGCAGACTCGGCTGGACCGGCCGTGCGTTGGGCGGGCGTGGGTTCCACGGTTGGGTCCTGGAGCCGCGCGACGGTGGCTGCCTGATAGTGACGGAGGAAACCCAGCGTGGCTGGTCGTCGAGCATGGGTCGCTGGTATCTGCGCTCGGCCATTCATCAGGCCCATCAAGTGTGGCTGCGGGAACTGGGCCGAGTAGCGGCCACCGGCCCGCCGCCGGCCTGATATAGGGGTCGGAGGGCATGGCCAAGGATTCGGCGGAAGTTCAGGCGGCGGACGCAGGCGCCCGGCGCAAGGCCATCGTGTTGATCCTCATCGGTGGCGTTGTCGGTGCCGGATCCATTCTGTGGTTCGAAGGTAGTCGGGCGGCTTTCGAGGGCTGGTTGTCGGGCGACGGTGATATCGACGAGGGTGGACTGCGAATGCGTATCGCGCTGACGGTGCTGGCGCTCGCGGGGACACTGCCGTTGCTCGGCTTCTCGGGTTACCTCAGGCGCTTCGCCGCCCGGATCGAGAGCTCGCAGCGATTCCCACCCGCGGGAGTGGCGGTGGTGAAGGACACCAAGGTTCTCGAAGGCGCAGATGCGTTGGCCCACGCGCACCGGTTAAGACTGCTGGCCTGGGCGATACTGATCCTGGCTCTCATGATCCCGGTCGTCATGTGGCGCGTGGCCAGTGTCTTGCCCGCATAGCCGGCGCGGCACATCGCAGTGACGCGGAGTTACTACCGGCGCAGCCGGCGTGTTAGGCTGCCCCACCTCGGAGCGTCCGGATGAACCATACTCAAGCATCGGCTACGTCCCGGCCGGCACCGGCGACACGCGAACGTGCCGCCGAGTTCGGGCGGCTAGTATCGCCACGCAGCACGGAGATCGAGAAGCTGCGAAAGCTGCCTGACGACGTCGTAGAGGGGCTCATCGATACCGGTGTCTTCAGGATGTTCGTGCCCCGATCCTATGGCGGAGATCAGCTCGATGTCTCGGCCGGCTTGGATGTCATCGAGGAGCTTTCCTATCACGACGGCGCAGTCGGCTGGTGCGGGATGATCGGTGGAACGACGGCATTGCTGGCCGCCTACCTGCCCGAAGAATATTCGCAGCAGATATATGCTGACGACCCACGCGTCGTTACCGGCGGAGCGACTGCACCTACCGGCAAGGCCGACCGCCGTCCCGAAGGATTGGCAGTATCGGGCCGCTGGGCCTGGGGTAGCGGCACACAGCACTGTGGATGGATAGTCGGCGGTACGGTCCTCGAGGATGAGGCGGGCGGCGCGCCCCGCGTGTTGCTGCCGTTCTTCGAATACTCCGACGTTAGCTTCTTGGATACCTGGTATTCATCCGGCCTGTGCGGCACGGGCAGCACCGACTATGAGGTAAACAACGCATTCGTTCCTGAAGGCAGATGGATAGAGCTGGGTGTCGACAATCCCAGAGTCGAGGGAACGCTATACGCGTTCCCTCTCTTCAGCCTCCTGTCACTAGGCGTGGGCTCCGTGGCCCGCGGCATCGGCCGCAGGGCGATCGATGAGTTCAAGGCACTGTCCGCTTCCAAGAGCTACGCCGGGAGCTCGCGTGCACTGTCTGAAAGGCCTGCCGTGCATGATCAAGTTGCAAGAGCCGAGGCGGAGCTGGCGGCGGGCGGGGCATTCGTTTCCGAGGCGGTAGAGGCGGCGTGGGAAGCGGCCGAGGAGGGCTCCCTGACGCTGGAGCACCGAGCGCGGTTGAGGCTTGCGGTGACCTTCGCAACCCAGCATGCAGCGGCAGCCGTCGATCGTGTCTATGAGGCGGGTGGAGGCACCTCGGTCTACCACTCGAACCCGCTACAGCGGCTGTTTCGAGATGTTCACGTTGCGACCCAGCATCAGATGGTGGCCGTTCGCAACTACGAACTGCTCGGCCGGCTCGCGTTGGGCCAGTCTGCCGATACAAGAATGCTCTGAAGCGCGTGGCTGTGATGAAGTACGACGAGTTCGAGTATATCCGCTTCGACAGGAAGGGTGACGTTCTCGTCGTCACCATCGATCGTCCAGACGACGATCTGAACGCCGTCGACGAGCGGCTGCATCATGAGCTCACAGCGTTGTTCCCCGCACTCCAATCCGAGCAGGATGCGCGGGCGATAGTACTTACAGGTTCGGGCAAGGCCTTTTGTGCCGGCGGTGACTTCGGTTGGTTTCCCAGCCTGCAGACGCCCGGCCGCCTCGAGAAGCTGCGTCTTGACGCCAAGAACATGATTTGGGATCTGCTCGATGTTCCCCAACCGATAGTGTGTGTTCTCAACGGTCACGCAATGGGGTTGGGGGCGTCGTTAGCGCTTCTATGCGACGTGATCTTCGCATCGGATGACGCGCGTATCGGAGATCCTCACGTCAAGGTCGGGGTCGTCGCCGGGGACGGCGGCACTGCGGTCTGGCCGCTGGCGGTGGGACCCGCAAAGGCGAAACAGTACCTGCTGACGGGGGATGCCCTTGGTGCCGCTGATGCGGAAAGGCTGGGGTTGATAAACTTCGTAGTACCCAAAGAGGAACTCATGCGGCAGGGGCTCGCCTTTGCCGAGCGGCTGGCCGCCGGCGCGCCGTTGGCGGTGCAGTACACCAAGCTGGCCGTCAACAAGCTCATCAAGGACGCGCTCAACACTTCCTTCGATGTAGCCACGGCGCTGGAGATCGTTACGTTCCAGAGTGAAGACCACAAGGAAGCGCTCGAAGCGATAGCGGCCAAGCGGGCGCCCCGCTTCCGTGGCAGGTAGGCGAACGATGGAATTATACGACGCGATGAGCACGCTCAGAGCCGTACGGCGGCTCAAGCCTGATAAGGTTCCCGATGAAATCCTGCACCGTATACTCGAAGCCGCGACCTGGGCCCCGTCCGGGGGCAATGCTCAACCGTGGCGCATCGTCGCAGTCAAGGATGAGAACAAGAAGGCCGCGCTTCGCGATCTCTACCTGCCGCTCTGGCGCAGGTTCTCGAAGGGCTACCCGGAGCGGATAGCTGCGCTGCCCGAACGTGAACGGGACAAGCAGTTGCGTGCTTTGCAGGCCGGCGACGACATGGCTGAGAACTTGCACCGTTGTCCGGTGATCTTCGTATTCTGCTTCAAGCCCTCCTTGATGACGATTACGGACGAGAAGCAGCAACGCCCCTCGGTGGTCGGTGGCGCTTCAGTGTATCCTGCGGTCCAGAACCTGTTACTGGCTTGCCGTGCCGAAGGGCTCGGGTGCACGCTCACCACGTTGCTGTGTTACTCGGAAAGCGAAGTTCGTAGCTTGCTCGCCATACCCGAGGATTGGTACACTTGCGCCGCGATTCCGGTAGGATACCCGGCCCGCGGTGGGCACGGGCGGATCTCCCGGCGACCCGTGGAAAAGATGGCTTTCCTCGATGTGTGGGGCGAGGCCTTGATGTCGACATAGACGTCCGAGACAAGGGGGATAGAACATGGGCAGCGGAATTCTTGGCTTACTCGTACTGATTGCCGACATCTGGGCGATCGTGAACATAGTTCAGAGCAACGAGTCCACGGGCACGAAGGTCATCTGGATCGTCGTCGTACTGGTGCTGCCGGTTATCGGGTTCGTCGTTTGGTACTTTGCGGGACCGAAGTCTGCCGGCTAACGGCGACCGTTCTATGCGTTCGCAGGGGCCCTGCCCGGTTCGGCTGCGAGGGCTCTGTGCCTTTGGCTGGCGTGCGCCACGACGCGCCACGGCTGCTCTCTGGATAGCGTGATCAGGGTCGCGCGAAAGGAAGATTGCGGCAAGATCGCCGCTCTATACAGCATTTCCTCCGACGGAGTGTCCGACTACATCTGGACGCAACTTGCCGGGCCCGGTGAGGATATCCACGACGTGGGGCGAAGGCGCTACGAGCGCGAGGACTCGCTGTTCAGCTACCGCAATTGCGTCGTCGTGGTGGAGGAAGGAAAGGTCGTGGGGATGCTCGTCGCGTTCCCGATGGATGTCGACGACAGCTACGAGGAGACTGATCCGGTACTCGCGCCCTACAGCAAGTTGGAAGAAGACGGCAGCTACTATCTTTGTGGTATGGCTTTATTTCCCGAGTACAGAGGCAAAGGGCACGGCAACGCTCTGCTCGGGCTCGCAGAGCAGCATGCGCGTGACCGTGGCCTGACCAAGCTCAGCCTGATCGTCTTCGAGCAGAACTCCGGCGCCAAGCGTCTCTACGACAGGCACGGCTATCGGGAGGTGGCGCGTGAGGCGGTGGTTCCACATCCCTTGATTCACTACACGGGAGACGCGTTGCTGATGGTCAAAAATCTATCCTCGGTGCAGGCGGGAGCGTGAGCGAGTACCTGTCATACCGGGAACAAGCCCTCCACTATTTCAATCGTCCCCACGAGCACCCCGCCCTTACAAGGGTGGACGCGGTCTCGGCCTGGCGGAGCAGCGAAACGGTCGCCGAAGGCGACTGGCGCTTCGAGTTGTCCGGGAGGCATATCGAGGAGCTCGACGAAGCGCTGGCGCACGCCAAGGCGGCCGGCAAGCCCATGGCGGAGATGACGGCGGCCGATTTTCCTTTGCCCACACTCACCGCCGAGGTTTCCGGATGGCGCCGGGAGTTGATGTCGGGAAGGGGGTTCAAGGTAATCACGGGCGTGCCCGTCGACAGATGGGAAGGCGAAGACTCCGAGATCTTCTTTTGGTGTCTCGGGCTGCATCTCGGTCGTCCCGGCGCTCAGAACGTCTACGGCGACCTCCTGGGCCACGTCACCGATACCGGTGATGATGCGACAGACCCGTTCGTTCGCAAGTACCGCACCGCCGACGACATCGCCTATCACTGCGACGCCGCCGATGTGGTCGGGCTGTTGTGTCTGAACAAGGCCGAGTCGGGCGGCCTGAGCCGTATCGTTAGCTCCGTCGCCGTCTACAATGAGTTGCTCGCTCGTGCGCCCGAGCTGGTCGAGCGACTCTACGAGCCTTTCCTCCTCGACATCAGGAACGAAGACGAATCGGGAGAGATCCGTTACGTCCCCATCCCACCGTGCAGGTTTGCGGACGGCACGCTGCGGACCTTCTATCACAGTGACTACTTCCGCTCGGTGGTCCGGCATGATGACGTGCCGGCTTTTACCGATGAAGAGCGAACTCTGTTGGACACCTATGAGGAGATCGCGCGTGATCCGGATCTCTTCATCGACATGGACCTGTCCCCTGGAGACATTCAGCTATTGTCGAATCATTTCGTGTTGCACGCCCGCACGCGCTACAAGGACCATGAAGATCCCCGGCGAAAGCGGCACCTCTTGAGATTATGGCTTTCGGTCACCGACAGGGATTTGCTGTGATGTCGCTGGACACCCTGACCATAGAACGCCGTTTCCACGGCCCGCCGGACTCGGGCAACGGCGGCTATGTGTGCGGGCGGTTGGCTGAGTTCATCGATGGCGATGCCGCCGTTCGCTTGAATGTGCCGCCGCCGCTGGAGACCGAGATGGCCGTTCACCGCCTCGACGGCGCGGTGGAATTGAGGGATGCCGAAACCGTGGTCGCACAAGGCCGCGGCTGCAGCGTCGTCCTGGCGATTCCGGAGGCTCCGACTTTCGATGAGGCGGACAAGGCATCGGCGGATTACGTAGGATTCAAGGAGCACGTAT
>JANQEO010000461.1 GCA_028278325.1 Candidatus Binatia bacterium
TCCTCGAGCCCGATGAACTGCTCACCGAGCACGATCGAGACCGCGACCCATCGGCTTGCCCATCGGATCCCACCGTTTGTGCTCACCTTCCTGACTTCGTAGTGGAGGGGGTACTCAACTTGGGGCACACGCCGCGGGTACGGCCTGGCTGAAGGCTCGTAGAGCTCCGAAGGAGTCCGCTGACCGATCGCTTCGTGAGGCCGCTCGGTGTTGAACTCCGCTCGGAAGGAACTGAACCGGCGCTGCTGAGCTCGCTTGCTCTTCTTCGGTGGTCGCGCGGTCTCACGCTTCAGCGTGCGATGCATGCGCTCGTGGCGACCGTTCTGATGAGGCCGGCCGGGCTCGATCAGCTCCGGCACGATCCCGAGTCGGATGAACCAGACCCCCAGGCGGCTCAGCCGACCAAGTGAGTTGGCAGCAAACGGGACACCGTTGTCTGTTCGGATGCGCTCAGGCAAGCCGTAGGTCCGAAACGCCCGCTGGAAGACGGCCTTCGCGGGCTCGGTCTTCGTGCTCTCGAGGCCTTGGACCTCGAGCAGGTAGCGGCTGTAGCCGTCCTGGATCGTGAGCGGGAAGACGTAGATCCCGTCGAGTGTCTTGAACTGCCCCTTGAAGTCAGCCGTCCACACTGCGTTGGGCCGATCCATTGGTGTCATCGGCCGCCCAGGGTGAGGACGCTTCGGTCGCTTCCGCTTCTTCGGCACCAGCCCGGCTCGCTTGATCACCTCGTGCGCCGTCGACGCCGACGGCAAGTGCCAGTCGGGATGTCTACGCCCGAGCACCCTGAGCAGCTTCCTCGCACCCCACGTCGGATGCCGCTTGCGTGTTTGGATCAGTTCCTCGACCACAGGCTCCGGCACTGCGTGCGAGCAGCTGTGGGGCCGACGTGAACGGTCCGCCAGACCACCGACTCCCTCCTCCTCGAATCGACGCAGCCACTTATAGCCCGTCGGCCGACTCACTCCGTAGCGTCGGCAAAGCTCCGACAGCGAGGCGTATCCAGTGTGGTAGTCACGTACGAAGCAACGTCGTTCGTCCATGGCTGACAGCTCCTTCCAAGGCATTGGCACCCCCCTCTCTGTGGTGCCCTACCTCGAGTGAGGTGTCACCCATGTCCCCGGACTGTTCTGTAAACCATGTCCCCGGACCGTACAAGGCTGCTTCCTAACAAGCGATTGCTGCAGCCCGGAGAAGGCCATTCGGAGTCGTCGAGTAGCGCGTCGGGTTTGCGGCGCAGAGG
>JANQEO010000087.1 GCA_028278325.1 Candidatus Binatia bacterium
CTGCCAGGTCTTCGGCGGCGGCTGACGTACCCGGCCCAGCAGTGTCTCCATAACCAGCGTGCCGCCGGGCTCGACGTAGATGCGAGCAGCACCGGACACCATCACACGGACATCCTCCAGGCGCGCCCCTGGAGACAGCAGCAGGTCGTATTCGAAGTGGCCATCTTGTCCGCGGGCCAACACATCGACGCCTTCATAGAGGCCGTGCAACCGGACCGCCGCGTGAAGCGGGACAGTCGACCGCCATCGGCGGGGATCATTGCTGAGGAAGTAGCTGTGCACGGAAGGCAAACGTTGCTCGGGACAGATGGAAGCCTGCGCCGCGCCAACGAATTCCATGCGTAAGGAGGTCGTGCGAATCGCCGGAGCAGCGTCCGCAACACGTTCGTTCAGGGCCAGGGTCCATCCCTGAGTGTCGATTGCGACGGCCGTAGCTCCCAGGTGCGCGACGTAACTGGCCGGTATCTCCCACTGTCCTTGGTTCTCGACGAAAACGGGGCCCGAAGAGCGCAGACTCGGCTGCCCGATCGCCGGTGCCGAGCAGAGCGCGGACGTCAGGAAGAAGAAGAGCGATGCCAGAATCGTCGGGGGCGGATTGCGACGGGCGATTCGCGAGCCCATATCGTGGCCTCCTGCGCGAACCCCAGATCCAACACACAGCATAGCACTAGCGGGGGCGTGCCTGTGACATGCACAAGAAGCGCTGGCTGAGTGGCGACCGGAGTTGCCGAGGTGGTTGCGGAGTGACGCCTAACGACAGACCGTCCGTCACCGCAACTCGCGCCTGTCAAGATCGAAGATCAGTTCCTTCTCCTCGTCCGGTTCGAGTTCGACGGTCAACGGTGCGGGACGAGTCGGACCGTTGGGCCCATAGTGGATCCAGACCTGGGTGCGGCCTGGGACGAACCCGGAAAGCACAATGCGCTTGCGTTGGCGAACAGACGCCCGCTGCACGTACGAGGGGCCAGAGAAAGGGCCCGCGAAGACGGTGAAGGGAACCCACGGCTTGTCCTTTCCTCCCACGAACCGCAGGGAGATCCGGGAACCAGTGCTCAGGCGGTGGAAGCCAAGATCGTTGCGCCCTTTCGCGACCGTCACTCCGTCGAGAACAAGCGGGAGATAGCCGGCGATGTGAATCCAAAAAGTCCACGTTCCGATCGGGACCTTCGATAGATGGATGCGGTCGACATCACCGTCGGGATGGATGGAGTCCTTCCAGGCAGGCTTGCCTTGAGGCGCCCCCCTGAAAGCCCTGACGTCCACTGGTCCCGGGATGGATCGATCGAAACGGAGCACGGCGCTATCCGCCGCTGAGAGCTCCAGATTCACCGGGCCGCCAAACATCGTTCCTCGAACCGTACCGGTCTGTGGATGAGGGCTCAGCCTGGGGTGCCATGCCTGAACGGTGACGCCACGGTCCCCGGGAATGCGAACACGGAAGCCTCCGTCGGGAGCGACCCTCCAGCCTTGCATGGACCCGATGCGGCGGAAACCTCGGTCCGTAAGTGCCGGCGATAGACCCGTCCCGTCACGTATGACACGCGCCTCGGACAGGTCGGTGCCTTCGGGCGCGACCACCTGACCCTCCAGCCAGCGAGTCTGGCTCAGGTCCAGCTTCAGCTCCAATCCACGGCTCTCCTCTGTAACGGAGAAGCTCTCGGTCGCAATCCCGCTGTATGTGTCTACGACCCTCCATGTGCCCTTAGCCAGTCCTTGAAGAGTGTGCGCCGCCGCACCCTGGAACTCGGCGGCGTGGGCTGAAGTGAAGCCGATCTCAGGTGCTCCATACCACGAGCGGCCTCCGGTCTTCTGGGCAACCAGGTTGTAGGCGCCGTCCGGCGGGACGCGCACACGCACTACGACCGGCGGGCCACTCCGCAGGCTGATCGTCATCGAAACCGGTCCGGGCTCTGACGGCCGGCGTACTCTGATGGTCTGTACCCCGTAGCCAATCGCACGACAATTCAGCCGGATCTCGGATTCGTTGGCTCGAAAGTGCAAGCGGAAACGAAGCTCACCTGTGTGGGGGCTCTCTTCGGGACGCACGGGTCGTGACGAGCGTCCGGTCGTCGTGATTTCATAGGCGGCTGGCAGCTCCAGCTTCCCGTCACAGAGAACTCTGGCCACGACGTCCACCTCGGGCCCCAGAACAACGTCTAGCCGTGCAGGGTCCCGGCTCCAGTCCGGCTTGCCGGCAGCGTAGCCACCGATCGGACCTGCGTCCCCCCACTTCAGCACCACGGTCCCGCCTCCCTGACTGAATGGACCGAGACGTGCCACACCTCTGGCGTCGGTGACCCCTTCGGCATGGAGGTCACCCCCTGCGCTCTCACGCAGCTGCACTGTGGCGCCCTCCACCGCCGTGCCGCCCTCCCTCTTCACCACAACCTCCAGCCAGAGGGGCGGCCGGAAACGGATGGGAGGTCCCTCGTCTCGGTCCGATCGCGCAGACACCTGTGCAACAGAGCCATCGGGCGCAATAGCGAGACCGCCACCGAACTCAGCCGGCCAACGGTCGACGACGAGGTGACCGCGCTCGATCCGTCCTTCCGGAGGTGGGGAACGGACGTTGAACGACGAAGGAGCCCGAACCAGGCGAATGGTGGCTCCTTCGGGAGGGATGGGAGCGTCGCCCGGCTCAATCGGCCACGAGAGCCGGCGCCACGGCGTTATCTTCAACTGAAGCTCGTTAACGCCCGGCTGCAAGTTTTGCCACGCCACGCTCCACTTCCAACCCCAACGCCAGGGCTCCGGGTATCCGACGGCGCGTGGACGGACACTGATCCGAGAGTGCGGGAGCAGCCCTTCGATCCGTGCACGTCCCTGAGCGTCGGTCCTCGGTACGTGAGCGTGGCCTAGTAGGAACTGGAAGTAGCTGTTCTTCTCGAGGGAGTGCCCCTCCTGCAAGTCAAGCCACACACCTTCGACAGGTCTGCCAGATCGCGCGTCCGTCACCTCCACCTCAAGGACGGCCGCCTCAAGGAGTTCGATGGTTGCGGGCGCGGACCGGCGCACCGGCAGGTCAATCCACACCGATCCGGCGGCACTCCCAGCGGCCGCCCGCGCCAAAAAACGGCCAGCGGGAAACGGCCCCAGCGACAGCTGCCCTCGTTGGTCGGTCACGTGCGCGCCCAGAGGAACAGCCTCGAAGCTCATTGCGGGATGCGCCATCCGTCCCGCGAGGTGCAGCAGCACACCCGCAGCAGGCTGACCGTCGCGGGTGACCACGACCTCCAATGGATGCTCTTCGGAGAGTACAAGCGGACCAATCTCCACGACGTCCAGCTCGGCCTGTGCATGGACAGGAGAGATCGCCGCGCCCAGTTCAGAGTGCTGAGCGAGAAGCCCGCCGATGAAGCGGTCCCCGGCGAAGCGCCGCGCCAAGAAGGTGAAGTGTCCTCCCTCGTCGGTGATCTCCACCCGCGGGGACTCGTCGGTGGAATAGAAGGTGACCGTTGCTCCAGATACAGGGAGACGGCGGGCGTCAAGAACCACACCGCTAAACTCTGTGGGATGGCTACCGCGCGGTGGGCTATCGACCGGTTCAATGCCGTCCTTCACTTTGAAGGAGTCGGTGGCCAACGCCCTGGAGCCAGCACGCGACTGCTCCCCTGCCACCTCTGCGGGAGGGGCATCGCCCGATGGAGATACAAGCGCGGTTGATCGATCAGGGGAGTCGTCTGACAGGGCCCACCATCCCACTAACGCCATGGCCACCAACGCGCACACGATCATCGCCTTCTTCATGGCCATCACTCCCACCAAGAAAGCCGTCGGGGGGCTCCCCCCGGCGGAAGCCCCGAGAACGGCCGCGGATGTCGTCGCCGCCACCGGCACACGGCCGTCGAACACGAGCGGCAGCAGCACGGTGGCGAACGGCAACTCATCGCCGCTTCCGGTGCGCCTGAGGTGGTGCCTCAGAGCCTGCTCTGCTTGCTGGATCCGGACGCCCACGCTGCCGACCGGAATCCGAAGCACCGCAGCAATCTCGCGCTGAACGAGTCCTTCCTCGTGACGCAGCGCCAGCACAGCACGGTCTTCAGCGTCCAGGGACTCGAACGCTGCCAGGACCCATTCGCGAAGCTCAGTCACACGCCGAGGATCCACCGTCAGGCATTGCTCTGCCTCAGAAGACCACGGGTCTGTTCGGCCGCGTCGACGCAAGTGCTCCCGCGCCTTGTTCCACGCAACTTGGTACGCGAAGCTCAGTGGCCGCCGGATGGCCCTCCTCTCCCCACACCGCTGCACAATCACAAGCAGCGTTTCCGAGAGCGCGTCGTCACGCATCTCCGGATCGCGCAGGAGCCGGTCTAGGAACCGGGCCACTGGTCCTTGGACCGCCGCCACAATGGACTCGGCCCTCTTGCCGTCGACGCTCCCCATCGGGTGTCTCCTCACCCTAGAGTGTCACGAGAGGCTGGTCTTCATAGGAAATCCGAACCGGCTCGTCCGAACCTGTGCGTACGGCCGGCGGGGACGTGGCGGGGAGCCCAACAAAGTCGCGGTCGTGGTGTCGATCTGAGGGCCAGGAGCGCGAATCAACCCCGCGGGGCGGTGCTGGCGAGGTGGGAGCCGAAGTTGTCGGCGTGGCTATCTGGGCGGGCCGCGGCGCATTCGCGTCGCCACTAGAGCACCTTCAGTTGCGCACCGTCACGAATTCCTTGACCTCCTCAGGCCACCTCTCCGGCCGCCCGGAGGGCCTTCTCACTGCGCGGCGAAGGTCAAGAACCTTGTACCCCTGGCCGACGCTGAGCTTGAGATGTTCTGGCTTCACGTCGAACTTGACACCGGAAACCTGGAACTCCTCAAGCCGCAGACCTCTTCGGGACGTGGTCAGCCACGCGGCGCTCTCGATGAACATCCGACCGTCGATCGTCTGGTAGCGGAAGCTGGCCGCTGTCACGGTCCCGCCCTTGTATACCGCCGCGCAGGATCGCGGCAGGCGCTTCACTCCCCCCTTGTCCGACTTCTCGTACTCCACCCGGAGGGCCGCACTCGCCGAATCGGACAAGTCCTTGCACACAACGTACGTGCCTACACCGTCGAACCGCCAATCCCATAGCCGGACGTTTGACTTCACCGCTTCGATCGGCAGTGGTTGCATGATGTGGGCGAGGGAACACACGGATACCTGCAGGGGGGACATAATGTCGATTTGCTTGTTCGCATCAGTCACCCGGATGCCGAATCCAGAGGTGTACACGTGGCGGTGAAGGACCGCTCCTGCCTTGTCGCGGGACGACTCTACCCACACGCCATCATGGTGCATGATGGCCTGTCTGCGCCAAAGGGTCCGGAACCGCTCGTTCTCGTTCAGGCTCGTGCCTTGCTTGACCAATGCCCTGACGATCGAGAACACATCTGGCAACGAGTAGTCCCAGTCCCTGACGGTGGCATGGTTGATTCCACGCCAATCGCCAGGTGTCCCGCTGTAGTCGTCCACGGAGTCAAGCACGAGCGTGTGGCGCTTGTGCACACACTCGAACCGATAAGTGGTCTCAAGTTCAGCCCACTTCTTGATGAGGGCATCGCGGGCGTCTGGCTTCACGGGCTCCGGCTGGGCCGGGAGGAGGACACCGAACGAGAGCGTGATCATCACACAGCGGACTGCGATCATGGCGTCGGTCCTTCTTTTCGGGGGCACGGGTGCCCGGATAGACGCCAGTTGTGACGCTCTCGTAGCGGCAGTATTCCCCAGTTCCTCCATCCCGATCGCCTAACAGGCCGGAGTTGCCGGAGTGGTTGCGGGACGACGCTCAACACCTTCGTCGTGAAGCCGTTGGCGCTCGAAGGGAACCTGACCAGGAGAAGGGACTTGCAGGTTTCCCAACCGCATGAACCCATGACGGCAATCGGTGGCCTCTAATCTTGTGGGAGTATCGACGGCAGTACCGTCGAACGGCCACGATGAAGCCAGACGAGATCGCCAGCCACACGACCTTCCTCCGTCGCCTCGCCCACGACGTGGCGCGTTGCGACGCCGACGCTGAGGACCTCGTGCAGGAGAGTTGGCTCACGGCCCTCCGCCGACCACCACGTGGCCCTGGCACGCTTCGGAGTTGGCTGAGGAGGGTTCTGAGAAGGCGAGCGCGCGAGACCCGAAGATCAGAGGAGCGGAGGTCGCGTCGGGAGCGTGCGGCAGCGACCCCGGAGTTCGTCACCGGCGTCGACACCCGGCAGCGAGAAGCCGTTCTGGAGTCGCTCGTGCGAAATCTGCGGGCGCTGCCCGCGGACGGAAGGACCGTGCTGTTCCTTCGGTACTTCGATCAGCTGACGTTCTCCGAGATGGCCGAGCGACTGAACGTCCCCCTGGAGACCGTTCGAACGAGACACCGCCGCGCCGTCGCCAGACTGCGAAAGAGCCTGGATGCTGACGCTGGTGGACGCGGTCGGTGGGTCGCCGCTCTGTTCCCGTCCGGAGCGTCCGCCGTGTCGGGTGAGTCCGTCGCTACAACTGCAAGCATCGTGGGGTGGGTGGCCATGAGCACAAACACGAAGATCGCGTTGGGTGTGGCGACGATCGTGGTTGCCAGCAGCGCATGGTGGTGGACCACAGACCAGCCGGGCAACGAGCCTGCACCGAGTCCTTCATGGGAGGCCCCTGAGACACGTGGACTCGAAGCTGCGGTAGAACCCAACTCGGAATCGACCGCTGAGATCGAAAGCTCGCGCTTCGAAGGGCACGAGCAGGGCGAAGCCGAGAAAGACCAGGTTGCGGAGAATCAGGGCACGATCCGGGGCCGCTGTCTCGATTCGCTTGACCTCACTCCGTTGGCTGGTTGCATCGTTCGGTTGAGCGCCTTACCGGTCCGGAACCGCGATAGCGCTGAGGAGATGAAGCGCAAGTGGCCCGGCCCGATCGAGGTCACTACGGACCCCACCGGTGAGTGGGAGTTCAACATCAAGCCTCTCCCGGGCTACGAGTTCTCGGTCGGGGCCAGCTGTCCGGGTCGCGTCCGCACCAGATCCGAATGGTTCGATATCGGCCCCAGCGAGACGAAGGACTTTGGCGATGTGCTCATCGCCAGCGGCTCTCTCGTGTCTGGGATCGTGCTGGACGAGCAGTCACGCCCGGTCCCCAGCTTCGGCGTGAGCGTTCAGGTTCCCGCACTCCCATTCGGGAGTGGGAGAGGTGCTCGCCAAGCAGTGCAAGACTCCACGGATGAACACGGACGCTTCCACCTCCGCCGTCCCGTGCCCGCCGGAGCATGGCCAATCGAGAGTCACCCGGGTTTCCGCATCGTTCGACCATCACATATCCAGATCTCGGAGAGCGCGAAGCGCTTGGAGGTCGACATCGTTGTCGCACGCCTCGCCGCGCCCAAGACAATCAGCGGTGTCGTGCTCACCGAGATCGGCACGCCGGTCGAGGGAGCCACTGTCGCTGCGATCGATCCATCGCGGATGGACCAAGTCGCCCATGGGGAGACTGACGCGCACGGCCGCTTCATGCTGAAGCCACGAGTGTCCGCCGCGTCCACGGCGACCGTTGTGGTCCGCCAGTCGCCTGGCGTCGAAACCGCCGCGCGTGATTCTGTACCCTGGGGTACGACGGACTTGCGGCTCACGGTTCGTGAACCTGGGACGTTGGAGCTCACTGTCGTGGAGGCTGGAACCGAGAGGCCGGTCACCGAGTACGCAGTCCGCTGCTTTGTCGTGCCGAGAGGCGTTGGCCGTTGGCCGACGAGCATGAAGCGGCTTCGACTTCAGGGCTTGCACGAAGATGGCCGGCTCCGGGTCCGGGACGTCAATCGTGGGCTCAGCCGCCTACAGATTCTCCCCACCGACACGAGCCTATCAGCCTCGCCGTTGATGGAGTTCGAGATGCCCGCCAGTGGGTTCCTGGCAAAGCGCGTCCTGGTCTACAGGAATAGTCCATTCAAGGTGCTAGTGGTCGATACCGACGGTCGTCCCGTGTATGGCTCGGAAGTGGAGTTGATTGCTGACGAAGGCACCGTGCCTTTCCAAGTGGATTCGCACGCCGTGGAGGGCGAGAGCGAGATCAGTGGTCCGAAAGACCGGGGGCGACTGCTGACGGCCGGATCTACAGACGCTGCTGGAAGCGTCCGGTTGGAAGGCCCACACAGGGACCCCCGATGCGTGCTCCGAGTGAAAGGTGCCGCCACACCCAAACTCGTGCGCCCCGTTGTGGTCCCAGAGAACGGAGAACCGCTCCGTGTCGTCGTCGCTGCCGCCTGTGTCCTCCGCGGGCGACTGGAACCGGTCGAGTTGGTCGAGTCGTTGAAACCGACGATCGCCCTGCTTCGTCGGAACGGGAGTAACACACAAGAGCGGATCAGCCCTCACACCCCGTCAATGTCCCGCGACAGTCTGCGCGTCAAGCCTGATGGGACGTTTGAGATCAAGGGCTTGCCGGCAGGTCGATGGGAGGTGCACCTGGGCATCACCGTCGTTGTGCCCAACGGCAGGGCCAGCTTCTCGAACTGGACTCGCGACCGTGGCGGCGCGCTGGAGGAGGTCGACTTGGTACCAGGCAAGGTGACCGAGGTCGTGCTCCGAGCACCGCACTTGCGGCTGAGCTCCGTGCGAGGGCGGCTTCTCGTGAACGGCCAGCGTCGCAGCCTGGAGAGAGTGAACGTGGCTCGATGCTACAAGGACGACCGCGGCAGGCTGCGAAGAAGTCAGGGTTACGCGATTCAGGTCGAGTTGGACGGAACGTTCGATCTGGGGAAGGTCCCAGCTGGGTACTACATCCTCGGGTGTCGTTTCGCGACGCCAGACGCGCCCGGGCGACAGCGACTGTGGGCCCATGCTCCAGCCTTCGAAGTTCGAGGTGGCACAGAGATCGACCGTACGTTCAACGCGCTCGCGCGAGAGCTTCGCGTGCGCGCCCTCGAAGCAGACGGCACGACCCCTGTCGCGAATCGAACGTTCCGGATCTACTCCATTGGTCCAGGGCGCAATGTGCTCGAAGTCACCTCAGATTCGGAGGGGTGGATGACCCTGCCGACGCTGCTGCATCCCCCGCTCAGGTTCAGCACGCTCAAGGAAAGTGTGACCTGGGACGCATACAACGCGATGTCCCGAGACGAGAGAAGAAGTGTGTTCATCAGCGTGGAGGACGTTGAGTTCTCGCTCGACAATCCCCCTGCATCGATTTCGATCCAGTTGCCACCAACCGGGAAGTAGCGCGCGAGCGTCCCATGTCCGCCGGAATGCGACGCATTCCCGCCTCCGCCTACACGACGCCTGCGCCCCGCCCAAAGCCCACCCAGAAGGCGAACTGCCCCACGAAGAACCCTGCGATCGTCACCAGAGGCAGAAGGCTGCTCGGGCACCGAGTCATCAAGACGACGACCGCCCGAAGCGCAGCCGCCGTGAGCAGCAGCCAGGCGCATCCGATCAGAATCAGGAAACCGAGCGAGTCCTCGGGTAGGCCGCAGACAAGACAGAGGACCCCCAGGACGGCCAACGGCGCCACCGAACGGACTGCGAGTCGACGGGCAACTGACATCGGTAGGGCGTCACGGCCGTGTCCAACTCGCCGCGCTCGACTTTGGTCTTCTCGACGCGACACGATGCTGATCCTCGGAACTCACTGCCGCTTGAGGAGCATCCCACCGAGAGCAAGACGCGAGTCGCGCATCTGAAGAACCGTCTCCTCGCCCCCTTCACTGGTCAGTGCGTAGCCCTCCGTCGTTCTCCGCCAGACACCCCGGTCGTCCCGGGTTTCCACCTTGCCGATGGCAGACCACGGCAACCGCGACGAAAACTCGTACTTGCCGTCCGGCGTCAAACGCAGTTCCAGGTGCGCCCCCGAAAGCGTGTCACGATAGGCATCGGCCGCTCGGGTGTTCCCACCGAACATCGACGATCGACCAGCAACTGTCGCGTCGACATCCAGAACCCACACCTCGACCGCGTCTTCGGATCGTTGAACCTCGCCGTCCGCAGATGGTCCCTGCTCCGCGTCCGAACAGGCGGACGCAAACATCAACAGGGCAACAACGAACGATCTCGTTGCCATAGCAGCAGTCTATCGCAGCCGGGACAACGAACTGCGGCCCTTGGGGG
>JANQEO010000091.1 GCA_028278325.1 Candidatus Binatia bacterium
CCGGCATCATGGAACAGCGAGCCGGTGGCGATGTTGAGCTAACCGAGTTCGGCAACGAACTATGGCGGAAAGATCGCGACAGGCAGCGCGCCGCCCTAAACGAGCAGGAGCCAACCGATGCTGCTGACTGAAGAGCAGGCGAAAGAGAAGTATCGGAAGGATCTGCGCTTCGCGATGACGATTGCCTGCATCGTGTTCGCGCTGCCGATCTGGGCCTTTCTTCGTGAGTGGAATCTGTTCGGCGCGCTCTGCGGATGGGCCGCTGCCGAGGCGCATTTCTGGCTGTGCTCGACCGAGCCCACCGAACAGTGGCGCAAAGAGAACGGCCTAGCCGGAGCCCCCGACCAATGACCCGGCCTCACCTGCAAGCCCCGCTGGAGAAGAGCGACCCGCCGTTGCGCGTGCTGTGGCTGCGTCGAGTAGGGGCTGCGCTGTTGCTCTTCGCCGCGACTTATCTCTTGGCCTTTGCAACGGGAGTGGTGCAGTGAGCGTCGCCGAATTCCCAATGCGTAGGCGTGCGGTTGCGAGGCTTAGCGATGCTGAACTGTTCCAACTTGCCCGAACAGCAACGGCCCCAGATTGGGCGCGGAGCACTGCAAGAACACTGTTAAGCGTCTCGGTCAACTCTACCAGTTTCAGCGTCATTGAGCAGCAAGAAGAAGACGGGCTAGCGAAGATGGAAGCGGCTATGGCGGGCGACATCATCGAAGAGATCGATAGGGAGTTTGAGAAGTGAGTGACACAGGAACCGTCGTGGCCATGGAGCCACAGGACCAGCCCGTCGCCGCGATCACGCCGATGGAGCTGCTACAGCGCGCGGTCGATAGCGGCGCGGACGTAGACAAGCTGGAAAGGCTGATGGGCCTTCAAGAGCGGTGGGAAGCCAGCGAGGCCCGCAAGGCCTTTGTCGCGGCCCTCAGCGCCTTCAAGGCCGATCCGCCGACCGTGACCAAGACGCGCAAGGCTGGTTTCGACAGCAAGAGCGGCGGCGCTCGCACCGAGTACATCTATGCGACGCTGGCCGACTGCGTCAACGTGATCGCCCCCGCGCTCGCTCAGCATGGCCTGTCGCACGGCTGGAAGACATCGCAGGCCGAAGGCCGAATCACCGTCACCTGCACCCTGACCCATCGCATGGGCCACAGCGAGGAAGTCTCGCTGACGGCCGGCGCCGACGCCACGGGCTCTAAGAACCCGATTCAGCAGGTCGCCAGCACGGTGAGCTACCTGGAGCGCTACACGCTGCTGGCGATCACCGGGCTCGCCGCCGAGGGGCAGGACGATGACGCCGAGGGCTTGGTCGAGATGATCAGCGCCGAGCAGAAAGAAACGCTCATTGAGCTGATCAAGGAAACCCGCGTCGATAGCGGCAAGTTCTGTGAACACTTCGGCGTCCCGTACATCGATCAATTGCCGGCCGCTCGCTTCGAGCAGGCCAAGCGAGCGCTCGAACAGAAGAAGCGCCAACAGCAAGGAGCCAAGTGATGGCACCGCAGATCTTCGACGTCGAGCAGCGCAGCCCGGAGTGGTACGCGGCGCGCGCCGGCATCCCGACAGCCTCGGAGTTCGCCACGGTCATGGCCAAGGGCAGGGGTGGCGGCGACAGCAAGACACGCCGAACCTACATGCTCAAGCTGGCCGGCGAGATCATCACGGGCGAGCCGATGGAGAACTACAGCAACCACCACATGGAGCGCGGCCGAGAGATGGAGGGCGAGGCGCGGAGCCTCTATTCCTTCATGACCGACAACGAGCCGCAGCCGGTGGGCTTCATCCGTAACAGCGACGCGGGCGCGAGCCCCGACGCGTTGATCAACGATGACGGCTTGCTGGAGATTAAGACGAAGCTGCCGCACCTGATGATCGACTTGATCCTGAAGGACGAGTTCCCGCCGGAGCATCGCGCACAGTGCCAAGGGCAACTGTGGGTCGCGGAGCGCGAATGGCTCGACTTGGTGGTCTACTGGCCAAGCTTGCCGCTGTTCATCAAGCGGGTGCGCTGGGACAGGGACTACATCAAGGAGATGGCCGGCGCGGTCGACGCCTTCAACGCGGAGCTTCAGCAGATGGTCGAGCGCGTGCGCGCCTACGGCCACAGCGAGGCCGCGTGATGGCCGGTAGCGTCAACAAGGCGATTCTGATTGCCAATTTGGGGCGCGATCCCGAGTTGCGCCGTACGCAGGACGGCACGCCCGTGGCCAATCTATCGGTCGCGACCTCACAATCCTGGTCCGACAAACATAGCGGCGAGCGTCGCGAAAAGACCGAGTGGCACAGGGTCACGGTCTGGGGAAAGCTTGCCGAGATCGCAGACAGGTACTGCGAGAAGGGCACCAAGGTCTATCTGGAAGGCGCTATCGAGACGCGCAAGTGGCAGGACCAGTCCGGCCAGGATCGCTACACCACCGAGATCGTATTGCGCGGTTACGGGGCCACGCTCCAGGTGCTTAGCGGCGGCCGGCAGGCGAACGGCGGAGAGCCCGAGCACCCGTCCGACCCGGCGCGCCAGGGGCCGTCATATCCTGACCTAGACGAAGAGATACCGTTCTGATGACCGAGAGACCTATCCTGACCGCCTGGGACGGCGAGTCCTTCATCCCCGTCAACCAAGGCCACGCCCGAATGGCCGATCAAGACTATGTGGTCGGCCAGACCTACCGCGTCGCGCCGGTCGAGGATCGCAGCGCGCGGTCTCACCGCCATTTTTTCGCCTCTGTCAACGAGGCCTGGCGCAACCTGCCCGAAGAGTTGGTCGAGCGATTCCCGAGCGCCGAGCACCTTCGCAAATACGCCCTGATCAGGGCCGGCTATCGAGATGAACGATCCATCGTGTGCGCCTCGAAGGCCGAAGCGCAGCGCGTGGCTGCCTTCATCCGGCCGATGGATGATTTCGCCCTGGTGATCGTCAAGGAAGCGGTGGTCATTGTCTACACCCCGAAGTCGCAGTCCTTGCGGGCTATGGGGAAACGGGAATTCCAAGCCTCGAAGGATGCCGTCCTGGAGGTGGTGTCGCAGATCATCGGAGTGAGCCGGCCGACGCTGGAGCAGAACACGAGCGCGGCTGCCTAGGCCACCGGCTTGGAAGCAGAGGAACGGCGATGAACCAGAAACAGAGGAAGTGGCTTGAGCGGATCGAGCTGTTTTCGCAGCCGTCGCCAAGTCTGATGTATGCCGGGATTCGGGTTGACGATGCTCCGGGGAAAGCGGTGCGGGCGCTGGAGCAAGCCGGCCTGATCTCGTCCTATTACCCGCACAACCCGGCCCACAAGGCTCGCTACATCATCACCGAAGCCGGCAGATCCGCCCTACGGGAGGCAGAGGAGAGAGATCATGGAAATTGACGCGAGAGGCCCAGACGGAAACGCCTTCGCGATCATCGGCTATGTGCGGCGCCTGCTGAAAAAGGCCGACCGGGAAGACGAGATAGCCGAGGCCTGCTACCGCATGATGTCTGGTGACTACAACAACCTTTGCCAAGTCGCCGAGGAAGTCACCAACGGCAGCATTACGGTTGTGAACCGGCCGGGCGATCCCGATAGAGAAGACGATGACTGACACCCTCATTGAGAAGCTTGAGCAGGCTGAAGAAGGATCGAGAGAGCTTTCTGACGAGGTGCTGTTGGCGTGCGGGTGGCGGAAGACACGATGGGTTCCTACTGGCGAGCCGGCTTGGTTTGATCCGCAGGGCAGCAACGGCAGCTATCTGCCCCATCCCACCCGCTCCCTCGACGACTGCCTCAGGTATGCTGTGCCGGAGGGGTGGTGGCCCGAACAGCTATCGTGGGCGAGCGACGGCAGCCTTGTCATCGCCACCATCTGGAATCGCGATCCTGGCGACGGGTACAAGAGCTGCGATGGCGACGCCGCCAACCCCGCCCTCGCCCTCTGCATCGCCGCCCTCAAAGCCAGAGCGGAGGGGTAGATGGAAGACCTGCCTAAGCCTGCCTGGAGTGGCGCCTTCACCGTGTTCGGCGTCGAGGTGCGCTGCCATGTGCTGGACGATGGCAGCCGGATCGTTGAGAGAGAATCGCTAGCCGCGCTCTTGAATGCAATACCCGGCGGCGACAGACAGCTTGGCTCGAACGAAATGGACGATCTAGCCCGCTGGATTCACACCGGCCAACTCCCGGAAGGCCAATGACCGAGAGGCCCTATACCGTGGCGCGGGCGGAAGACCTGCTGTCCCCGAGGGCTGCCGCCAAGCGCCTGGGCTGCTGTGTCGATATTCTCAAGGGCCTGATCAGTGATGGTAAGCTGCCCGTGGTGAGGGTGGGCAAGCGGAACAAGATCCACCCGGCCGATATCGAGGCTTACATCAAGAGGGAGCGCCGGACATGTCCGTCTATATCCCCAAGGGGCGCAAGAACTACACGGTCGAGTTCGAGATCGACGGTGTTCGATTTCGAAAAGGAACGCGAAGCCCGTCAGAAAGAGCGGCAAGGCGGCTAGAGGCCCGCTGGCGCGTCGAGTTCGCGGAAGAGCTGGCCAACCCGAAACCCAAGAAGGAAGCGATGAGCCTCAACACGGCCTTCGCCCGGTACTATCGAGAAGTGGCCACCCACCAAGTCACCGCCGACGACACCTTCGCCAAGCTGGGCCAACTCATGGACCTGCTGTGTCAGGTTCCCGGCATCACCAAGCACAGCCAACTGTCCGAGATCGATGATGACGTGATTGCCCAGGCGGTGGCCCTGAGGCGCGGCGAGACGGCCCTTCGCAAGGAGACCCTGGTATCCAACGCCACCGTCAACCGGGGCGTCACGGAGCTTCTACGGCGCGTCTGGAGGCGGGCCGGCAAGGTGTGGCGGGTAAACTTAGGGGCGGAACCCGATTGGTCCCTGCATCTTCTCCCCGAGTCCGATGCGCGGGGGAGAGAGTTGAGCGAACAGGAGTGCCGGGACCTCTTCAAGCACTTGCGGCCGGACTATCACGGCCTGGTCCTGTTCGGACTCCTGACGGGCATGAGGCTCGGCAACATCCGCGCCCTGACCTGGAAGCAGGTGGACATGGATCGGGGAGAGGTCGCGATCAAGGTGAAGTCCAGGAGCCACGACGGTGGCCGGAACGTCACCGTACCCATGACGCCGCCGATCCGCGCCTTGCTGGCCAGCGAGAAGGGCCGCCACCCCATCTACGTCTTCACCTACGAGTGCAAGCGCAACCGTGGCCACAAGAGGCCGGAGCTGCGTCGCCGCAAGGGCGAGCGTTACCCCTTCTCCAAGAACGGCTGGCGCAAGGACTGGTGGGCTGCGCTAGAGGCAGCAAAGATCGAGGACCTTCGATTTCATGACACGCGGCACGACGCGGCGCGCAAGGTGCTCCGCGCCTCGGGCAACCTCAAGGTGGTACAGCGGATGCTCGGGCACGCCGATATCAGCTCCACGAATCGCTATGCCGACGTGTTGCTAGAGGACGTGCGCGCGGGCATGGAATCGGCGCACAGCCCCCACCATATCCCCACCGGGCTCATCGGGCCGAAGGCTAAGGAGCTGAAAAGCAATGCCGATTAGCCTATACGCCGCCTGCTCCCAAAGCAGGCACTCTACCAGACTGAGCTACGCCCCGAGCGCGGAAAACCTAGGGTTTCACGGGCATTTGGGCAAGGCCTCGAATAGCCCAAACCGCGAAAATCGCCGAGAAGCCGGGAGATTTCCCCCACCATATCCCCCGCCGCGTTCTCACGGCGTTCCCGCCCCTCAGCGACCGGAAGGAGAGATAGGTTGAGCGCCAACTACCTTCCCGACCTGATAGCGGAGCTGGAGCGACATGGCGTCACCGACTACTGGGTTGACGACCAGCACCGGCACCTGCGGCTCTACTTCTTGCACGACGGCCAAAGAAAGCTCTGCATCACTAGCCGGTCGCCCTCGGATCGCTTCGGAGCCAAGCAGGCCCTGGCGAGCCTTCGGCGCCAGCTCGGCGTACAGAACCGAAGCCGGAAGACCTCGAACCGCCCCAGGCGTCGCCGAGAGCGTGTAGAGAGGCCTGTTGAGTGCCCTCACCTTACTGTCCATGACAACCCGCTGGAGAAGCTACAGCGGGTCCGGGACCGGTTCGAGCTGCGGCTAGAGGAAGCCCTGTGGCGAATCGACATCACCTTCAAGGGAGACTTCGAGGCATGGCTGAACAGGTGAAAGACAGAGAAGAACTTCGTGAGCTGCTGATCGACGCGGCGGACGCAGAGACCTCTATAGGCCGTCGCGTGGCCGGCCTCGTGGTAGACGCCCAGCTCGCCGCCCTCGCTGAATCTGGGGTGGCGATAGTGCCGGAGAAAGCAACCCAGGCGATGAAGCAAGCCGCCTGGGACAGGTTCAATGAGCGCCAGCAACTGAAGCGCGATATGGATTGCGTCGGCGCCGATCTAGCCGATCCAGACTGGGAGACACACTACTTTGACCGGATGCTCGCAGCCGGAAGGATCGACAAGCCATGACCGACTGGACCGTTGAGAAGCTGCGGAAGATTCCGGGCAGCATGCTGTTTCACCTGAACCACGGCAGCGGCAAG
>JANQEO010000129.1 GCA_028278325.1 Candidatus Binatia bacterium
GGCCACATCATCATCGCGCCGGGCACGGGCGTAATCGTGTGGATCGGATGCGCACGTGAGCCGGGTGGATACACGTCCGCGCTCATCGCCGAGCGCGGATCGTAGAACGAGATGCACGCCGGGTGCACGTCTTCGTCGAAGTTCTGATCGATTTCCGCCTCCGGGACCTGTATGTAATACGTGCCGCTCAGGTACGACCACGGATGGTTATGCGGACTGTGATAATCGCCGAATCGATTGATGTTCGCCCACGCGACAACCTCGCAGGCAACCGATTGACCGATGCCCATCTGATTGAAGTAGGCGCTCACCGACTGGTTGATGTGCGCCATCAGCCAACTGATGGTCGGGTGCTTGTAGTCCCGCAGCCGATGGGTGTTGAAGTCCGTCGTCAGGTTCGGGTTTTCGCGCTCCAGCTCGTCGATGATCCCGATGAGTTCCCGGTTGCGTTGCTCGTAGTCGGGCAGGCGGCGCTTGATCAGGCCGGTGGGCCACATATCGTCGATCTTGCCTGACCAGTTCGACTCGGGTGGGGCGGCCGCGTCGTCGCCGCCCGCAGGGACGATGTCGAACGCGATGGAAAGCTGCGGTGTGCGTGAGAGATTCGGGTGGCGGTAGTGATTGACGTTCGCCGGCCACATCAGGAACAGGCCCGACTTCGGTTCGACCATGAGGCTCTGATTCTGGTACGGGTCGTTGTCGAGCGACAGCATGTTGAAACCGGCCCGCGGATCGAGCAGCGTGAGGTTTCCGGGGTAGGTGTCCTTGCGCATATGCAGCGCTTCCGTCTCTCCGGGTGACTGCAGGTACAACATGCCGCTGAGATACGCACCGGGCCTGTTCCTGAGACCGTGCGACTCGCCGTACTGCAGTCGCTCGAAACGTGCACGCACCTGCCAGGCGGGCGCGGGGCTTACGCCGAGATGATCGAAGTACGCTGCAACGGCGCCCGCGATCGTCGCGTGCACCTGCTGGATCGCGGCGTCCCGATCGGCAAAGAAGCGCTCCTCGTCGCTACCGGTCTGCTCAAGGCAGAGCTGTGCGAGTCGGCCGAGCATGGCCTGGTTGGCAATCTCGTCGCTCATGAGCGACACGGGCCACAACCCGACGATTTCGTCTATCCACTGCATTTCGGTTTACGCTTGAATTGATCGATCCGGGGCGGTCGACGCTGCCCGGTGCACTATCATACGGACAGACGCGCACCGATTGTAATCAATGACGCGGCGAACGAAGCAGTCGTTTCGTCTTCCGGGGAGGCGCTGATCGAAGTCAGGCAGATTTCGGGGCGGCGAGCGGCGCCAGCAGCACGATGTCGTCTTTGTCGACCCATTTGGGCTCGCGTGCCACAAAGGATCTTTCGCTATCGTCCCACGTCGACAGTACCGCCAGTGTCGCACGGTCGAGATCCGTAACCGAGGGATCGGGGAGTCGCTTGAACTCGAAGCTGGATGCGTGGGTGCGCCCGTGCGTCGCGAGGTCCCTGCATCCGTCCAGGGTCAACGCAAGGTAGCCTGAACGAAGGGTGACCTCGGGTGAATCGATGACGCTGCCGTCGATTGCCTCCCGCCGCCAGCAGCCGGCGAGACCCGCGACGCTCGTGTACAGGTCGATCGATCCGGACGCTGCCATCTCCAGGATCGCCTCTTCACCGACCATCCGACGGAAAGCGGCATCCTCGAGCGAGTACCGCGACTCCTCGAACGGGTTGCGGCTCTCGGTGGGCCGCTCCTCCGTGTTCTTCTGATTCAGCTCCTCGAAGCGGTAGGCCTGGGTGTCCGTCAACTTCTCGAGCCGGTCGCCGAGACGAACCTTGACCGTCGGCTTCTTGGTATAGCCGAATATCTTCTTCCATTGAACGGACTTCGACACGATAGGGCCTTCCGCCTGGACACCACTGGAATATGTAACACTAGCAAGTGGCGCACGGCTGCGTATGTGAGAAGGATCACACATATTGGCAAGTCGACGCAGTGAATTATAATAAATGTTATAATGCACTGCAGGAGGCATGAAATGGTCAAACTCAAAGTCAGAAAAGTGGGTACGTCTTCGGGCGTCCTGTTGCCGAAGGAAGCACTGAATCACCTTGGGGTCGAGGAGGGCGATACGCTTTTTCTCGTTGAGTCGGCAGCGGGCTATGAGCTCTCGTCCTATGATCCGGAATTCGAGCGACAGCTCGAGATCGCCCGCAAAGGCATGAAAGCCTACAGGAACACGCTGCGCGAACTGGCCAAATGACAACGCCCGTATGGCTCCTGAAACCGGCGGTGCTTGCGGTCCACGGCCAGATGATCGCGGAGTTTGGCGGCACGGCCGGATTGCGGGACGAAGGGCTCCTGGATTCAGCATTGGCCCGGCCGCCAAATCTCTTCAGTTACGAAGACTGCCAGGACCTCGAGCGCCTGGCCGCAACGTATGCCTCGGGCATCGTTCGGAACCATCCTTTTGTTGACGGAAACAAGCGCGCGGGCTTCATGGCGGCGTACATGTTCCTTGGCCGCAATGGATTTGCATTGGTCGCCGACGAAGTGTCCGCGACGACGATGACACAGGCGCTGGCGGCGTCCGAAATAGCAGAAGAGGAATACGCCACGTGGTTGGGTCAGAATACCGTTTCCTGGAATGAGGATGATCGCTAGTGGACGGTCGGCGGGAGAACAAACCTCGGAGCGCAGAAATGGCCAGACTAGTGACCGCGCTCATTGGCGGCGTGCTACTCGGTGTTCTCGCGATGCTGGTTGCGGTCCGGTTCGGGCCGTCGAGC
>JANQEO010000177.1 GCA_028278325.1 Candidatus Binatia bacterium
CTGGTGCGATGTCGCCCCCGACCGGGTCCGGATTCACCAGGCCCTCACGCAGCCGATGAAGGGCAAGCGGGCCGTGGGCGAGGTCAAGAGCACGAGTTCTCGGCGGGAGGTCCCGCTTCCGCCCTTCGCCCGGGCCGCGCTGGCCCGGCACCGGAAGAGCCTCGGAGCGATCCCCCACCCTTCCGCGCTGGTGTTCCTGACGGCCGAGGGCACGCCGGTCCGGTTCAGCAACTTCAGCCGCCGGCACTTCGCCCCCCTGGCGAAACGCGCCGGAGTCGCGGGCGTCACCTTCCACCAGCTCCGCCACACCGCGGCCACGCTGCTGCTCGCCTCCGGCTCCGACGTCAAGACCGCCCAGGCCGTACTCGGACACGCCCGGGCAAGCCACACGCTGGACATCTACGCCGACGCGGTACCCGGCAACGTGGATGCCGCGATGGAGCGGCTCGGGGAGATGCTCTGACCCCGATCGCGTCCAATGGCAGCACATTGGCAGCCAGACGCGCGAAACGGCGCGGACGCACGAACGGGTCGCGCTTGCTAAGTCGCTCTCGCTGAAAGAGAAAGCGATGGTGACCCGGGCGCGATTCGAACGCGCGACCCCCAGCTTCGGAGGCTGGTGCGGGGCCGTGCACCGCTGTGCAAGGTCGTGCAATCCCGACGGGTTACGCGGCCCAGTAGTGCACCGCTGTGCGCGGCTCTGCAGCCCCGTGGCAGCTGGTTGGCAGCACGGGCCCCGGATTACGCGGCGTATCCAGGTGCCGTGAGGAGCTTCCGCGGGCCGCTCTTCGTTCACCAGGAAACGGTCCGCGGGCTCAGCGACTCACGAGCCTCCAGTGCATCCCGCTGTCGCCAGTCGCGGTCCTCGCGTGAGAGCAGATGCGCCGCGACACGTGCCGGCTGGTTCGGCATGAGGTGACGACGCTTCAATTTCAGCGACGCCACGAGATCGGTCAGCGGCGTCGCCGTCCTCATCAGCCTTGCCGACCGCATCTGGCGCATGCCCTCCCGAACCGACGCAAACGGACGCACCGCAGCCGATCCAGTCTGGATCGCGCCGGAGCGGCCAGGAAATCGCGGGAGCGCGAGGGAAATCGCAGAGCGGCCAGTCAAGCGGACGCACGCCCACCCACGCACGACGCCACGGACCTCGACTGCCCGTCCGCGCCGCCTTTCCCCAGCCCCGCCGTGGGCAACACCCCGTCGCCCGGCCGATATCCCCCCGCGGCCTGTTACCTTACGCAGCAAGATCCCGCAGCCTTTGGCAGAGGATTCCTGCCACCGGCTGCAATCCATTTCGAGTTGGGCGGCGTGATGAACGCAGCACGACCTGACCAGCCGGAAACGCCGAAGCATCGCGAACTCCGCGACGCGGTTTGGAATGCCTTGCCCTCTTGGAGCCGCTTCATCGTCGCCGTCGACGGCCGCGACGGAGCCGGCAAGTCGACCGTCGCCCGGTATCTGGCGTGGCAACTCGGAATGCCCGCAATCGAACTGGACACCTTCCTCGACCGGTCATGCCAGGGCTATGCCCTGCGAGAGGACGACCTCGGCCGCGTGCTCAGCTCTCGCCTCGAATCGGATCGCCCAATCATAGTAGAGGGCATATTCCTCCTTCGGGCCCTCGCCCAGCTGTCCCTCAATCCGAATTTCCTCGTGATTGTGGAGCAGGCCGGCAACACCGGAAGCCGTTCGTTCGCAGACCAATTTGCTGCCTACGAGTCCGAATACCGCCCTAGAGAGCGGTGCCATTTCGAATTCACGTGGCAGGGCGACTAGCATTCCGCGGCAAGGCCGGCGCACCGCGCACGCCGCCCAAGGCGCTGCAGCTGACCTGAAACCCAATTCAGGTCGTTCCGAGACGAGAGTTTCTCCGGTGACCTATATCTCTCGCCAGCTCGGTCACAGCGACCAGAAGTCGACCGAGCGGTACAACGCCAAGTGGATCCCCAATGGCGATGAGTTTCGGGCGCCGATGGAGCTCAATCCAGGCAAACTCCCGGCGGATCTCCTGGTTCGCCTAGCAGGGACCTACCTAGCGGGGACCTGCCCTCACGCCCCGATGCATGGAGCCACTCTGCAAGGACTCGCACACCCGACCGCTGAACCGTTGCGATGAGAATCCGTGCACGCCCCGACCAAGGTCTCGTACTTCGGAAAGGCCGTCTCGCTAGGCCTCAAAGCAGTCCTTAGAAACGAACCGGCTTCGGTTTCCGATACCCTCCGGAAGCCCGGGTCCTGTAACCCGCTTCCCAGCTGCCTCGCGGTGACGGATTTCCTGATTCAAAGCGAACAGGAATTCGAGATCACTCTCCTTCTTGCCCATCCCGTACGCCGCCCTTACAGATGAATCAAGTAGAGAGTGCGCCTCCTTCAATGGATTGTCCCCCGGCAACTCAAGCGTCCGATAGAGGTCCCGCAGTGTCATTCCATGCTCCAGCAGGAGCTCGCGTCGCAGAGATCGCAGCGCGACCGCAGCCTCCGCGACTCCCCTCGCTTCCCTGAATGACGGTGATTGCGGCCACGGGAAGCTGTTGTAGACGGTATCACTCGTGTATCGAAACGTTCCGCCAAGAGTCGAGCAGCGCTCGGTGAACCACTCCCAGTGCGCCGCGGATTGGAGCACCCCGAATGAATAGTCGTCCTCGAAGGCGAATACCTGCAGTGCGGCATTCGGATGTATCGCGGCAGAAAGGAACACGAATACCGGTCGCTTGGTGACTTGCCCGCAGGCTACGTACCGACTCATTGCTGCCAGCTTCTCCATCAGCTCACCGCGAGGGTACGAGAAGAGCCACCACTTGCGAAGAAAGTTCCGATGGTGATGATTGAGCCGGGCATCCGAATCGTCAGCCAGCGCTTCTGCGTTCCGCCTCGCCTCCTTCGCCGCGTTCTCCTCGCGCTTCGGAAGTACCATCTTCTTCACCCTTGCGAACGGGAGGGAGTAGGTCTCCGCTGCGATCACGTCTCGAGGATAGAAATCGATCGCATAACGCGTTGCCCGGGGAGGGGTAGTGGTAAGGAGATCGCTCGCAGTCATGAAGGAGAAAATCACGTCCTTGCATTTCGGGTCTTCCGCAATCATCGCCTCGCCGGCTTCGGGGCTGAGCAAGAAGCCCGCGTGCCCATGCGTCTGCCCCTGGTATGTGGTCTTCGACTCCGCATTCATCTCAAGAGCCGAAGCCTGCGTGACATCGAAAGTGCCACTCAGCGAGGACGCGATCCTGTCCAACTCCATTGACTCCCACGGGCTGTCCAGATTCTCCCCTACCTGCTTGAAAAGCGTCTTTTTTTCCTTCTGAGTTCCCTTGATCCAATTGACGATCGAGACGTGTACCGCTGCATCGCCGGACCACACCTGAGTCGACACCGCCTCAGTGATCGCCCCACCGTTCTCAACGATATAGTCGAGCCCACCCTCGCGAGAGTAGTTCTGCCGGATCGTGTTCGTCCCGACTAGGCCGCAGCGGCCACCCTCAGGAATCTCATCGTGGGCGCGGCGAAACCAGTAGACACAGAAATCCGCTCGCCCAGGTACGTCCGAATACCGGTTTCGGACACGATTGACGTAGGCTCGTCCAAGCTCCTGCTGGATCTTGTTCTTTGATTGAAACGGGGGATTTCCAACTATCACGTCAGCCTCAGGCCAATCACAGAACAGTGCATCATCCGCGATGATGTTCCTATCCAGATTGTCGAGTGGGAGCGGGTCTCCGAACTCCAGCGGAAGCGCGTGCTGCTCGCTGAACCTATCCGGGTCCGTCTCCGAAAGAGCGATCCGCTTGGCCAGCATCAGCGTGACCTTCGCAACCTCTACGGCGAACGGATCGATATCGATTCCGAAGAACTGACTCGTTCGGACGAGCGAATGCGCGCCAACCTGGCGCTTCGCTTGCGCCCCAAACTCCTCATGAATACGCTGAAGAATATCCAGCTCAAGATTGACCAACTCTCGGTACGCGACGTAGAGAAAGTTCCCGCTGCCACAGGCGGGATCGAGGACGCGGAAACTCAGAATCTCATCGAGAAGACCGCGAATCTGCTTCAGTGTCTTCGCACCCTCAACTCGTTCGCGCCACGGTCGAATGATGCTCGGCAGCACGACCTTCTGAATATCCGCTTCATTGGTGAAATGCGCTCCGAGCGCGTGCCTACGATCCTTCTCCATCGAGCTCTGGAACAAGGTCCCGAACACCGGAGGCGCAACACTTGCCCAGTGTTCAGACGCCGCCGCGTGAAGAAGCTCACACTCCTCCCGCGTCAACTCGATAGGGTTCACTGTTTCGAACAGACCACCGTCGAAGTACCGAACCCCCTTGTACCGCCCGCCTTTTGCTGCCTTCGGATTCGCCATCTGCGAGAACAGGCCGCCAATCAGGTCGTACGCGTCCTGGTTCTTCTCAATGCAGTCCGTTAGAAGAAACGTGAAGAGATCTCGCGGTAGGAGGTCGAAATCCTCGGAGAACATCGCCACGACACACTGAAGGATGTAACGCCGGGCCTGGTCCCTGTCCTCGCCGCGACCAACGATGGAGTTGTACACTTGCGCAACGCGATCTGCCGCTTCGCGGGTTACCTTGACCTTGTCGTTCCCGAAGAGAGGTTCCGGGTCCTCCGGAAACAGGAAGTTGAGCGCGGTGTACCTATCGGGAAGCTCGCCTAGTGAGACCTGATCGACCGGGCTATCGAGCTGCTGGTTGAAGTCATAGATCCAGAACTCATCGAAGTTGCAGAGCACCACGTAGCGGGGTCTATCAGGGACCAGATGGATCCAGTAGTCGAACGCCTGCCGGTAGTGATTCTGAAGCTTCTCTCCGCGACTCTTCATCTCGATGAGCACACGCGGTCGCCAGATTAGGTCGGCGAACTTGACACCCTTTCCGTGTGCCTTCTTGACCTGAAACTCAAGCTTTGCCCCCGCCTCGCTATACCCCTCGTGCCCAAACGCCTGGAAGAGACGGTCGCAGAACACCTGCGCCTCGCCCTTCTCGTAGCCCTGTAGAGCCTCCGTATAGGAAACGAACGCCTTCATTCGATTCGCGCGTTCAGGCATTGCGATGGACTTCCGCCGTTGCTTGGCAGGCCTTGCTGACCCCGCTCAACCGAGAATCCGCGGATTTTCTTGAGGAACCCATCAAGACCATCCTTTGGACCTGAGATTGCCTTTCACGTGAGGTCTCCGGTTCGCGGTACACTCTATCGCACACCGGATGACCTCGGCGATGCCCGAAAGAGGGTGGCGGTGGGCGCGCCCCGATTCACCAACCGCAGCGAATGCCCGACTTCAACCTTTCGACACTCAGAGGCACGATCGAGGCCGCGAAGGCGGTAGCTCGCCGCTACCGCCAGCTCACAGGCAAGCCACTCGGAATCACGGGCGAGATTGGTGAGATCCTCGCAGCGCAGCTTCTTGGGCTCACGCTCTCAGGAGCAAGGCAGGCGGGATACGATGCAGTCGCCTCGGATGGGCGGCGGATCCAGATCAAGTCGCGCTGCATCTTGCCTGACGCCAAGCCTGGCCAGCGAGTGGGATCAATTCGCCTAGACCACGAATGGGACACCGTGGCTCTGATCCTGATGGATCAAGACTTCGAGCCGCTTGAAATCTATGAAGCCCCCCGCGTCGTTGTTGAGCGCGAGATCCTCAAACCGGGTTCTCGCGCACGAAATGAGCGGGGCGCCCTGGCTGTGAGCAAGTTCAAGTCGATAGCTGAACTCCGCTGGGAGCGACCTCGGTGATTGCTCCCGCGACAAACCCCGGGGCATCCAGCTGAGCCGCTCAAAGCGGGCAGGACGGGCCCGCTGCGCGGCCCCTTGCGCCCCCCTACGGGGGGCCGCCCATCAGGCGAACGTCAGCGGATCCTGCCGCCGATCCTCGTTCTCCTGATTCCGGATGTACCGCCGGATCACCTGCTCGTCCCGCCCCACCGTCGACACGAAGTACCCCGTACCCACAAGTGGTACCCCACGAAGCCCCGGCGCCTCTCGCCAGAATATCGGGCCACGTGGATGGCGCTCTTCCTTTCGGTGTACCCGACCACCTGGCCCACCGCGTATTTCGGAGGAATCGAGATCAGCATGTGCACGTGATCGGACGTCAGGTGCCCCTCCTCGATCACGCTCTCCTTGTGCCGGGTCAGGCGGTGGAAGACCTCCCCCAGGTAGCGCCGAATCGTCCCGTAGAGCACCTTCCGGCGGTACTTCGGGATTAAGACCACGTAGTACTTACACCCCCATTCCCTGTGCTGTAGCTTCTCGTAGTTCGTCAATGAAACTCCCTCTCGCGAAGCTTTGAGCGGCTCACGAGGGGGAGTTTCTCATTTCCGGAACTGGCAAACTTGGCCTGCCTCCCCGGCGATGCCGGGGGGACTCTCGATCGGCCTAGGAGCGGCGGCTGATAGAGCTCGTTGCGAACGCCTTCGACGAACGGGGGGTGGTCCAGCCAACGTATCCGAATCGAACGCCACCCTTCGAGACCGGTCAGTTCGGTGGCACCAGCCCCGCCGACCGTTTCTGTCGCACTACATCGACAACCGACGAAATCTGACGAGCCGCAACGGACCCACTCCGAATCGCGCCGGAGCCCGCGGGATCGGAGAGCGGAGAGCACCGAAGGGTGCCGGACAGCATCGGAGCGCCCGCCGAGTCATTGCTCACCCAGCTGACGCGCCCCCGTCCATAGGACCGTGCGCTACGTCAGTCCCGCGGCCTCCCTCTGCCCCTCCATGCAACCTTCTCCCAGCCTCGCGGCCTGTTGCCCTACTCGGCGGAATCCCGCAACGTCTCATAAGGAGCATGCCACCCGTTGCAAGGCGCCTAGGGTTGGGCGGCGCGAGCGGAGAGTCGCGGGGGCCTTAGTCAGAAGGAGCGCGCGTGGGGATCGCAGTATTGGCGTGGGGCTCCGTCGTCAAGCGTCCGCGCGGCCTTCGCGTTTCAGGCGAATGGCAGACCGGTGGGCCTGAGCTCGCGGTCGAGTTTTCTCGCGTGTCTCAGGACGCTCGGCTCACGCTTGTGATAGACCTCGTCCACGGAGTGAAGGTCCGCACTCGCTGGGCCCATTCCAAGCGGCGCAGCGTCGGGGACGCGGTCGCCGACCTCCGCGATCGGGAGGGTACGGTGCTGAGGCGCATCGCCTACTCCGACCTAACGAATAGACGTCGATCGATCGACGACTTTCCGGATCAAGCTGATGTCTTCTCCGACGTGGAGGTGTGGCTCAAGCAGCAGAACCTCGACGCCGCCGTTTGGACCGCCCTACCCTCGAACTTCGGGGAGCAGACTAAGAAGCAGTTCTCCGTCGATGCTGCGATCGAGTATCTCCTCGGCTTGCCGTGTTCCGCTCGGAGGGAAGCCCTTCGCTACATAGAAGAAGTTCCGGAAGAGGTGCAGACTCCAGTACGAGCAGCAGTTTCTCGCAATTCGCGCTTGAGGACCTGCTGAGCTAGCCACCCAAGAAGCCGCTGCTGCTGATCAGCTCCAGCGGCACCAATCGGTTCGTCGTGGTTCTCGGCATGGGAACACCGCACTTCGATTGGCTCCACGTGGTGGCCCGCAGCTGAAGCGCGGGCCTCTCGGCAGCGACAGGAGAACGACGTGAAGGAGGACACAGAGTACATCGACTGCCTCGTCGCACATGCCGAGGAGACGCGATCCCTCTTCTCGAATCCGCGCAAGCATGAAAGGGAAGCCAGGGTGGCACGGGCGCTCTTGCGGCTGTTCTCGGTCCCGTTCACCGAGGAAGAACTCCGAGCGATCCCACCCGAGCCCGTTGACGTCAGCGTGGCAGGTGCCCGATTCCAGATCGCCGAAATCCTCGATCAGGGGCGCCAGCGTCATCGCGAGATCCGCGAGCGGCTGGAGCGCTACCGGGAGGCGGAGCGCGTCGAGGAGTTCTGGGAGCCGATTCCTCCAGGCGTGCCAACCTCGATCACGCCCCGACGAATCTCGGGCAACGAACTCGCGGAGCGGGTGCTGTCCGCCCTCAGGGCTAAGGAATCTCGGTACGGAGCCCATGCGTGCGCCGACCTGGATGCTCTGGTCTACTTCAACCTCGAGGCCGCGGTTCTATCTGCCGACCTCGAGGACACGCCTCCTGTCCTCCCCTCAATGCCCTGCTGGCGTTCCATCTCGGTCGTCGCTGGCCACCACGCACTGGTGCTCGCTGCTCGTGACAGCGCGCCCGATTTTCTTCGCGCACGAACCGGTCGCCCAGCAGTCGTCTGGCCGCAACCCTGGGGCCTCTGGGAGCAATAACGGTTGCCCAACCGTATCATCGGTGGGGACGGCCGGGCGCGGGGATTCAGGTCGGCGATTCCGGTGCGCGCCCCGCCCGTACCGTAGACTCGACCTTCCGGTGAAGACGCTATGCAGTGTCTCTTTTCAAACTGGCGATGATTGAGGAGTCGGGCCACCACGCCTCCGGCGCATCCCGATTTTCGGGGGTCGCCTCCCGAGCAACCCGGGGGGGGCCTTCAAGCTCGCACCCCCCCACTCCCCGCCTCGAGGCGCGAGGAGACTTCGGGGCGAGCGACTGAGCCAGCCGAAGCCATGACGTCCTGGGGCTCGGCGGCCAAGCGGGCGGAGGCTCCCAGCTCGCCATGCTGGGGGTCGGAGCCAACCCCACGCCGCTGCTCGGCTCCTGGACCCCGGCTGCCAAGTGGCTGCCATCGCCCGGGCCTCTGCTCGGCCACCCTCCAGCGGGCCTCCTCGCGGCCGGCCCTCAGGTTCGCGTCCAGAACCGTGACAGCGGACCGTAAGGTCGCCGTCGACGGCCCCGCCGGCCTGGTCCGGGAGGCGACGGGTTGTGAGAGGGGACTGTAGCCTCTCCCAGCCCCTCTCCGGCCCTTTGAGGCCCCGTACCAGCCCGCCCCGTAGGCCTCTGGTAGCCCGGGGACACATACGGCGATAGTGGGTATTCCGATGTCGACAACATCGAGCACCGATGACCGAGCGCCGAATGATGGCTCAAGCCGATCCCCGGGCCTTACCCGGGAATCCGTCCTTGCGGGTCGCGGGCAAGCTACTTGCACAGGCTTCTGGTGACAGCCCCACGCGCACGTCGTGGACAACAGACCGGAAGCAGTGTCACGCTTGAAGCGGGGCCTCTACGGTACGCTTCTCTCAGTGAGCAAGAAGCACCTACACCGCCATGTGGGTAAATTCGCTTCCCATTACAACACGCGCGGGCTGCTCGATGGGGAGCGGGCGCTCGAGGCAATCCGAAATTCCGGAGGGAAAGGCCCAACAAGTAGCGACAGCCATCACTAGCGAGACGGCTCCATTCGACTTCTTAACTTCTCCCGGAACCACCACTTGACCTGTCTCGGGCGTTCGTGGTCGTGTGGGTCGCCGTTTCGGAAGGCTCTGATCTCAGAGTGAGAGTAGTTGGTGCAATTCGGATCGTGAACAACTGCGAATGAAAAGATGTCGACTTCTCCCCTTCGACCCTTCTCGGTAACCGAGAACTCGAAATCTTCGGGAACGTCAGAAACAGCGAACTTCCACGATTCGTGGTGCCGGTACTTTCCGACCAAGACACTACTTGGGAGGCTGTACTTAGATCGGTTGACTGAGAGATTCGGGAATCTGATCGCGGTCAAATTCGGAGAGCGTACGCCGTCATCTCCCACGCCGGTATCCTTGGGATCAATCGCGCGATAGAGATTCTCACCGTCATGGAAGTTCGGGTCGGAGCCCCGGCGACGAATCCAGCTACACGAGGAAATTGCGAAGTGTAACAATCGCCGCACGCAGCTCATTCTCATCAGGGAACAGGATGATGGGTTCGGCATTCCTCTCGGACAACACCAATCCGATAGATCCATCGTTTAAGAATTCGATAGCGGCGTATTTCGTGCCCGAACGAAAGCTAAACCCGGCACCGCCCTCAACCGAGGGTGACACGGCATCCGGTCGGATGCCAAGCCGAACCAAAAGATCGGCGAAACAAACAGCGTGCCCCAGCGCTGTCTTGTTAGGTGGGCTTGCCCCGCCAGGATCCCATCCGGCTCGCAGCTCCACAAGACGCTGGAGCTCTCTTTGCAACCCTGCCGTCCAGTTGGGATTGTGCTCCCAGCCAAGCGGGTTCTCATCTGTTGTGTTCTTGACAACGGAAACGTCCGGCTGAGGACTGAATCGAATGATCTCTCCCTGTAGGTAGGGCATTCCACTCGTATCCGAGATGGCCTGGGCGGCGGTCGATATGGTCATCCGACTAACGCTCCCATAATGCGCTTCACATCTTCCTCAAACGAAACAGATTTCTCGACATGCCTACGCAGTTCGTTGGACCTCTCAATGCTGTCTGCGGAGACCGCTTCACAGTGGTAGTTGAAATCTACGGTGCCCCCCTCCGCCCCAAACGTGATCTTCACGGTCAGTATCACGTCGTCTTCACGCTTAACGGTTTCTGAGAGTGAGGTGGCAACCCTTTCCCCACGCAACAGCTCAACAGAGCGGCTGGGATCAATGTCGATTCGGAACGGCCCAAGGCCCTCCGGTGCTTGTTCACACTTTCGTGCGAAATTCACACCCGCTGCACTCACCGGTGTATGGGGGAGCTTTTCAAGAATCGCTGAGACAAAGGCACCGGTCTTGCTCGGCGCACCAAGCACCCTCAATCTCTGCCGAGTCGGTTCCCAAAAGAGATCACCGAAACGGTGAATGACTGCACCCGTTCCGAACGCCAGTTGACTTTCGCCGTCGCCCGGGTCGTCGCCAAGAACGTGAGCCGCGACCCACGCGTGAGAGAGAATGTTCGGGTTGAATGCCCCTACAACGATGACGTTGTCGAGGGGTAGTTCCCAGGGGGCCGCTACCTTTTCCGGGGCCATCGCTCCAGTCCTATCGATCGCTCTGTAAAGAGCGTTGAAATGCGGGCACCAGTGACCATCTGTTGGCGATGAAGCCGAGTTGGTCTGCGCCGAGGTGTCGAGGCCGACGCGTCAGGGTTCGGCTCCTTGGGCTTCACCACCGTTCACAACTCTGCCCGGGCGATCAGAATGCCTAGAATCTAGGCACGAGCTAATCGCCCGTCAATGCTAGATTTTTCGGACGATGAGATTCTCTGTCAAGACAGCCCTCGGAGGCTTTCTGGCCCTCGCGGCGGGCATCTGGCTTGCCGTGACGATCACCGGTCCGGCTCCTGAGCCAGCCAGCGAGAAGGCCGCCTCTGGCGGCGCGACACCTACATCTGACGGCCTGACCATTGATGAGTTAGCCTCGCAAGGCCCCGCGCGGCCAAGCTCGCTGGGGTACTGGGTCAGCGATCCTACAGGGATCGCCTTCCTACTCCACTCCGACGGCACCGTCGTCGTGCATACGATGCGAACCCACTTCTTGGACCCAGCGGTCGGGAAATGGGAGATCAGAGACGGTCGTTTCCGCGGCACCATCTGGCGCTCAACATCAGCCCGGATCCCTCGAGGGCACCGATGGAACGATGAGGTCGTCCAGATCACGAGCAATGAGCTTGTGCTCCGGACTCAGGATGGCGAGGTAGAGCGGTACCGACGTACGCCTCTTCCCGCACTCTACACTCCACCATCGCTCTTCCAGCCCAAGAATCACCACGGGATCGGCGCTCTACCTGCTGTGCACGAGATCCTGTATGCGCGGGAGGAGGTAGCCAGGGCTTGGTTGCCGAGATTCCAGCAGGCGACGGATCACGAGGCAAACACAGTCCGGGATGGAGAGTTTCTTGGTCCATGCGCCGTCACCCGGGTTGTCGATGGTGACACAATCGATGTTGGCTGCGGCCAGCACGCCGATCGCATTCGTTTGCTCAACATCGATACACCGGAGAGCACGTCCGTCTACTACGAAATCGCAACCGACGCGCTGGCGAAGCTGATCGCCGGTCGACCGGTCTTCCTTGGCTTCGAGCAACCCGGTCGCCCATCCCGCGGGCGCTTCGATCGACTCCTAGCCTATGTCTACGATGAAGACGGCCGGAATTTGAACCTCGAGATGGTCCGGCTGGGTTGGTCCGGCTTCTACATCAAGTACGGAGAGGGCAGATTCCCTGCGTCCTTCACGGCAGCCCATCTTGAGTCCCGGCTCGCTCGGCGAGGAATCTGGTCTCTGCCGCTGATCGATCCATGAGGGGCGTCGCGAGCTGCTACTGAATGCACTCTACCGGAATGACCATGGACGATGTGGCCTCCGCTACTTCAGACGCAGACAGAGCAACGGCCGGCTGCCTCACTTGGAAAGCCACGCCGTTGGCCTCCAGGAAGATCTGAGCCAGGCTTCCCCGGATCGCGAAGTTGACGTTCTGAGGGAGCGTTCCCTGCTCGATCACGATCTTGAGAGGGTTG
>JANQEO010000228.1 GCA_028278325.1 Candidatus Binatia bacterium
TACGCGGCGCGCCCGCTCGACGGCCTCTCCGGCGGCGAGCGCCAGCGGGCCTGGATCGCGCTGGCGCTGGCGCAGGACACCCCGATGCTGCTGCTCGACGAGCCGACGACTTTCCTCGACATCGGCCATCAGCTGGAGGTGCTGGACCTGATCCGCCGGCTCAACCGCGAGCGCGGGATGACGATCGTGCTGGTGCTGCACGATCTCAACCAGGCGGCGCGCTACGCCGAGCGCCTGGTCGCGCTCGACAACGGTGGACGCATCGTCGCCGACGGCGCGCCGCGGGACGTGCTGACTGCAGCGCTGCTGGCCGAGGTCTTCGGAGTGCGCGCTCACATCCTCGCCGACCCCGAGAACGGCGCCCCGCTCTGTCTCCCCTACGCCTTCGTCGGGCGCGGCCAGGCGGGGGACTCGCCGCCGTCCCCACTCGGCGCCGCAGCTGAATCGGACCTTTAGCAACGTCCTGGAGTACGCGATCCCAACTCATGCGGATTAGTTGAAAGCTCAGACTCGTTGCCTTCACACTTTTCCGCTGATGAGTACGAAGGCGATACAACGGCTGACCGGCCTGTGCCGCTTGGGACGTTCCCAGCGGCAATGGCTCGGCAGAATCGGCCCTACCCCTTTCTCAATCGCCTCCGAATTCGTGGAGTTGATCGTACCCCCGCCCTGCTCGCCAGAGGATGTTTCACTGGTAATGTTATAACGTTAACCTAGAGGCTCGTCGAATAGCCGCGAATTAAGAGTGAACTCGAACTACATGCGAATAATCCTGCCTTTGATGCCGGCGTGGAACATTGAGCACGAGACTAAGACCTGACGACGATCGCGGTCTCCTTCGGCATTGGTACTCGGAGCACTACCGTTCGCTCGTTGGATTTCTGCGCACCCGTTTCGGCGCCGGCCCGCCGGAGCCGGAAGATATCGCCCAGCGTACATTCAGCCAACTGTTGGGACGATCCGATCTCAATGAGGTGGCAAACCCCAGAGCATTCCTGTGGCGGATCGCGCATAATTTGACGGTGTCGGAGCATCGCGCCGCGGCCGCGGCCCGAAGGGGGGTCGAAAGCCTCGCCGTGACCTCCGCACTCGACGACGGTTATCTTTTGGTACCCGAGCGCGTCTTAGAAGCAGAGGAACAGGTGAAGGCCGCCGTGGCAGCGATAGAACGCATGCCTGTTCGGCGCAGGAATATCCTACTCATGGTCAGAGTGGACGGGTTGACGCACCGAGAGGTCGCATCGCGACTTGGAATTACGCCGCCTGCCGTGTCGAAACACCTCGCGAAAGCAACAGCCGAGCTCTATGCCGCACTCGTCCCCCCAACAGGAATTGCTGACTGACCGAGGGAGTGCCCTTATCGCCAAGGCGCTCGAGTGGCACGCTATCGTCCAATCGGATGCTGTCTCGCGGGAGGAAGAAGCCGCATTCCAGGCGTGGCTGGATGCCGACGCTGCGCATAGGCGCGCTTTCGAGGAAGCTCGCCGGTTGTGGACGGAGTTGGGCGCGCTGAAGCAAGCGCCGATTGAGCATATTCGCTCGTCTCAAATGCCAAGCAGCGACGAAACTCAGTCAAGCTGGCTCCCGTTCCGCAGCTATACTTGGATGCTAGCCACGTGCAGCCTCATCGCGATCGTTGTCACCGGCTTGGCGGTTCTCCCTGACTATCCCGTTAGTGTCCCAGAGGTTCTTACAACGGCAACAGGAGAAGTCCGCACCGAGGTTCTGAACGACGGCAGCGAAGTCACGTTGGGCGCGAGGTCGTCAATTTCGGTGGAGATAACGGACGGACAACGCCACATCAATCTTCTGTCCGGGACGGCATACTTTGACGTCACTGACGACATCCGCACATTCACCGTCTCCAGTGGCCGGCTGCGCGTCGAAGTGACGGGTACCGAGTTCACCGTTAGTCGGTCAAATCGCGGTGCCCAGGTGGCCGTTGCCGAGGGCTCGGTAGACGTCCAAGTGACGTCCAGGCCGGCAACCGTAAAGGCGTTGAGCCAGGGTCAACGGATCAGTTTGAATTCGGGGCAGCTAGGCGATGTCCGAGAGATCGCGCCCGAGCAAGTGGGCGCATGGCGAAGAAACCGTCTGGTATACGACGAAGCCTTATTGGGTGAATTGGTCGCCGACCTGGACCGCTACACCGACAAACCGATCCGGTTACTGGACGCGCGCTTGGCGTCTGAGACGATCACCGTGACCTTCGAGGTTGCCGAAATGGACCTCATTCTGTCCACACTGGCCCAGCTTTACCCCCTAGAGGTTGTTGAGACCGAGGCTGGGACTGAGCTTCGACGGATACAGTAAAAAGTACCCTCTGGCGGTTAACACCGACCTGCCTCATGCGTCTTATGAGCGACGTAATCGTACGTCGTCCACAGTATCCGAATCGAGGAAGGCATGAGGCACGACCACTGTTTGCGGCGATGGGCCGCTGTCCTGGCATTTGTATCTTCACTAGCAACGGCTCCAGCGGCAGGGCAAGCGAGGGATCCGCAGTCCATAAACCTTCCTGCTCAGCGCCTATCGACGGCACTCGCCACTGTTGGGGACCAGTTCGGCGTGGTCATTGTGGCGCCTGGGACGCTGACGATCGGAAAGAGCGCCCCGGCCGTCGCTGGAACATTTACCCCCATGGAGGCGGTATCCCGCGTCCTGGCCGGCAGCCAGTTGGAGGCCGAGCTGTCAGACGGAGGCGTCATCCTGGTGTCCAGGAGCGTGCAGGATGAAAATCCCCCTCCGGACCGCCCAACGACTGCCAGTGCCCCGCCACCTCCAGGCAATCGAATGGAGGAAATCATTGTGGTGGGGGACGCCTTCGGCGAAACCGATGGGCTGCTGGCGCGCCAGTCGTCGACCGGCAGCCGCTTCCCCGTAGACGTCGAGCGGCTGCCGAACACGATCCGAATCCTGCCTCAAGATCTCATCGACGACCTTCGCGCGACGTTGCCTCAGGACCTCACAAAGTTCGTCAGCAGCGTGCAGCAGCTCCCGGGATTTGGAGACAACTCGGGTTTTCTGATTCGTGGGTTCTTCGCCAACTACGAGATCCTTCGAAATGGCGTTCGCAGCGACAACCCGGCAGACCTCAGCAACGTTGAGCGCATTGAGGTACTTAAAGGTCCCATCAGTAGTCTCTACGGGGGTACCGGTGCCTTTGCTGGCAACGTCAACGTGATCACCAAACGTCCGTTAGATGAATTTCAAGGCGATATCGTTCTCTACACGGGTTCAGAAAACTACTTCCGTGCAGACGGTGATGTGGGCGGCCCGCTCGATGCAGACGGGGATCTGCGGTATCGGCTGAACGGCGCGATAGAGAGCGGCGACAGCTTCCGAGAGTTTGTCGATTCAGAAAAATACGTCACTTCCGGATCGCTCGAATGGGACGCGAACGAACGATTCTCCGTTCGCCTCGATGGAAGCTACTTGAACCGCGAGTACAGCTTCGATGTAGGACTGCCGCTTCTGGATGGCAGCCTCGATTCCGGGCTTACAACTTTCGATTTGCCGATTGAACGATCGTATATCGATCCCGGCGCGGAGCGCGCCGACGAAACCAACTGGTTTGTCGGTATGGAAAGCAACTTGGAGCTGGTTGACGGACTGACTTTCAGGTTGGCAGGCATTTACAGCGACTACGAAATCGATATCGGCTCGTCTCGAAGCGAGGGTAGCGTGCAAGCCGACGGCAGAACTGTTGATCGATTCACGTTCGAAGGTCCGCAATCGACCTGGCGCTTTGCAGTGCAGGCGGATTTCATCTACGAAACCAATGCGATCGGCCAAGAAACCGTGTTTCTGCTTGGCTATGAACGATTTGAGAGCGAATACACCTACGAGGCCTTCACCCGGACGCTGGGCCAACTTGATCTCATCACCGGTGTACGAGCGCCGCCCCCACAAACCGGACTATCCCCGGCCTTCGCAGGCTTCTCAGACTACGAGGGCGACGCCGTATACGCGCAGATGTTCACTCAGGTCAACGAGCGCTTGTCTTTCCTGGCTGGACTGCGGAAGGATTGGCAAACCAACGATGGACGATTCAACGGACAAGGAGAGGCGATTTCGAGTTCGGAGGTCTCCCCGCGCGTCGGTGTGTCCTACTACCTTACGCCGGGCACCATCTTGTTCGGCAACTGGGGGCGCAGCTTCGCACCGAACTTTGCGTTTGACATCGACGGCGACGTGTTCGATTCCGATCAGGTAGAGCAGCTTGAGATCGGGATCCGTCAGCGCCTGTTCGGCGATCGCGCACTGCTCAGCTTTTCCGTCTTCGACATCGAGCGGTTCAATGTGGTGATCCCCGACGTCAACAGCTTTGGGCAGGCTGTCGCGAGCGGCAAGCAATCGAGTCGAGGTGTGGAGTTCGACCTTACGGGTCGGCTCACCCCGGGGCTGGAAGTCATAGCGACCTACGCCTACAACCGCACTCGCGTCGAAGAGAGGACGGACGTGAGTTTTGGTCAACAATTGGCGGGCGCCCCGGAGCACAGCGCGTCTGCGTTCGTCCGCTATGCGTTTGAAGACGGCCCCGCTGTCGGTCTCAGTCTAAACGCCGGCATCATCTGGAATAGCAGCATCGAGGCGAGTCTGCCGAACACGATCCAGATACCGGATGCAGCCCGTGTTGACGTCGGTGTGAATTACAGCTTTGCCGAGAGGTGGCGGGTCGGTCTGAATGTCAACAACGTGTTTGATGAAGAACTCTATTCTACGAATCTCTTTGCCTTGTATCCGCAAGCACCACGGCAGTTTATTGCGACCTTGAACCGACGCTTCCAATGACTACGGCGGACCAGGCACTCATCGTTCGCGATCTCGAGAAGGCGTATGGCGACCAACAGGTCGTCCGAGGTGTAACGCTCGAGATTCCGCCCGGTACTATCGTTGCCTTGCTTGGCCCTAACGGGGCTGGTAAATCGACGACCATGAAGATGTGCGCCGGCTTCATCGAGGTTGACAGTGGAGAAGTGCTGATCGACGGCGTCGACGCTTTGGAAGATCGCGACGCCGCGCGGTCTCGGTTCACCTACCTTCCTGAAAACGTTGTGCTGTATGACGAGCTCTCCGGACGAGAGAACCTGATCCACTTGCTTCGGATAGCTACCGGCGAGAAAGCTGATCGGGCAACAACTGACGAAGCCTTGTTGCAGGTGGGCTTGCCTGAAACTGCCCTGGATCGCCGTGCGGAGACCTACTCGAAGGGCATGCGGCAAAAGCTTGGCTTGGCGCTTACGCTTGCAAAAGACGCCCGGCTCCTGTTGCTCGATGAGCCTACCAGCGGGCTCGATCCGCACTCGGCCGCGGAGTTCAACGCCGCCCTCAGAACCCTGGCTGAGCGCGGCGTTGGTGTCCTGATGGCCACGCACGATATCTGGCGCGCTCGTGAAGTCGCAAACCGGCTCCTGATCATGGTAGACGGGCGGATCGCTCAAGACCTCGATCCCGAGGGTATGTCCGCCGAAGAGATCGAACGCCGGTTCTTCTTGGAAGCCGAGCCAGGACATGCCGCGTGAGCCGGTGTTCCTGCAATCGGAGACGAGCCGATGACATCTTCATCCCGATAACATGATCGATCGAAGGGGCTTTCTTTTCCATGCCGGGCTGACCGGTGTCAACCTCGCAATGCTGCCGCTCGTGGCTCGCGCTGCAGATAAAGTGGTTTCAAAGACACCTGAAGAAGCCGCGCAAGACGAAGACTACTGGGCCGCCGTTCGAGGTGCATTCCGGCTCGACGGACGGTTTGCAGATCTCCAAGGGCATGCTGTCGCGTCAGCGCCGTCGACAACACTCGACGAAATGGCCCGAACGGTCGATGTCGTGCACTCCTTGCCGGCGTATCACCTGTTCAGGTACGGGCAAACCGAAAAGGACCGCGTCCGCGCTCGCCTGGCGAGCGTGTTGGGCGCGGAAGCAACGGAGGTCGCCCTCGTCCGCAATACGACTGAAGGCATAAGCACCCTGATCCGCGGCTTGGAGGTAGAGCTCGGAGACGAAGTAGTGACGACCGATCAGGACTATCCGCCGTTCATCCGCGCATGGCAGGCACGAGGAGACCGTGAGCAATTCAGAGTTCGCGTAGTTTCGCTACCGAATGAGGCATCAGACGATCAACTGGTCGAACAGTTAGCTAACGCCGTAACCGACCGAACGTCTGTCCTCATGGCATGCCACGTGCTGTTCCGGTCCGGCCGGGTGCTCCCGATGAAGAGGATTTGTGCCATGGCGCGAGAGCGGCGCGTACGCACGGTGATCGACGGCGCGCACGGATTCGGCCACGTGCCGACAGACGTCAGTCAGATAGGCTGCGATTACTATGCTAACTCGCTGCACAAGTGGGCGCTCGGACCGGTGGGTACGGGGGTGCTCTACATCCGCGAAGAGCTAATCGCCGAAACACCGCCGCTATTCATGCCATGGGATGAGAGCTTGGGGGACAACCGGATAGAAAAGTTTGAGGACCCGGGAACCTCGCTACCGGCATGGCCAGCGGTCAATGCGTCACTCGATTTTCTCGAGGCCATTGGACTGCCGCGAAAGTTCGCCCGTCACGCGTACCTGACCCGGTATTGGTCTGAGCAGCTCGACGGCGTGCAGAACGTGACGGTCCGTGGAATCCAGGGCCCGACCCACGGAGGCGGGTTTGCGAGCCTGAGAATCACTGGCGTGGAGTCGCGCCGCTTGTTTCGGCATCTACTGGATCGCCATCGGATTCTGGTCGGGCCCGGCGAAACCGATATCAAGATAGCTTCTCAGGTCTACACCCGGCCAGCAGACCTGGACGCTTTGGTTGCTGTGATAAAGCGGGTCGCGAGAAATGGGTTGTAATTCGATTGCTCACCGTGATCGTCCGCAGGTTAGAACAGTCCTCTTGTATGAGGCGTCGAAACGCGGCCGTCATTCGAGGATCGTGCAGTGGCGCCGGAGCTGAGAAGGACTTTGATGAAGCACACAATAGCTCTGGAATTCCAGCTGCTGCTGCGCGATCGAGCTGTGGGCCTGGCTGTTGCGCTGCTGGCCGCATTGCTCATCATTGCCGTTCTCGCAGGTCGCAATGCGCAGTACGCCGAGACCGCGGCCCTCGATGAGGCGGCCACGCGCATCCAAGCGGAGTGGGCTGGTCAGCCTCCCAAGAACCCCCATGACGCCGCCCATTACGGCATTCTCGTGTATCGACCGGCGGCACCGTTGCAGGCGATGGATCCCGGAGTACTGCCATACCAGGGAGCGGCGGTTTTTCTGGAAGCGCATCGACGAAATACACCTTTTCTTTCGCCGGCATCCGTTCGTGCGGCGGACGGGCGTTTCGGTAGTACGCGACTCTCACCGCTTCTGCAGCTGGCAGGCGGTTTCTTTGCGCTCGTTATAGGCTACCTGGTTGGGGCGCGAGAGTCCCGACGCGGCATTGCGCCGCTGCTGATTGGCGTAGGAGCGCGCCCGGCAAACCTGATTGCAGCCAAAGCGTTGATGACGTTCATTCTCGTGTTTGCTGCGGCCATTCCAGCGCTTTGTCTTGCAGCTTCCGGGGTCTCGAGCGGGGACGAAGCCAGCCGCTTTCTCGTTCTGGCCATTGCGTCATTAACGCATCTCGGGACGCTCGCCGCGTTGGGCGTGGCGGCGGGTATCGGCTTCGGCGTATCCCGGGGAGGCCTTGCCGCCGTCACGTTGCTCTGGGCGCTAGGTGTATTGATCATCCCACGGGCTTTGGACATCGTGGCTGAACAAGCCTTGCCGAGTACCCGAACGGCGCTCGAGGCAACCATCAACGCAGACTTTGCCCGAGGCCCGGACATGCACGCGGAAGGGTCTTCAGAGTCCAACGAGGCGCTGAAACAAGCGGTTCTGGCTGAGTACGATGTTGACAGGCTGGAGGACCTTCCGATCAACTACGATGCACTTCTCGCAGAAGCCGACGAAGCCTATCGTGGCGGGGTGTACGACAGAAGGCTCGCTGAAGCGGATGCTCGACGCCGAGCTCAAGATTCGATTCGTTCGCTATCGTGGGCGTTTAGCCCGACCCCGGCGATCCTCGACCTGTCCGCGCGTATGGCAGGATCTCATGCGGACTATCAGCGCAGCTTCGATGATGAAGCTGAGGCTTTTCGGCGAGACCTCGTGGGTCGCCTGAACCAACATATGGCCGAAAACTCTCGCACTGGCGATTGGTCGTGGACTGCGGAAGATGGTTACTTTTCGAGTTTCGAGGCGTTCGATCCACCCCAGCCGACATTCGCGCGGGATCTCCCCGGCGCGCTGCCGGCCGTTGCCGCGCTCACTGCTTGGTCTTTCGTTGCCCTCCTCGGACTGGTGTTTGTCGGTCAGCGGCAACGATTTGGTCGCGCAGGATGATCTGGCGCCTTGCAAAGCTCGATGTGGCGTTGCTTTCACGGTCCCGCGCGTCGCTGCTGGCACTGGGTCTCTTTGCGGTACTGGGTGCACTCGCTATCGCCAGCGGGCTCGACTGGCGAGCCCGCTACACGGCCTCAATAGATGCAGATCGCACCAAGGTGGATGAAGCCAAGGCGCAACTCATTGCGGTGTATGACGGTCTCGAAGATGGGACGACTACCCCAACGAACCGGCGTCTACCGGCGAGCGAGTGGCCGGACGGGCCGTACATCCCGGACCCGCGGGATCCCTACGTGGAGGGGTTCTATCATGAACGCCTTGCGGCATTGCCGCCGGGAGCGCTTCTTCATCTCGCCGTCGGCGCCAGTGAGCTCTCGCCCAATCGTCAAATACTGCACACCGTCCCGCTCGCGAATCTTGCGCGTCCGGGGGAACTGTCCGAGGCAACAAATCCTTCTGCGCTTGCGGCCGGTCGCTTGGATCTGTTGGCGATCCTGATTTATCTGACGCCTCTCGTTCTGATCGCCCTCTTGTACGACGCGACGGCTCGTGAACGAGAAAGCGGCATCTCTTTCCTCGTGATGTCGCTGGGTGCGACCCGTCGATCGCTTCTCATCGCCAGAGGCGTTGTGCGTGGGGGCGCGGCCACCGCTGTCATGCTTGCGCTTGTCGGTGCCGGGTCGGCGTTGACGGCCGCCCCGGTGGGCGTAACTGCAGCGTTCGCGTTGGGCAGTGCTTTGTACATGGCGTTCTGGGTTGGGCTTTGTCTGGCCGTGGCATCCACGCGAGCGTCGGGCGTCGGAGCAGCCGCCGTGCTCGCTGGCTTGTGGGTTGGGATAACGCTCTTGAGTCCCAGCTTGATGGAACGCGCGCTCAGGCCCGACGGCCTTTTGGCACCTCGAGCGCTGGCCGACGCTGAAGTCCGGGCTGTGCAGCGCGAATGGAGTCGAGAAGGTCGTGAGCAGGCGCGGGTTTCTCACGTCGGCGAGCGATTCTGGGACATCGACGTGGCGGAGCTTCCTGCGTGTGCACGGTACGATGGCCCGCTGCTGGATTGGTCTGTCCGTTGGCTCATGGACGAGGCCTACGTTCGTGCGATAGCCGCAGGTCAGTCGGCCGAGAGTCGCTTTGACGCGGCACTGGACCGGGCGGGCTGGATTTCCCCGCCTCTGGCTTTTCGTCGCTCGATGGAAGTCATCGCTGAAAGCGACCCGGCCCGCAACCGCCACTTCGAGACCGCCGTTGTCGACTTCCACCAGAGCCTCAAAGAGCGCGGTGTCCAACACTGGCTGAACTGTGACCCGATCGGCCGTGAGGACTTCGAACGAGCACCTGAGTTTGCCTGGCGTGAGCCGGAGCGGAATCCCGCGACGCTCGCAAGCGGATTCGGCGGTGTTGGAGTCTTTGCCGCGGTCGCCTTCGTGTTCGCTCTTCGTCGACCTGGGGGACGTCAACTGTAGTGTTAGACCTGCGCCGCCACTTTGTACGCCATGCGCGGTCTGTAAAAAGTTCGAACGAGCGCTTCGGCAGGAAGCGGTATCAGGCGAGCGCCTAGCCGGCTCCTGCCTCTGGACTCTCGTGGATCTCCAGCGCGGCCCTCGATTGCGTTTCTTCATCGAGGCTCTATGCCCCAACAGGAAAGAGGCTGCTGTCAATAGGCAACCTAACCGGGATTGCTGAGCCGACGCAGAGCCGTTGGTTTGGCCGAGTCTCGCCTAGAGGTATGTTTCTGGCTCGCTAGCATCCAAGTCAGTGAAACGACAACCGCCAGTGTCAACAGCAGCCAACAAATAAGGAACGCTGTCACCTCGGTCGAAACCTGCGGCCAATGTCTAACACCGTCTACTATCGGCCCGTACGCCCGAACTTCTTTAAACCCTGCCCAAATTGAGCCGAGCAAGACCGCGCAGGTAAACGCGACTGCGACCTCGGTCCCTTTGCGGCCCGCAGTACCATTGGCCCGATCTCGAGCGAGACGTTTGATGTGTAAATAGGTGCCGGTTAACACAAGGCCCGTGAGAAACAGGCCGAACACGAACCAGATTAGTTTAGTCCACAGTCCGCCAAAGTCGCCGAAGTGCAACGGGTCGGCTGTATCGGACCATCGCCAGTAGACCGGCAAATCAGAAGCCGACTGATTCAAAACCGCCTTCCCGTCCGAGCTGTCAATGTAAACCTTGTTGGCCCGATCTCGGACCAAGATATGATTGGCCTGTCCAGTCACGTAGACCAACCCAGATTCCGAATTGAGCCCAATCGATCGGATTGACAGATCTGGTCGGACACTTTGGGCACGCTCGACTATGGTGCTCAATGAGTTCGCAGGATCGCTGGCTGGTGGGACGATGATCGTATTCAGCGCGTAAGGTGAGGGTTCTGTGCCAGCATCGACAAAAGTCACTTTCCCGTCCCCGAGACGAATTCTGCTGTGTTCGAAGAGGTACCAAGTGCCGGTGACACCGATCGCAAGCACGAACCACAAGCTCCATAAACCTATTTGTCTGTGTACGCTACTCCAAAACGTGCGGGCGTTCCTCGTGCTGAACTTAACTGCAAGAATCCTACTCCACCAACGCTTGTAGAAAACGAGACTTGTCAGCATAGACGCAAGGACGACTAATCCGAAGAATCCAACAATGAAGTAGCCAAACCCGCTTTCATGAAGAAAATGAAAAGGGTTGAAAAGGTTCATGTGGAAACTTCGGAAGAAGCGCTGAACGTTGAAGTAGGAAGAACTGCCAGTAACGGTGTATGTGTTCGGATCGACGTAGACCCAACGAGTTTGCTCGTTCTGTGTTCTGACCCTTACGCTTATCGCTGCGTTCGCATAGAGCGGCACATCAATGGTATTTACACTCGCTTCCGGCCACGCCGCCCGAACAGCGTCGTACGTCGCTTCAAAGTCGACGGGTTCGTAATGAGGTTCGACCCGAAGGTCGGGGTTAAGAAGCCAATCCACTTCGTGCGATAGTGTCGCTGTAGTTCCCGACCAGCAGATGATAAACAGCAGCAGGCCCGACAAGACGCCGAGCCCGCTGTGCCAGTCAAACCATTTACGATTGTCCGCCACGCGTCGTTGACAGTCTTCTAAAGTGCGTACCGCAGGTTGAGTTGAACGAGTCTTGGGTCGCCCGGAATGATTCCATTTTCCGGAAACGCTCTTCCCTGGGACTGTTCGATGTAGACCTCATCGAACAGGTTCTCGACGAAAAAGTCGAGGGTTGTTTTCTCGTTGAACACGTAACGTGCACCGAGATCGACCCTGACGTACGACGGGAGTTGGTAGTTGTTCAGAGCATTTCCTTCACGCTCTCCGACATAAATTAGTCCGGCACGGGCAGAGAAGCCTTCGAAGCCAAAATCAGCAAAGCTGTAGTTGGCAAATCCAGTGATTTGTATTTCAGGGACACTGAAGAATGCATTGCCCTGCAAGGTAGGGTCTTCGGTTCGTGTGTTTTCGCTGTCCTGAAACGTTATGCCGGCGCTTACATCGAGACTTTCATTAACTGTCCCCAGAAACTCCGACTCGAAACCACGAATTCTGACCTCGCCGAATGGCACCGAAAACTGACCGGAATCATCTTCGGGATCATCTGCCGCGATGTTGTCTTGAGTCGTCTGGTAGATCGTATTCGTCCAGAGCACGCCGCCGTCAAACAGCTCCGTTTTCGCTCCCAGCTCAAAGCTTGCATTTTGCAGAGGTTCGATTTGGCTACCGTCGCGAGTGACCCCCGTCTGAGGAGTGAATGAGTCGCTGTAGCCACCGAAAATGGCTGTGTTTTCAGTGAAGTCGTACGATACCGCCAACCGGAATGAAGCTTCATCACTCTCACTCTCATTCCGATTTCCAGTGCTACCGACTGGATCGAACCGGCTGAAGAATGCGGCATCGTCTTGGCGGACACCGGCCAAGATCCGGAGCTTGCCGTTCCAGTTGGCCGACCACTGCGCGAAAACACTGCTGATATCTTGCCGATTCTGGAAGAAAGAGGCGGTATCTCGTGCATCCCGCACAAGATTGAAATTATTGTCTGGGTTGAATATATCTATGGTCTGCGAGGAGATTCGGCGTCCCTCGCCACCGTCCGCGCCGTAGTCGACGAGAAAAGCCGCTTCGTAGTCCTGGTAACCCACTCTCACATTGTGGGTCCAGTCTCCGCTCTCAAATCTGGCTTTGATTACCCCTTGATAGTTGTCAGTGGTTATGTCCGAAAGGCGATCTCTGAAACTCAGAGTAGCTTGGGTTGTCACCCCATCCCATGTAAGCCCATCCTCAAGAAACGGCCTGATACGGGCAAAATTCACACTCTCGTTTTCTATGTTTTCTTCCATCCGTTGAGCACGCAATTCGATGGAGAAAATCGAACCCAAATCCTGCGTCAGCGTAAAGTCGAAACGATCGGCATCCATGTCTTGATAGCCCGACTCCTGGTGGAAGCTGAACTTGCGTGGTGCGAAGTTATCCTCAAAGCCAACACCCTCGATACGCCAGATTCCGCGATCCACCGGATTGTTCTCAAAGGATCTCTGGTATTCGAAAAGGACACTACCGCCCTCGGTGTAGTCCCATGCAATGGATGGAGCGATGGCCCAACGGGGTGTTTCATCCGGCCTTCCGTTACGCCACTCAGCGCCTGCGTTATAGACCCCAATTAGGCGGTAGCGCAACGTGCCATCCTGAGTTATGGGGCCAGTGACATCGCCACCGATTCGGAGCAGGCCCTCCGTACCTGCTCCGGCGAAAACCTCGGATTGAAAGTCGGCAAGCGGTTTCTTCGTGACGTAATTGAAGGAGCCTCCAGCGTCGGCAATCGCAAACTCTGAGCCAGCGGGACCCTTTGCAATTTCAATGCGTTCGGAAATCTCAACGAAAAATGGTTGCTGCATAAAGCCGAACTGCCTCAGTCCATTGACAAATCGCGTATCCGTTTCAAAACCGCGAATAATGAAGTTCTCGCTAGTTCCCCCTGTGAAGCCGCCATTCGACACACCAGGAACGTAACTGACGACGTCCTCGATCGTGTATGCAAGATTGTCCTGCAGAAAATCCGATGAGATTACGCTCACCGAGGCGGGCAAGTCTGCTAACTTGGCGTCGAATCCAAAAAGATCTGTCGACTCTTCTCTGTAGAGATAATCCCGACTAGTTCCGGTGACGACAACTTCGTCAATAGTCCCTTCATTCTGCGAGTCAGAGTCTGGGACTCGGTTCTGGGCATGTGTGTTCGTCGTTGCCATCGCAACCGCAACCGTAAAGAGTGCGACTCCGCGGACGCCAACTGTCTTGGGGGGCATTATCAGTTCCTCATTCCTTTGCACTGCTAGATGCGCTGCGTTACAAGCGTCACCGACGAATAAGCTGGCATGGAGTCCGACTCACTCGCTGACAACAGCCGTTCCTAGAACGCGAATGATACTCATTCTCGATAACAGTGTAAATGCGATGGATAAACATCACTTCTCAAACAAAAAGAAAGAACTAAGGTTTGTCTCGTCGAATGCCCCAAGAGCTACGGTGCGATAGAGCCAGCGGTAGCTGCTTGGTAGAGGTGAACTCATCGAGCTTCGGGGCGCGTTGAAAACGGTCCAAGACGGGTCGGCGTTGGTTGCCGCTGGACCTAGTCTCGTTAGATAGGTTCATCAATTTTGACGACGCACTTGTCGTCACACGCCCTTTCCGGTGAAGGGTGTAGCCCACTGTCAACTACACGCGTGTCGCGGGTAGCCGATTCAACGGGTTCCGGGCGGGCCCTAACGAGTGAAATGGCCGCTCATGACAGTTTCGGTGTCACTAGGCCCTATTGCCGCTCTTCCCCAGCGGTGAAACCAATCACTGCGTCGATGAACGCCCGCCGCTCGTCGGGGAGCAAATGAGCGTAGTGTGACGCACCCTGGAGCTCTTTCACCGAGACAGACGCGGCGTTATCGAGATGCTCGCCGAGTGCGGCGACATCCTGTGGCCGCGACCAGAAGTCGTGTTCCGAACGCAGGATGAGCACTCTGCTGCTAATCGTGCCGGCGTCATACAGCGGACGCCCGTTGACCATCATCAACGTGTCGGCGAGTGGCCCAGAGGGGAAACGGAGGCAGGGAGGGCTTCGGTGAGCAGCATCTTCGTCGCCCTGCATCGCGAGCTCAACATAGCGACTGAGGAACTCCCGGTCTTCGGTTGCGTCAGCGAGTCGTCCAATCACCTGCTCGGCTGTCGAACAGCGGAACGCGGCGAAGCGGGTTCGGTCGAGTCTGGCTGGATCGTCCTCGCTCGCGACGGCCTGTAGCGGCCAGCCGCCGGGAGTGCCGCCATAGGCGGCCTGGTAAAAGACGAGTCGACTGAACGCGCCCGGGTTCAGGGACGCATAGTGTCCGAGCCACTGACTGCCCGTCGCCCACCCCATCGCCGAGAGAGGGGCGCCCTCCTCGTTCCGTCGATTGATTTCATCGACCACGGCAGCTATGTCGCGAACGACTTCATGCGAGCGCACGGCGATGGCGCCATGCTCGGCACCGTCGCGCATCTCCGCGGTGAAATCCGAGTTCCCGAAACCCCGGGCATCCATGAGGAAGACCGTGTGACCGGCCTTCGCGAGCAGCGCGGCTGTCGAGGGTCCGGGCCGGTCCACGTCCCATGAAGCCAGGGTTCCGGGACGACCTCCGTTAACGAGCAGCAGCGGGCCCAGATCCCGTTCCGCCTGATCGTCTTTGACTTGCCGAACGAAAATGGAGAGGCCGTCTTGGGTTTCGACTGTGAAGTCGCTGCGCTCGGGTGAAGCTTCTACGACGAGCGTGACGAGAACGAGTGCTACAAGCACGGCGGCGTACCTCATGAGCGTTACTTCTCCAGCTGAGACCGGTTGACCGATGCTTACCTTTCTGTGGCACCCTTTCCGGCCAGGATTCTATCGCGAAACCTGCCGATCCTGACGACACGTGTCTTGGACTGCTTCGCCCCGTTGAGATTGATCAGGTAGCTCCGCTGCCGCCCGGGCGTGAGCTCGCGGAAAGCTTCCGCGAGCTCCGGATCGCACGCCATCGCATCCGCCAGTTCGGCGGGCATCTCGATCGCCATTGGCGTCACAGCGGGCTTGATACCGTCCTCCGCGTACCCTTTCGCTTCATGCAGATAGGCGGCAATGATCGGCTCCAGCTCCGACACACGATCGTTGTCGGTGAATCGGATCATGTCGGCGTGTTGGGTATTGGGGCCCTGCTTTTCGAGTACGCCCTCGGGGTCCTTCATCAGGGAGGGATTGAAGAACGACAAGCGGAAGTCGCCGCGGAACGCGCCGATGATCGCGAGGTTTCGATCCGCATGTCTGTAGCAAGGGTGTCCCCATTTCACGGTTTCCTCGAGGCCCGATCGAAGACAGATCTCGCGGAGCCTGGCCAACCCGGCGTTCCATCGCTGTGTCGAGCAATCCGGCGTCTCGAAGCGCTCGCAGCGTCCACAGCCTTTGGCGAAGTAGTCGGCGATGTCCGTGATCATGTGGTCACCCGTGCTGCAAGCAGGGACGTGTACCGATATGCGTGTCCCATGGATTTCGGCGTATGTGCCAAGCGGATCGACGGCTACTATGCCGCCTGCCGATGGAACAACCAAGCCATGCCGATTGTCGAAGAATTGGCACCGCCGGCCCGGAGAGCGAACGATGAGCACCCTCGACATGACCCGACCCAACCCCGATGCCCGCTTCTGGAACCGCATCGCGGAACGCTACGCGCGCAAACCCGTACCGGACCAGGCGGCCTACGAGACCAAGCTCGCGAAGACCGACGGCTACCTCGAGCCGGACGACCGCGTGCTCGAGATCGGCTGCGGCACCGGCACGACGGCGCTGCACCACGCGCCGCGCGTGGCACAGATACGGGCCACGGACATCTCACCGAAGATGATCGCCATCGCGCGCGACAAGGCACAGAGCGCCGGCATCGACAACGTGAGCTTCGAGGCCTCCGGTATCGATGCCCTCGACGCCACGCCGGCGCAGTATGACGTGATCCTCGCACACAGCATCCTGCACCTCCTCGACGACGTGCCGCGCACGCTGCGTCAGCTGCATCACATGCTCGAGCCCGGCGGGCTGCTGATCTCGAACACGCAGTGCATCGGCGACAGTATCCCGTGGCTGGCCTGGATCGCGCCGCTCGGCCGCGCGATCGGCGTGCTGCCGCGTATCAACGTGTTCCGCGAGGCCGAGTTCCTGAAATGGCTGGCCGATGCGGGCTTCGACATCGAAGAGGTCTGGCAGGCGAAGCCCAAGGCGAGCCACTACGTCGTCGCGCGGGCCGCGGATCGGTAGGTCTCGCGCGGCCGGGACGACGAGTCCTGCGTCATTCACCCTGTTTCGCCATCAACGCGTCGTCGATCTCGCGTGCCCGCTTGAACGCATCGCGTCCCTCCAAGCGCGACGAGTATTCCCTGAACGCCGCTCTGTCCTCGATGGTATTGAACTGCAGGCCCCAGCCGATGTGCGAGCCGCAGTAGACGTCGGCCGCGGAAAAGCGGTCGCCGGCGATGTAGGGGTTCGCGGAGACGGCGCGCTCGATCGCATCCATGACGTCGGCGAAGCTGCCGTAGCCGACGGTGGCGAGCTTGTCCGGCGGGACTTCCAGGCCGAGCGATTTGTTGCTGACGACGGCTTCGACGGGGCCCGCGAAAAAGAACAGCCAGCGATAGTAATCGCCGCGTGACGCGGGCGGGGGTGCGAGACCGGCGTCCGGGAACGCATCCGCCAGGTAGGCGCATATCGCGGCGCATTCGGTCACGACGACATCCCCGTGCCGCACGGCCGGGACCTTGCCCATCGGGTTGATTGCGAGATACTCGGCCGCCTTCATCGTCGTCCCGTAGTCGAGCAGCTCGGTACGATACGGCGCGCCCAGTTCTTCGAGCATCCAGCGCACGATGCGCCCGCGCGACATCGGATGGGTGTAGAAAACGAGTTCGTCCGCCATGTCGAGTCCCCTTCGGTCTGTGGTCTTCAGGAATGCGCCACGCTACTGCGCGACGGCCGGGTAATCCAGTAGGCCAGCGCCGTGGCCACGAAAGCCCAGGCCGAGACCGTCATCATCGCGGCGGAGTACGCATCGACGAACGCTGCCTCGAGCGCCGCCCGCAGCGGATCGCCCGGCTCCGGCAGCGCGCCGAATCGCCGGGTGCCGTCCTGCGCCGGCGTCCGCGTCCGGAACACGGCGCTCGCAAGCGCGCCGAGTATCGCGACGGCGAACAAGCCGGCGACACGGCTGGCGGCATTGTTGACGCCGGACGCGGCACCGGAGCGCTCGTCGGGCGCCGCGTTCATCACCGCGGTCGTCAACGGCGCGACGATGGCCGCCATGCCGATCGACAGCAGCACCACGGGCAGCAGAACGCCGGGCACGTAGGCGTCGGCGTTCAGGGCCAGACCCAGCGTCGCGATGCCGACGACGAACGCGCCCGACACCAGCGGCCCGCGAGGCCCGTGACGATCGGCCCAATCGCCGGCGTACCGAGACAGCGTGCCGATGATGAGGCCGAGCGGCACCAGGGTCAGACCGACTTCGGTCGCGGACAGGCCGCGGCGCTCGATGAGCTCGAAGGGCAACAGGAACAGGACGCCCGTCAGCGCGCCGTAGAGAAACAGAGTGACCAGGTTGGCCCCCGTGAACAGGCGGTCGTCGAACAGCGCCAGGGGCAGGATCGGCGACGCCGCGCCGGACTCGACGCGCACGAACGCGAGCAGCGTCAGGACGCCGGCCAGCAGCATCGACAGCGAGACGCCTCTCGAATCGGGGCTCTCGGCGAGCAGCGTGAGTCCCACCGTCAGCAGCGCGAAGCCGGCGACGGCGAGGATTGCGCCCTTCCAGTCCAGATCGCCGCTCGCTGACTCGTCCCGGCTCTCCGGCACGTGCACGACGGTCGCCCAGATGGCGACGGCAGCCAGCGGCAGGTTGAGCCAGAAGATAGAGCGCCAGTCGAACCAGTCGATGAGCACTCCCCCCAGCGGCGGACCCAGTGCGGTCGTAATGGCCGAGGCGCCGGCCCAGAGCCCGATGGCGCGGCCGCGAACCTCGCGGGGAAAAGCGGCGGCGATGATCGCGAGGCTCTGCGGGACGAGCAGCGCCGCACCGACGCCCTGCACCGCCCGGCCGACAATCAGCGCCGTGCCGCCCGGCGCGAGCGCGCAGAGGATCGAGGCGGCGAGGAACACGACGATGCCGGCCAGGAACAAGCGCCGGCGGCCGAAGCGGTCCCCGGCCGCGCCGCCGATGAGTATGAGCCCGCCGAGCATCA
>JANQEO010000274.1 GCA_028278325.1 Candidatus Binatia bacterium
GACCGGCCAGCGCGTGTAGTCCAGGCCACCCCCGATCTGATCGAAGCGAATCACGTCGGCGCCGAGTTGGGCCATCGTCATGCCCCCGAACGGCATCGCAACGAAAGCCGAGCCTTCCACAACCCGCATCCCGTCGAGTATTCCCTTCATCATCCCTGCGAACCTCCGATAGCTGCGGCGCTCAGGCCATGAGGCCGATAACTCTCCAATCCAACACCCGTCCCCCTTCTACGGCAGAACCGTCGGAACCGCGCTGCGCGTCTACGAGCACATGAAGATCCACCAGTCCGCCACCACCCTCGAGAGCGTGCACGGCTTCGACCGCGATTTCACTCGAAAGCATGTCTCCTTCGAACACCGGGGCCGTATGGTCGCAACTGCGCCATGCCAAGAATGTCACTAGGTTCGGCAGTGCCCGAACCACCTGCGCGGCGCCTATCGATATGGTGTGTCCTCCGTACACGAGGCGCTTCCCGTAGGTGCTTGCACCGGCATCCGTGTGCGCCGCGGCGACGTTCAGGGTCATACGGGCGATCTCGGGCGCACAACTGACCGTGTCGCGCCCCTCCACCTTGTAACTCGAGCCCTCGACGACGTCGGCAAAGTGCTTGCCCGGCACGTGGTCACGAAACGCATCCAAGTTCCATTCTTGCGGCACCGCGGCTTTGACCTGTGCGAGATCGAACTCTGCGGCGATATCGTCGAAGGAGTCGGCGTGTCCCGTGTCGGCGTCCTGATCGCGACACGGCAGCATCGGACAGCGCCAGAAGTGAAGTACGGTCTGGCCTTGTTGATTCTCGACGTGCATCTCGAACACTGCCATGCCGGTCGCAGGCCGGTCGGGACGGGGCGTATTCTGACGCATCGCCACTACTTCGGTTGTGACCTTGAGGGTGTCGCCGACGTAGACGGGGCGTTTCAGGGTCAGGCCGCGATAGAAGAGGTTGCCCAGCACCCTGCCCGATGGCGCAGTGGTCAGCCCGATCGCCAGGTTGCAGACAAGATTGGGATTCACCAGCGCATTGCTGCTGCCCGTCACCACACGAGACAGGTCGGCGTCGAGGGGAAGACGGAGCCTGTCACCGAATACGGCTTGATGAACGGCAGCATAGCCCTGTGTCACGGTGATCGTCGGAGCATCGTCGAAGACCTGGCCGACGCTCAGGTCTTCGAAGTACGGAGGACTGACTTCGATGAGGGACTCAGCCATCTCGGAACCTCGCTAACCGGCCAGCATGCCGATGCGGCGGGCCTTGTCGAGAAGCCTTTCCTGGACTGCCACCAGTGGAGCGTCCACCATCTTACCGTCGACGGTGAACACCCCACGGCCTTCGGCTTTGGCTTCGCGAGCACCGTCCACCACTCTCTTCGCGTATTCGATCTGTTCCTGGGTGGGGCTGAAGATCTCGTTGGCGATGGCGACCTGCATCGGGTGAATACACAACCGTCCCTCGAACCCGAGGCTTACACCGAGCTCGGTATCACGACGGAAGGCGGCCTCGTCACGGACGTCGAGACACACCGTATCGATGGGCGTCACCCCGGCGGCCTTCGCCGCTATCGCCAACTGGCAGCGAGCGTGCAGGACCACGCCGGAGGCCGGATCTATAGTGGTCAGGCCCATGTCGCGAGAGAAGTCCGCGTGGCCCAAGCAGAGTCCGGTCAGACGCGGCGTGGCCGTGGCCACCGAGCGTACGTCGGCCACGCCGACAGCGGTCTCGACCAGAGCGAGCAGTTGCACGGGCCGGGCGCCGGCGCCGCCTGAACCTTCGAGCTGCCCTATACGGCGCGCAACCTCGGCGAGGTCTTCGGCGCTCTCGGATTTGGGCAGCATGATGGCCTGAGCGCCCGCGCTCACGACGGCTTCAAGATCATCGGCGAAGTACGGCGTCGACGGCGGATTCACTCTCACGCCGGGCTCGGCCTCACCGAAGCCTCCCTGGGACAGGGTTTCGGCGACCAGGGCTCGGGCTCTGTCCTTTTCGGCTACGGGAACCGAGTCCTCGAGGTCGAGCATCACGGTGTCGGCCCCCATGCTGCGGCATTTTTCCAGTTTCCGCGGCTCGCCCCCGGGAACGAAGAAGAGGGACCGCCTAACCCGTGCGTCACCCATCTCGGTCATTGCATCGTTACTGTAACGATGGCGTGTTGCGATGTGAACCGGGCGCGTTGGGCGTCGAGGGGTCGGATCGACGCCGTTCAGGAGATGACTTCGTCGAGAGGACGATAGGCAACGTCGAGAGACTCTGCGAGGCCCCGGCAGGTCACCTCACCCCGCCATACGTTCACACCCATGGCGAGGGCGTGATCACCGCGAACGGCCTCTGCGGTGCCCAGGTCCGCAAGTCGTTCGACGAAAGGAAGCGTAGTGTTCGTCAACGCCGAGGTGGATGTCCTGGGCACGGCGCCGGGCATGTTGGCGACGCCGTAATGTATGACACCGTGAACCACGTAGGTGGGATTGTCGTGGGTGGTGGGCCGGATAGTCTCGACGCAACCTCCCTGATCGACGCAGACATCCATTATGACCGATCCCGGCTCCATGGCAGCCACGAGGCTCTCGGGCACCAACACCGGGGCCCGCCGGCCGGCCGTGTACACAGCGCCGATCACCAGGTCAGACGCCTCCACCGATGCTTTGATGTTGGCCGGGCTGGAGTAGAGCGTGTTGAGGTCACCGTGAAAGATGTCGTAAACGTAGGACAGCCGTTTGAGGTCGATATCCAACACATCGACCTCTGCACCGAGAGCATGGGCCACCCGAACCGCGTTGATCCCTACTATGCCGGCACCGACCACACAGACACGCCCCCGCATCACGCCCGGAACACCGCCGACCAGCAGACCTTTACCTCCACGGTTCTTTTGCAGGAGGGTGGCTCCGATCTGGGCCGCCAAGCGACCCGCCACTTCGCTCATGGGCGCAAGAACCGGAAACGAACCATCGGGGTTCTGAATCGTCTCGTATCCGATCGCGATCACGTCGGATTCGAGAAGACGTCCGAGAAGTTCGGGGGCAGCCGCCAGATGCAGGTAGGTGAATATGGTTTGGCCCGCCCGTAAGCGCTCGGCTTCGACGGGATTGGGTTCCTTGACCTTGACTACGAGGTCGGGCTCGGACCACACGGCTTCGGTTTCGGCCAGTCGTCCCCCGGCCCTGCTGTAGTCGTCATCGGAGAAACCGCTGCCGTGGCCGGCGCCGACTTCGACCATCACATCGTGGCCCCGGGAAGTGAGCAGGCCGACACCGTCGGGAGTAACCCCAACCCTGTACTCCTGACTCTTGGTCTCTCGCGGGACCCCGATCTTCATCCGTTGGTCGCGCTAAGCCGGTTCGTAACCAAAGACGCACTTGAGTTCGAGGTACTCCTCGAAACCCGCCTCGCCCCATTCGCGCCCGTTACCCGACTGTTTGTAGCCGCCGAAGGCCGCTGCGGAATCCACCTGTGCTCCGTTGACGTGAACGTTTCCGGCGCGAATCCGGTTGGCCACCTTGCGCGCCCGGTCGAGATCGCCCGACGAAACATAGCCCGACAGCCCGTAGAGCGTATCGTTGGCGATGCGTACCGCATCTTCTTCATCATCGTAGGGGATGATCGACAGAACCGGCCCGAAGATCTCCTCACGCGCTATGGTCATCTCGTTCGATACCTTGGAGAACACCGTAGGCTTGACGTAGTAGCCTCTGTCCAGCCCTTCGGGGCGGCCGGGGCCGCCGGTAACCAACTCGGCACCCTCTTCCACGCCCTTGTTGATCAGGCCTTGGATCTTGTCGAACTGCACCTTGCTCACGACCGGTCCGATGTTCGTACCTTCTTCGCGCGGATCGCCGACAGCCACGTGCTCGGCTGCTTCCCTGGCGATCTGCTCTGCCTCCGCCAGAAGCTCCCGAGGCACCAGCATGCGCGTCGGTGCATTGCAGGATTGGCCGCTGTTCATGAAACAGGTCTGCACACCGCCGGAAACCGCCGCCGTCAGGTTCACGTCGTCGAGCAATATGTTGGCCGACTTGCCGCCAAGTTCCTGCGTAACACGCTTGACGGTCGGAGCCGCGGCTGTCGCAACAGACACACCGGCGCGCGTCGAGCCGGTAAAGGAAACCATGTCGATGTCGGGATGCGACGATATCGCCTCTCCCACGGTCGGGCCTTCGCCGTTCACCATGTTGAATACGCCGGCCGGCACCCCGGCCTCGTCGAGGATCTGCGCCCACAAATAGGAACTCAGGGGAGCCACCTCGCTGGGCTTGAGCACCATCGTGCACCCTGCCGCGATTGCCGGCGCGACCTTGGCCGAGACCTGGTTGATCGGCCAGTTCCACGGGGTGATCAGCCCGCAAACGCCGATGGGCTCCTTGCGCATGAGCGTCGTTCCCTGCAGATGCTCGAACTCGTAGTTTTCCAGGACCTGGGCCGCGACCATCAGGTGGCCGAGACCCGCCCGCGCCTGCGCTGCTTTGGCCAGCCACATGGGCGCGCCCATCTCCAGCGAGATCGTTTTGGCCATCTCGTCCAGGCGGGCCTTGTAGGTCTCGATCAACCTGCCGAGCAGCTCCAGGCGTTGTTCTCGGGTAGTAGTCGAGAAATCATCGAAAGCTGCCCGGGCCGCGGCAACCGCTTTGTCGACGTCGGCGGGAGTGCCGAGAGAGATCTTGGCGATGGGCTCTTCGGTCGAGGGATCGATCACCTCGAAGTCGTTGGCTTCGGTGGGTTCCACCCACTCCCCGTTTATGTAGAACTGACGGCAATCCTTCATGGTGCTCCTCCTGGCATGTAGCTCTTACTCTTACCCCTAATCAGGGTCGATGCCAGCCGTTGCCGGCGGTGTGCAATCTCGTTTGGGGAACGCTAACAATACGCGCGACTCGAGGAGGATTCGATGGCTGAAACTCGACTACCCGCCGTATCGATCGTCGGCATACCCGGACGTTGGAAGACCACACTGGAGTTGTCGTGCGAGATCGAGCGCCGCGGCTTCACCGGCATCTACGTGCCCAGCCTGTGCGACGCTCTCGGCTTCTGCCAGGAACTGGCCCATCTGACCGAACGCATCCGCTTCGGCACCGCCATCGTCAACATCTACACACGGCATTCCTACGACTACGCACGTTCCGCAGCTCTCATTCACGAACTGTCGGGAGGCCGCTTCGAATTCGGCATCGGCGTCAGCCACGACCCTATGAACTCTTACCTGGGTGTCACCACCGGCAAGCCGGTGTCGGACATGCGCGACTTCGTCAGCGGCCTGCGTTCCGCTCGCAAGGTGGGCGAGCTTCCACCCGTCGTCCTCGCCGCCCTGCGCGACCCGATGGTCAAGCTTGCCGGTGATTGCGCTGAAGGGGTCGTGTTCGCCAACGCCGCCCTCTCGCGCATGGATCATTCCCTCGGGGTCTTACCCGATGACAAACGCTCAGAGCCTTCCTACTTCATCGGCAACATGATCCCGACGTGCATCAGCGACGACGAGTCCGCAGCTGCGGCGCGCAATCGCAAAACGATGGTTTCCTACATGCGGCTGCCCAACTACAGAGAGTACTGGAAGACCGCAGGGTACGCCGAGGAGATGGAAGCCGCGGGAGCCGCCATAGATGCGGGCGATGACGAGGCCTTACTGGCCGCCATGACAGACCGATGGCTCGACGACTGCACGCTCTTCGGGTCGGCGTCCAAGATCCGTGAGCGTGTCGAGGGTTGGTTCGATTGCGGTGTGCGGACCCCCATCCTCGTACCGTCGTCCGCCACCGGCAACCAGATGAAGGCCTTCGATGAGTTGATCGCGATCTACGATTGACTGTCGTGACCGGCGCACTGGCAATACGAGCCGGGCGCAGGGCGCTCGAGCGCATCCGAGCCGAGGGCTTCGACCGTGACTCGTTCAGCTCCCTGGTCGGCGCATCCGGTGGCCCAAAGTGGCTGGTCTTGAGCAAGCTCGACCGGGTCCTGTGCAAACACCTGCTTGCCGGTCGAACCGAACCGCTGGCGATGCTCGGCTCGTCCATTGGTACCTTTCGCCACGCCTGTTTCGCGCAGCACGACCCTCTCGCTGCACTGGCCCGCTTCGAGGACGCTTACGTGGGGCAGGCCTACGAGCGCGAGCCCACCGCACGCGAAGTGACCGAGGTCAGCCGTGAAATCCTCGGCGTGCTTCTCGGACACCAGGGAAGCGCCGAGATCATCGCAAACAAGATGTTGAAGACCAACATCGTCGCAGCGCGCGGGAAAAGCCTGCTCGAGAGCGAATCACGACCGGTGCTGATGGCGGGCCTGGCCGTAGCAGCCAGCGCGAACGCAGTTGCGCGAGGATTCCTTGGAGCGTTCTTCGACCGCGTGGTCTTTTGTAGCGGGCCGCCGGACTTCCATTTTTCGAACCTGAGCACTTGGGTGGTGCCGCTGACCGAGCACAACCTGGAAGACGCGATCCTGGCAAGCGGATCCATTCCCCTGGTCATGGCCGGCATCCGCGACATAGGCGGGGCCCCACCCGGCACTTACCGAGACGGCGGCATAGTCGACTACCATTTCGACTTCTCCTTCGACTCCCGCGACGGGCTCATACTCTACCCGCACTTCTACGAGCGCATCGTGCCGGGCTGGTTCGACAAGTCCCTGGTATGGCGACGCCCGGCCGTCAGACATCTGGAAGACGTGGTTATGATCGCCCCGTCGCGCGGGTTCATTGAAAAGCTGCCGGGCGGCACCATCCCCGACCGCACCGACTTCCGCGAGTTCTCGACCGCCGCCCGCCAAGACCGGTGGCGGGAAGTTCTGGCGCGTTGCGAAGACCTGGCCGAGGAACTAGATCGATTGATCGACGAGAACCGCATCGACGAAGTGGTGCGACGGTTCGATGGCTGAGACCTGCTAGGAGATCGAAATGGAATTCGGAGTCGCTTTCGCGTCGAGAGTCGGAGACCACGAGTTGGTCAAGCTTGCCGAAGACCTCGGGTACTCACAGGCGTGGTTCTACGACTCACAGATGATCTACTCCGACGTCTACGCGACCATGGCTCTGGCGGCCGACCGCAGCCGCAGCATACGTCTGGGCACCGGCGTCGCCGTCGTAAGTACACGAATGGCGCCGACCATCGCGCATTCCATCGCGTCCATCAACCAACTCGCACCGGGCCGCGTCGAACTCGGTATCGGCGTAGGCAACACGGCACGCCTGACGATGGGCCTACCGCCGGTGAAGTTCTCCGCAATGCGCGAAGACGTCAGGCTCATCCGCAAACTTCTCGATGGAGACACCGCGACGATGCGAGCCGAAGGCGTGGAAACGCCGGTTCGATTTCTCCATCCCGAGGGCGGCTTCATCAACCTGCGCGACCGCATACCCATAACGCTCAGCGCCTTCCAACCCAAAGGCGTGGAGTTTTGCGGGGCCGAGTGTGACGGCCATATGGTCTGGGGACTGCCACCCCATATCGTGGAGATGTTCAGGTCATCGGTGACTTCGGCAGCCCAGGCCGTGGGACGATGCGGAGACGACGTTCCGATGAAAGGGATCTATCCAACCGCCGTCCTCTCCTCCGGAGAAACCAGTTCCAGCCCACGCGTGTTGAAGTCCGTCGAGAGTTTCGTCACCAACGCATACCACTTCCTCGTAGAATGGGGCACGACCCCGATGCCGGTCACCCCGGAAGCTGAAGCGGATGTGGAACGCTACCGGGCCTACGTCGAAAGCCTGCCCTCCGAGGGCCGCCATCTCATTCTTCACGAAGGCCATCTCGTGTATGCGCGCGACGACGAGAAGGAGTTCATCACGCCGGCGATGGCCGAACTGGCC
>JANQEO010000283.1 GCA_028278325.1 Candidatus Binatia bacterium
TGGATCGGTTCGAAAGTGAGAACCGTCGCGCTCCCCTGTTGGGCGAGAGCTCCCATGACCAGGAGTGCGAGCAGCGGCGATAGGGGCTTGGCGAACATACGGCTCTCCTGAACCGCCCCGTCAAGGGCTGGGGGCGACTGCTCGGCGACACCGCTGACGCCACCGGCCTGCAGAAGGAGTCCACGACGCGGTAGAACCCTCCGTTCCCGGGCTCGGCCCTGCGGCCGCTTCCGAGAAGTCCACGCTTGGCCGGTTTTCAGGCGTCCACCGAGGGTCAGCCTCTCGGCTCGTCCGGGTAGTTCGGGAGTGTTCAACCCACCAAACACCCTGGCGTTCTTCCTATTGGACCGACGGACGCGGGACAGCGACGAGCGCTTCGAGGAGATCGCCGATGCGGTCAGCCGCTTCCTCACGTCCCACGCCCCTCCTTGGATGTTGGAATCGCGAGATCAAAGGACAATCCAGAGCTACGTGCGCGAATTTCACGGTGGGGGACTTCGGCAGCGAATGCTCGCGAAAGGGGATGCAGCCTTTGTCCTGTTCTGCACGTTTGCGGTCGCCATTGAGGGTCTAGCTCGAGACGAGCGCTCGGACTTGGAGTGGCTTAAAGGAAGGCTCGACGACGAGTTCGCAGCGCTGGCGTCGCAGCGATTCGCTGAACGTCCGCAGGAGGGCGCGATACAACAGGCAATCGGAGGATTGAGATTGTCGAGCGATCAGCGACAGATCGTTGTGGCCTGGGCCAATCGAAGGCTGAACCTAATCGGGGTGCGAGGCGCAGGTAGCAGGAAGAAGAAGACTCTCGCCAGGAGGCGAAAAGCATGAGAATCGCGATACGCTTGCATCGTTCACGGGGTCACCACGCGACGAAGCAGTACCCGCGGAGAGAGGATGTGTCAACTCAGCAACGGAGGACGCGGTACGCGGTCGAGACCGCGCCTCTACGCCTCGAACAGTTGGCTACGAAGGCCCGAGGCGAATTCCTCTGCGAGTTGGCGATTCCAGGGCCAGCCTCGCATCGCTTCCCGATCGCCCGCCGATGTCGTGACGACTACAAGAGGATAGCCCCACAGCATCACAATACCCATGGCGAGCGGGAAAACCCCGACGACTGCCACGAGAAAGATGAGACCGACGAAGATCAGAAAGCTTCCCGCTAGCAAGTTGCGCGCGGTCTCGAGCCGCACAGACGTTACGTGCTTTAGCGGGACATCTTCCCGGGAGCCGCCGCCGAACCATCCCTTCTTTCGGTAGTAGACGACGCGCTTATCGGTCACGATGCCGAACGGATTGTCGACGAACGTCTTCTCGCCTAGGGTTTCGGACATTGATGGACTCCTCTGAAGCGCGCTCACCTTTGGGGAAGTTATACACCAGCGAGGGAAGCGTTGGAAAGGGCAAGTCTGGCCGCTTCCCCTTAGAATCGGCCGATTCGGAATCAGCGTCGCCGAGGTCAACTTCTTGCAGCCGGCGTCAGGCCGCGTCCACGCGACACTGCGAAACTGCGCCGCGTAGTGAAGCACGGCGGTAGGAGCGAGGGGGTCTTGCGAGGGGGTGTTGCGGGCTTCGGGTCTGGGGAAATGAGGCGTGGAGGGGCAGCCGAGGGCCCGGAGCGTCGTGCTTGGGTAGGCGTACGGCCGCTCGACCTGCGGCGTCCGCTGCCTTTCGCCACGCTGCAGCGGCCTTCGCAGACGGGGAGGAATAGGGCCACCCACAGGACCTGTCGATGTATATGCACCTGTGCAACCGGTGTAACGGACCGCATTTCGTAGCCGTTGCGCGCCAGAACACCAGCCTCCGAAGGTGGGGGAGGGAGCCGCGAGCGAGAGGCGAGTAGGAGCCCGTGCGGCAGGCAAAGCCTGCCGTTGGGCGACCGGACGCGCGTTCGAGTCGCGCCGCCCCGGCTCAGGCGAGCTCGCTCGCGGCGCTCCGCATCAGATCGCCGATCGGCAGGC
>JANQEO010000299.1 GCA_028278325.1 Candidatus Binatia bacterium
CGGGCTTGCTGAAGGAGCTTGTTCAGTACTGCGACAAGGACGCTGTTGTGCTGGACTTCTTCTGCGGGTCCGGTACCACCGGGCAGGCCGTGCTCGAGCTCAACCAGCAGGATGGGGGCCATCGCCGGTTCGTTCTGGTTCAGCTTCCTGAGCCGACTGGCAACGGCAAGTACGAGACCATCGCAGACATCGCGAAGGAACGGGTTCGCCGGGTCATCGAGAGATTGAGGAATCAATCCGAAGAGCAGCTCGAACTCAGCGGCGGCGCGGCGACAGATGTGGGGTTCCGGGTCTTCAAGTTGTCCGAGTCCAACTTCGCGACTTGGCAAGCGGATGGGCCAGAGGATGCAACCGCGCTCGGCGATCAGCTCGAATTGCACGTGGACCACATCCGAATGGGACGGTCGGACCAGGATCTCCTCACCGAGATCCTTCTGAAGAGCGGTTTCGCGCTCACGACGCCGGTCGAAGTGCTCACGCTGCAGGGCAAGACCGTCTACAGCGTAGCCGGCGGCGACTTGCTCGTGTGCTTGGACCGCGCGCTTACGCTGGAGGTCATCCGCGCTATGGCAGCGCGTCGGCCAGCTCGGGTGGTCTGCCTGGACGTAGGCTTCGCGGGTAGCGACCAGCTCAAGGCCAACGCGGTACAGACGTTCAAGACGAAGGACGTTGCGAGCTTCAAGACGATCTGAGGATCTCGATGGCGGATGGAGGAAGATATCACCGGCCCGAAATGGCGGTTCGGGGTAAGGGCTGCTCTGAAGGCCCCAGGAATCCTGATCGCCTGGGAACTCTGGCGAAGTGAAGATCCAGTTCGATCCGGACCAGACTTTTCAGATCGAGGCCGTTGCCGCCGTAACGGACCTGTTCGAGGGTCAGGCCCAGGGAGCCCCTGAGTACTCGGTGATCGACTTGGGCGCCATGGAAGGGCTCTTCGCGGGCCAGGCCCGTACCGAGCTCGGGATCGGCAATCGGCTGCTCCTGCCTGAGGATAGGCTCCGCGAAAATTTGCGGACCGTCCAGACGTGCAACGACATCGATGTCTCCGACCCTGCGGTGCCTCCCGAAGCGTGGGAGGTGTTCGACGGGCCTGCAAACCAGGCGCGGGCCTGCCCGCACTTCTCGGTGGAGATGGAGACGGGCACCGGTAAGACCTACGTCTACCTCCGTACGATCTTCGAGCTCTCCCAGCGCTACGGCTTTCAGAAGTTCATTGTTGTCGTTCCGAGCGTCGCCATCCGCGAGGGGGTGCTAAAGAACATCGAGATCACGACGGACCACTTCCGCGCCCTCTACAACAATCCGCCCTTCGAGCACTTCGTCTACGACGCGAAGAAGGTGAACAGGTTGCGCCACTTCGCCACTAGCAACACGCTCCAGATCCTCGTCATCAACATCGACGCCTTCCGCAAGAACTTCACTGGGACCGAGGAGGAGCAGAAGAGCAACGTCATCTACAAGGAGAGCGACCGGCTCTCGGGTCGGCAGCCGATCGAGTTCGTCCAGGCAGCGAGGCCGATCGTCATCATCGACGAGCCCCAGAGCGTCGACTCCACAGAGAAGGCCCAGGAGGCGATTCGGGCCCTGAACCCCCTCTGCACCCTCCGCTACTCCGCGACGCATCGCAACCTCTACAACCTCGTCTACCGCCTCGATCCGGTGCGCGCCTTCGAGATGCGGCTGGTCAAGCAGATCGTCGTGGCGAGCGCCGTGGCGGACGGGGCCGTGAACGACGCCTTCGTGAGGGTCGAGGAGGTCGACTACAAGAAGGGGATCAAGGCAAAGCTCCGGATCCACGTCCAAGGCAAGGACGGCCCCAAGGAGAAGTCCGTCACGGTGAAGAACGGTGCGGACCTCTTTGCGCTCTCGAACGAGCGCGCGAACTATGCGCAGGGCTTCTCCGTCACTGAGATCAACGCCGAGCCGGGCAACGAGTACGTGCGCTTCTCGGGCGGGCGCACGCTGCGGCTTGGGGAGGAGATGGGTGGGCTGCGCGAGGACGTTTGGCGGGCCCAGATCAAGCACACGGTCAAGCGGCACCTGGAGAAGGAACTCCAGCTGCGAGAGCGAGGCGTGAAGGTGCTCTCGCTCTTCTTCATCGACCGCGTCGCGAACTACCGCGACTACGCCGGGGACGGCAGGCCCATCAAGGGGAAGTTCGCCGAAGCCTTCGAAGCCGAGCTGACCGAGCTCGCCGGAGACGGGCGGTACCAGCTGCTCTCCTGGCTTCAGGAGCCCGTCGAGAAGCTCCACGACGGCTACTTCGCCCAGGACCGCAAGGGCGTACTGAAGGACTCGCGCGAAGGCCGCGACACCCAGGCCGACGACGAGGCCTACACCCTCATCATGAAGGACAAGGAGCGCCTGCTGTCCGTGGACGAGCCCCTCCGGTTCATTTTCAGCCACTCGGCTCTCCGCGAGGGCTGGGACAACCCGAACGTCTTCCAGATCTGCACGCTGAACGAGACGCGGAGCGCCATGAAGAAGCGTCAGGAGATCGGCCGCGGGCTCCGGCTGCCTGTTGACCAGAACGGCGCCCGCGTGTTCGACGAGTCGGTGAACAAGCTCTATGTGATGGCGAACGAGAGCTACGAGGACTTCGCCCGGGCCCTCCAGACCGAGTACGAGGAGGACTGCGGCGTCGCCTTCGGGAAAGTGCCGCTCACAGCGCTGGCGAAGCTCACCCGGATCGTGGACGACCGCGAGGAGCCCATCGGCCGGACGGCGGCGGAGGAGATCCACGCCAGCCTTGTCGACCAGAAGCTGCTCGACGCCGAGGGCCGCATCCAGCCCGTGTTCGATCCCAAGAAGAAGGACTTCGCGATCGATCTGCCGCAGGCGCATCAAGAAATGGCGCCGGCGGTAATTGACCTCCTGTCCAGCTACCAGATCGAGAGGCACGTCCGTCGGGACCGCGACGAACGGGTGAACCGGCTGAAGAAGGAGGTCACACTCAGCCCCGACTTCCAGGCGCTCTGGGAGAAGATCAAGCCCAGGACCACCTATCGGGTGGAGTTCGAGACGGACATCCTCGTCGCCCGCGCCGTGGCGACCATCAAGCAGATGCCGGCGATCGAGGCGCCCCGCATCCGGGTGAGTGCCGGGCAGCTCGCCGTCGAGAAGGGTGGTGTGACGACCCAGGCGTCGAGCGTTGCCGAAGAGCACGTTGAGTACGGGCACCTACCAGTTCCGGACATACTCGCCTACCTCCAGAACGAGACCGAGCTGACCCGGTCGACGCTGGTGCGGATCCTGAAGGAGTCGGGCCGGCTGGGCGACCTCTTCCGGAACCCCCAGCGCTTCCTGGACGCCGTGGCCGGCATTCTGCAGCACGAGCTGCATCGCCTCCTGGTCGACGGGATCAAATACGAGAGGCTCGACGGAAGCGGCGCCGAAGCGGAGTGGGAGATGCTCCTCTTCAAGAACGAGGAGCTGGTCAACTACCTGACCGCGCTCGAGGTCGAGAAGTCCGTTTACGAGTACGTGCCGTACGACTCGGAGATTGAGCGCGAGTTCGCCAGGAAGCTCGACCAGCGCGAGGACATCCGGCTCTTCGTGAAGCTACCGACCTGGTTCCTGATCGATACCCCGGTCGGCCAGTACAACCCCGACTGGGCCATCCTCAAGCACGACGGCCAGGCGCTCTACCTGGTGCGCGAGACCAAGGGGACGCGCGACTTCCTGAAGCTGCGCACTGCCGAGGCCGACAAGGTCCGCTGTGGTGCCAAGCACTTCGAGACGTTGGGCGTACCGTTCGCAGTCGCAGTGACGGCCGACGAGGTCTAGAGAGCGAAGTGTAGCGGGGGCGCCGTAGGCGCGGGGAAGGAACGGATGAAGATCGACGGCGGGCTCCTGCGCCTCTCCGCTACTGACCTCGGCAAGCATCTCGGCTGCCGGCACCTGACGGAGCTCGACCGGCAAGTCGCCGAGGGAACGCGAGCGTTCCCGGATTGGCACGATCCGGCGCTCGCGCTGCTGCAGAAACGAGGCCTCGCCCACGAAGAGGCTTACGTTGCTCACCTCCAGGCGCAGGGTCGACGGATCGTTTCGCTACGAGACATGGACGGCGAGACTGCCCGCGAGCGAGCGGTTCAAGCCATGCGGGAGGGGGCCGAAGTCATCGTGCAGGCCGATCTCGGGAACGAGCGCTGGAGCGGACGGGCGGACCTGCTGGTCAAGGTGCCTCGTCCGAGCAAGCTCGGGGAATGGTCGTACGAGGTCGAGGACACGAAGCTCGCGCAGGACACGCGGGGCGGGACTGTGCTCCAGCTCTGCCTGTACTCGGAACTTGTCGCGGACGTTCAAGGCACGGTCCCGGACCAGATGCATGTGGTGAAGCCCGGTGAGGGGTTCCCTCGCGACAGCTTCCGGTTCGCGGAGTACCAAGCCTACTACCGCCTGATCAAGACCCGGCTGGAAGGCGCGGTCGCGGCGCCTACGGCGCCGACGTATCCGACGCCGGTTCCCCAGTGCGACTTTTGCTCCTGGTGGAAAGCGTGCGACGAGCGGCGGCGGGAGGACGACCACCTCTGCCTCGTGGCAGGTGCCGGGTCGCTCCATGTCACGGAGCTCCAGCGGCAGGGCATCACGACGCTCGAGAACTTTGCGGACCGCACAGAGCCGCTTGCTGATCGTCCCGAGAGGGGAAGCCGAGAGACCTTCGCGAAGCTGCACGGCCAGGCGCGGATTCAACTCGCGGGGCGGCGCCAGAGAACGCCCGTCTACGAGCTCCTCCCACCGGAGGCGGAGCGTGGGTTTCTGAGGCTTCCCGCCCCGGACGCGGGGGACGTCTTCTTCGACATCGAGGCGGATGCCTTCGTCGAGGGTGGCGGGCTCGAGTATCTGCTGGGGTTCGCCTGTCGGGACGAGAGGGGTGAGCTCCGGTACCGAGCGCTGTGGGCGCTAGATCGCGACGAGGAGCGACAGGCGTTCGAGACATTCATCGACTTCGTGGCGGAGCGGTGGAAGAACTACCCAGGCATGCACATCTACCACTACGCGCCGTACGAGCCGGCTGCCGTGAAGCGGCTCATGGGGCGGTACGGGGCGCGCGAGGCCGAGGTGGACCGGCTGCTTCGGGGGAAGCGCTTCGTAGACCTCTACGCAGTGACGCGCCAGGGGCTGCGCGCCAGCGTGGAGCGGTACTCCCTCAAGCCGCTGGAGGAGTTCTTCGGCTACGAGCGCGCCATCGAGCTGCCGGAGGCTTCTGCGGCTATTCGGCGAGTGAACTGCGCGCTGGAGCTGGGGGAGCCCCCGGAGGTTACCTCGGAAGACCGCGCAGCGGTCGAGTCCTACAACCGAGACGACTGCTTGGCGACGGAGGCGCTCCAGCGGTGGCTCGAAGAGCGGCGAAGCGAGTTGGAAGGGCGGGGGCACGCGGTTCCGAGGCCGCCTCTCCTCGAGGGGGACGCAAGCGATGCAGTCGAAGAACGCGACGAGCGGACGCGAGAGGTCTACGAGGCGCTCCTCGCGAAGCTTCCCGAGGATCGGGAGGCATGGGGGCCCGAAGAGAACGCCACCTGGCTTCTGGCGCACCAGCTCGATTACTTCCGGCGCGAGCTCAACTGCGCCTACTGGGAGTTCTTCCGCATCCACGAACTCGACGACGAGGAGTTGCTCGAGGAGCGTAAGGCTGTCGCCGGGCTCGAGTTCGTGGGAGAGATCGAGGGCGGAACCGCGATTCGTCCGATTCACCGCTACCGGTTCCCGACCCAGGAGGCTGCGCTCGATCCGGACGACGCCGTCCACGAGGTTGGCGGAGAGTCGGTCGGGACGGTGGCGGCTATCGACCCGGCAGAGGGCTGGCTCGACATTCGCAAGAGCGGGAAGACGCATGAGATCCACCCTAGGGCGGTGCTCGTCAAGGAAGTCGTAACGCCGAATCCCCTCGATACCTCGCTCCTCTCCTTGGGACGCTGGGTGGGGGAGCACGGGGTCGATGGGGTGGGGTCCTTCCGGGCCGCTCGGGATCTGCTGCTTCGGCGTAGCCCCCGACTTCAGGGAGGGGAGGGCGGGGCTCTCAGGCAGCCCGGCGAGACGGCGGTGCAGGCCGGTGTGCGGCTGGTTCAGAAGCTCGACTGCGGCGTGCTTCCGATCCAGGGTCCGCCGGGGACGGGAAAGACCTTCACAGGGGCACGGATGATTCTCGCCCTCGCGCAGGCCGGGAAGCGCGTCGGGGTGACAGCGGTGAGCCACAAGGTGATCCGGAACCTGCTGGAGAAGACGCTCGAGGCGGCCGAGAAAACCGGGGGCTCGATCGAGGTGGTGCAAAAGCCCAAGAAGCGCGAGGGCAACTGCCCGGACGGCTTCAAGGAAGTCACGGACAACGACAAGGCGCTCGCTGCCCTCGATGAAGGAAAAGTCGTAGGAGGCACGGCCTGGCTTTGGGCCCGAGACGACGCCGTCGAGAAGCTCGACTATCTGGTCGTGGACGAAGCGGGACAGATGTCGTTGGCACACGTCCTGGCTGCGGCGCGCGCGGCAAAGAACCTGGTTTTGCTGGGCGATCCCCAGCAGCTCGAGCAGCCGCAGAAAGGAGCCCATCCGGAGGGCGCCGAGGTAGCGGCGCTGGTGCACGTGTTGGCTGGGCGCGAGACCATCGCGAACGATATGGGGCTGTTCTTGGACGTCACCTGGCGACTCTGTCCCGCGATCGGGGCCTTCACGTCGGAGCTCTACTACGAGAAGCGACTCTTGACGCGCGAAGGCCTCGAGCGGCAGGTGCTCGTCGGCCCAACTCCGTTCGCCGGAAGCGGGCTCTTCTACGTGCCGGTCGCGCACGCGGGAAACCAGAACCGATCGCTGGAGGAGGTCGAGGCCGTCGCGCGAGTGGTGGAGTCGTTGCTCCGGGATGGGATCACTTGGACGGACGGAGAGGGGGAGGTCCAGCCCCTCGCGGCCAAGGACATCCTCGTCGTCGCGCCCTACAACGCGCAGGTGGGTGCCGTCTCGCAGCGGCTGTCTGGGCTGAACGTTGGGACCGTCGACAAGTTCCAAGGGCAGCAGGCCCCCGTCGTCATCTACTCGACGGCAAGCTCTTCTGCCGAAGACGCGCCGCGAGGCATGGGCTTTCTCTACACCCCGAATCGGCTCAACGTGGCGACGAGCCGGGCTCAGTGCGTCTGCATCCTCGTGGCGGCGCCGAGGGTGTTCGAGCCGGAATGCCGAACACCCGAGCAGATGCGGTGGGCGAACGGGCTCTGTCGCTACCGAGAGCTTGCGACGGAGGTGGCAGTCTGAGCTACTCGGCGGTTCCGCCTATGCATCGGCTGGCCAGACTCGCTCCGCTATGGACCGGAACTGCGAGATGCCGAGGGAGCCTCGCTCGTTGCGAGCCTTGGAGCCGGGCGCGGTGATGCGCTGCGCAACCGCGGCGCGGGGCGCCGTCCAGATCTCGATCACCTTATAGCGTTCGTCGAGGAGGACCAAAGCGACGACGTCGAACGGCTTCTTGAGGTCGATCTTCGGTACTCTGCCGCCGTATCGGGGCTTCCCTGGGAGGATCCGTCGCCCCTTGATCTGAATCCGCTCCTGGCCGCGGGGGCCGGTCCGGGTCGCGTCGTAGCCTTGGGTGCGGGCTTCAGCGAGCGTGAGGCCCAGCTTCTCTGCCGCTTCGAACTCGGCGATCTCGCCGGTGACGCCGAGAGGCTTCCCCGTCCTCTCGTAGTACTCGACCGCGAGCCTCTTGACGTCGACCAGGATTTCCTTCTCGGTCCGATTTGCCCGAGGAGAGGGGCTCATTCCTAGTCAATCAGGTCGTGTTCAACCAAGTAGGCACGACCATCAGGTGAGAGTGCGAAAGTTCTCTCCTCGCCGTCCTCAACGAGTTCGTACACAAGCCCGGAATCGACGAGGCGATCGAGATAGTAGTGAGTGCGTACGCTGTTGATGTCAATGGCATCAGCGACGTCTTCGAGACGATGCTCGCCGTCTTCTGTTTCCGCGAGCGCGACAAGCACCTCCTCCTCGTGGTCAGAGAGCGCGACCTCTTCGTCTTCCGCTGAAGTCTCGTCCGAGGGACGGGGCGCTCCGCCTGGTTTCGAGTCGATGGTGTTCCCCTGGACAGGTGGGTCCCAGGAGATTCCCCCGAGCGGAGTCCTCAGACTTCGGATGCGGGGAAGAAATTCCAGAATGGCATCGACGAAACGACGCATGTGGCCTCCGTGCGCAGCGCGAGCACAGTCAGGAAGAGCGCTTGCGACGACTGGCGGCAAGCTGTCGAGCAACGCCCGTAACCCGAACGCGGTACTCAACCATGTCCTCGCTCAGAACTCGGTTCGTCGCGATCGTCGCGTGCGCCATTCGCCTCTTGAGGTCGTGAACGAGTGCGAATCGAGGAAGCAGGAGACAGCCCGACAACCAGCCGGCCTCCTCCTCCTGCTGCTTGTCGCACGACAGAAACCCTACGTCGCCGAGGCGCTCCAGGCGCGAGAGCCGGTGGTTGAGGAGGATATGCGCGACCTCGTGCGCAACGTCGCTGTTCCGCCTTGTGTCCGACATCAGCGGATTGAACACAACGGCTCGGCGGCCGTTTGGAAGCTCGAATGTGCACGCGAAGAAGGCGTCGTCCTGAATACGCTTGAGTTCCTTTAGCTTGGCAATGTCGACGAGTGTGTCCGCTGAGCGGACGACGCAGCCGGTGTGCTGAGCAAGTGCGACCGCATCCATGCGGTCGTGTGCCTCGAGGCCCATCGCGTCCCAGATGTCCTTCGCGATGCGTTCAGATTCCGCTTTGAAGCCGCGGCGGAGGGTCAAGCTATTCCTCCGCAACGAGCGCGTCGTGCATCTCCAGCAGGAGCTCGGAGAAGAGTGCGGACGCTTGCGGGTTGAAGGTAGAGGCTGCGCGGAGGTGACAGGCGGTTGCGACCTCCGTCGGCTTCGCGAGCTGTTGGTAGAACTCACGGACCATCCCAGCGATTCGGCCCGCGGCGTCCGCAGAAAGGGCAGGGTCTCCGCGCAGGTGGGCTTCGATGAGATCCGGTGTGGAGTCCGACGTGATGCTCCCCTGGCCGAGGAACTCCGCGGGCGACCGGCCCACCCAACGTGCTAGGCGGCTGAAAGTCTCGATATCGGGCACGTGACCCTTCTCGACACGGGCAAACGTGTTGAAGGACACGCCCGCTTCCTTGGCTGCTGCCCGAAGTCCAAGTCCCTTCGTGTTCCTCCGGTCCCTTACAAGTCGAGCGAGGTCAGCAACTTGGAGCCGCTCGGGCTCTTCCCCCACGGGGATCCCCCCTGTCTCCCACCTGGTACATGGGGCGCTGGTGGCGCACGCCCGGCGCGGCGGCTACGCTCTTGGCGTGCGCGAGTTGGTACAGTGCCAGCGTCCGGCGCACGCTCGAAAGAATCGCCGAATCCCCGCGATTTGCAAGAGGTACTGCTGCGATGAGCAACGATCACAACGAGCGTGGCCACCTGTCGGGTGGAGGCGATCACCAGCGCCGGTTCCGCGTGGCGGTGGCGGCGGCGAGCTTCGACTTTCGCGACCTCGAAATCTCCGATCCGGTGCCGACGGGTCGGCAGCTCCTCGAAGCCGGCGGGTTCAGACCCGTCGAGGAGCACCTGCTGTTTCAACTGCTCGAGAGCGGGGCGCTCGAGGAGCGGCGGCTCGACGAGACCGCCGGCCTCCGCCGCGATGGCGTTGAGCGGTTCATCGCCTTCAGGAGCGACCGCTCCTTCCGCTTCGAGGCCGACGACCGCCGGTTCGAGTGGGGCGCGGACCGCGTCACTGGTCATCTGATCAAGCTGCTGGCCGGTGTCGATCCGAAGAGCAGCGGGGTGTGGCTGGAGCGTCGCGACGAACCGGATCTCTTCGTTGGTGACGAGGACGCAATCACTCTCACCGCCGAGGGCCTCGAGCGCTTCCGCACGGGTCCGATCTTCGTCCTCTGCATCGAGTCGAAGGAGATTCCGTGGCCGAAACCGACCATCACCACGGAGGAAATCGCGGCGCTTGGCAACTGGGACCCGAACCTCGGTGTCCAGGAAGTGAACCTCATGACCGGTGAGGCGCGGACGCTCGCGCCCGGTGAGGTCGTCGAGCTACAGCCCGGGAAGGGCTTCTGCAAGAAGATCGGATGGCGACGTGGATAACCGCGCGCTCCGGCTGGACGAGGAGCACGAGCTGCTCCTAAGCGTGTTCCGCCAGATCGTTCGAGAGGGGGACTGGTTTCTTCTACCGGACGACGTTCGCGCCCGTCGCCGTGGCTGGACTCCCGACCCCTTCCCGGTTGCGTTCCATGCGCAGCCGAAGCATCCCGGCCAGGTGCCGTACGGCATCTACGTTCTGAGCGAGGCGCAGGTCGGCGGGAATGCTCCCAAGAATTTCCAGCCCGTGGCGAACAATCGGCCACCCTTCCCCGGCCAGTGGGGAGTCCTCTCCTGGACGGCCGACGCGCCCGGCGTCCCGTGGGTGCCGAAGGCGTCCATCGAGGAGGGCTCGAACCTGCTGAACTATGCGTTGACGTTCGAGGAGCGGTTCCGTGAGGGAGTCTGAACGGCCCCGACTCCGCATCGCGCTGTCGGGGCTGTGCTACCGCAGCCTTCTGGCTGCCCTCGTTCGCGAGAAGGATGAGCGCGAGCACGGAGCGTTTCTCTTCGCCAAGCCGGAAGCCCAGGGCCTGCTCGAGGTCGTCGATGTGGAGCTGCTTCAGTCGGACCATTTCGAGTCGCAGAGCTTCGGTTACCTCGAGCTTCGAGAGGGAGCGCTCCAGGAGATGATCCTTCGGGCGCACCAGAGCGAGACGGCGCTCATCGAGGCGCACTCGCACCCCTTCTCGATCGGGCGCGTTTCCTTCTCGCCGTTCGACGAGGACGGCCTACGCGAGGTCGCGCCGCACGTTGTCTGGCGTCTGCCCGGCCGTCCCTACGTGGCCCTTGTCTTCGGGCGGAAGACCTTCGATGGGCTGTTCTGGTCCAAGGCCGGAGAGCCGAGTGGAGCCGTGGATCTCGTGGTGGATGGCGAAGTCCTCTCCTCGACCGGCGAGTCTCTGCGGCGATGGAGCCCGGAACTGTGAGGGATCGGTTCGATCGGCAGCGACTGATGTTCGGCGATCGTGGTCAGAAGAGGCTCCGCGAATTGAGGGTCGCTGTCGTTGGGGGAGGAGGTCTCGGGGCGTTCGTCACCCTCGAACTCGCCTATCTCGGCGTCGGAATGATCGTGATTCTGGATGCCGACGTGCTCGAGCTCTCCAATCGCAATCGGGAGGTAGGAGCCTGGGAATCTCACGAAGAAGGCACGCCCAAGGTCGCGCTGCTCGGGGACCTCGTGGCGACGATCGACTCGACGATCGAAGTCGTGGCGATACCGGAGCGGTTTGAGAGCCCGCAGGGTCGAAAGGCGCTGCAGAGTGTCGACGTCGTCATGGGCTGCATGGACGGAGACGGCGCACGCCTCGAGCTCAACGAGCTCTGCTGCGAGCGAGGGCTGCCGCTGATTGACATGGCGAGCGACACCTTCGTCGAGCCCGACGAGGTGCTCTTTGGCGGGCGCGTCTGTGTGGTGACCGCGGAGACCGGCTGCCTCTGCTGCCAGCGGGTCCTTGATCAGCGGGAGATCCGTCTCGATCTGGGGTCCGGCGAGCAACGCGCCGACGAGGACGCCATCTATGGTGTCCGGCGGGAGGCGCTGGCTGCCCGGGGGCCCTCAGTGATCTCTTTCAACGGAGTCGTAGCTTCGCTCGGCGTGACGGAGCTGCTTGCCCTCGTGACGGGGATCCGCAAGCCCTTCTCCCAGCTCGACTACCGTGGTCACGAGGGGATCGTCCGCAAGATCGTAGACCGTTCGGCAGACTGTTACTACTGCGGGCTTCGGCCGGAGCGCTCGCGCTGAGCGCTTTGGGACGGCATGGGCCAATCGCAAGGAGTATCGACATGGCAGCAAGGAGAGGCGGCGCGGGACGCGGAGGCGGGCGAAGCAGTGGCGGAGGTGGCAAGAAGCCCGGCAAGCCTACCCGGCGTATCGTGGGTCCCAGCGGGAACGACGACCCCCGGAAGAAGTGGCAGGACAAGGCGGCCGGAGCATCACGCGCCGGGTCGCTGCACAGAACCAAGGCCGAGGCGATGAGGGCTTCGCGGGAACGACTCAAGCGGGGCGGCGGCGGCGAACTCACGATCCAGAACGAGCGCGGCGTCATCATCGACTCGGATACCGTCGCGCCGGGCAACGACCCGAATCCTCCCAGGGACAGGAAGTAGGACTCCTCACGGCTCCGCCGCAGGCCGAGCGGATCCAGCGTACAGTCTCTTCCAGGATTCCGTTATGTTTTCGCTCAGTTGGGGGGGAGGGATCCATGCGGAGCGCGGACAGAGCTACAGAGGTCCTCTGGGCACAGGGCCCGGCCGAACTCTTGGGGCATGCCTTGGACCTATTGTCGGCAGGGCATTCTGAGAAGAACGCGCGGATCGCATATCTCCTCATCGACAACTGCGTTGAGCAGGCGGTTCGAACCTACCTGCTCCTCCCGCAACGGGTCTCCGGGCATCGCTCGCCCAGAACGCGCGTGCGTGAAGCCGGGAACAACTTCCCTGCGCTCATCGACATCCTCGAGGAAGCGGCGCCGGAGGTCTGTGAAGATCTCGATCTGGGCGCCATCCATTGGCTTCATCAGCTGCGGAACGAGCTCTACCACCAAGGGATCGGGATGACGATCCGACGCGAGAACCTGGAGGTCTACCTCGTTCACGCGGCTTTGGTGCTCGAGCGCCTTTTCGGTGTCCAGGTTCCTCCCTCTCGATTGGCCGAGGCGGAGGTGACCGGTCGAGTGACGATCTTGGCCAACCGCCTCGCCTCGGCTCTTCGCTACGCGGCATCGGACCACGTCCTGGTCGCGCCGCGCAGAATCGCCGACGCGATGAACATCCTCCGGGACGTTTTGAGCGACGAGGAAGTGCGCCTGATTCAGAGCTTCTTACGCGTCCGGCACAGGCTGATCCATGCGGAAGGTACCGCTGAGGCACTTGTCCGCGAGGTCGACCTCAAGCGCGTCGAGGAGCTCGTCCTGGAGTTCGAAGGGATCGGGGGGCTCGATGCGAGGCACGAGCTGAATCACGGTGTGTGACTCAGGGGAGCCCTGGTCAATCGATGTCTACACGTAGTCGCATCGAATGGACGGAGCTTACATGGAACCCAACCGTCGGTTGCACGAAGATCTCTCCGGGCTGCAAGTTCTGCTACGCGGAGACGATGGCCCGACGGCTCCAGGCGATGGGTTCCCCAGCCTACGAGCACGGCTTCCGGCTTAGGCTTGTCCCGGAGAGGCTTGTCGAGCCCTCCCAAAGGCGGAAGCCTGCGATCTACTTCGTGAACTCGATGAGCGACCTCTTCCACCAGGCGGTACCGGACGAGTTCCTCGATCAGGTGTTCAGCGTGATCGCAGAGGCGTCGCAGCATACGTTCCAAGTTCTTACCAAACGCTCTACGCGCCTGGCGCGGTATTTCCAAGACCGGGAAGTCCCGCCGAATGCCTGGATCGGAGTGTCGGTCGAAGACCGACGCTATGGGATTCCTCGAATCGACCATCTTCGTACCGTCGCTGCGCGTTGCCGGTTCTTGTCGGTCGAACCCTTGCTTGAGGACCTCGGGAGAATCAACCTCGATGGAATCCATTGGGTAATCGTCGGAGGCGAGTCTGGGCCGAAGGCGCGGGCTATGCGGCCAGAGTGGGTTGATGCTGTCAGGTCGGAATGTACGAACCAGTCCGTTCCGTTCTTCTTCAAGCAGTGGGGAGCGATCGGCCCGGATGGCGTTCGACGAAGCAAGAAGGAGAATGGGCGCGACCTTGGTGGTCGGACGATTGAGGAGGTTCCCACGTGGGCACTCGATCCTGAACGTGGAGGTCCGTAGGATATGCCGCGGCGCCCGTACGTCTGGCGATCGGGTGATCGGCCTCCGACCATCGAGCCTCACAGCCGGGCGAAGCACGCGATTCTCGACCGCTACGTCGAACGCTACATCGAGGTTCTCTGCGCTCTTCCCCACCGGGAGTCCATCCACCTCACGCTGGTCGACGGGTTCGCTGGAGGAGGCCTCTATTGGAGTCCTCTGGATCGCCAGAACCATCGAGGGTCGCCGCTTATCATGCTCGAGGCAGCGGATCGTGCGGAGCGGCTTGTCAATGAGCGACGGGTCGCGCAGGGCCAGCGGACGCCACTTCGAGTCAAGGCGGAGTTCTTCTTCGTCGATATCGAGCCGGAGAACGTAGCGTTCCTACGTGATGCCCTGTCCAAGAGCCGATTCGCGAAGCGAGTCGGCGAGGACGTGCACGTCCTTTCCGGTGCCTTCGACGCACACGCGGACCGGATCGTTTCTCGCGTGGCAAGATCGAGTCGAGCAGGACGGGCGCTCTTCCTGTTGGACCAGTACGGGTACAAGGACGTACCCGTGCCTCTCTTGCGCAAGATCCTCGAGCGCCTTCCGAACGCCGAGCTGCTTGTGACGATCGCGGTTGATTCGCTCACGCAATACTTGAGCGAGAAGAATCTCGAGAGCTACAGGAGGCTCTTCGAGGAAGTAGGGCTGACAGATCTGGTTGACCTCGAAGGCGCTGTCGAGCAGCGCGCCGCGAATCACGCTTGGCGGTGGTTGATTCAGCACCAACTGGCAGGAGCGTTTCGCGTGGGTTCGGGCGCAGCGTACATGACGCCCTTCTTCAACGTGTCCGACATTAGCCACCGCGCCTATTGGCTCGTTCACTTGTGCCGAAGCCAACGAGCAAATGTGGAAATGAAGGCCCTTCACTGGGAGTTTGCGAATCACTTTCGACACTACGGGGGTGCAGGGCTCGACATGTTGGGGTACGACCCCGCGCGGGATGACGACCTTGTTGGCCAGGTTCGATTGGGTTTCGACTTCGACCCTCCGGCGCGGGAGAGAAGCCTGGTGCAGCTCAGGAACGACCTCCCCGGGCGACTGAACCGAGAAGGGATTCCCTACACCTCGCTGTACGAAGCAGTCACGAACGAGACGCCTGCTGCAGACGCGATGATTCGCGAGGTCCTCGATGAACTCATGGTCGAGCACCTGATCGAGGTCCGGAGCTCCTCCACGGGTTTCAGGCGTTCGGCGCGGCGAATCAAGGGAGGCGACCTGATCGCGCTGCCACCGCAGCAAGCGTTCTCGTTCGGGAACGCCCGCAAGCGCTCTGAGCCCTAGTTTTCTGAGCTTGCCGAGAAGG
>JANQEO010000324.1 GCA_028278325.1 Candidatus Binatia bacterium
CCAGTAGCCGGGGCAGGAGGGTGAGAGCGTTCAGGTATGGGTTCTTGCCGCGCCAGGTTCGGGGATCCATGACCCTGACCTCATTGCACCATTCCTCGATCGCGTCGATCTCCCTAGACGGGATCGCCATCCACGCTCGCGCACCCCTGGCTTTCGCGACTCCCCGAGCAATCCGAATGAGCTCCTTGAAGTGAACTGCCTCAGCCAAGGGGCTTCCCGAAGAGAACAACCGAAGATCCAAGAGCACGATCGGTTCCGCCCGGGCTTTCCTGCAGTCGTCCGTGCTTCCACCAGCCCGGAACCCCGGCAGCTGCAGCTCGAAACGTGCATCGCCGGTTTCCCTTTGGAACGCGCTACGGAGAACCTCGAGCAGAAACGATGGATCTTGGGCACCGAAAACGCGAAGGGTCCGCTGATCTCGCCGTTGGCTGCCCAGGTAAACGACCCCATCCCCCACTCCAGACGGGGTGAAATTCACGCCCAAGGCCGCACAGACCACCTCGCCCCATCCGGCTCCTTGCTGGTCGTCTACGAGCCAGACATCAATATCCACATCGAGGGGGGCTTGGTCCAACAACGTGCCCTGGGTTCCGTCAGCTTCCTGTTCGCGCGCTGCAGCGGATCCCCGACCCTCCAGGCACCGAACGAGTGACAGCAGCGCTCTTCGGCCGAGATCGAACGGCTCCGGATGCCCGAGCTCCCTGAGTAGGAGGAGGGGTCCGAGAAGGTTGGACACGAAGTGCCGGTCGAGCCCCGGCCTGCGGGACACCTCCCCTGCCCATAGGCGCTGCGTCATCTCAAGCCGCTCTCGGAAACCGTTCCTCTCTTGGCGGGACCCTCCTGCTACGTTCGCCAGCGAGGGCAACGTGGAGAAGGGACGCCGGTCACTCACACACAGCTCTCGGATCAAGGATTCCAAGTCCCACCCGCCGTCCGCATCGCAAGGCACGACCGTGCGAATCCAGGGCAGCCAGGGCTCCTCCCGGGCGGTGAGGTGGCGCAGGAACTGGATCCTCGGGGCGCTCCCCCCACCGGAGGACAACAGGTCGAGGATGAGGATCCGGAGCGGAGGAAGTGCGCCCTCCCCACCAACCTCTTGGTCACCGCCTGTTTCCACCACGGAGAGGGAGAGCGCTACCGACCAGTCGAACGGAGTGAGGGAGCCCGCCAAGTTCACCGGACCCAACGGAGGCGGAGGCGATCCATCCCAGACGACGAGCAGTGTGAGCGGCTCGCTGCGCCGGGCAAGAGCCGCTGCTGCCAGCTGAAGGCCGCTGCTGCCCTCCTTGTCGATCGCCCAGAGTCGTTCGAAGTCTCGCTGGTAGGACGCCACCAGTACTTCTGGACCTCCGGAAGAGTACCAGGCGTCGCCCTCCCGGGGCCTGCCGACCTTCGAGGGATGGAGAATCGCCCCCACGACCTTCTCGAGCGTCTCAGCCACCACGGAATCGGTCATTCGTCTCGCCTCCTGCCCTCCTTCCACGCGCGCACCAGCTCCTCCAATTGCTCGGCCTCGACCGCCGCCTCCTGACGGCGGCCGAGGAGCTGGTTGACCACGCGGGCCGGCCCCTTCCCTTTGAGCCCCTCGTCGCCCGTGAGCAGTTGCATCGCCCGCTGGCGGTTCAGTTCACCGGAAATCGGATCTCGGCACCGCTCAAGGGCGGCGCCGGCGAAACGACGAAGCAGACGCCCCAAGGCTTCCTCCACACGAGGCTTGGCGCCGGCCAGTGCGGAGTCGTTGAGTGCCACCTCCAGGCTGTCCAATATGGAAGGCAGCTCGGCCAAGGTCAGTTCCGGTCCGGATCGCCAATCGATCGGCGCTCCAACGGAAGGGGCCTCTGTAGCTGGTACCTCCGTCGCCGCACGGCGACCTGCTCCTTCCTGCCCAATCACTGCCGCGACCTCTCGTTCGCCGATCACCCGATTGTTGCCCGTCCCGGTGAGGAGCCGCTGGAGTACGTTCTCCAGCTCTCGAACATTGCCGGGAAATGCGTGGCTTTGCAGTCGATCCATCGCATCCCGTGAAAGCGCAATGCCCGTCTTGCGCTCGCGCGCCATGAACTGCGCAAGGAGCATATGGCTCAGGGCCGGCACGTCCTCCGACCGCTCCCTCAACGGAGGAATCTCCAGCGGCACGGTGTTGATCCTGTAGAAGAGGTCCTCGCGAAACTGTCCGGCGGCGATCCTCGACGACAGATCGCGCGACGTCGCGCAGATCAACCGGATGTCCAGCCGCTCGGCCTGGCTCCCGCCCACACGGTAGATCTCGCGCTCCTGAAGGGCGCGCAGCACCTTGGCTTGCGCCTCGACCGCCATGTCTCCGATTTCGTCGAGAAAGAGCGTCCCACCGGACGCCTGCTCGAAGCGCCCAGGCCGTGAAGCTACGGCCCCGGTGAAGGAACCCTTCTCGTGGCCAAAGAGTTCGGCCTCCAGAAGATCGCGGGGGACCGCCGCAACATTGACGGCGACGAAAGGCCCGTCGCTCCGCCGCGACCGCCGGTGGATGAAGCGCGCGACGACCTCCTTGCCCACACCGCTCTCGCCGAGCAGCAGCACGGAGACATCACTCGCCGAGCACTCGAGGGCCCGAATGAACACCTGCAATATGCTCGACGAGGCAGCCACCACTTCCTCGGGGAGTTTGAGAAGCCGGTGCGCCTGCTCCGGTGAGAGGCATCCGAACCGCAGCAAGGCGATCGTGATCCCCCTCGAGTCAAGCCCCTCCTTGGATAGGTAGGGCGTCGCCCGATCCTGGAGCTCCTTCTGGCCTTTCGAGGAGAGCATAACAACGGGGAGGTCCGGGAAGTCGCCCGCAAGTCGCTTACGGATCTCGGCCCCGAACTCATCATCACCCACTTCACCAGAGCACGTTCCATCTGCTCCCAACGTCCCCGAGTCAAAGCGAACGTCCAGGAGAATCATGGACCACGGCTGGCGCGCTTGCCCCCTAGCAACAGCGCGCTTCACCACCTCGTATTCGTTGACAGCTCGGTTCCCAACGACTCGCTGACCTGAACAGAACGTAGCCCTCCCGATGGCCTCGCTCGGCGCAGGTCCACGACTGTCCTCCGCGAGGCCGGTTCGCCGGAGAAAGACCGACCGTTCTGCCTCATCTCGCGTGTACTGATCGTCGACTACCAAGATGCGGACTTCACTCACGGGAGGACCACCCCGCGCGGCAAACACTCAAGAAGCCTCAGAAGCTCCGCCGCGCGTTGTTGCACATCATTCCACACCCGAACTAGCGCTACCTCACCTTCGCCGGACCGCTCCGCCCCCCACGCCACCCTTAGCTCGTCGATGGCATCCCCGAGAGAACGAGCGACGGACACAACCGTCTCCGCAACAGCCGCCGCTGGATACGTTCTTCGGTATGACTCGTGTACAGCATCAGACAGGATAAGTCGCGTCTCATTCGGAAGGCGCTGAAACACCTCAAGAGACTCAACCAAGCGCGCCGGACTCAGTTCCTCCTCGAGCTCAGCCGCTAGGTCCACCACACGTCTCACGCGGTGAGCAAACTGGCGATCTAAAGCGGCCCAAGATCCTTGCCTCCAGAGATGCACGACATCGCTCGGTGCCTTGTTGAGGAGTTGGTTGCCGAGCCAGGAGTGCCGAAGCCTCGCAAGCGCGTCCGAGGACGTCGCCGCGTAGCCCACAACGAGCAAGTCCCGCGGTCGCCGCCGGCTGTTCACCCCGATCGCAGGCGACCTCGTCAGAGCTCTGCTCTCCTCAGCCACTCTCCAATCCTTTCACTCGCCCGCTCCGCGCTTTCGACCGTCAATCCGTCCAACACCAGGTCGCCGAAACCCTCCGAGCAGGCCTCTTCCTTGGCACGTTCGATCATGTCTCCCCAGTCGGTCGCCAGCAGCGGCCTTCTCCGTTGGTCGTCGTCCAACTCGGTGATCGCGCGGCATACCAGGTAGAGCGCAACAAGGTTCTCTGGCCAACGCTCCCCCTCTAGTGCCGCGACGAAGCGATCTCGGTCGACTCCGTCCCCCACGAGCGCCACGGCGGCGACAACTCGAGCAGCATCGCTCCTTCCCAGCGCATTCCGCACCCACACCATGCCCGCTTGGAGCTCCAGCGCTCGGCCTCGATCATCTTCGACTCTCTCCGCTTCGCCCTCGTAGAGGCCGCCGCCGGAGAACGCCACGACAATCCGGCCGTTTTCCAGCATCGCGTGCCACATGCCTTGCGGCAGATCTTGAGCGTCTCCAGCGTGAACGAAGACGACCGCATTCGCACCCCACGCTGTCGCCAACGAACCTTCCGTCGGCGATCCCACGAACTCGATCACCTCGTGGCCAGCCCGTCGAAGCGCCTCGGCCCACGATTCCCGGCGGTCGACGGTGCTATCAACGATCACGACCTGTGCCATCACGAATCCCCTCGATCAATGGTCGCCGTGCAGACGCTTGTGTCGATATGCGGCACAGCCGCGTCGATCTTTCGGCACACGACCTTCCTGGTTCGCTCGTCGAGCTTCACCTCCAGAGATCCTCCCGGCGTGTCGAGTCGCCAGGTACCTTCGTACCGCCCACAGACGATCCTGCACACGTCGCCCAGGCCCTCATCGCAAAGCTGCTTGGCCGGCATCTCCGCCGCCAAGATGAGCTTCTCGTACGCGCGCTTCAGATGGTCCTGCCAGTTGACGTCGTCCGCGCTCTCGACCATCCACGACAGCACCAACCTTCGCCCGCCACTTTCTACCTTCGCCGTCCCCTTCGTCGTGCTATGGAAGTGCTTCGTCGCATTGTGCTCGGCGACATGACAGAGATAGGCTAGGTCCAGGGGGTTCAGGCCAATGTTGTACGCCCACGCGCCCACCGCGGTCCGCGACGCCGCCAATCGCGTTTGGAGATATGCGGCCGCTGACGCGCCTCCGTTCGGGCAACTCATCCATGTTCCCACATGGTCAAGAAGGTCGTCCCTCAGGCTTAGCGCCGCGGCGCCATCGCTCGAGAACGTGGGGAAGTCCCCGATGCGCCTATAACGACTACCCGGAAGCCGCAACTCGAAGTCTTCCCGTTTCGCAAGCGTCACGGCCAACTCGATGGGCCCACAATTCCGTGTGAACTCCCTCTGGTAGTCTTCGTCATTGGGATGCTTCATTAGGAAGCGGAGCAGAGATCGCCAATCAAAGGCGAGGAGCGATAGCACCGATCGACGGATCTCTTCCTCGACCGACCCTTTCACGTCGACCGGCGCCTCGCTGAAGCGAATCGCCTCCATCGGAAAGAGCGTGGATAGGGTCCAACTCTTCACGCCAACGGTCTGCGGGAAACAGTCCGTCAGCGGCGCATCGCTCCTAATCTGCTCAACACACCTTACGCGGTCCTCGGACGGCATCCTCGCCACGATTCTCCGCCTCTCCGTGTCCAAGATCGCGGTTAGGCGGTCTTTGCACGTCTCGATCGCCCCGTCATTGATGTCTTCGAACTCAACATCATCTAGGCGTGATTCGAAGTAGTCGAAAGCCCTCAGGTACTCTCGAACCTCGATTGATCCGGTATAGAAGATCTTGGGCCGCTCGTTGTAGGGCAGGTTCTTGAGCAGATCCAAGCCCGCAAGGCGGGATGACCGTTCGCCGCGAGCTACGGACAACGCGTCGCGATATTCGCGGCCATCGAAGCTCCGAGGTAGGAAGCCGTTCTTTGAGAGATTGAGATCAAAGATGAAGGCAATGAATTCGTCGCGCCGCGTCGCAATCACCTCTTGGGCGATCTCGAATGCCGTCCGACCTTCGCTCGCAGACTCGCTGTCAATGATCTCCCAAGCTAACGGCGCGCTGTCGGGACAGGTCCGGCACGGATGCCTCGGAACCAGGCAGATCTGGTTCAGCCCATTCATGAGCTTCTGCCAGCCCTCCACTTCTTGATCGTCCACAACTAGAATCCTGAACCGGCTCATAGTCTGGTTCCCGGTCAAGTGGCTACCCGAAAGTGTCCGGAGGTAAAGGCCCTGCCTATGACGCGGACGAAGCCCAACTCCTGGGATTCCGCGATGCGATAGTCCATACAGTTTGCGCTGAGCACCATTTCAATGGTGCGGAGCCCAAAGCTGCTACTTGACCCATCGCGTCCTTCCAAGAACTCATCGATCGTCATCAGTCGTTCGGAAGACAGGTCCAGAGGTGATGACGTGGGACGCTCATCGGACAAGACCAAGGCGTCAGTACCAGCGGAGATCCACAGTCTCTGGGTTTCCGCTCGGCTAGCCTTGAACGCATTGAACAAGAGCTCGTGTAACGCAAGCGAGAGGGCGCAATATGAGGTCTTCTGCCTTGGCCCGTTGAGCTGGACTGCATCGTGGGACTGGACTACTAGCGTCTTCGGATCTCTCGGCGTCAGTGAGGCAAGTAGCTCTTTGCGCGTGCGAGCGTCCATGAGGAACTCCGCGTAGTCACGCTTGCCAAGCACATCCTCCCGTGCATCCAACATTCTCTTGATGCTCCGGCAATACCGCTTGAGCTTCTCCAGATCTGGTGAATCGGCAGCGCTTGGAGCGTGGATCCCGAGTATCGGGATCAACATCGCCTCAAGGAAATCCTGCAACCCGTACCAATCCCCCTCCGTGTCGATCTCGAGGCTCCTACGGATAAATTGGCGCCAGGCAAACTGGAACGAGAGGTACGTAGACGTGATCCCGACGAGCTGGACCTGCTTCAGGTCGACCCATCCGCGGTCCGCACCAATCACCATCTCCGGAATCCTTGCCAATACCCGCTTGTACGTATGCGCAAGGGCAACCTCTCGACTGGTTTCGAGCTTCGCGAGTCTCGCTTCCTCGGCGCTGTTGATGCGCTTGGCCATGAGGCTGAAGTGCAGATAGAGTTCCCGAACCTCTGCGGCGACTAGAGCCCAGTAGTCCTCCTCCGGGGGTTCCCAGAACTCCCCGGACCGGGGAACGAGGCGAATAGCCACTCGATCCGTCACATCCCCTTTCGCTGCCTGCGTCCAGCGCCACAGCTCGTCGAGCGGACCAGACTCGAGGCTGACTTCCACCGCCCCAGCTCGATCGACATGAAAGACCTTGCCGCCCGGGACCAGCCACACTGGGTTCTTCTCAACGCTCGGCTTCGCCCATCCGCCTACGCGGTGGATGTACTCGCACAGAGTCCTCAGAGCGTCGCGCTCGACAAGGTCCTCGCTTTGCACCTCACGAAGCGCCTGTTCAAAGAGCCTGCCAGACAGTAGTGGGAGCGAGAGATGACAGATCCCAGCATACTTAGCGAGCGAGGCGAGGTACTCGTTGCTCAACCGCCCCTGCCACCTCTCTCCGAGGAACTGGAAGATCCATCCGCGGAAGAACCCACCGGGCAAGCCGCCCTTCCCGTAGAAGCCGAAAACCGGCAGCCAGAGCATGTGAATACCGATCAGACCGGCGTCCGCCGTAGGTCCATAACGAAACCAAGAGTCGGGCCCCTCGAGGAAGAAGTCCCTCGCAGACGCCGCTTCGTTCTCGTGAATCGGCTTCTGCTCCTCAAGCCTTTCCTTGCCGGGGCCCTCCCGAGTCAGGGGTGTGATCGACAAGGAGGGATATTGCGACGCACCGCGAAACGGCGACACAGTCTTCACGTAATAGCTCATTGGGATCGAAGCGCCGCAATCTGCACTGCTCGCGGCTTTTGTCATGATCTCTAGCAGCGTTCCAGGTATCAGCCCGAACACCGGCGTGTTGCAGAAGAGCACGAGCAGGTGGTGATGCAATTCCGCGCCGTTCGATGAGGATTGTCCCTCCTCGGCAAGCCAACTCCTTGCCTTCTTCACCGCGGCCGAATCGCTGTCAATCGATCCCAGGTACGCCTCGAAGCCCGCCGTGAGCTTCATGTTCTCGTAGAGCGCTCCTCTTACCTTCGATAGAGCGCTGGGATCATCATCGAAGGACCGACAGTTGAAGTACCTGTAATAGAAGAAGGCCGGCTCGTCTTGATCGGGAGGCCAAGCGCGCGAGATGAACTGAAAGGGAGACTTGTCAAGCTCTTTGAGTTTGAAGCCAGTGCCCTGGAGTTTCTTCTCAAGTTCCTCATATGAACGACGTACGGAGTGCGTGAACTCCTCCATGATCTCGACCCTGCGGTAGATGGGATTCAGGGTCGATTTCTGGTGGGCCTGGAGCGGCATAGGACCCTTTCTCCTACGGGCGAAGCACGAACAGCCGGGTTACCGCCGCCAACGAGGACGTCAAGAGCAGCAGGACCGCCGCCGGAATCAGCGGCAGCCACCAGCCGGTGGAAAACTCCGATAACCCATTGTAAATCAGGCCGCCGAGGCTTGGGGTCGGTGGCTTCGCACCCAGGCCGAAGAACCCGAGCCCGACCTCGATACCAATGAGCTCTGGGATGAAGAAGAGGATGCTGAGGAACGCTGGAAGGGCACACACGGGAAGGACCGTCCGCAGTAGGATCCGGGCGCTCGAGAAGCCAAGGGCGCGCTCTGCGAGCACGACTTGCGATGTTCGCACCCGCATCACCTCGGCCCGCACGATCCGCGCCGGTGCGGCCCAGCCGATGAAGCCGATGGCTATGTACGCTCGCTCGATGCTTGGTCGCACGACGGCGAAGATGGCGACCACGATGAGAATGAACGGGACGGTGAAGAGCAACGAAATGATCCACGAGACGCTCCGGTCGGGCCAGCGTCCATTCCAGTATCCGGCTACTCCCCCCAAGAGGAGCGCGAGGACAAACGAAATCACCACTGCTTCGAAGACGACCTTCAGCGAGAGGCCGGCGGCGTACGCGGTCCTGGCGAGCATGTCGCGGCCCAGCCCGTCCGTCCCGAAGGGATGGGAGAAGCCAGGCCCCTGATAGGCACGTGCGGTCTCGACGGCGTAGGGATCACCGCTGGAACCCACGAGCATCAGCGCCGCAGGCGTCAGCGCCAGCAAGGCGATGACGGCGATACGCGCGGCGAGCCACCTGCTCATGCGGGCCTTGTCCTCGGATCGAGCCATCGGAAAGCGAGGTCGCTGGCCCACGCCATCGTGATGAAGAAAGCGGCGTTCACGAGAAGGATCCCCTGGAGAATGGGGAAGTCCTTCTGTTGAATGGCCTGGACGAGCAGGACCCCCGTCCCGGGAATGGTGAAGATCACCTCCAAGACGAAGCTCGCGACGAATATCACGCTGAGCTGGTTGACCCACGCCGCGATCCAGGGGACCCATATGGCTGGTAAGAGGGTTCGGTGGAAGACCGAGGTACGGGAGAAACCGAAGGCCTCGGCAGTGCGGGCGTATCCTCCTTCCGACGCTTCCTGAACTCGCGCATGGAGAATGCCCGTCATGGCGGCGGTGGCGTAGAGCGATGCCACGAGCGCGGGCAGGATCAGCACAGCCCATCGACCTCCATCGGCTCCGTAGCCGGACAGGGGAACGATCGGGAGGAGAACACCGAAGAACAGCGCCGCCAGAACGCCCGCGCAATAGGCTGGCGTCACCGCGCCCACTCGACTAATGAGCAGCACCCAAGGGGCGCGCCACCGGAATGCTGCAAAGGTCACGACGTAGCTGATGACCAGCGAGAAGAGAGAGCTCAACAGGGCAAGGCGCCCGGTGACGCCGAACTTGGTGACCACCTCGTCGCTGACGCGTCGCCCGTCGATCGCCGAGCGGCCGAGATCCAGTCGCGCCAGACCACCCAGCATCTTGGCGAACTGCTCCGGGAGTGGTCGGTCTGCACCGAGCTGCGAGCGCAGGCGCGCGACCGAAGCCTCAGACGCGTTCGGCCCCAGTATGGTGCGCGCCGTGTCGCCGGGGACAACGGTGAAAAGGAGAAACGAGGCTAGGACGACACCCGCGAATAGACTCCCTGCCTCCAGCGTCCGCTTTGTTAGCGACAGCACGGCCGTCCTGCGAGCGCTGGGAAGCGGACCCGCCGGCCGGCCACCGGCCGGGACTTCGAGGAGAATCCCCTCTGCCTCCCCCATCGGCCCCCTCCGTCACCCGCCGGGAGTTGCCTCCCAGAGCAAAGGAATGCTGTGACCATTGATCGAGACGCCGTCGATGCCTTCTCGAAAGATGACCAGGTTCGAAAGCTGATACAAGAAAGCCGCGGGCGCGTCCTCGATGATCTGCTCCTCAATCTTCTGGGCGCGAGCGTTCGCCTCGGACCGATCGCCGATGCGGCGCAGATCGTCCAGGCCACGGTCCACTTCGGAGCTGCTGTAGCGCCAGAAGTTTGGCACCGGGATCTTGGCGGAGTGGAAGATGTTGTTCAGGATCGGCTCCGGTGCAGAGAACACGTACTCGAGGGCCAGGGCGAATGCCTCTGTATCCCCTTGGATCATCCGTCCCACCACGGTGTTGTAGTCCAGCCGCTCGAGTGATACTCGGACTCCAATCTTCGCCAACTGTGCCTGGACGAGCTGTCCGAGCTTCTCAGTGTTGTCCTTCTCATGCACGAGGATCTCGATCTCGTCGCCGCTTGGGTCGAAGCTCGACTTGGCCAGCTCCTCCACCGCTCGCGCGGGATCGAAGATGTCGCCGTTGTAGGGAGGCACGTAGCCCAAGAGGTCGATAGGGACCGTCCCGGTGGCCACGACCCCGGCCCCATGGACGACCGCCCGGAGCAGCTCCCGCCGGTCGATCGCTAGGCTAACGGCGCGGCGAAGATGCACGTCCATCTTCTCGCAGTTCATGCCAATGAAGTGCGAGTTGAAGGTGGGAAAGCTGCGCACAGCGAACCGTCCCGCGAACTCCGGGTTCAGGGGCAGCTCACCGTTCGCGCTCTCCGGCTCTTCCAACACGACGGGCACCAACGGCAGAGGTAAGACCATGAGGTCGACGTGGCCGTTCCTCAGCTCCGAAAGCCGGATCTGCTCGTTCTTGATGACCCTGAACACGAGCCTCGCATAGCCCCCGGCATCACCGCGCCAGTACCGCTCATTCTTGGCGAGTACCACTTCGTTGTCCAATCGGGATACAAGCTTGAAGGGCCCGGTACCGACAGCCTTCGTCCGCCCGAACACGTCCGGCCCCAGCGCGACGGCCTCCCGCGGGAAGACGCAGAACCAGGGTGACGTCAGGCGGTGCAGAAAGGCTGGCTCAGGCTGCTGTAAGCGGATCTCAACGGTCCTCGGCCCTGTCACCCGCAACCCCGCCACGGAGTCGGCGGTGCCCTCCTGGTACGCCTGCACGCCCAGAATGGCGTCGGCCAGAACGAACTGCGGATAAGAGTCCTTGGAGACAATGCGCTGTAAGCTCTCGACGACGTCCTGCGCCGTCACCTCCCGAGTGCGGTCCGGACCAAACAACTCGTCCTCGTGAAAGTAGACGCCCGGCCTGATCTCGAATGTCCACGTGTCGTAGTTGTCGTTGTGGGTCCAACTCTTGGCCAGCGCCGGCTCCAGCTCGTTTCTCGCATTGAGAGTTACCAGCCCTTCGAAGATCTGGCCGATCACCCGGAGCGAGTACGGCTCCTGGGACTTGATGGGGTCCAGATTCGTCAGATCGTTCTCGACTCCGACTGTTAGCGTGTTGGCGGGCGGCGGCGCCGTCTCTCGACGGCAACCGTCCGCCATCGCGACTGCCGCGAAGAGCACCGTGAGGAGAACAGCGCGCCGGAATCCCAACCCTCTTGCCATCCGAGTGTTCGATGTTGCCAAGGATCTCTCCTAGGCCGCCGCCCTAGCCGCGGGGTGGTACGCCGACACTGCGGAATTGGAGCGGAAAGCGGCGGTCAGCTCCGGAAGATGCTCGTCATAGAACCGGCGCAGCAGCTCCGGGAGACGCTCCGACTGCCGGCTGTGAGCATGCAGCCGAGCGAGGTCGAAATCGAACTCCCGGAGGTTGCCTAGGGAGTTCTCAGCGTAGAACCGTGTGTCGAGAGTGTCTTCCGCCGCCAGGTAGTTGCCCTCAGGCGTGATGCGAACCGACCGGGAGACGCCCACCGGGAAGGGGGCCAGCCGGATCTCGAGAGCTACGCCGTTCGGGAAGCGGTGCTCCACGAAGAGCTCGCCCTTGCCGTCCTCTTGGAGCGCATTCGGAGAGAACCAGCGCGAACGGAGGAACGCCAGCATAGGCTCGAGCGTAAGGGTGTCGAGATCCAGGTGAACCGTGAGATCCGAGCCCGGATCGAGCGACGCTAGGCCCTCGAGCTCCTGCATGATCGCGTCGATCTCAGGGCGGCTCAGCGCCAGAGCCTGCGAGGTGTACGGGAGAGGAATGTATAACCCCAGCTCGACGTTCCGAACGCCGGCTGCGGCCAGGACGCGGAGGCTCTGGAGCAGCCGACCGTGGTTCTGCCGCTGCACAGTAAGGTTCACGAAGAATCGCTCACCGAAGGCCGCGGCTGCCCAAAGGACGCTGGGCCATGCGCGTGCGAAAGCTCCTCGTCCGCGGACGGTGTCATGATCTCCCGCGATGCCGTCGAGGCTGATGTCGAAGTAGCTCGGCTCCGCTGCAACGATGCCCTCCCGGAATCGGGAGACGAGCGTGCCGTTGGTGATGACACCCGTCCGATAGGAGACCCCAGCCCTCTCTCGCTCCGCCCGGAGCTTGGCCAAGAGATTCACGCCGAGCGAGTCGACGAAGACCTCCTTCCCGCTTAGACAGACGAGTTCCGGATCGACGCTGGCCAGCGATTCCACCACCCTCAGCCATTCGGGTTCGCGGAGCGGGCGGCTCGTCAAGCGTTCCACCTGCAGGTAGCAGTGAGCACAGCGCAGATTGCAGGTGTTGTTGACGACCAACGTGACAGTGCGAGGGCGGGATTCGCCCATCAGCCGCTCGGCGAGCTCGGAGTAGCCGACGTCGCCGGCGAGGAGCCGGAGGACGAAGCCGGTCCACTCGGAGCTATGAGAGCGGCCGATGGCGCCGCCACGGGATCCAGCCATTGAGGCAGGCATTGCTACATCACCTCTCTTAGGAGAGCCCCCTCGCTTCGCTCAGGTCACCAGGTCTTGCAGGCTTGCAAGCGTCTCGGCTGGACCGGTTGCTACGTGCCTGCCGGCGGCGCGCTGGGTCCGGCACCGGAACAGAGTCGAGGAGAAGGCGGGTGTAGGGGTGCTCGGGAGACCGATACACGTCGGACACCGCGCCCTCTTCAACGATCCTCCCTTGGGACATGACGGACACGCGGTCACATATCTGCGCCACCACACCCAGGTCGTGGCTGATGAGAAGAATGGCCATCCCCGCCGTCTCGCGCAGCTCGAGCAGCAGGTCGATGATCTGCGCCTGAATCGTCACGTCGAGGGACGAGGTCGGCTCGTCCGCGATCAGAAGCGACGGCTTGCAGCCGAGGGCCATCGCAATCATCGCTCTTTGGCAGAGCCCGCCGGAAAGCTCGTGCGGGTAGTCGTGGAAGCGCCGTCCGGGCTCCGGGAAGCGAACCGTCTCGAGAAGACTCAGCGCCTCCTCCTTGGCCTCTCGCCTGCCAAGACCTCGGTGAAGTCTCACGACTGCCGCAATCTGGCGGCCGATGGAGTAGACCGGATTTAGGGAGAGATGCGGGTTCTGGAAAATCATGGCGATCTCGGAGCCGCGGATCGCTTGCATCTCGCGTTCCCGGAGGACAGCGAGATCTGTCCCCCTCCAGAGGACTCGTCCTTCGACCACTCTTCCCGGCGACGGGACGAGGCCGAGGATCGAGAGCGCCAGAACCGTCTTCCCGGAGCCGCTCTCGCCGACCAGCCCGAGAATCTCCCCAGGCGCCACCGATAGCTCCACACCATCCACGGCTTTGGCCACGTGTCCGCCCTTCAGGAAGAAGGCCGTCCTGAGCCCCTCGACGGCCAGCAAGCCGTTGACAGGGCCCCGCGAGGCAATCTGGGGCGCGTGGGTGGTCATCGAAGTCGCAACTCCTTCACCCCCGCCCATCGCATCATTCGTGCCAGTTGGGTAGCCGCCCAGAAGAGCCCCTCCGGCCCGGGATGCTGCAAAGGCGAGCTGCTAGTCGACATTCTAGGTAGCAAATCTGCTATCTGAGGTCCCTTGTGGGGCACAGCAACCACGTTTCATCCCCTCGGGGGGCTACCTGCAATCCCCTTGAGCGCGCTTCAACTCACAGCGCCTCCGCCCTGACCCGGGCCGCCGCTGGCGCTCTCTCCCACACCCCCAACGGCATCCCTTCGTGGTGCCGTGGACCGAACTAGACCGATCTCCGGCGGGCTCCCCTTCGTTCTCCCGGGAGCTGATTAACAGGCGATGCCGCGTCCGCCGGCAGCGTCAAGGCACCGCTGCGCTCGCCTTCGGCGTCCTTGACCCCGCCTCCTCCGGACGCGGCGGATGGCTGCGAGCGGCCAGAGGCCGGGGGCCCTGGCCGCGGAGCGGTCGGCCAGCGGCGACCCGTTGGACGAGGAGGCGACGATGGCGAGGGCGAGGTTTCGACTCGGCAGGCTCGTGAGCACGCCCGGTGCGCTGGAGCGGGTCCCCAACGGCGAGATGCTGCGGGCGCTCGGGCGCCACGTGTCGGGCGACTGGGGGAACGTCTGCCCCGAGGACGTGGAGGAGAACGAAGCTGCCATAAACGCGAGGGCGCGGCTTCTCTCGTCGTACACGACGCGCGAAGGGGTGCGATTCTGGATCATCACCGAGGCCGATCGCTCGCTGACGACGGTGCTCCTCCCCGAGGAGTACTGAGATGGACCATCAGGCCATCGATCGACAGCATGGGATCAGCATCGGCGACCACGGGCCGGACAGCTCGCTGCCGCCCGCTTGCCCGCGCTTCGCGACGCGCGACGAGTGGGAAGCCTGGCATGGCTCGCTCAGCTGGGAGCAGCAAATCCGCCGCGCCGACCTCGACCCCCCGGAGCACCAGTACAGTGAGGCCGACAGCGCCAAGGCCCGCGCGCGCGACGAGCGGCGGCGCGCGCAGCGCTGGGATCCCGATCCCTTCTCTTACGCAGACGACCGCCGGGACGGGCGCTGGCCGCGCGTCGACCAATTCGAGGCCCCTGCCCTCTCGAACACCTGGCGGATGGACCCCGCATGCGGCTACTCGCCCGGCGGCTTCGCCCTGCGGACGCGGAAGGTCCCCTACCGCGACCTGATCGAAGAGCGTATTCCCGCTCGCGCGCAACGCGACCCCGAGGCACGCATGGCCTGGCTCCGCGAGTCGATCGAGCAGGAGGAGGCCTCGCTGCGCGGCGCGCTCAAGCAGGTCCTGCGCGAGCGGCACGGGAGGCTCTCGCCGGACGAGGCCGGCGCCACCGCACGCGCGATGGCCTGGTGTCACCTCCTCGCGGGTCGCTGCCAGCTCCGGGCACTCCGCGAGCTCGCGAAGGCGGCTCACGCCGAGCTTCAGCGGACGCGCTCCCAGCTCACGCTGTTCTGACTCGACGCGGCTGCACGCTGGCCGTGTCGTCTCGCCCCTGCGTCGGCGGCACTCCGCGCGGGGCCGCGGCCCCTGGGCCGCTTGCGTCTTCGCCTCTCGCAGGTCCCGCGCCGACCCGACGGGTCGTCACGGTCCCCGCAGCGGGCTCCGGCGCACCCCTGTACGCGTCGCTGCCGCCTGTCCTCCGGCGCTGCTCGAGGTCGGTCCCCGGGTCCGGCGAGGGACCGACCCCTCGCAACTCGGAGGACAGGAAGTGCGCAAGAACGAGACAACGAACGGCCTCTTCACCGCCGCAGGCGAACTCCTCGGCGCCGGCGTCGCCGGCACCATCGCCCACACCTTCCGCTGCATGGAGATCGCCGAGGAGGAGATCTCCGCGGCGAAGGCGCGC
>JANQEO010000338.1 GCA_028278325.1 Candidatus Binatia bacterium
GACGCGCTCAGAATCGGCGAGCGCATAGTGGACTTAGCCGGTCCCGTGCCCGGCTGGGATCAAGTTCGGGCGGTGAGGAGGCGATGAGAGAAGGGAGCAGCCGATGCGACTCCTAGTCTGCGGGTGCCGCTGGTACCGCGATCAGGAAGAGGTAAGCCGCCACATAAGCCGAGAGCATCAATCGATGATGGACGATACCGGAGATCGCAAGCTGGTCGTGATCGAGGGTGGCAGTGATGGAGCCGACCAATGCGCGGCACTGGCGATCGAAGAGTGGATCGCCAAGTGGGAAGATGATTACGAGCATGAGAGCTACCAAGCTGACTGGGAACGGCACGGCTTAGCCGCGGGTCCGATACGGAACATGCGCATGCTGCAGAGCGGTTGCCCCGACCGCGTACTGGCCTTCTGGGACGGCAAGAGCCCGGGCACGAGGGACATGATTCAGCAAGCGGTGCGCGCTGGCGTCCCGGTGCGAATCGTGCCGATTCTGCAAGCGAACGGAGCTCGACGCTGACCTACCGCAACCGCTCCTCCGCCACCCAACATAGGAGAACACCATGGAACGAACCCTGATCGCAACGACCCCGACCGCCATGGAGACGGCGAACAAGCACATGGCCGAGTGGGCGAAGGAGAAGCTCGCCGACGTGACCCGCGAGCTGGCCGAGCTGCACGCCGAGCTGACTGCGGCCCGCAAGCACAAGTGGAACACGAAGGGAATTGCACGCCGCCTCAAGCGCGAGGGCAAGCGCCTCGACTTCTACCGCAAGATCCGCCGGGCAGTGGAGGAAGGCTACTACGTCGTTCCCAACTTCCCGGGAGAGTCGTTCGCAATTCGGACGGATGCGAAGCGCCCGAAAGCCCAGGTGACGTACCACTATCTGCGGAAAAGCGGGGCCGACTTCCCTCAGCCGGTCAAGCTGCTCCCGGAGGGTGAGGGTCGGTACGTTCGACCCGGGGCTACGGCAGAGTACGACGGCAGAGTCCAGGTGGGAAAGGACAAGGAAGGAAACCCGAAG
>JANQEO010000354.1 GCA_028278325.1 Candidatus Binatia bacterium
ATCGGCACCGAGGTCGTCTACTCGGTCGCGGTGGACCGCGCGCGTGCGACCTACGTTGTGGGCGCAACGAACTCCCAGCGCTTCCCGACCCGCAGGGCGGGCCAGAAGAGGAATCTCGGCGGGAACGACATCTTCGTCGCCAAGATCAAGAAGTAGCGGGACAGGCCCTTCGGTAGAGAGTCCTTCGCGACCTACGGTCGTGGCAAGGTGCCCGTGTCCGGCTCCTGCCGTACCGACCGCTACCAGAGCACGCGGACCGGAGAGCGGCGGATCTCCTCGTCTGGCGTGCGGCGGTAACCAAAGCGCCCTTGGTGCATAGTGTCTTCAGGATGCGCCGGTGATCGACTTCGATGAGCTGTACCAAAGCTATGCCGCGGACGTTCATCGCTTCGCCTTTTGGCTGTCCGGTGACGCCGGGATCGCCGAGGAGGCAACGGCGGAGACCTTCGCCCGTGCCTGGACGCATCACGGTACGCTCCGCTTGCCGACCGTCAAGGCCTATCTGCTGGCCATCGCACGAAACGTCGTGCGCGGCCACTACCGCAGATCGCGCCATTCGGCCGAGCTCGACGAGCAGGCGGCCGATCCGACCCCCGACGCCCAGCGGTCGCTTCTCGGGCGTGAGGCCCTGGCGAGCGTGCAGCGTGCCTTCGGTTCCCTGCCGGAAAAGGACCGGGCCGCATTCCTGCTGCGGGTCGAGCACGAGTTGCCCTACGCGGAGATCGCCACGACTCTTGGCATCTCGCTGTCGGCGGCCAAAGTCAAAGTTCACCGAGCGCGCCTCAGGCTGTCTGCGGCCCTCACCGAGGAGGACAATCCATGAAGTCGACTGATCTGGACGAAGAGATCGTTCTCGACCTGTTGCCGGTCTACCTGGCGGGAGACGCCAGCCCGGCGACGCGAGCCCTGGTCGAGGAGCGCATGAAGAAGGACCCTCGTCTTGCCGAGCTGGTCCACGCGGCCGAGAAGGTCCGGCTACCCGCCGTGACTCCGCGGCCGGTCGATGTCGAGATGAAGGCTTTCCTGCTCGCACGCCGGCGCCTCCTCTTCCACCACCTGCTGCTCGGCCTGGCCGTTCTCTTCACCCTCCTCTTCGCGCTCTCGATGGCCTTTTTCATCGACACGTACCCCCAGGCCGGCGCCGTGGGCTTCACGTTGGGTGTCGTCTTCTGGGTCGTCTACTGGCTCACCGGTCGCTCCCTCTCATGATCGAGCAATCCGCGTGGCGCACACTCCGGCGCTGGCTGGTGAGGATCGCGGGAGGCCTCCTGCTCGCCGTCCTTGCCGCCGCCGGTCTAGCTGCGATCCTCGAGGCTTCTCTTGCCGCCCGCGACGCGAGGCGCTTTCCGCCACCGGGCCGGCTGGTCGACGTCGGCGGCCACCGGATGCACCTCCACTGCATCGGCGAGAAGCGGGAGGACGCTCCAACAGTCGTCCTCGAGGCCGGTCTGCAGCTATGGTCCAGCAGCTGGCACTGGGTCCAGCGAGACCTTGAGACCTCCGTTCGAGTCTGCTCATACGATCGCTCCGGCCTGGGCTGGAGCGAGGCGGGGCAGGGGGCCTTTGACGGTGCGGCGATCGCTCGTGAGCTGCACCTCCTTCTCGAGTCCGCCGGGGAACGGCCTCCCTACGTCCTCGTTGGCCACTCGCTGGGTGGCATGCTGGTGAGGATCTTCTACAACCTCTACCCTTCCGAGGTGGTCGGTCTGGTGCTGCCCGACCCGGGGATCCCGACCGAGTACCTGGAGGAGGACGAAACGGAGGTCGTGCCCTGTGACTGGCAGTGCGCCTCGGCCGCCCTCCTCGCACGTCTCGGGGCGTTCCGATTCATCAATCGGGGCATCATGTCCAACGAGAGTTACCCGACCGCCGTGGTGCCCGAGATCCGCTCGCACATCGGCGCCCCGAGTGCCGCCCGGGTCACGATCGGCTACCTGAAGAATGTCTCGGCAACCTGCCACCAGACCCTAGACAACGACGACCTCGGCGACCTGCCGGTGGTCGTCCTCCACTCGACCGACTGGCGGATCGAGGAGGCGGAAAATCCCGAAGTCAGGCAACGGCGCATCGCTCGCCGGGAGCGCATCCTGGCGGGCAGCCGCGCGATTGCCGAGCTTTCCTCGCGCGGTCGAGGGCCGATCCCGGTCGACGGCGCGAACCACGAGTCGCTGATCCTGTACGAGCGCTACGCGGCCCGGGTAAGCCAGGCGGTTCGCGCAGTCGTTGCCGACACTCGCAGAGACGGAGTGCGATTCGATGGAGAATGACCGAGCGCAGACATTCTCTGCCTCCTTCACGGATTATGAGAATTCTCGCAGATCCGCGGTCCGACTTTCGGGGGATGGCTCAACCGCTACCAGAGCACGCGGACTGGATAGCGGCGGATCTCCTCGTCTGGCGTCAGGAGGATGAGCCCATGCACGATCGCCTGGCAGATCAGCATGCGGTCAAAAGGGTCACGGTGGAGCGTCGGCAGTCGATCCACCTGCAATGCGGACTCCTCGTCCAGCGAGAGTACGGCGATCCGATACGCCCTCCGGATTTCGGGTATCAACTCAGAGGGCGCCTTGGGAAGAGGGAGCTTGCCCAGCGCGTGCTTCGTCGCGATCTCCCACGAGGAGACGGAACTCAGGTAGACCTTGGTATCGACGTCGCCGACAGCCTTCGAAGCGGCCGCCGACAAGGACGGTGAGTCGCTCGCAACCCAGAGGAACGGGGCGGTGTCGAGCAGGACCCTCAGTCTCCGTCCCCTTCCTCGCCCTCGAACGCATCCATGAGCCAGTCAGGCAGCGGCTCGAAGAAGGAGTCCGGAACCTCGATCGTCCCTTTCCACAGCCCGGGCGGAGGAACGCTCTCGCGAGGCTGAGGCAGACGCCGAATCTCGGCGATTGGCACATTGCGCCGGCAGAGAACGATCGTCTCGCCGTTCTCTACGCGCTCGAGGTATCGAGAGAGGTGCGTCTTGGCCTCGTGGATGTTCAGGCGGATCATAGTCAGAGACTAGACTTACTTCTGAACTAAGTCAACGGGGAGCCGATTCAGCCGTCGATCCGTCGATCCAGGGTCCGGTACTGGATCGCCTCGGCGATGTCGGCGTTGGCGATCCGCTCCCGACCGGCGAGATCCGCGATGGTGCGGGAGACCTTGAGGATGCGGCTCACGGCTCGCGCGGAGAGGCCGAGCTTCTCGAAGGCCGAGTCCAGCAGCTTCTGAGCCCCGGCATCGAGGGGGCAGTGCCGAGCTAGCTGGGCGTCCTGCAGGGCGGCGTTGACGGTCGTCGAGGCCCCGCGGCTGAAGCGGAAGCGCTGCAGCCCCCGAGCGGCTCCGACCCGCTCGGCCACCGTATCCGTCGACTCGCCACCGCAGCCCTTGAGCTCGCCGAGAGTCACGGCCGGTACCTCCACCTGAAGGTCGATTCGATCGAGCAACGGGCCGGAGATCCGGCTCCTGTACCGCTCGACCTCGTTGGGCGTGCACCTGCAGTCGTGCCGCCGGTCGCCTAAGTGGCCGCAGCGACACGGGTTCGTTCCCTTTTGGCTATGTCCATCTCGGAGGACAGGAACCGAAGCCGGCAGGCTATCCCGAGGAGTTGGTGACGGTGGGAGACCATGTCCGGAAGCGGCGGATGGACCTAGAGCTTCTCCAACGGGAGGTCGCAGATCGAATCGGTTGCAGCAAGGCAGCGCTACTCATGTGGGAGAAGGGCCGCAGCTACCCAGAGATCCGCCTCTGGCCGGCCATTCTCGAGTTCCTAGGCTACGACCCTTCACCTCCACCCTTGGGTACGGCTGACCGACTGAAGGTAGCCCGTCGGCGCCTGGGCTATTCTCAGAAACAGCTTGCCCAGCGCATGGACGTCGATCCGACAACGGTGGCGGATTGGGAGAGAGGCAGACGCCCACGATTTCACCGCTGCAAGAGGGTTCTTCAGGACCTGTTCGAAGAGCTATCCCTCTAGCAACGGTGTGGGTGGCGGTCGTGACGGCGCTGCGGCAGGGGTAGCCGCCGTTCCCGTCTCCGGCTTCAGCCTTCGAAACGCATGCGGCGCAGGAGCGACCGGACCCGACGATGGGCGAGGAGCGCCTTCAACCGCGGGTCCACTCTGATGAATACCAAGCCCGCGTCCAGCTCCTCGTACGCCCGCTCCATCCAGTCGAGAGCCTCCTCGACTCGGTCAAGTCCAATCAGCACGACCGCTACACCATACGCCCATACGTGACGCCCTTCGGGACGTCGCAGTAGCTCTTCCAGGATCGCTTCGGCCTTCGCCCGTTCACCTGCGACGGCGCAGGCGTGTCCCAGCGCGGCGAGCGGCCGCTGGCTCTCCCCCGAGAACTCCACCGCCTTCTCCAGCGCATCGATCGCGCGCCGATGCTCGCCAAGCTCTACATGGACTCGTCCAAGGTCGTAGTGTGCTGCCCACAGGCGAGCGTCCATCTTTAGTGCCCGGCGACAGCTGTCGATCGCTTCCTCGTAGCGACCGGCGTGGTAGTAGGTGAAAGCGACATTGGCCTCGACAATCGCCGCGACGGGGTCGAGTACCATCGACTCCCGGCCCTCAGCGATCGCCTCGTCGAAGCGCCCCATCGCGAGCAGGTAGTTGGCGAAGTAGAAATGCGCCATCGCGCAGCTCGGATTGAGCTCGACCGCGCGACGGAAGCCGCGCTCGGCAGAGATCCAGTCGAAGGCATGCAGCGAGAGATGGCCCAGCGTACTGTGTGCTTCGGCGAGCGTCGGGTCGAGGCGCAGGGCGTCGGCAACGGCGAGCTTTGCCGGATTCATGGCATCACGAGTAGCGAGCTCGTGGTAGTCGAGCAAGGTCAGATAGACGTCTGCGAGCCCCGTGTGGGCCGCAGCATAACCGGGGACCTTCTTGACCGCCTTTTCGAAGCAGCGAACCCCCTTCCAGAGGTCGGGCACCGTGCGCCGATGCCAGAAATAGCGCGCCTTCAAATACAGCTCATAGGCCTCGGGGTCGAGGCGCCGAGGTTCAGCGTGCGTTGTCTGCGACACCAGCTCGGGCCAGATTTCGTTGGCAAGGACGCGCACCACCTCGCGCTGCACCGCCAGAATGTCGCTCAAATCGGTGTCGTAGCTCCCGGCCCAGACCTGGGTCTGGTCGCTCACTCGCACCAGCTGAGCGGAGATGCGCACCTGCTCGCCCTCCCGGCGCACGCTTCCCTCTAGCGCGTGCTCTACACCGAGTGCCTGCCCGATCTCTCGGATGCTCTTGCTCGTGCCTTTGTACTTCATTGCCGAAGTGCGAGCAATCACCCGCAGCCCTCGCGGTCGAAGACGGCCCAGCTCGTTGATCATCTCCTCTGTCAGCCCGTCGCTGAAATAGTCCTGGGGATCTTGGCCGAGGTCGACGAAAGGCAGGACGACCACCGTCCCGGCGGAATCGGCAACCGTACGGGCTATTGCACTGCGGGTGACAGGTGCGATGAAGCGGTAACCGCGGCGTCGAAGCGTCTCGATGAAACGGGGTTCCTTGGCGTCGTCGCGGAGCGCGGCCCGGATGCGGCGAATGCAGTAGTTGAGCGCTTGATCGAACTCCAGGTGAACGTCATCCCCCCATACCGAGTCGCGGATCCCGCTTCGGGTGAGGAGTTCACCTGGGCGACTGGCCATGAACGCCAGCACGCGGAGGGGTTGAGGCTGTAGGGGGACGGCTACGCCGCCCTTCTTGAGCTCGCCGCTCGCGACCCGGAGCTCGAAGTCGCCGAAGCGCAGAATTTCCCTGGAATCGCTCAAGACTCTCTTCCTGGAGTGGTGTCCAGTTGGTCTACCGATTATAGGTGCTTCCGGAGGGGGCTCCGCCGCTCAGCCGGCGCTCATCGAAGACTCATCGTCTGTCCATGGACCGTCCTAGCTGCAGCCGGTAGAAAGAGCCGGAGCGATAGCGATAGCGACTAGCTGACGCGGCAAGCTGTCTTTGAATCACCAGGCAGGCGATGAGACTGGGTTCCGCTCGTCGAAGACTGATTGTCTATCCATGGACCGTGCTGGCTACGGCCGGTTGAAAGGGCTGGAACGACCAAGAAAGGAGAAAGAGATGACGATTCGTTTGGGAGACACCGCTCCAGACTTCGAGGCTGAGAGCACGGAAGGGAGGCTCGGGTTCCATGAGTGGATTGGCGACAGCTGGGCCATACTCTTCTCTCACCCCAAGGACTTCACGCCAGTATGCACCACCGAGCTCGGCTTGGTGGCCAGCCTCAAGCGCGAGTTCGAGAAGCGCAATTGCAAAGTAGTCGGCCTCAGCGTTGACAGAGTGGACGATCATGAGGCTTGGTCCAAGGACATCGAGGCCTCACAAGGCCACGCGCCTAACTACCCCCTGATTGGGGATCCAGAGCTTCAGGCGGCCAAGCTCTACGACATGCTGCCGGCCGACGCGGGCGAGACGTGTGACGGCCGGACACCCGCGGACAATGCGACCGCCCGATCGGTCTTCGTCATCGGACCCGACAAGAAGATAAGGGCTACGCTCACCTACCCCATGAGCACTGGGCGCAATTTCGCCGAGATCCTGCGTCTCTTGGACTCCGTCCAGCTGACGGCCAACGAGCAGGTGGCCACGCCCGCGGACTGGCAGCAAGGCGACGACGTGATCATCCTGCCGGCGGTGTCGGACGAGGACGCCAGGGCGAAGTACCCCGATGGCTGGGAACAGCCGCTGCCCTACATCCGGATCATCCCGCAGCCCCAAGTGTAGTAGTGGTTCGCGACCGCGGCCGAGTCGCGTTTCCGCGACGCTGCGCGACGAGGTATGACGTCTCGTGCCTTAGAGGGGGAACATATGGCGAGTGAGCTCGATCCTCAAGGAGCAGAGCCCAAGGCGCTATTCGACGCAGCGGATTTCCTCAACTCACGCGTGCTCGAGGTCGGTTCCGGAGACGGTCGGCTGACTTTCCGCTACGCGGAGGAGTCCCCGTTCGTTGTAGGTATCGAGCCTGGGGCGCGGGAGGTAGCCTCTGCAGTCGACGCCTGCCCCTCCCATCTGAAGGGGCACGTCAGGTTCCTGCGGGCGAGTGCCGTGGCCTTGCCGTTTCGCGACGGCAGTTTCGACATTGCGCTGCTTGCGTGGTCCTTGTGATGCCTTCCACATGGAGGCATGGTCGATGCCCTGCAGGAAATCTGGCGTGTTCTTTCGGCGAACGGGATCGTTGTGGATCTACGCCCGCTCCACACAGAGCAATGCCCCATCGAGGTGGTTACTCCGGCGGAGGCGATACGGGTTGGAGTGGTTGATGCATCTGGAGCAGTTGCCGATGATGTCGCTGCGGATCGCGCAATTAAGCGCGTTCTCGAGGGTGGATGGTTTGTCCGTCGCCGGAATGCTCGCTTCGAGTTCGAGTTCTCTTGGGACACCGTTGGCGAAATGGCCTCTTTCATGGAGGAGAGCAAGCGCATGAGCCACCTAAGTCCCGTGTATGCCGACTTGGAGAAGCTCCATCGTCAACAGCGCGCGAAGGCTGGGGGGAGGGTTCGCCTCCGATACTGGCGGACTATGTTGCTCGCCGTCTATCAAAAGGCGACGAGCCAGGCGCTGGAGCGAAGTGTGCTACCGCAGACTTCTCAGCTCCGAGGCCGTCTCAGAGGCAGCCAGAGGGAACGATGAGCATCAATGTTCGTGAGTACCGGGGTAGAGACGCGACAGCGCTCGCGGATATCTACTACAACACGATCCATCGCGTGAATGCTCGCGATTACTCAACCGCACAGATCAATGCCTGGGCACCGCTGGAGGGTCGAGATCACACGGAGTGGAAGATCAGGTTCACGAGGACGCGTCCGTTCGTGGCGGAGTCTCGTGGTCAGATCGTTGGCTTCGCCGAACTGGAAAGGAATGGTCACATAGACTGCTTCTACTGCCACCACGGCCATCAACGCAAGGGTGTGGGCTCTGCCCTAATGAACAAGATCGTGGCCACTGCCAAGGACCGCGAAGTGAGCAAGCTCTACGCTGAAGTGAGCACTACCGCCAAGCCGTTTTTTGACAGCTTTGGCTTCAGAGTCGTACGAGACGAGAACGTAGTCATGCGCGGCCTGTCCATCCCGCGCATTCTGATGCAACTTGAATTGGAGTTTACGGAGGGCTGAAGATGAGCACAGGCCTTTTTCGGTCCGCGGCTAGGAGTGGCAAGAGGCGTGGGGCAATGAAGAGACGAAGAGAAGCCCTGACACGGGTTCTCGAGCCGAATCGGGACGAGATGGCACTGTTCACCATGGAGCTCATCCGTATACCCAGTGAGAATCCACCGGGGCAGCTCTATAAGGAATGCCTTGGCGCCATTGCTGACAAACTTCGCTCGTTTGGAGTCCACTCGGAGATCCGTCCGGTGCCGGGAGGCGAGGAGGAGCGGGACAATCCTAGGTGCTGGCTGAAGGCCCGCCTGGGTGACGGAGGCCCTCGTGTCTATTTCCACGGCCACGCAGACGTCGTGCCCGCCCAGAGCCCGGAGCAGTTCGAGCCAGCACTCACCGAGGACACTATCGTCGGTCGTGGCTCATCGGACATGAAAGGCGGGATCACTTCGATGGTCTACGCCATGCATGCCATGAAGGAATCCGGGCTTCCCGAGAAGGGAAGCGTCGTGCTGCAGATCGTCCCCGATGAAGAAACCGGAGGACAACTCGGCTCCCGCGCCTTGAGCAAGGACGGGACACTGGTCGAAGAGGACACGGTTGCCATGTTCACGGCCGAGCCCACGGGAGGTCTTGTCTGGCACGCGAGCCGCGGCGCGATTACGCTGCGAGTCACAGTGAAGGGCCGTCCCTCGCACGTCGGTCTCCAGTTTCGGGGTGTCAATGCTTTCGAGCGCATGCTCCTGGTCGCCGACGCTCTCCGGCAGTTGAAGGAGGAGGTGGAAGGGAGGGTCACCGCGTTCCCGATCGAGCCTGCGCCCGCGCGTCGTTCCATATTGATGATGGGTGGAGAGGTGGCAGGGGGTGACAACTTCAACCTCGTTCCCGACCGTTGCACTTTCACTATCGACCGCCGTCTCAACCCGGAAGAGGACCTGGATAAGGAAAGACAACGCTTGTCGGACATCGTCGATACCGTGCGGAGCGACGGGGTTGAGATCGACGTCGAAACCATTCAAGAAGCACGTCCAGCGGGAGTTTCCGAGGATCATCCCGCGGCGCGCGCTTTGGGGAAGTCCATCGAAATGGTCACGGGTGAGCCAGCGCGCTTCGAGCTTTGTCCCGGGATTCTTGAGACTCGTTTCTACGCGGAGCACTCTGTTCCTGCCTTTGCCTACGGGCCGGGGCTCTTGAGCGTCTCTCACGGTCCCAATGAGTTCATCAAGCGTGGCGACATGGAGCTTTGCGCTCTCACCTATGCGCTCACTGCCGCCCGCTTGCTAGAAACCGCAGCGATACACGGGCCGCTCGATGGATGACTGCCATGCTCATCTGGAGATCTCACCATGGGCATTGAGGGAAAGGTCCACAGTCTCTGGCGCTATCCGGTGAAGAGTATGCGCGGTGAAGAACTCGAGACCGCTTTCCTCGGGTTCGCAGGTGTCGATGGCGATCGTGTTCTCGCCTTCACGAGCTCGGGGGGCCCCGAGGGATTCCCCTGGCTGACTGGGCGCGAGCGGCCATCGATGCTGCTCTATTCTCCGCGCTTTCGGCACCCGGCGGCGGCAGAGGGGCCGGCCAATCTGCACGAGGCAGAAGATCGGGCCGGGGGTAACGCCACTCTATGCGGATCCGGCCGAGCTCGCCGTCGAGGTTGAAGCGCCCTCAGGCAAGCTGTTGGCCGTTGACGACCCGGTCCTGCCGGATCTGCTGCGTGACGGCCTCGACGGGGAGCCGGCCCTCAGCCTGAAGCGTTCGGATCGGTCGATGACCGACTGCCGGCCGCTGTCCCTGTTCTCGGTCCAGACCGGACAGCAACTCGAGCAGGAGATGGGAATCGACCTCGACCTGAGGCGCTTCAGGGCGAACATCTATCTGGATCTCGACTCATCTCCCGGATTCACCGAGGACGAGTTCGTCGGGCGAGAGCTGGGTATCGGCTCCAAGGCTGTGGTGTCGATTCTGGAGCGGGACCCCCGCTGCAAGATGATCTGCCTCGATCTGGACACGGCCGCACAGAACCCAGAGGTTCTGAAGAAAGTCGGTCGGGGTCACGACGGCAAGTGTGGAGTCTACGGCGCTGTACTCGTGGAAGGGACGGTGCGACAGGGCGATCCCATCCGCTTGCTGAACTAGGATCGACTCAAACGATGGCTAGCTGATCATCCGCCGGTCGAGCGCCCGGTATTGGATGGCCTCGGCGACATGCGCCGGACCAATCCGGTCCTCGGACGCCAGATCCGCAACCGTGCGCGCGACCTTGAGGATCCGAGTCATGGCCCGAGCGGAGAGGCCCAGCTTCTCGAAAGCAGAATCGAGGAGCCCTTCTGCACCAGACTCGAGCCGGCAGCGGCGTCGCAACAGAGCGTCGTTTATGGAGGCATTGACCGGCGAGGTAGCGTCCTGTCCGAGGCGCAGCCGCTGGATCTCCCGTGCCGCATCAACTCGCCGGGCCACAACCTCGCTCGGTTCGCCTCCGCCTCCCTTGAGCTCGCTGAGCGTCACGGCGGGCACTTCGACATGGAGGTCGATGCGGTCGAGCAGCGGACCCGAGATACGGTTCCGGTAGCGTTCGATCTCCGTCGGCGTACAGCGACACTCGTGTCTCGGATCGCCTAGATACGAGCAGCGACAGGGGTTCATCGCGGCGATCAGGGCGAAGCGGGCCGGGAACGTGGCCCGCGCCCGAGCTCTGACGACGGTCACGCGGCCGTCCTCCAGCGGTTGCCGCAGCGCCTCGAGGGCGTCTCGGCGGAACTCGGGGAGCTCGTCGAGGAAGAGGGCGCCACCGTGGGCCAGGCTGACCTCTCCGGGGCGGGGGATCGGGCCGCCGCCGATCAGGGCCGCCGTGCTGACCCCCGAGTGCGGGCTCCTGAAGGGGCGCGTCGCGATGAGGCCCGCGGGGGGACGAGCTCGGACCAGCGAGGCGATCTTGGTCACTTCGACCGATTCCGCCGCGCTGAGCCTCGGCAGAAGCCCGGGGAGCCGCCGCGCCAGCATCGTCTTGCC